>NZ_JBVPZA010000001.1:0-738645 GCF_055703065.1 Hydrogenophaga sp. L310
TGGCACTGCGTGTGCTGGCGGCAGAGAACTACCCGGCGCACCGCACGCTGTCGGACTTTCGGGCACTGCACCTGCAAGAACTCTCGGCCTTGTTCGTGCAGGTCGTTCGCCTGGCGCGCGAGTGCGGATTGGTCAAACTGGGCACCGTGGCGGTGGACGGCACCAAGCTCAAGGCCAATGCGAGCCGTCACAAGGCCATGAGCTACGAGCGCATGCTCAAGGCCGAGGCCGAACTCAAAGCCCAGATTGACGGCCTGCTCAACCGAGCGAAGGCGGCCGACGATCTGGAGAAGAACGAGCCCGACATCGACATCCCCAGCGAGATCAAGCGCCGGGCCGATCGCCTGTCCGCCATCACGGCGGCCAAGCTGCGGCTGGAGCAGCGCCAGCAAGAAGCCGATGCCGCGCGCGGACGCAGCAAGGACGACCAGCGCAAACCCCGGGACAAGGACGGCAAACCCAAGGGCGGGCGCTACAAGCGCGACTTCGGCGTTCCCAAGGACAGCGCCCAGGAGAGCTTCACCGACACGGACAGCCGCATCATGAAGCGCGCCGGTGGTGGCTATGACTACAGCTACAACGCGCACACGGCGGTGGACGAGACCGCGCAGATCGTGGTGGCGGCCGAGCTCACCAACAACGCCGCCGACAACGATCGCCTGCCCGTATTGCTGGCGGCAGTGAAGGCCACCCTGGGCGATGACGCCAAGCAGGTTCTGGCCGATGCGGGGTTCCGATCGGAGTCGGTGTTCGAGCGACTTAAGGACAGTCCGAGTCGGTGTTCGAGCGACTTAAGGACAGTCCGAGCGAGTTGATCGTGGCGCTGGGTCGCGAGGGCAAGCAGGACCTTGAGATCGACGCCCAGAAGTAGCCGCACAGCGCAGCGATGGATGCCAAGTTGAAGACACCCGAAGGCAAGGCTGCCTACCGCAAGAGGAAGTGGATCGTGGAGGCGCCCAACGGGTGGATCAAGAGCGTGCTGGGGTTCAGGCAGTTCAGTCTGCGGGGACTGGACAAGGTCAAGGCCGAGTTCAAGCTCGTGTGTCTGGCACTCAACTTGAGAAGGATGTGCAGTTTGCGCGGCACTTGAGGGAAAACGGGGCATCTCGGGCCGCGAAACGGAGCGTTCTGACCCGCACAAGGCCGACACACAGACCACGCCAAACAACAGGAACGATCAAATCACCCGAGGCACCGCGCAGTTGCCCCCCAAATCAGCCCGCGAGACGTTCTGCCGCGCAGACTCCTAGGGCGCACCAACGGTTGGCGTGCCACCAAGTCATCGGCGGCCATGGGGTATGGCGCAGCGAAGTCAAGGCGGAGGGACGGCGCAGCCGGCACGGGGGACATGAGCGGAGCCGTGCCCCATGGCCGCCGATGACCGTTCCAGCCGGAGAAACAACCTGGTGAACAATACCGCCCATGCGCCTCAGACACATCGAAGTCTTCAATGCCGTCATGCTCACCGGCAGCGTGAGCGCGGCCGCGCGCATGATCAACGTGACGCAGCCGGCGGTCAGCCGCACACTTCAACACGCCGAGATCCAGCTCGGCTTCCAGCTGTTCCAGCGCGTGGGCGGGCGGCTCAAACCCACGGTGGAGGCGCAGACCCTGTACCCGCACATCGAACGCCTGTTTTCACAGCTCGACGAGGTGCAGCGCCTCTCGGCCAGCCTCAAGGCCGGGCGCGGCCAGGGGGAGCTGCGCGTGCTGACCGTGCTCGCGCTGAGCTACGAGGTGTTCCCGCGGGCCATGCGGCTGTTTCGCGAGAAACACCCCCAGGTCATGGTGCACCACGAGGCCCTGCATTCACCGCAAATCGTGGCCTCGCTGGCCTTGCAGGAAGCCGATGTGGGCTACGTGTTCAGCGCGGTCTCCCACCCCTCGCTGGCGCAGGAACAACTGGCCGAACGGCAGGTGGTGTGTGTGGTGCCCAGGGGCTTGCTGTCGGCGCGCCAGCTCAAGGCCGGCACCATCACGCTGGCCCAGCTCGCCAAACTGCCGGTCATCGCGCTCGATGGGCAGGACCCGCTGGGCCAGCTGCTGGCGCATGCGGTGCGCGACAGTGGCGCGGGGCTGCAGGAAGTGATGACGGTGCAGACCTACCACGTGGCCTTGGCGCTGGCGCACCACGGCGTGGGCGTGGCCATGGTGGAGAGCTGCACGGCCGCTTCGGCCGACCGCAGCAAGGTCGACGTGCTGGCGCTGGAGCCGGCCTTGCCGACCCGGGTTCATGCCTTGCGGTCCACGGCGCGACCGAACTCGCTGCCCATCCGCGCCTTCACCCGCTGCATGCAGCAGGCGCTGCGGGAAACCGTCTGAGCGGGTGGCGCCCGGTCACGCACGGAAGCCGCTCAGCAAACGCCGGGTGGCCCCTCAGTGTGGTGGCCCGGCGTGTGCCGAACCGGTCAGTTGCCTGGCGATGCGCTGCGCGCTGCCGAAGGCCAGGGTGAAACCCAGGGCGCCGTGGCCGGTGTTGAACCAGAGGTTGGCAGGCCCGCCGCGCAAACGGCCGATCACCGGCAACCCGGTGGGGGTGGCGGGTCGCAGGCCGGCCCAGGGTTGCAGGTCCTCGTAGCGGCTGGCGTCGGGAAACAGATCGCGCGCGGTGGCGAGCAGCGAGGCGATGCGGTCGGCGGGGATGGCGGTGTTTTCGCCCACCAGTTCCGCCATGCCCGCCACGCGCAGGCGCTGCCCGAGGCGCGCGAACACCACCTTGCGCGCCGCGTCGGTCACGCTCACGCGCGGTGTGGCTCCTGGCGCATCGTTGGCGTCCACCGTCAGGCTGTAGCCTTTGAGCGGGTAGACCGGCACGCGCAGGCCCAGCGAGCGCGCCAGCGGGTGCGAGCCCGTGCCGAGCGCGACCACGAACGCGTCGGCCTCGATCGCGCCGCGCGGCGTGTCGGCGGCCACGATCCGTTCGCCCGAACGCAGCAGGCGTGTGACGGGTGTGTCGAACGCGAAGCGCACACCGCGTGCCAGCAGCAGGCGCTCCAGTGCCAGGCAGGCCTGGTGGCAATCGGCTGCGCATTCGCCTGGTGTGTGGATGGCGCCGGCGAAGCGCTGCGCGTAGCCCGCCAGCGCAGGCTCCACCGCCACGGCGTCAGTGGGTGAGAGCGCGTGCTGCACGCTGCCCAGTGGGCGCTGCAGTGCCATCTGCCGGCGCGCGCCGGCAAAGGCCGCCTCATCGGGGTAGAGCACCAGCTTGCCGGTGGCGGAGAAGTCGCATGCGATGCGCTCCTCGGCCATCATGTGGTCGAAGCCCTGCCGGCTTTCGGCCGCCAGCGCGAGCAGGCTGACGGTGGTGCGCTGTGAAACGCTGGCGCGGCACGCGGCCAGGAACTGCAGGCCCCACGCCCATTGGTGAAGATCGGGCATCAGGCGCAGCTTCAGCGGCGAGTCGCTGGCCAGCAGGAGCCGGGGCAACTGTTGCCAGATACCGGGGTCGGCCAGTGGCTGTACGTAGGCGTAACTCAGTTGCGCGCCGTTGGCGGCGCTGGCTCCTGCGCCGGTCCGGGCGCGGTCGACCACCGTGACGGTGTGCCCGGCGCGCTGGAGTTGCCAGGCCGTGGCCAGGCCGATGATGCCCGCGCCGAGCACGCAGACCTGCAGGGGCTTTTCTGTCGAGTGGTTCATGCACACCGAATGTAGCCAAGGCCTGCAGCGCTGAAAAATGCCGATCGCGGTGCCATCCATGCCGCAAATTCATGGGGCCTGTTCAAAAAGGCATTTTCCGAATCGGTGCTTCACTGCCTACACTGCGGACGTTTTCACCACCCGCAAAAGAGCCCGCATGTCCACCGCCCCGACATCCCGCGTTTTCCACCGCCAGTTGCACCACGCCTTGCCCGTCGCCGTCAGCGGCCAGGGCATTTCCATCACCGACCAGAACGGCCGCGTCTACCTCGACGCCTCGGGCGGTGCCGCCGTGTCGTGCCTGGGTCATGGTCATCCCGATGTGATCGCGGCCATGCACCGGCAAATCGACCAGCTCGCCTACGCCCACACCAGTTTTTTCACCACCACCGTGGCCGAGGAACTGGCCGACCTGCTCATTCACACCGCGCCCGCCGGCATGAGCCATGTCTATTTCGTCAGCGGTGGTTCCGAGGCGGTCGAGGCCGCGCTGAAGATGGCTCGGCAGTATTTCGTTGAGATCGGGCAGCCACAGCGCCAGCATTTCATCGCCCGGCGCCAGAGCTACCACGGCAACACGCTGGGCGCGCTGGCCGTGGGGGGCAACGCCTGGCGGCGTGAGCAGTTCAAGCCGCTGTTGATCGATGTGACCCATGTTGCACCGTGCTACGAATACCGGGACCGCCGCGATGGCGAGACGCCGGAGCAGTATGGCCAGCGGCTCGTGACCGAGCTGTCCGAGGCGATCGATCGCCTCGGCGGCGAGAACGTCATGGCCTTCGTCGCCGAAACCATTGGTGGCGCGACGGCTGGTGTGCTGACACCGGTCCCGGGGTATTTCAAGGGCGTTCGCGAGCTGTGCGACCGCCACGGCATCCTGCTCATCCTCGACGAAGTGATGTGCGGCATGGGCCGCAGCGGCACGCTGCACGCCTGCGAGCAGGAAGGCGTGGTGCCCGACCTGCTGACCATTGCCAAAGGCCTGGGCGGCGGCTACCAGCCGATCGGCGCGGTGCTGGCGCAGGGCCGGCTGGTGGACGCGTTCCGTCAAGGCAGTGGCCTGTTTCAGCATGGCCACACCTACCTGGGCCATGCGGTGGCCTGCGCAGCCGCGTTGGCGGTGCAGCGCGTGATCCAGCGCGATGGCCTGCTGGACCAGGTGAAGTCACGCGGGCAAGCGCTGCAAACCCTGTTGCTGGACGCCTTTGGGGATCATCCGCACGTGGGCGACATCCGCGGGCGCGGCCTCTTCTGGGGCATCGAGCTGGTGCTCGATCGCGGCACGAAACAGTGGTTTCACCCGGCGCGGCGCCTGCACGCGCGCATCAAAAGCGAAGCCATGGCCGAGGGTCTGATGGTCTACCCCATGGGCGGCACGGTGGACGGGCGTTGCGGTGACCACGTGCTGCTGGCCCCACCCTTCATCGCCAGTGAGGCCGAACTGTCCCAGATCGTGAAGCGTCTGCGGGTCAGCGTGGACCGGGCCATTGCCGCGACAGCCTGAGGGGTCTTTCCTGCAGAGCTGGCTTGATGTATAAGTTTTCTTGCTGAATCATTACAGATATGAAAACCAAGGTGAAACCCGGTCTGACCCTTTGTTGTTGCGGGTTAGCATGGCGTTTTGCAGCAGACCCGCCTGCATGCCCCTGTTGCGCGCTGAGCGGGTCACCCGCTGGCGTTGCCGTTGTCCCCTCACTGGCCTGACCTCACAAGGGTTCCATGACCATCACGTTCAATCACAAGGAGTCCGCATGACCATTTCCCTGAAAACCACCGCTTCCCGCCTCTCGCTTGCTGCCGCCGTGCTGGCGCTGTCGGCCCCTCTGGCCCCCGTTCAGGCGCAGCAGAAATTCATGACCATCGGCACCGGTGGCGTGACCGGCGTGTACTACGCCGCGGGTGGTGCCATCTGCCGTCTGGTCAACAAGGACCGCGCCAAGCACGGCTTCCGCTGCTCGGTTGAGTCCACCGGCGGTTCGGTGGTGAACATCAACACCATCAAGGCCGGCGAGTTGGATTTCGGCGTCTCACAGTCGGACGTGCAGTACAACGCCTTCAATGGCGCCAAACAGTTCGAGAAGGACGGCAAGCACACCGACCTGCGCGCGGTGTTTTCCATCCACCCCGAACCCTTCACCGTGTTGTCCCGCAAGGAAGCCAACATCACCAAGTTTGACGATCTGAAGGGCAAACGTTTCAACGTCGGCAACCCTGGCTCGGGCACGCGCGCCGCCATGGACGAATACCTGGCCAGCAGCGGCGGCAAGATCAGCGACTTCGGTCTGGCCGCCGAGCTCAAGGCCGACGAACACGGAGCGGCCCTGTGCGACAACAAGATCGATGGCTTCTTCTACGGCGTGGGGCACCCCAGCGCCAACATCCAGGACCCGATCACCACCTGCGGCGCCAGGCTGGTGCCCATGACCGGCCCGGCCGTGGACAAGCTGGTGGCGGCCAACAGCTACTACGCCAAGGTCAACATCCCCGGCGGTTTGTACGCCGGACACCCGAACCCCACCCCCACCTACGGCGTGCTGGCTTCGTTCGTGACCTCGGCCAAAGTCCCTGACACGGCGGTGTACGAGCTGGTCAAGGCCGTGTTCGAGAACTTCGACGAGTTCAAGAAACTGCACCCGGCTTTCGTGGGCCTCGATCCCAAGAACATGATCAAGGATGGCCTGTCGGCCCCGCTGCACCCCGGTGCCGTGAAGTACTACAAAGAAAAAGGCTGGATGTAAGGTCCGGCTGACTGCCGAGGTCCTGCCGGACTGACGCCGCAAAAAAGCTCTGACTCGTCAGGGCTTTTTTGTTGGTCTCTCTTCAAAACCACAACACACCGATCTGCATGAAAACCCACACCGCACCCGAAGTCGACGTCAACCAGCTGGTTGCCGACAACGACACCGGCGGTCGCGAACCCGGTCCCTGGATGCGCCGCATGCTGCTGGCCGTCGCGCTGGCCTGGTCGTTGTTCCAGCTCTGGATCGCCTCGCCGCTGCCGTTCAGTCTGGGCATTCTGGTGTTCAACGACACCGAAACCCGCGCCATCCACCTCGCCTTTGCGGTGTTCCTGTCGTACATGGCGTACCCGGCGTTCAGGCGCTCGCCGCGCGCCTATGTGCCGGTCACGGACTGGGTTTTCGCCCTGGTCGGCACCTTCTGTGCTGCCTACCTGTTCCTGTTCTACAAGGAACTGGCCACCCGGCCCGGCCAGCCGACACCGATGGACGTCTACACCGGCGCGGTCGGTATCGTGTTGCTGCTTGAAGCGACCCGGCGCGTGCTGGGCCTGCCCATGGTGATCGTGGCGCTGGTGTTTCTGGGCTACACCTTTGGCGGGCCGTACATGCCCGACATGATTGCCCACCGCGGCTTCTCGCTCAACCGTGCCATGAGCCACCAGTGGCTGACCACCGAAGGCGTGTTCGGTGTTGCGCTGGGTGTGTCCAGCGGTTTCATTTTCCTGTTCGTGCTGTTTGGCTCGCTGCTCGACAAGGCGGGTGCCGGCAACTACTTCATCAAATCAGCCTTTGCGCTGCTGGGCCACATGCGCGGTGGTCCGGCCAAGGCGGCGGTGCTGTCTTCGGCGGCCACCGGCATCATTTCCGGCTCGTCGATCGCCAACGTGGTGACCACCGGCACCTTCACCATCCCGCTCATGAAGCGGGTCGGCTACCGACCCGACCAGGCAGGCGCAGTCGAGGTGTCGAGCTCGGTGAACGGCCAGATCATGCCGCCGGTGATGGGCGCGGCCGCCTTCCTGATGGTGGAGTACGTCGGCATTCCCTACATCGAGGTGATGAAGCACGCCTTCCTGCCGGCCATCATCTCCTACATCGCACTGCTCTACATCGTGCACCTGGAGGCCCTCAAGGCCAACATGGTCGGCCTGCCGCGCCGCGGCACGGCCACGGCCGGCCAGCGGCTGATGTCGTTTGCCATGACCGTGGCCGGTTTCATCGTGCTCTCCGGCGCGGTGTACTGGGGCATTGGCTGGATCAAGACCGCCATGGGCGATGCCGCCATCTGGGTGGTCGGTGCCGGTCTGCTCGCCAGCTATGTCGGCCTGCTCTGGTTTGGCGCCAGACAGCCCGCCCTGGAGCTGGACGACCCGAACGCGCCCGTGTTCGAACTGCCCGAAACCGGGCCCACCGTGAAGTCCGGCCTGCACTACCTGCTGGCGGTGGTGGTGCTGATCTGGTGCCTGATGGTCGAGCAGATGTCGCCAGGCCTGTCCGCCTTCTGGGCCACGCTCTTCATGATCTTCGTCATGGTCACGCAGAAGCCGATCATCGCGGCGTTTCGCGGGCACGGTGGCCTGGGCGCTGCCACCCGGCAGGGTTTTGCCGACCTGGTGGATGGTCTGGCCACGGGTGCGCGCAACATGATCGGCATCGGCGTGGCCACCGCGGCGGCCGGCATCATCGTGGGCACGGTGTCGCTCACCGGTGTCGGTCTGGTCATGACCGAACTGGTGGAGCTGCTCTCGGGCGGCAACCTCATGCTCATGCTGGTGCTGGTGGCGCTCATCAGCCTGATCCTGGGCATGGGGCTGCCGACCACGGCCAACTACATCGTGGTGTCCACGCTGATGGCGCCGGTGGTGGTGGAGCTGGGCGCGCAGAGTGGCCTGATCGTGCCCCTGATCGCAGTGCACATGTTCGTTTTCTATTTCGGCCTCATGGCCGACGTGACGCCGCCGGTGGGTCTGGCCTCGTTTGCCGCGGCGGCGATTGCGCGCGCCGACCCCATCAAGACCGGCATCACCGCCTTCTACTACAGCATGCGCACGGCCATCCTGCCGTTCCTGTTCATCTTCAACACCCAGTTGCTGTTGATCGGGCTGTCCGGCCCCCTGCACCTGATCCTCACCGTGGTCAGCGCCACGGTGGCCATGCTGGTGTTTGCCGCGGCCACGCAAGGCTTTTTCCTCGTGAAGTCGCGCTGGTACGAAACCCTGGCCTTGTTGCTGATCACCTTCACCTTGTTCCGGCCCGGGTTCTGGTGGGACATGCTGTACCCGCCGTTTGACGAGGTGCCCGCGGCCCAGATGACATCGCTCATCGAACAAGCCCCTGCCGGCTCGGGCAAGCGGATCTGGATCGAAGGCATGAACATGAACGGCGATGACATCCGCAAAGGCGTGCTGCTGCCCCTGGGCGAACCCGGCACCGCCCGCGAACGCATGGCCAGCGCGGGATTGACCGTGATGGCGCAGGGCGACGAACTGCTGATTGCTGCCGTGAAGTTTGGCAGCCCGGCTGAAAAGCTGGGCATGGAGCAGGGTTTCCGCATCGTGTCGGCCGAAGTGCCGGCCGAACGTCCGGCCAAAGAGTGGCTGTACCTGCCCGCACTGGCCTTGTTGCTGCTGGTGATGGGGCTGCAACGTGCCCGCCGGCCTCGCGAGGGCCTGCCGGCGTGACGCGCATCGCGCTCATCCACGCGCTGGCGCATTCGGTAGCGCCGATCAACGACGAGCTGCAGAACGTCTGGCCTGAGGCGGTGCGCATGAACTTGCTGGACGACAGCCTGTCGGCCGACCTGGCCCACAGCGGGCAGGGACTGGACGCAGCGATGCACCAGCGTTTCGAGTCGCTCGCCGCCTACGCCGAAGGCACGGGCGCGCAGGCCATCCTGTTCACCTGCTCGGCATTCGGGCCCTGCATCGAAGCGGTGGCGCTGCGCCGGCCGCACATGCCGGTGCTCAAGCCCAACGAGGCCATGGTGGCCGAAGCGGTGGCGCTGGGCGGTCGGGTCGGGCTGATCGCTTCGTTTGCGCCGACGCTGGCGTCCATGCCTCCCGAGTTCCCGCCCGGCACGGACCTGCGCGCCGAGCTCGCTGCAGGTGCGATGGAGTCTTTGGACCGGGGCGACACGGCTGCCCACGACGCCGGTGTGGTGCAGGCGGCCGAGGCGCTGGCCCGACAAGGCTGCACCGTGATTGCCCTGGCGCAGTTCAGCATGGCGCGTGCGCAGGCTGCGGTGCAACAGGCGCTGGGTCTGCCGGTGCTGACCACGCCCGGCAGCGCGGTGCGCGCGCTGCGGCAACGACTGGGCATCAATGGGCAACCGGTGAAAGGCGAGGGCAACCAACCGCTACAATAGAAGGTTGCCGAAAAGCGGGGTTCCAAGTCTCACAGCCTTCATCCGCTGCTGCGACTTGCCCGAGTGTCAGGCGCGCGGGTGGCGAAATTGGTAGACGCACCAGGTTTAGGTCCTGACGCCAGCAATGGTGTGGGGGTTCGAGTCCCCCCCCGCGCACCACCTCTCAGACGAACAGATTTTTTCCGGTTGGCCAGAGTGGCTGGTTGACCGACATCCTTTTGGAGAATGCCATGACCGTGACCGTTGAAACCCTGGAAAAGCTCGAGCGCAAGATCACGCTGACACTGCCGGCCGAAGTGATCCAGAGCGAAGTGTCCAAGCGCCTCAAGCGCCTGGCCCGCGATGTCAAGATGGACGGCTTCCGTCCTGGCAAGGTCCCCATGAACGTGGTGGCCCAGCGCTATGGTTATTCGGTGCACTACGAGGTCATGAACGACAAGGTGGGCGAGGCCTTTGCCACCGCCGCCAACGAAGCCAAGCTGCGCGTCGCCGGTCAGCCCAAGATCACCGAAAAGGAAGAGTCGCCCGAAGGCCAGCTGGCTTTTGACGCCGTCTTCGAGGTGTACCCCGAAGTGAAGATCGAAGACCTGTCCACCGCTGAAGTGGAGAAGATTTCGGCCGAAGTGGACGATGCTGCCATCGACCGCACGCTGGACATCCTGCGCAAGCAGCGCCGCACCTTTGCGCAACGCGCGCAGGACCAGGCCGCCGCCGACGGCGACCGCGTCACCATCGACTTCGCCGGCAAGATCGACGGCGAGGCTTTTGAAGGTGGCAAGGCCGAAGGCTTCCAGTTCATCGTCGGCGATGGCCAGATGCTCAAGGAATTTGAAGACGCCGTGCGCGGCATGAAGTCGGGCGAGTCCAAGACGTTCCCCCTGGCATTCCCCGAGGACTACCACGGCAAGGACGTGGCCGGCAAGACCGCCGACTTCCTGGTCACCGTGAACAAGATTGAAGCCGCTCACCTGCCCGATGTGGACGAGGCCCTGGCCAAGTCGCTCGGCATCGCCGAAGGCACGGTCGAAGGCCTGCGCGCCGACATCAAGAAAAACCTGGAGCGCGAAGTCAAACACCGCCTGCAGGCCCGCAACAAGCAGGCTGCCATGGATGCCCTGGCCGCCAAAGCCGAACTGGACCTGCCGAAGTCGGTGGTGCAGGCCGAACTGGACCGACTGGTCGAAGGCGCCCGCGCCGACCTGAAGCAGCGCGGAGTGAAAGACGCCGACAAGGCGCCGATCCCCGACGACCTGTTCCGTCCCCAGGCCGAGCGCCGTGTGCGCCTGGGTCTGGTGGTGGCGGAGCTGGTGCGTGCCAACGAGTTGCACGCCACGTCCGAGCAGATCAAGGCACACATCGACGAGCTCGCTGCTTCTTACGAAAAGCCGGCTGAAGTGGTGCGCTGGTACACCGGCGACAACCGCCGCATGGCCGAAGTGGAAGCCATCGTGATCGAGAACAACGTGACCGAATTCGTGCTGTCCAAGGCCAAGATCAATCAAAAGTCGATCAGCTTCGATGAGCTGATGGGTCAGGCCTGATTGGCCCACAGCGGGTCAGCGGTCGGGTCGCTTGCGGCACCGGTCGGGATCCGCGGTCACGTCAGGACTGGAAAGGGCGGAGCAATCCGCCCTTTTTTTGTTCCCCGACGCTTGCCTTTTTCAACAGGCACGCCATATGCATACCTCGGCCAAAGCCGCGACCGTGTGGCGGCTTTGGCAGGTTGGTTACAGTAGTGGCATGTTATGCATCAACACATGGAGAAACGCATGAGCGCAATGGACATTCAGGGCTTGGGCATGGTGCCCATGGTGATCGAGACCTCGGGCCGCGGCGAGCGCGCCTACGACATCTATTCGCGCCTGCTCAAGGAGCGCGTGATCTTCCTGGTGGGTGAGGTCAATGACCATTCGGCCAATCTGGTCGTCGCGCAGCTGCTGTTCCTGGAAAGTGAAAACCCTGACAAGGACATTTCGTTCTACATCAACTCGCCCGGCGGTTCGGTGAGCGCCGGCATGGCGATCTTCGACACGATGAACTTCATCAAGCCCGACGTGTCCACACTGTGCTGTGGCTTCGCTGCCAGTATGGGTGCTTTCCTGTTGGCCGCAGGAACCAAGGGCAAGCGGTTCTCGCTACCCAACTCCAAGATCATGATTCACCAGCCGTCTGGTGGAAGCCGCGGTCAGGCGACCGAGATCGAGATCCAGGCCCGAGAAATCCTCAAGACCCGCGAGCAGCTGAACAAGATCTTGGCCGAACGCACCGGCCAGCCGCTGGAGCGCATTGCACGCGACACGGAACGCGACTACTACATGTCGGCCGCCGAATCGGCCGAATACGGCCTGATCGACAAGGTGATCGAAAAGCGTGGGGCTATCGCAGCCTGATGCCGATGGACTGCATGGTGCCGTCGAGGTTCCCATCGGTCCAGTGTCTCCTCCAAACCGCCTGATCCGTGCCCAAAGAGGCGCTTTTCCGGCATTTGTCACATTGCAGCCTTGAACTATCATTGTTCCCGTTGCATCTCTCTGTCTTTCTGAACCCCAAATCTCATGGCCGACAAAAAAGCCGCCTCCGGTGAAAAAGCGCTCTACTGCTCGTTTTGTGGCAAGAGCCAGCACGAGGTCAAGAAGCTGATCGCCGGGCCCTCGGTGTTCATCTGCGATGAGTGCATCGAGCTGTGCAACGACATCATCCGCGACGAGTTGCCGGGACTGGAATCGGTCAAGGCGTCGGGCGATGACGTGCCTACGCCTGCCGACCTGAAGGGCAATCTCGACAGCTACGTGATCGGTCAGGAAGGGGCCAAGCGGGCTTTGGCGGTGGCGGTCTACAACCACTACAAACGCCTGCGCCACAAACAGACAGCACGCAAGGACGAGGTGGAACTGGCCAAGAGCAACATCCTGCTGATCGGTCCCACGGGTTCGGGAAAGACCTTGCTGGCCCAGACCATGGCGCGCATGCTCAACGTGCCGTTTGTCATGGCGGACGCCACCACGCTGACCGAAGCCGGCTATGTGGGCGAAGACGTGGAGAACATCGTCGCCAAGCTGCTGCAAAGTTGCAACTACGACGTCGAACGTGCCCAACAGGGCATCGTCTACATCGACGAGATCGACAAGATCACCCGCAAGTCGGACAACCCGTCCATCACGCGTGACGTGTCGGGTGAGGGTGTGCAGCAGGCCCTGCTCAAGTTGATTGAAGGCACCATGGCCTCGGTGCCGCCCCAGGGTGGCCGCAAGCATCCGAACCAGGATTTCCTGCAGGTCGACACGACCAACATCCTGTTCATCTGCGGTGGCGCCTTCGCCGGGCTGGAAAAAATCATCGAAAACCGCACCGAAGCCTCGGGCATGGGGTTCAGCGCGGTGGTCAAGAGCAAGAAGCAGCGCAGCCTGACCGACGCCTTCAAGGAAATCGAACCCGAAGACCTGATCAAGTTCGGCCTGATTCCCGAACTGGTGGGCCGCGTGCCGGTGATTGCCGCGCTGTCGGAGCTCAGTGAGGATGCGCTGGTCGAAATCCTGACCGAACCCAAGAACGCCGTGGTCAAGCAGTTTTCGCGGCTGCTGTCCATGGAAGGCGCGGAGCTGGAAGTCCGCCCCGCCGCCCTCAAAGCCATCGCGCGCAAGGCACTGGCGCGCAAGACCGGCGCGCGCGGCCTGCGCTCGATACTGGAAAACGCGCTGATCGACACCATGTTCGATCTGCCAGGCATGAGCAACGTGGAGAAAGTCGTGGTGGACGAGTCCACCATTGAAGAGAACAAGCCTCCCCTGCTGGTCTACCGCGAAGCGGCCAAACAGGCCTGAACGGTAGCGGGCATGCGTGAGTGAGTGCATGCCAAGTTGATGATGCGCCCGGTGTCGACCGCCCGCATCTGCCCATGACCCTTTTGTTGAGGTTGAGAAATGTCCGGACAAACCCCTTTGCCCAGCACGCCGGTTGACCTGCCACTGCTGCCCTTGCGCGACGTGGTGGTCTTCCCGCACATGGTGATCCCGCTGTTTGTGGGGCGCCCGAAAAGCATCAAGGCGCTGGAGTCCGCCATGGAAGCGGAGCGGCGCATCATGCTGGTGGCCCAGAAAGCCGCCGCCAAGGACGAGCCCTCCACGGAGGACATGTTCGAAATGGGTTGCATCGCCACCATCCTGCAGATGCTGAAACTGCCCGACGGCACCGTGAAGGTGCTGGTGGAGGGGGTTCAGCGTGCAAAAGTTTTGTCGATCACCGACGGTGAGACCCACTTTGTCGCCAGCGTCCACCCGGTGGACCCGGCGGTTGAGCGTGCCGACATCCTGTCGACCGAACTCGAGGCGCTGCGCCGTGCCGTGATGCAGCAGTTTGACCAGTACGTCAAACTGAACAAGAAGATCCCGTCGGAAATCCTGACCTCGATCTCCAGCATTGACGACCCCGGTCGTCTGGCCGACACCATTGCAGCCCACTTGCCGCTGAAGCTGGAGTCCAAGCAGGTCGTGCTCGATCTGGACCCGGTCAACAAGCGCCTGGAAAACCTGTTTGAGCAGCTCGAACGCGAGGTCGACATCCTCAATGTCGACAAGAAGATCCGTGGCCGGGTGAAGCGCCAGATGGAGAAGAACCAGCGTGACTTCTACCTGAACGAGCAGGTCAAGGCGATCCAGAAGGAGCTGGGCGAAGGCGAAGAGGGCGCCGACATCGAAGAGATCGAGAAGAAGATCAAGGCCGCCAAGATGCCCGCCGAGGCGCGCAAGAAGGCCGACGCCGAGTTCAAGAAGCTCAAGCTGATGTCGCCCATGTCTGCCGAGGCCACCGTGGTGCGCAACTACATCGATGCCCTGGTGGCCCTGCCCTGGAGCAAGAAGACCAAGATCAAACACGACCTGGCACACGCCGAAGCCGTACTCAACGAAGACCATTACGGTCTCGACAAGGTCAAGGACCGCATCCTCGAATACCTTGCGGTCCAGCAGCGCGTGGACAAGGTCAAGGCGCCGATCCTGTGCCTGGTCGGCCCACCCGGTGTGGGCAAAACCTCGCTCGGCCAGTCGGTGGCCAAGGCCACGGGCCGCAAATATGTTCGCATGGCCTTGGGAGGCATGCGCGACGAGGCAGAAATCCGCGGTCACCGCCGCACCTACATCGGCGCCATGCCGGGCAAGGTGCTGCAAAGCCTCTCGAAGATCGGCACGCGCAACCCGTTGTTCCTGCTCGATGAGATCGACAAGCTGGGCACCGATTTCCGCGGGGATCCGTCGAGCGCCTTGCTGGAGGTGCTGGATCCGGAGCAGAACCACACCTTTGGTGACCACTACGTCGAGGTCGATTTCGACCTGTCCGACGTGATGTTCGTCGCCACCTCGAACTCGATGAACATCCCGCCAGCCCTGCTGGACCGGATGGAAGTGATCCGCCTCTCGGGTTACACCGAAGAGGAGAAGACCAATATCGCGATCCGCTACCTGTTGCCGAAACAGCTGAAGAACAACGGCATCCGCGAAGGCGAGATGGAGGTGAAGGACGACGCGGTGCGCGACATCGTGCGCTACTACACCCGCGAAGCCGGTGTGCGTTCGCTGGAGCGTGAGCTCTCCAAGATCTGCCGCAAGGTGGTCAAGGGCCTGCTGCTCAAGAAGTACACGCCGACCGTGGTGGTCGATGCTGAAAACCTCAGCGAATTCCTGGGTGTGCGCAAGTACAGCTACGGCCGCGCCGAAGCGCAGAACCAGGTCGGCCAGGTGGTGGGTCTGGCCTGGACCGAGGTGGGTGGCGATCTGCTGACGATCGAAGTGGCCATCATGCCGGGCAAGGGCATCATCACCCGCACCGGTTCGCTGGGTGACGTGATGAAGGAGTCGGTGGAAGCGGCTCGCACGGTGGTGCGCAGCCGTGCCCGGTCACTCGGCATCAAGGACGAACAGTTCGACAAGCGCGACATCCACATCCACGTGCCCGATGGCGCCACGCCCAAGGATGGACCGAGCGCCGGTGCGGCCATGACCACGGCGCTGGTGTCCTCGCTCACGGGCATCCCGGTGCGGGCCGACGTGGCCATGACCGGAGAGATCACCTTGCGTGGTGAAGTCACCGCGATTGGTGGCTTGAAGGAAAAGCTCCTGGCGGCTTTGCGTGGCGGCATCAAGACCGTGATCATTCCCGAAGAAAACGTGAAGGATCTGGCCGAGATTCCCGACAATGTGAAGCAGGGTCTGGAGATCGTACCGGTCAAATGGATCGACAAGGTGCTGGCCATTGCGCTGGAGCGCCAGCCGGTTCCGCTGACCGACGAAGAGGTCGCTGCGCAGGTGGCCGCAGCGTCCGTGCGCCCGGCGGCACCCGCACCCGATGCCGTGAAACATTGAGTCAAAAAATTTGCGGGGGCTTGAAAAGAGGCGTTTTTCTGCGCTAGAATTCCAGCTTCTGACAAACATCAGAAACATGCGGGAATAGCTCAGTTGGTAGAGCGCAACCTTGCCAAGGTTGAGGTCGCGAGTTCGAGTCTCGTTTCCCGCTCCAGTTTTGAAAAAGGGAAGCCGAGCTTCCCTTTTTTGTCGATTGGGATGAATGGGTTTTCCGATTCATCGCATAGGGCGCGATAGCAAATCGGTTATGCAACGGATTGCAAATCCGTCTAGCCCGGTTCGACTCCGGGTCGCGCCTCCAGTCACTGGTCGGTATCAGGCATTGCGGGAATAGCTCAGTTGGTAGAGCGCAACCTTGCCAAGGTTGAGGTCGCGAGTTCGAGTCTCGTTTCCCGCTCCAACATCAAAAAAGGGGAAGCTGTGCTTCCCCTTTTTTCGTTTCCGCTCTGGGCGATCGCGGGGCCGTTGCCCGCAGTGTTCGTCAGGCGTCTGTCCATGAGGCGGCGCTGTTGGCGAACCTGCGACAATGACAGGCTGGCCTCGATGGTGAAATTGGTAGACACAGCGGACTTAAAATCCGCCGCTTTCCCGAGAGGGGGCGTACCGGTTCGACCCCGGTTCGAGGCACCACATCCCCTAGGCTTTTTCCGGTTTCACCGGTACAGTGAGTTTTCATGACCCGATACAACGCACCCTTTGAAATCCACGTGCATGGCGATGTGCCGTTGCGCGAGGATGTGGCTTATGGCCAGATTCAGGATGCGCTCAAGCCACTCTGGCAGTATGCCGGTGCCCGCTCACTGGCGGCAGCGGCCGAGAGCAGCTACGAGGACGAGCCGGGCATCCGCTTTGACGCCGAAGCTCACGTCTTGCAGATGTGCTGGACGGTACCGGGTGATGAGGATTTTCGTCAGGTGATCGAAGAGGCCTGCATGGGCCTGAACGACATCGCATCGGCGGGTGCGCCGCTCGAAGTGTCTTTCTACGATACCGAGTTCGATGAAGAAGACGAGTCCTCGGAAGATGAGGCGCGCGACGACTTCATGATGTGTTTTGTCGGCCCCACGCCGGCGGCCATCATGCAGGTGCAGCGCGACCTGCTGGTGCAGGACGTGGTGCACATCATGGAGCGGCACTTTGACGCGGCCGAGTTGGGTGATGTGGTTGGCTCGATCGACAAGCTGTTCTCGCAGCGCTTTGACGCCCTCGTCAACTCCATGCAGCTGGGCCGCCCGCCCCGAGGGCATGGTGGTGGATCCTCGGGTCACGGCGGTGGGCGCAAGCCACGCCATTTGCACTGACACATGCCTGATGGAACGGCGGTCTGCGCTGAGCGCAGGCACCGGCCTTGAGTCATCGGCGCGGCGTGAATCCGTGAGACCCTGATGGCGCTGTTTTCCACCGAAGCCCTGAACCCCGGCGTGCGCAGGCGCGAAGTGTTCGGCTGGGCCATGTACGACTTCGCCAACTCGGGCTACACCACCGTGGTGCTGACGGCGGTGTTTGCGGCCTATTTTGTCGGCGCCGTGGCCGGGGGCGCTGTCTGGGCCACGTTCGCCTGGACGCTCGCACTCAGCGTGTCGCATGCCATCGTGATGGTGACCATGCCCGCCATGGGGGCCTGGGCTGACCGCTTTGGTGCCAAGAAGCGGCTGCTGCTGTTCACCACCTTGGGCTGCGTGCTGGCGACGGCCGCACTGGCTTTTGTCGGACCCGGGATGGTGGCACTGGCGGTGCTGTTGATCATTGTTTCCAATGTCTGCTTCGCCTGGGGTGAGTCCCTGATTGCCGCGTTCCTGCCCGAACTCGCACGTCCGGCAGCCATGGGCCGGGTCAGCGGCTGGGGCTGGAGCTTTGGTTACTTCGGCGGCATGCTGGCGCTCGGCCTGAGTCTGGTGTACGTGATCCGGGCTCAGGGGCAGGGGCAGACGGCTGCCCAGTTCGTGCCCGTGACCATGTGGATCACCGCCGGGATCTTTGCGCTCGCGGCGCTGGTCACTTTCAAGCTGCTGAAGGAACGGGCCAAACCTCAGGCTCGGTCGGCTGAAGGCGGACTGAAGGCTTCATTGAGCCGCCTGCATGCGACCTACCGCAACGCCCGGCGCTACCGCGATTTCATGTGGCTGCTGGCCTGCGCGGCGGCGTACCAGGGCGGCGTGACCGTGACCATCACGCTGGCGGCCATCTACGCCGAACAGGTGATCGGGTTTGTTCAGCAGGAAACCATGGTGCTGATTTTTGTGCTCAACATTGCTGCGGCATTGGGCGCGTTTGCCTTTGGCTACTGGCAGGACCGGCTGGGTCACAAGCTCGCGCTGGGCATCACCCTGGTCGGCTGGATCGCAACTTGCATCATCGCCGCACTCACCACCACCAAAGGGGGCTTCTGGTACGCCGCGGCGATCGCGGGCTTATGCATGGGTTCCAGCCAGTCGTCCGGTCGCGCCATGGCGGGCATGCTGGCGCCCCCGAAGCAGTTGGCTGAGTTCTACGGCCTCTGGACCTTTGCAACTCGGCTGGCGAGCATCATCGGGCCGTTGAGCTATGGGGCCATCACCTGGGCCACCGGGGGCAACCAGCGGCTGGCCATTGGGTTCACGGCGCTGCTGTTTTTGCTCGGGCTCGTCTTGCTGTTGCCGGTGAACATGGAGCGGGGGCGTCGGGCCGCCTTGTCGGGTCCAGGTGCGGCGAACGGCTGACCTCTGCGTCTCCAAGCGGGTTGTTCGCCGGATCAGACGCTGATGTGAGTGGCACCCACGGTGGTGCCGAGCCAGCGCGCTGCGGCTTGCGCCAGCGGTGCCGGGTCGCCGGTGGACAGCAGCGTGATCTGCGGTGTCGCGCCATCTGAGGGGTGGGTCTCGGGCAGTCCCAGCACCGCCCGTGTGCGACGTGCCACCGGCGCGCCGGTTTCAACCAGGCGCACGGAAGGTCCCGACAGCGCCAGCAGGATGTCGGTCGCGAACGGGTAGTGCGTGCAGCCCAGCACCAGGGTGTCCATGGGGTCGGGGGTGCTGGCGTGGGCGCGCAAAGCATCCAGGTAACGTGCGCACAGTGCCCGTGTTGTGGTTTCGTCGCCGCGCTCGATCGCGTCGGCGAGGCCATCACAGGCCTGGCAGTTGAAGTGCAGTGCGCGGCTGGATTCGGACTCGATCCGGGTGCGCAGGCGGGCAAAGCGCTCACTCTCGACGGTGCCGCGCGTGGCGAGAACGCCGATGTGCCCTGTCTGGCTGAGGGCTGCAGCGGGTTTCAGCGCGGGTTCCACGCCCACGATGGGCCAGTCCGGGTGCTCCTGGCGCAGGGATTCAATGGCCATGGCGGTGGCGGTGTTGCAGGCCACCACCAGCGCGTCGACCGCTGAGTCCTGGCGCAGGCATTGTGTGATGCGATGCGCGCGCTCGGTCACCTGCGCTGCGCTGCGCCCGCCGTAGGGGGTGTAGGCCCCGTCGGCCAGGTACACGTAGCGGGCTTCCGGCATTTCGAGCAGCAGGGCGCGCAGCACGCTCAGGCCGCCCAGACCACTGTCAAAAACCCCGATGGTTTTCAAGCGGCGGCCACCGCGATGCCTTTGAACTCGCCCGAGGCGATGCGCTTGCTCCACTCTGCCGGGCCGGTGATGTGGGCGCTGGTGCCGCCCGCATCCACCGCCACGGTCACGGGCATGTCGACCACGTCGAACTCGTAGATGGCTTCCATGCCGAGGTCGGCAAAGCCCACGACCTTGGCGGTCTTGATGGCTTTGGAGACGAGGTAGGCGGCACCGCCCACGGCCATGAGGTAGGCCGATTTGTGCTTCTTGATGGCTTCGATGGCGACCGGGCCACGTTCGGCCTTGCCGACCATGGCGATCAGACCGGTTTGCGCGAGCATCATCTCGGTGAAGCCGTCCATGCGGGTGGCGGTTGTCGGACCGGCGGGGCCGACGGCCTCGCCCTTGACCGGATCGACCGGGCCGACGTAGTAGATGACGCGGTTGGTGAAGTCCACCGGCAGCTGCTCGCCCTTGGCCAGCATGTCCTGGATGCGCTTGTGCGCGGCGTCGCGGCCGGTCAGCATCTTGCCGTTGAGCAGCAGGGTGTCGCCGGGCTTCCAGCTCGCCACTTCGGCGGCGGTGAGGGCGTTGAGGTCCACCTTTTTGCTCTTCACGTAGTCGGGCGTCCAGGCCACGTCGGGCCAGAGGTCCAGGCTCGGCGGGTCGATGTAGACCGGGCCACTGCCATCGAGCACGAAGTGCGCGTGGCGCGTGGCGGCGCAGTTGGGGATCATGGCCACGGGCTTGCTGGCCGCGTGCGTGGGGTACATCTTGATCTTGACGTCGAGCACGGTGGTAAGGCCACCGAGGCCCTGCGCGCCGATGCCCAGGGCATTGACCTTGTCAAACAGCTCCAGGCGCATTTCTTCGACCTTGCTGAGCTTTTCGCCCTTGGACGCCTTGGCCTGCAGCTCGTACATGTCCAGATCGTCCATCAGGCTTTCCTTGGCCATCAGAACGGCTTTTTCAGCAGTGCCGCCGATGCCGATGCCCAGCATGCCCGGCGGGCACCAGCCGGCGCCCATGGTCGGCACGGTCTTGAGCACCCAGTCGACCACGTTGTCGCCGGGATTGAGCATCACCATCTTGGACTTGTTCTCCGAGCCGCCGCCCTTGGCCGCCACGGTCACTTCCACCGTGTTGCCGGGCACGATCTCGGTGAAGATCACGGCCGGCGTGTTGTCCTTGGTGTTCTTGCGATCAAACTGCGGGTCGGCCACGACGCTGGCGCGCAACGTGTTGTCGGGGTGGTTGTAGCCACGGCGCACGCCCTCGTTGATGGCGTCGTCCAGGCTGCCGCTGAAACCTTCCCAGCGCACGTCCATGCCCACCTTCAGGAACACGTTGACGATGCCGGTGTCCTGGCAGATCGGACGGTGGCCGGTGGCGCTCATCTTGCTGTTGGTCAGGATCTGCGCGATGGCGTCCTTGGCGGCGGCGCTCTGCTCGCGTTCGTAGGCGCGGGCCAGGTGGGCGATGTAGTCGGCCGGGTGGTAGTAGCTGATGTACTGCAGGGCGGCAGCAACGGATTCGATCAGGTCGTTCTGGCGGATGCTCGTGGTCATGGCGTGGGCTGTGTGATTGACGTGGACAACGGGTGCTGCACTGGTGGCGCGGCGCAAGGTCTGCTACGGTGGGATCAGCCTGCTATTTTGACAGGACTAGCCTTTCACCGGCTGACGACTGGAGGCCCGCCATGGATACCCGTACCGAACACGACAGCATGGGACCGATCGAGGTGCCCGCGGACCACCTGTGGGGTGCGCAAACCCAGCGTTCCCTGCAGCACTTCGACATTTCTGGCGAGCGGATGCCGCGTGAGCTGATCCGTGCGCTGGTCCGGGCCAAGCGGGCCTGTGCCGTTGTGAACCAGAGCCTTGCCGGTCTGGCGCCCGACAAGGCGCGAGCCATTGAGGCCGCGGCCGAAGAGGTGGTCAGTGGGCGGTGGGATGCCGAATTCCCGCTGGTGATCTGGCAGACCGGTTCAGGCACGCAGACCAACATGAACGTCAACGAGGTGCTGGCCAACCGCGCCAGCGAGCTGTTGGGCGGCACGCGTGGCGAGGGGCGACTGGTGCACCCGAACGACGACGTCAACCGCAGCCAGTCGTCCAACGACGTGTTTCCCACCGCCATGCACCTGGCGGCGGTGGACGGACTCACCCACCGATTGCTGCCGGCGCTGATCGCGCTGAGAGACACGCTGACCGCCAAGTCGACGGACTTTGACGGTATCGTGAAGATCGGCCGCACCCACCTTCAGGACGCCACACCGCTGACGCTGGGGCAGGAGATATCGGGCTGGGCGGCGCAGCTGTCGCATGGCGAGCACCATGTGCGTGCCGCGCTGCCGCACCTGTGCGAACTCGCGCTCGGCGGTACGGCGGTGGGTACCGGGCTCAACGCGCCAGCGGGCTTCGCCGAGCAGGTGGCCGCCGAGCTGGCCCGGTACACCGGCCTGCCGCTGGTGAGCGCACCCAACAAGTTTGAAGCGCTGGCCAGCTGCGATGCGCTGGTGCACGCCCATGGTGCTTTGAAAGGGCTGGCGGCGAGTCTGATGAAAATCGCCAACGATGTGCGCTGGCTTGCCAGTGGTCCACGCAGCGGACTGGGCGAACTGTCCATTCCCGAAAACGAACCGGGCTCGTCCATCATGCCGGGCAAGGTCAACCCGACGCAGTGCGAGGCGCTCACCATGTTGTGTTGCCAGGTCATGGGCAATGACGTGGCCATCAACATGGGTGGTTCGTCGGGCAATTTCGAACTTAATGTGTTCCGTCCGATGGTGGCCCACAACTTTCTGCAGAGCGTGCGCCTGCTGGCCGATGGCATGGCGAGCTTCCATGAGCACTGCGCGGCCGGCATCGAACCCAACCGCGAGCGCATCGCTGAAATGCTGGAGCAGTCGCTGATGCTGGTGACCGCGCTGAACCCTCACATCGGCTACGACCGTGCCGCCGAGATTGCGAAAAAAGCGCACCGGGAAGGTATGACCCTCAGAGAGGCTGCACTGGCGTCAGGTCACGTGAGCGCCGAGCAGTTTGATCGGTGGGTGGTGCCGGGCGACATGACCGGGCGTTGATGCTGCCCAGGACGCAGAATGAAAAAAAGCGGCCGGGTGGCCGCTTTTCATCCTGAGCGAGTCCGGGCGATCAGTGGGTGTTGGTCGCTGGATGCACCATCAGGCGGTCGGTCATGGCGATGGCCATGGCGCTGAGCAGGAACACCACATGAATGATGGTCTGCCACATGAGCACCTTTTCATCGTAGTTGGCCGCGTTGATGAAGGTCTTGAGCAGGTGGATGGAGCTGATGCCGATGATGGCGGTGGCCAGCTTGACCTTCAGCACCGAAGCGTTCACATGGCTCAGCCACTCGGGCTGGTCCGGGTGGCTCTCCAGGTTCATGCGGCTCACGAAGGTTTCGTAGCCACCCACGATCACCATGATCAGCAGGTTCGAGATCATGACCACGTCGATCAGCGCCAGCACCACCAGCATGATGATGGTTTCGTTGAGCGAGGTGACATCGGCCGATTCCTTGTAGCCGATGCTGTGAACCAGCGCGGCCAGCGCATCCTTGCTCCCAAAGGCCGCCTCGATCAGGTGAACCAGCTCCACCCAGAAATGGAAAACGTAGATGGCCTGAGCCAGGATCAGGCCAAGATACAGCGGCAACTGCAGCCAGCGGCTGGCAAAAATCAGGTTGGGCAGGGAGCGGATGGCGACGGGTGTTTTGACGGGAGCGGTCATGGAAATGGGTGTTTTTGCCGGAAGCGAACGTACAGAAGAAGGCGTTCGAGCCTCAGGGCTTTGGCGGCATTGTAGAGTGGCGGCGTGGTGCGCGCTGGGGGCCGTCGCGTCCATGTAAGTGGCTCGTAAGAGCCTTTGCGCACATTCATGTGTTACCTGTTCCCACAACACCTGAGGAGACTGCCCATGTCCGCGCCTTCGTCGTCGATTGAATCCACCCTGGTCGAAAACCGTGTTTTTGAACCCACCGAGGCCACCCGCAAGGCGGCGCGCATTTCGGGCATGGACGCCTACAACGCCCTCTGCGCCGAGGCCGAAAATGATTTCGAAGGTTTCTGGGCCAGGCTCGCGCGCGAAACACTGACCTGGAGCAAGCCCTTCACCAAGACGCTGGACGAGTCGAATGCGCCGTTTTACACGTGGTTCGAAGACGGCGAACTGAACGCCTCTTACAACTGCCTCGACCGCCACATGGGCACGCCGGTGGAGAACAAGACGGCGATCATCTTCGAAGCCGATGGCGGTGAAGTGACCAAAGTGACCTACAAGGAGTTGCTGGCCAAGGTGTCCCAGTTTGCCAACGCGCTCAAGGCCAGGGGTGTGAAGAAGGGTGACCGCGTCGTCATCTACATGCCCATGACGATCGAAGGCGTGGTGGCCATGCAGGCCTGTGCCCGCATCGGCGCGACGCACAGCGTGGTGTTCGGCGGCTTCTCCGCCAAGGCCCTGCAGGAACGGATTCAAAACGCCAGCGCTGTGGCGGTGATCACCGCCAACTACCAGCTGCGCGGTGGCAAGGAGCTGCCGCTCAAGTCCATCGTGGACGAAGGCATTGCCATGGGCGGCTGCGAGTGCGTCAAGGACGTGATCGTTTTCCAGCGTACGCCCACCGCCTGCAACATGGTGGCCGGTCGCGACAGCTTCATGCACGAGGTGATGGCGGCCGAGTCCACCGACTGCCCGGCTGTCATGGTGGGTGCCGAGCACCCGCTGTTCGTGCTCTACACCTCAGGCTCCACCGGCACGCCCAAGGGCGTGCAGCACAGCACCGGCGGTTACCTGCTGTGGGCCAACCTGACCATGAACTGGACCTTCGACCTGAAGGACAGCGACATCTTCTGGTGCACGGCCGACATCGGCTGGATCACTGGCCACACCTACGTGGCCTATGGCCCTCTGGCCGCTGGCGCAACCCAGATCGTGTTCGAAGGTGTGCCCACCTACCCGAACGCCGGCCGTTTCTGGCAGATGATCGAGCGCCACAAGTGCACCATCTTCTACACCGCCCCGACAGCGATCCGTTCGTTGATCAAGGCGGCCGAGGGTGACGAAAAGGTGCACCCTGCGCGCTCCGACCTGAGCAGCCTGCGCATCCTGGGTTCGGTGGGTGAGCCCATCAACCCCGAGGCCTGGATGTGGTACCACAAACACATCGGCGGCGAGCGTTGCCCGATCGTGGATACCTTCTGGCAGACCGAAACCGGTGGCCACATGATCACGCCGCTGCCGGGTGCCACGCCACTGGTGCCGGGTTCGTGCACGCTGCCGTTGCCTGGCATCACCGCCGCCATCGTCGACGAAGCCGGCATGGACGTGCCCAATGGTGCGGGTGGCATTCTGGTGGTCAAGCGGCCCTGGCCTTCGATGATCCGCACCATCTGGGGCGACCCCGAGCGTTTCAAGAAGAGCTACTTCCCCGAGGAACTCAAGGGCTACTACCTTGCCGGTGACGGCGCGGTGCGCAGTCCTGACCGCGGCTACTTCCGCATCACCGGCCGGATCGACGACGTGCTGAACGTGTCGGGCCACCGCATGGGCACGATGGAAATCGAATCGGCCCTGGTCGGCAAGACCGACCTGGTGGCTGAAGCCGCCGTGGTGGGCCGCCCGGACGACCTGACCGGCGAAGCCATTGTGGCCTTCGTCGTGCTCAAGCGCTCACGCCCCACCGGCGACGAGGCGAAGGCGATTGCCAAGGTGTTGCGCGACTGGGTGGGCAAGGAGATCGGCCCGATTGCCAAGCCCAAGGACATCCGCTTCGGTGACAACCTGCCCAAGACACGCTCGGGCAAGATCATGCGCCGCCTGCTGCGCTCGATCGCCAAGGGCGAAGCCATCACCCAGGATACCTCCACGCTGGAGAACCCGGCCATCCTGGATCAGTTGTCGGAAAACAACTGATCTTAAGTTCCTGGTGCCTTTAGTTTCCAGGAACCAGGCAACAAAAAACCCGCTGGAGACCAGCGGGTTTTTTGTTGCGGAAGCGAGAAGCGGTTTACTGCTGGCTCATCACCCATGCTGCCAGCTTCTTGGCGTCGGCAGCGTTTACTTGCGGGTTGGCGGGCATGGGAATCGCACCCCAGACGCCAGAACCACCCTTGACGATCTTTTCGGCCAGCATGTCGGCGGCCTTGGCATTGCCGGCGTACTTCTTGGCCACTTCCTTGTAGGCCGGACCAACCAGTTTCTTGTCCACCGCATGGCAGGCCATGCAGTTCTTGCTCTTGGCCAAGGCCTCGTCGGCCATGGCGGGAGCGGAGATGGCGGCCACAGCGGCCATAATCAGGAGAGCGCGTTTCATGGTGTTGTCCTAGTGGGTGAACGTGAAAAACTCACAGGCTGGATTTTACCCAGTGGGACGGCCCGGATACGCTCGCTTACAGTTACTTGCCGGGCTTTATCGGACCTTTACTGGAGGGTGTGATGTTTTTCCTCATCGCGGGCGTCGGCCTGTTGCTACTGAAGTATTTCGAGATTGGATTCGTCGCCGAGCTGTCCTGGTGGTGGGTGTTGTCGCCCTTTGCCATGGCTATGGCCTGGTGGGCCTGGGCTGACAGCACCGGCTACACCAAGCGCAAGGAAATGGAAAAGATGGACCAGAAAAAGCAGGACCGCATTGAGCGCCAGCGCCAAGCGCTGGGCATGAAGAGCAAGCGCCGCTGAGCCTGCGCTGGGCACTCACCGCTCAGTAGTTGTCGAGCACGGCGCCCCGGCTCGCGCTGGCGGCGTTGAACGCAAACTTGGCCTGCACGCCACGCGTGTAGCGGGGCACGGGAGCGGTCCAGTTGGCCCGACGGCGGGCAATTTCATCTGCAGCCACGTTGAGCTCCAACTTGAGAGCATGGGCGTCGATGGTGATGCTGTCCCCCTCGTGCACCAGGGCAATCGTGCCGCCGGCAGCGGCCTCGGGCGCCACGTGGCCCACCACCATGCCCCAGGTGCCGCCCGAGAAGCGGCCATCGGTGATCAGGCCGACGCTCTCGCCCAGCCCTGCACCGATCAGCGCACCGGTGGGCGCCAGCATCTCGGGCATGCCCGGTCCGCCCTTGGGGCCGAGGTAGCGCAGCACCATCACGTCACCGGCCTTGATCCGGCCATCCAGGATGGCCTGCAGCGCCGATTGCTCGTCGTCGAACACCCGCGCCGGGCCGGTCATCACGGGGTTCTTCAGTCCGGTGATCTTGGCCACGCAGCCCTCGGGTGACAGGTTGCCTTTGAGGATAGCCAGGTGACCCTGGGCGTACATGGGACGGTCGATGGGACGGATCACATCCTGATCGGCGCGCGGCGCGTCGGGCGCCGCCTGCAACACCTCGGCGATGGTCTGGCCGGTGATGGTGAGGCAGTCACCGTGCAGCAGGCCAGCGTTCAGCAGCATCTTCATCACCTGCGGAATGCCGCCGGCGCGGTGCAGGTCGACCGCCAGGTACCGGCCGCTGGGCTTGAGGTCGCAGAGCACCGGCGTCTTCACCCGCACGCGCTCGAAGTCGTCGATGCTCCACTCCACCTCGGCCGCGTGAGCAATGGCGAGGAAATGCAGCACGGCGTTGGTCGATCCGCCGATGGCCATGATCACGGCCACCGCGTTTTCGATGCTCTTGCGGGTGACGATGTCGCGCGGCTTGATGTCTTTGCGAATCGCCTCGATCAGCACTTTCGCCGACTCGCGGGCCGAGTTCATTTTCTCGTCGTGCGGATTGGCCATGGTGCTGGAGTAGGGCAGGGAGATGCCCAGCGCCTCGAAGGCCGAACTCATGGTGTTGGCGGTGTACATGCCGCCGCAGGAGCCCGATCCCGGGATCGCCCGCATCTCGATCTCGCGCAACTCGGCATCGCTCATGTTGCCAGCCGCGTTCTGGCCCACCGCTTCAAAAACGCTCACGATGTTCAGATCCTGGTCTTTGTAGCGCCCGGGCAGGATGGTGCCGCCGTACACGTAGATGGCCGGCACGTTGGCGCGCAGCATGCCCATGAGGCCACCAGGCATGTTCTTGTCGCAGCCACCGATCACGAGCACGCCATCCATCCACTGCCCCTGCACACAGGTCTCGATGCAGTCGGCAATCACCTCGCGGCTCACCAGCGAGTACTTCATGCCCTCGGTGCCCATGGCCATGCCGTCGGAGATGGTGGGTGTACCAAACACCTGGGCGTTGCCACCGGCTTCCTCGATGCCGGCGATGGCGGCATCGGCCAGCCGCTGCAGGCCCGAGTTGCAGGGGGTGATGGTGCTGTGGCCGTTGGCCACACCCACCATGGGCTTGACGAAGTCGGATTCTTCGTAGCCCATGGCGTAGTACATGGAGCGGTTGGGCGCGCGCGACTTTCCCTGGGTGATGTTGCGGCTGCGCGGGTTCATCGGCTGGATCGGAATGACGGTTGGTTTGGCCATGGGTGTCTCCGGTGGTGGGGTGTTGTTGTGCCTTGCTTATAGCGCGGCCGGCAATCACCTTCTGGGCGTGGGAGATAATCCAGGGCTGCGTTTTTTGCCCCCTGATCCGCCCAGACAAAGACCTCACCATGCCCGCTTACCGCTCCAAGACATCCACCGCCGGCCGCAACATGGCCGGTGCCCGCTCGCTCTGGCGTGCCACCGGCATGAAGGACGGCGATTTCAGCAAACCCATCATCGCGGTCGCCAACTCCTTCACCCAGTTCGTGCCCGGCCATGTGCACCTGAAGGACCTGGGTCAACTGGTGGCGCGTGAAATTGAAGCCGCGGGCGGTGTGGCCAAGGAGTTCAACACCATCGCTGTCGACGATGGCATCGCCATGGGCCACGACGGCATGCTCTATTCGCTGCCCAGCCGCGACCTGATCGCCGACTCGGTGGAATACATGGTCAATGCCCATTGCGCCGATGCGCTGGTCTGCATCTCCAA
This sequence comes from Hydrogenophaga sp. L310, assembly GCF_055703065.1. Classification (NCBI taxonomy): domain Bacteria; kingdom Pseudomonadati; phylum Pseudomonadota; class Betaproteobacteria; order Burkholderiales; family Comamonadaceae; genus Hydrogenophaga; species Hydrogenophaga sp. L310. Next base: position 28,538 of record NZ_JBVPZA010000001.1, read on the forward strand.
CTGCGACAAGATCACGCCCGGGATGTTGATGGCCGCGATGCGCCTGAACATCCCGGTGGTGTTTGTCTCCGGTGGACCGATGGAAGCCGGCAAGGTGCGACTGGCCAATCCGCAAACGCAGGTGATGGAGTTCAAGAAGCTCGACCTGGTCGATGCCATGGTGATGGCGGTGGATGACAAGGTGAGCGACGCTGATCTGGCCGAAGTCGAGCGTTCGGCCTGCCCGACCTGCGGTTCCTGCTCGGGCATGTTCACCGCCAACTCGATGAACTGCCTGACCGAAGCGCTGGGCCTCTCGCTGCCGGGGAACGGCACGGTGGTGGCCACACACGCCGATCGCGAGCAGCTCTTCAAGCGCGCCGGTCGCCTGGCGGTGGAGCTGTGTGAGCGTTACTACGAGCAGGACGACACATCGGTGCTGCCGCGCTCCATGGGCTTCAAGGCCTTCGAGAACGCGATCACGCTGGACATCGCCATGGGTGGCTCGACCAACACCATCCTGCACCTGCTGGCGATCGCGCAAGAAGCTGGCATCGACTTCACGATGCAGGACATCGACCGCCTGTCGCGATCGGTGCCGCAGCTGTGCAAGGTGGCGCCCAACACCAACAAGTACCACATCGAAGACGTGCACCGCGCGGGCGGCATCATGGCGATCCTGGGTGAGCTGGACCGCGCCGGCAAGCTGCACACCGATGTGCCCACCATTCACAGCAAGACCATGAAAGACGCGCTGGATGCCTGGGACATCGCGCGTTGCCCATCGGACGAGGTCAAGACCTTCTACATGGCCGGCCCGGCCGGCATCCCCACGCAGGTGGCCTTCAGCCAAAACACCCGCTGGCCCAGCCTGGACGTGGACCGCGCCGAAGGCTGCATCCGCTCGGGCGAGCATGCTTTTTCGCAAGAAGGCGGTCTGGCGGTGTTGCATGGCAACATCGCCGTGGATGGCTGCGTGGTCAAGACCGCCGGCGTGGACGAATCGATTCTGGTGTTCGAAGGCGCTGCCTTTGTGACCGAATCGCAGGACGAGGCTGTGGCCGAGATTCTGGCCGACCACGTGAAGGCGGGCGATGTGGTGATCGTGCGCTACGAAGGCCCCAAGGGTGGCCCCGGCATGCAGGAGATGCTCTACCCGACCAGCTACATCAAGTCCAAGGGCCTGGGCAAAGCCTGCGCGCTGTTGACCGACGGCCGCTTCTCGGGCGGCACCTCGGGCCTGTCCATTGGTCACTGCTCGCCCGAAGCCGCGGCGGGCGGCGCGATCGGTCTGGTGCGCAACGGCGACAGGATCCGCATCGACATCCCCAACCGAAGCATCAACCTGCTGGTGAGCGACGAGGAACTGGCCACGCGCCGCGCCGAGCAAGACGCCAAGGGCTGGAAGCCCACGCTGCCGCGCCCACGCAAGGTGTCGGCCGCGCTCAAGGCCTATGCACTGCTGGCCACCTCGGCCGACAAGGGCGCGGTGCGCGACCTGTCCCTGCTCGGCGACTGATCCTCCTGTGACGGGCGGTCATGGCTTGCGTGCACAATCGCAAGCCATGCTGATTCATCCCCAAATTGATCCCGTCGCCCTGCAGTTGGGCCCGCTGGCCATTCACTGGTATGGGCTGACGTACCTGGCCGCTTTTGGCCTGTTCATGTTGCTGGCCCATGCGCGCCTGAAGCACGAGCCTTTCGCGTCGATCCGGGTGCCCCAACCCTGGACCCGTCGCGACACCGAGGACATCCTGTTTCTCGGTGTGATGGGCGTGGTGCTTGGTGGGCGCATCGGCTATTGCCTGTTCTACAAGCCCGCGTACTACCTGTCGCATCCGCTGGAAATCTTTGCGGTCTGGCAAGGCGGCATGAGTTTTCATGGCGGCATGCTGGGCGTGATGGCCGCCATGGTCTGGTACGCACGCAGTCGCCATCGACCCTTCATGCAGGTGATGGACTTTGTGGCGCCTTGCGTGCCCACCGGTCTGGCCGCAGGGCGCTTGGGCAACTTCATCAACGGCGAGTTGTGGGGGCGTGTCGCCGACCCGTCGTTGCCCTGGGGCATGGTGTTCCGTGGCGCGGGCGACCTGCCGCGCCATCCTTCGCAGGTCTACCAGTTCCTCATGGAGGGTGTGGTGCTCTTCGTGTTGCTGTGGCTGTACGCGCGCAAACCGCGCGCCACGGGTCAGGTTTCCTCGGTCTTCCTGTTTGGCTACGGCGTGTTCCGCTTCATTGCCGAGTTCTTCCGTGAACCTGATGCCCATCTGGGACTGCTCTCGCTCGGGATGAGCATGGGCCAATGGCTGTGTGTGCCCATGATCGTGGCTGGCGCGGGGATGTGGTGGTGGTATGGACAGCGCAGCCCGGGAGCTCGGGCATGAGCGGGACGGTTCAGTTGTTGAGCCAGGGGCCAGTGGCCCGGGTCACCCTGTCGCATCCTGGCAAGTTCAACGCGATGTCGCGCGCGATGTGGCGTGAGTTGAAGACGGTTTTCGACCACCTGCAGCTACGCACCGATCTGCGCTGCGTGATCGTGAGCGGGGAGGGTGGTCACTTCTGTGCGGGAGGCGACATCGCCGAGTACCCGGATTTTCGTTTTGACGAAGCCACCCTGCGCGCTTTTCACGAGCAGGATGTCTGGGGCGGGCTGGCGGCCATGCTGGCGTGTGACCTGCCCATCCTGGCGCAGATCGAAGGCAATTGCATGGGAGCCGGTGTCGAGATTGCATGTTGCTGTGATATCCGCATCGCAGGACAGGACGCCCGTTTTGGCGCGCCCATTGCGCGACTCGGATTTCCGATGGCACCACGGGAGGCGCAACTGGTGGCGTGTGAGGTCGGCCTGCCAGTTGCGCGTTCGATGTTGCTGGAGGCCATGGTCTTCAGTGCCGACGAGATGATGGCCAGCGGTTTTCTGCGCGCCGTGTTGCCCGGTGCCGATGTGGAGCTGGATGCCCAGGTGCGCGCGCAACGCCTGACCACACTGGCCCCGCAGGCCGCGCGCCTGAACAAGCAGACGCTGCGGCGCCTGGCGACGGCGCCACTGGACGACGGAGTCTTGGCCGACGCCTACGCTTACGCCGACAGCGCCGAACACCGCGAGGGCATCACAGCCTTCCTGGCCAAGCGGCCACCGGTCTTCTGATCCGTCTGTGCTTCATCCTGTTGTGCCGTCCATGAACAACCACAACCTGTATGCCGCCTTGCGTGCGGCGTTTCCCACCGATCTGGATCAGGTCGCGGTCGAAGACATTGAGCCCGGTGGCGGCACCGGCTTGAGCTACACATGGCGCGACCTCGACCGCGCATCCGCCATGGTGGCCAATCTGTTGGCCTCGCTCGATCTGCCTCCGGGCGCTCGCATCGCGGTGCAGGTGGAAAAATCGGTGGAGGCGATGGTGCTTTACCTGGCCACGCTGCGCTCGGGTTTTGTCTTTCTGCCGCTCAACACGGCTTACCAGAGCGCGGAGATCGCGTACTTCGTGGCCAACGCCGAACCCGCTGTGTTCGTGTGCAGCCCGCGCACCCACGGATGGGTGTCCAAGATTGCCTTCACGGCCGGCACGCGTTATGTCTTCACCCTGGACGATGATCGCAGCGGCAGTTTGCTCGAACGCGCCGCACACCACAGCGATCAGCACTCGCCGATCACCAGCGCAGCCGATGACCTGGCCGTGATCATCTACACCAGCGGCACGACGGGGCGCAGCAAGGGCGCCATGCTCACCCACGGCAACATGCTGAGCAATGCGCAGGTGTTGCGGGACTACTGGTGCTGGCAGCCCGACGATGTATTGATCCATGCCTTACCGATCTTCCATGTGCATGGTCTTTTTGTTGCCATCCATGGCGCGCTCATCAACGGCAGCCCGATGCTGTGGCTCAACAAATTCGACGCACCCAGCGTGGTGTCGCTGCTGCCGCGAGCGACGGTGTTCATGGGCGTGCCCACTCTCTACGTGCGCATGCTCGCCGAACCCGGCCTCACGCCCGAGCAGGCTGGTCACATGCGCCTGTTCATCTCCGGTTCGGCACCGCTGTTGATCGAAACCTTCAACACCTGGCAGGCCCGCACCGGGCACACCATCCTGGAACGCTACGGCATGAGCGAAACCGTCATGCTGACGTCCAACCCTTGCGCGGCTGACGCGCGCCACGGCGGGCAGATCGAGCGGCGCGGCGGCACGGTGGGGTTTCCGTTGCCCGGGGTGGAGCTGCGGGTGGTGGACGATGCGGGTGAGCCGGTACCCGTGGGTAAGGTCGGTGGCATTCAGGTGCGCGGACCCAACGTCTTCAAGGGCTACTGGCGCATGCCCGAGAAGTCCGCCGAAGAATTCACCGCCGACGGTTTCTTCAAGACCGGTGATGTGGGGCGCATCGATGCTCAAGGCTACGTGACCATCGTCGGGCGCAGCAAGGATCTGATCATCAGTGGTGGCTACAACGTCTATCCGGCCGAGATCGAAGGCTTCATCAACGAACTGCCGGGCGTGGCCGAGAGCGCCGTGGTGGGCGTGCCGCATCCGGACTTTGGCGAGGTGGGTGTGGCCGTGCTGATCGCACGACCGGGTGCCCAGTTGAACGCCGAACAGGTGCTGGTCATGCTCAAGGCGCAATTGGCGAACTTCAAGATTCCCAAGCGCTGCTTCGTGGTGAATGAACTGCCCCGCAACACCATGGGGAAGGTTCAGAAGAACCTGCTGCGCGAGCAATACAAGAGCGAATTCGCCTGAAAAATGAAACGCGCTGCGGTGGCTTTTCCGGAGCACGTGTCATCAAGCCAGAACGCGGCGAAGCCGGCTTGGCCGGGTCGCTCGCATTGCCCCTGGGGGTGTGACGCCGAAGGGCGGCGCAGGGAATCCCAGTGGCGCGGAGGTGCCAGTTACCTCAACACGAGCACAGGTGTGTGCGAATGCGTCAGCACCTGCTGGGTCTCGCTGCCCAGCAACAGGCGCTTGAGGCCTCGACGACCATGCGATGCCATCACGATCAGGTCGCATTTGTTGCGTTTGGCCGCAGCGATGATGGCTTCGGCAATCAGATCGGATTTCACGGTGATTGGCTTGACCTTCACTTCGCGGAGCTGTCCCGCCGACTTCACGGCGTTGACCGCCTCCATGGCCTCGTCCTGCCACTGCTTTTCGATGCGGGCGACTTCCGCCGCGGCCAGGGCCACACCGCCCTCAAAATAGGTCTGCGGATAGCGCGGCACCACCTTGAGTGCCACCACCTCGGCACCTGTGATATCGGCCAGATTGATGGCGTGCTCGACGGCCATTTGCGACAGTTTGGAACCGTCGGTCGCCACGAGGATGCGCTTGTACATGGTCTTCTCCAGTGAAATTGTTGTTGGACAGACAATAGGCTAACAAAGACCGCCCTGGAGTGGTTGACTTAAATCAAGCGCCAGGAGCACCAGTTGAATTACCCTCAGCGCATGAACGAGGCCGTCACCGCGCCCCCGGTGGGGTCATCGCTTGGGCGTTCCTTGCCCAGCGATCTCGCGGCCCCTGGCCGCGTCGAGCAGACGGGTGAGGGCGCGGCTGTTCCCAGCCTGTTTGGTGCGCACCGAGGCCCCCTCACCGTCACCGACAACTTCGCTGTTCTGGACGACCCGGTCGAGCAGCAGGATTTCACCCAATTCTCCGAAATCGATGGCCGCCAGGTGGCGGAGTCGGTGTTGATGGTGCAGGGCATGTACTGCGCAGCCTGTGCCGACACGGTCGAATGTGCTTTGCAGGATCTGCCTGGTGTGCAGCTTGCCCGGGTGCATGCCGCCACAAGACGCCTGACGGTGCGCTGGGATCCGACCCAGACCCGCATGTCCAACCTGGCACAAGTGGTTGGCGAGACCGGCTACCGGCTGCTTCCGATGCAACAGGCCTTGTCGATCAGCGAACGCCTGCGCGAAACCCGCCGCGCGCTGTGGCGCCTCTTTGTCGCCGGCTTCTGCGCCATGCAGGTCATGATGTACGCATGGCCAGCTTACGTGGCCGCGCCCGGTGAGATCCCTCCCGACATTGACCAGTTGCTGCGCTGGGCCAGCTGGGTGCTGAGCCTGCCGGTGGTGTTTTTTGCCAGTGGTCCGTTTTTCAGCAGCGCCTGGCGCGACCTCCTGCGGGGCCGAGTGGGGATGGACACACCGGTATCCATCGGCATTCTGGTGACTTTCATCGCGAGCTCGGCAGCCACTTTTGATCCGACCGGTCCCTGGGGCCATGAGGTCTGGTTCGACTCGCTGACCATGTTCGTTTTTTTCCTGTTGGGTGGGCGCTACCTTGAACTCAAGGCGCGCGACCGAACGGCGGGTGCACTCGACAGCCTGATGAGCCGTCTGCCCGAAGTGTGTGAGCGACTGAAGCTGGACGGCAGCCTCGAATCGGTTTCGGTTCGACGACTGCTTGTGGGCGACGTGGTGCGCGTTCAGGCGGGTCAGGCGTTTCCGGGTGATGGTGAGGTCCGCAGCGAATTCGCGACGGTCGACGAGGCCTTGCTGACGGGTGAGTCACGCCCCGTCATGCGCACGCGTGGCCAATCGGTTGTGGCCGGCAGTTTCAACCTGGGCGGCCCGGTGCTGGTGGCCGTTCAGCGCCTGGGGCGCGATACCCGGTTTGCCCAAATCGTGGCGCTGATGGAAAAAGCATCCACAGAAAAGCCGCGGCTGGCGGTGCTGGCCGACCGTATTGCGGCGCCGTTCCTGGTGATGGTGCTTTTGGCGGCCGCCTTCGCTGGCTGGTACTGGTGGCAGATCGATCACAGCAAGGCGCTGGCGGTGGCGGTGGCGGTGCTCATCGTCACCTGTCCGTGTGCGCTCTCACTGGCGACGCCCGCAGCCATGCTCACGTCGGCCGGCGCGCTGGCCCGTCGCGGCATTCTGGTCCGCCGGTTGCAGGCCTTTGAGTCACTGGCTGGGATCAACACAGTGATCTTTGACAAGACAGGGACACTCACCCATGACCAGTTGAAGCTTCAGGCTGTGCGCACCAGGGACGGCGCGGATCCGGCCCACGTGCTGTTGCTGGCGGCTTCGCTGGCACAGGGCTCGCTGCACCCCGTATCACGGGCGCTGGTCCAGGCGCAGTTCGATGCGGCAGGTGCAGACTACGTGCCCATCAGCTTCACGGACATGCAGGAGATGGCGGGTCAGGGCATGCAGGCGAAACTGTTGGACGGAGGGCCACTGCGGCTGGGATCAGCCGCATTTTGTAGCGTCAACCTTGGGGCGACCGACGAAGTGGACGGCGCGCCTCTGGCCCATCTGGCTGACGGCCAGGGATGGCTGGCCACTTTCGAGTTTCAGGAAGGTTTGCGTGAGGACGCACAGGCCGCCGTATCCGCTCTTCGCGAATTGGGCATCCAGACCTGGCTGCTGTCCGGGGACCGTAAAGCCGCCGCGCGCCAGGTCGGGCAGGCGGTGGGCGTGGACCATGTCATCGCCGGCGCCACGCCGGAACAGAAGTTGGCCGAGGTGGTGAACCTCCAGTCCAGGGGCCACCGCCTGGCTATGGTAGGTGATGGCTTGAACGATGGACCGGTGCTGGCGCGAGCCGACACCTCGTTTGCTCTTGGGCATGCAGCTCCCCTGGCACAGGCCCAATCGGACTATGTGATCCAGGGCGGCGAAGTCATGGATGTGGTCTTGACGTTGAAGCTGGCCAGGTCCACGATGCGCATTGTGCGCCAGAACCTGATATGGGCCGCGCTCTACAACGTGGTCAGCATCCCGATGGCCCTGATCGGCTGGATGCCGCCATGGCTGGCCGGGTTGGGCATGGCGGGCAGTTCTCTGCTGGTCATTGGCAACGCGCTGCGGCTGGCGACTCATATTCCTGTCCGATCCTCGGATACCCAGTCCGGTATGGGGTGGCCGGCGTAAGATCGCGCTTGTTTTCGAACCGAGGTTTCCAGAGGTATTCACCATGGACGTTTTGTATTTGCTGGTTCCGCTCTCCGTGGTTCTGGTCTTCGCCATCATCGGCATTTTCTGGTGGGCGCTCCACGCGGGGCAATTTGACAACATCGAGCGAGAAGGCGAGCGTATTCTCCGAGGTGATTGACTTAAGTCAAGGCGGCTGGCAGGGTGCCTGTAGACACTCGCCAAGTGACATTTTTGAGGAGTTCTGTATGTCCGTGACAACAAAGGCCAGCCAACCGGCGGTCTACAACGATAGTGTGGTCCGCGGGTTTGCCGTCATGTCCGTGATCTACGGCGTGGTGGGCATGCTGGTGGGTGTAATCATCGCGGCCCAGTTGACCTGGCCCGAGCTCAATATGGGCATTGAATGGCTGACCTATGGTCGCCTACGTCCGCTGCACACCAACGCGGTGATTTTTGCGTTTGGTGGGTCGGTGCTGTTTGCTACCAGCTACTACGTGGTTCAACGAACCTGTCACACCGCCTTGTTCTCGAACAAGCTGGCCTGGCTGACGTTCTGGGGCTGGAATGCGGTGATCGTCTCGGCGGTGATTACCTTGCCCATGGGTCTGACCCAGAGCAAGGAATACGCTGAGCTGATCTGGCCGATCGACTTGCTGATCACTGTGGTCTGGGTGTCCTATGCCATCGTGTTCTTCGGCACGGTCGGCATCCGCAAGGTCAAGCACATCTACGTGGCCAACTGGTTCTTTGGTGCCTACATCATCACCATTGCCCTGCTGCACATCTTCAATAACCTAGCCATCCCGACCAGCGCCACGCACTCCTACTCGGCCTACGCCGGTGTGCAGGACGCCATGGTGCAATGGTGGTACGGTCACAATGCTGTGGGCTTCTTCCTGACCGCAGCCTTCCTGGGCATGATGTATTACTTCATCCCCAAGCAGGCCGAGCGCCCGGTTTACTCCTACCGCCTGTCCATCGTCCACTTCTGGGCGCTGATCTTCACCTACATGTGGGCAGGTCCTCACCACCTGCACTACACCGCGCTGCCAGACTGGACGCAATCGGTTGGCATGGTGTTCTCCCTGATCCTGCTGGCTCCCAGCTGGGGGGGCATGATCAACGGCATCATGACGCTGTCGGGTGCCTGGCACAAACTGCGTGACGACCCCATCCTGCGTTTCCTGATCGTGTCCCTGTCGTTCTACGGCATGTCCACTTTCGAAGGCCCGATGATGTCGATCAAGACCGTCAACGCGCTGTCGCACTACACCGACTGGACCGTGGGCCACGTGCACTCCGGTGCGCTGGGCTGGGTGGGTCTGGTGTCCATGGGTTCGCTGTACTACCTGATCCCGCGCCTATTCGGCCAGAAGAAGATGTACTCAGTGCCCGCCATTGAACTGCACTTCTGGGTGGCCACCATCGGCATCGTGCTGTACATCGCAGCGATGTGGATTGCCGGCGTGATGCAAGGTCTGATGTGGCGCTCGGTCAATCCCGACGGCAGCCTGACCTACACCTTTGTCGAATCGGTGAAAGCCACCTTCCCGTTCTATGTGATCCGTCTGCTGGGTGGTTTGCTGTACCTCGGTGGCATGCTGGTCATGCTCTGGAACGTCATCATGACGATGCGCCAGGGCCGTGTTGTGGACGTGCCTGTCCTTGCCGTCAACCCTGCACACGCCTGAGGAGTAAAAACATGGCAAACAACGAAAAAATCGAAGGCCACGGACGGATCGAGACCAACAACTTCCTCATGATCGTGTTGATCACGCTTGTGGTGGCTGTGGGTGGTCTGGTTGAAATCGTGCCCCTGTTCTTCCAGAAGTCCACCACCACACCGATCGAAGGCCTCAAACCTTACAGCGCACTGCAGCTGGCCGGTCGCGATGTGTATGTCAGCGAAGGTTGCTACAACTGCCACTCGCAGATGATTCGCCCCTTCCAGGCCGAGACACTGCGTTATGGCCCTTACTCGGTCGCTGGCGAGTTCGTGTACGACCGTCCATTCCAGTGGGGCTCCAAGCGCACGGGTCCTGATCTGCATCGCGTGGGGGGCCGCTACAGTGACGAGTGGCACCGTGTGCACCTGAACAACCCGCGTGATGTGGTGCCTGAATCGAACATGCCTGCCTACGCCTTCCTGGGTGAGAAATCGGTGGATGCGGACAGCATGCCCAAGCGCATGGAAGTGCTCCGCACATTGGGCGCTCCGTACTCCGATGAGGAAATCGCCCAGTCGGTCGATGCGGTGAAGGGCAAGACCCAGATGGAAGCCGTGATCGCTTACTTGCAGGTACTGGGTACCGCTCGCAGCGCTGTCCGTCCGGTAGCTGCCGAAGTCGCTCCAGCGCCCGCCGTTGCTGATGTGACGCCAGCGACCGAGGCTGCTGCACCCGCGGCTGAAGCCGCGCCGGTTGTTGAACCAGCTCCCGCGGCGGCGACTGGTACCAACCAGTAAACGCGGAAGGCCCTTCATGGACATCAACGATCTCCGCAGCATTGTCACGGTGGTCAGCCTGCTGACCTTCGTGGGCATCGTGGTCTGGGCCTGGTCCAAACGCAACCAGGCTGGTTTTGACGAGGCAGCCCAGCTGCCCTTCACTGACGACTAAACCGCGGCACCAACAAGAGAAACATCATGAGCGACTTTACAAGTGATTTCTGGCACCTCTACGTGGGTGGACTGACGCTGATCAGCATCATCGCCTGCCTGGTCCTGCTCTGGATCAGCGGCACTACCAAGGCGACCACCCATGCCGACAACACCACCGGGCACGTCTGGGACGGCGACTTGGCGGAGATGAACAACCCGCTACCCAGGTGGTGGGTGTATCTGTTCGTCATCACGGTCATCTTCGCACTGGCCTATGGTGCGTTGTATCCCATGTTTGGCAAATTTCAGGGTGCACTGGGCTGGAGTTCGCAGGGTCAACACACAGCTGAAGTTGCCAAGGTGGAGGCGGCAATCGCCCCCATCTACGCCAAATTCAGCGGCATGACTCCCGAGCAGATTGCTGGTGACTCCGAAGCCATGGCAATCGGTGAGCGCCTGTTCATGAACTACTGTGCCCAGTGCCATGGTTCGGATGCGCGCGGTGCCAAAGGCTTTCCCAACCTGACCGATAACGACTGGCTGGGTGGTGGTGATCATGCGACCATCAAGACGGTCATCACGCAGGGCCGTGTCGGTGTCATGCCCCCAATGGCTGCTGCCGTGGGCAGTGCTGAAGACGTGCGCAACGTGGCGAACTATGTGCTGAGCCTGTCTGGCAGTCCTCACGACTCCGTGCGGGCCACCCAGGGAAAAGAGAAGTTCGCTGCTTGTGCGGCATGCCATGGCATGGACGGCAAGGGCATGGCTGCGGTGGGTGCAGCCAACTTAACCGACGGAATCTGGCTTCACGGCTGGGGCGAAGAAGCCATCGTGCGTGCTGTGAACAACGGGTTCAACAACCAGATGCCTGGGCAGTCGGCCTTGTTGAACGAAGCACAGATCAATGTGCTGGCCTCCTATGTCTGGGGCATGTCCAACAAAGCGGCCAATTGAGCGTTTAAAGAGAGTCGCAGCGGTCGAGTCGACCGCTGCGACTCTTTTCCATTTTCCAACCTCGGGTTCTTCGTGAGTTCCGCCAAGCCAGCCACCAGCGCCAATCCGACCACCATCATTCCCATCGTCCCGGAACCGCCGCCCAAAGGGGTTCCTGCAGACGATGAGGTCATGGTTTCGCTCTACGCCTCGCGCAAGAAGATATACCCACGATCTGTCTCGGGTCTGTTTTCTCAGTGGCGCTGGATCACAGTCTGGATCACCCAGATCGTTTTCTACGGGTTGCCTTGGCTAGAGTGGAATGCCCGACAGGCGGTGCTCTTCGATCTTGAGGCGCGCCGTTTTTACATTTTTGGCTTGGTACTGTATCCGCAGGACTTCATTTACCTGACGGGTCTATTGGTCATTGCAGCCCTGGCATTGTTCCTGTTTACGGCTGTTGCCGGTCGTTTGTGGTGTGGTTACGCCTGTCCACAGACGGTCTACACCGAAATTTTCCTCTGGATCGAAAAAAAGGTCGAGGGTGACCGCTCGGCGCGCATGCGTCTGGACGATTCGGCGTTTTCAGCTGGCAAGTTCGGGAAGAAGTGGTCGAAGCACGCACTCTGGATTCTGTTCTCGCTGTGGACCGGTTTTACCTTTGTCGGCTACTTCACACCGATTCGGGAGTTGGCCGCGGTCTCGCTGGCCGCTTCGCTGGGGCCGTGGCAGACTTTCTGGATATTTTTCTACGGTTTTGCCACCTACGGCAACGCTGGCTTCATGCGCGAACAGGTTTGCAAATACATGTGTCCTTACGCGCGCTTCCAGAGCGCGATGTTTGACAAGGACACGATGATCGTGACCTACGACGAAAAACGCGGTGAACCGCGTGGCCCGCGCTCGAAGAAGGCCGACCCCAAAGCACTGGAACTGGGTGCCTGCGTAGACTGCACGCTGTGTGTTCAGGTTTGTCCGACGGGCATCGATATCCGCAACGGTCTTCAGTACGAGTGCATCGGTTGTGGTGCCTGTATCGACGTCTGCGACGAGGTGATGGACAAGGTGGGCTATCCGCGTGGACTGGTCAAATACTCGACCCAGAACGGTATTGCACAAGGATGGAACTCCCAGCAGATGATCCGTCGGGCCATGCGTCCGCGGGTTCTGGTGTACACAGGCATCCTGTTGGCCATCAGCCTCGCGGTTATGGTCAGTCTGTTTCTGCGCAAGCCACTCAAGGTTGATGTCATCCGGGACCGCGGTGCGTTGGCACGCATGGTGGAACAGGGACGCATCGAAAACGTCTTCCGGTTGCAGGTGATGAACGCGACCGAGCGCTCACAACGCTATGTGATCGGTGTTTCCGGGTTGCCGGGCATTGCCATTGCGTCGGAAACAGAGATTGAAGTATTGCCGACGGAAGTACGCTCTGCGGTCATGCGGGTCCAGGTTCCCCCGGGAACCGCTGCCACTGGTTCCCATTCCATCTATTTCGAAATCCAGGCTGTCGGAGATTCGGGCACACGTGTCACCGAAAAAGCGGCCTTCCTGGTACCGCGCTGAGCACCACTTTCAGTCAACCCGTTTCAAGATTCTCTATGAACACCACAATACTCAAAACACCGGTCAATGAACAGCTCCCGATTCCTTGGTGGCGCGTTCCCCACATGTGGCTGGTGGTGGGGGGGCCATTGGTGGTTGTTGTGGCCGCCATCATCACGGCCGTCATTGCAGTGAAGGGCGCAGACCCGGTGCTCAACAAGGCCGACTTTGAGCGCGACCTGAAGGCGGCCCAGATGCTGGACGGACAAGCTCGTGCCGAAGCGCTGATTCAACTTCAACCGGCTCACCAGGCTCGGAACCACGCAGCCTCCCCTGTGGTGCCACCGACGAAGTAATAGCGCGTGCTGCGACTATCCCAAGCCATGGCCTGAACGACTATGCACCGGTTATGCCCGGAATCGATCACAACAACACCCGAGGAGAAACAGGAATGACGGCTCAACGATGGATGTGGATTGCGTGGCCCGCATTTTTGGTGGCGGCGGTTCTGGAGATGATCGTGTTTGCCATGATCGATCCGAGTGATCTTCACTGGTTTGGGGCTCCTCTGGAGTTGTCTCGTCCAGCGGTCTACACGCTGGCATTTTTCACCTTCTGGATCGTGGCCATGGTGTCGAGTGCACTCACCTCTTTGCTGTCCATGTCACCTTTTGAAGTGAACCGGTGTCCTGTCCCGCCGGATCAGCGGCCGCGGGATTGTGCCAAGAATGAATCTTGTTCCTGAACGCTCCTGCAGATCTCCAAAATAAAAAACCCCAGCGGAGTGTTTCCAGCTGAGGCTTCCTGTTGGGACAGATGTTGGGTTCAGTGACCGGTCGGGGGGGGCACGATCAGCTTGAGCCCTTCGGTGTTTTTGATGTGGACGTAACGCTGTTTGACCTCGATGATGCCTTCGTCCACGAACTTGGAAAAAGTGCGGCTCACCGTCTCCAGCTTCATGCCCAGGTAGCTACCAATTTCTTCGCGTGTCATGCGGAGAATCAGCTCGGACTGGGAGAAGCCGCGGGCGTGCAGGCGCTGAACCAAGTTCAGCAGGAACGCCGCGAGGCGTTCTTCTGCGCGCATGCTGCCAAGCAGCAGCATGACACTGTGGTCGCGCACAATTTCGCGGCTCATGATCTTGTGCACATGGTGTTGAAGGGTGGTGAACTCTCGGGAGAGTTCCTCGACTTGATCAAACGGCATCACACAGACTTCAGCATCTTCCAGTGCGATGGCATCGCAGGAATGGCGGTCGCTCACGATGCCATCCAGGCCGATGATCTCTCCGGTCATCTGGAAGCCGGTCACTTGATCCCTGCCATCGGCCGTGGTGACACAGGTTTTGAAGAAGCCGGAACGCACCGCGTAAAGCGAGGTGAACCGGTCACCCGTACTGAAAAGTGCCGACCCGCGTTTGATGCGTCGCCGCGCCGAAATGACATTGTCGAGCTTGTCCATTTCGTCTGGGTTGAGACCCATGGGTAGACACAATTCTCGCAGGTTGCAGCTCGAACAGGCGACTTTGATGCTTTGTGCGTCCATAAATTATCCGGAAATCGGTGGTGAGCTTAACGCATAGCTGGGACTTGTGTCGAGGAAATGACCGCGCGCCAGGCCCTTCGTGGGAGCGATGGCTTGCGAACACACCGGGGCTTGATCAAGATCAAGGGAGGATCTGCGAGCCTGGTGCACATTCGGGGCTCAGCATTGGAGAACAGTTTGTGAGTCACGCCATTTCCGATGAATTGCTCAAGCGATTCGATGTTCCCGGTCCGCGGTACACGTCGTACCCGACAGCTGACCGCTTTGTGGAAGCGTTCACCGAGGGCGACTATATACAAGCGCTGGAGCAGCGCAGAGCCGGCTCGTTGGCCCTTCCGCTCAGCATCTACGTACACATTCCGTTCTGCGAGTCGGTCTGCTATTACTGCGCCTGCAACAAGGTCATCACCAAACACCACGAACGGGCGGCCGAATACCTGCGCTACCTGTCACGTGAGGTGGAGTTGCAGGTCCAGCATTTTGGGAAGGGGCACAGCGTGTCCCAGTTGCACCTGGGTGGCGGCACGCCTACCTTTCTGTCCGATGCAGAGCTTGAGGATCTCATGACGATGATCCGGCGCAACTTCAAGTTGGTGCCGGGTGGCGAGTACTCGATCGAGGTGGATCCCCGGACCGTGACCGACCAGCGGCTTCAGACCTTGGCGAGACTGGGCTTCAACCGTCTCAGTTTTGGTGTCCAGGATTTCGACCCTGCCGTTCAGAAAGCGGTGCACCGCGTGCAACCCGCTGAACAGGTGTTCGCGCTGGTGGACACTGCGCGCAAGATCGGATTCGAGTCGGTCAACGTTGATCTGATCTACGGTCTGCCGCTGCAGACGCCCGAGTCGTTTGCACGCACGCTCGCGCAAGTGAACCAGTTGCGGCCGGACCGCATTGCGCTATACGCCTATGCGCATCTCCCGTCCCGCTTCAAGCCACAACGTCGCATCATTTCCGCCGAGTTGCCCAGTCCTGGCGACAAGCTGTCCATGTTGTCAGCATCGCTGGATGCCATGAGCGATGCCGGGTATGTTTACGTGGGCATGGACCATTTCGCCCTGCCGACGGATGCACTCGCGGTTGCCAAGCGCCAGGGCCGCCTGCATCGCAACTTTCAGGGCTACAGCACGCAGCCCGATTGTGATCTGATCGCTCTGGGGGTTTCCGCTATTGGTCGCATCGGTGCCACCTACAGCCAGAACGCCAAGACGCTGGAGGAGTACTACGATGCCCTCGATCAGGGCAGGCTGCCCATCGTGCGTGGTCTTGTGCTCACGCGCGATGATCTGCTGCGCCGTGCCGTCATCATGTCCATCATGTGTCAGGGTCAGCTGCAGTACGAATCGATCGAACTGGGGCATCTGATCGAATTCAAGAGCTACTTCGCGCGTGAACTCGAGGTGTTGGCCGGACTGGCCGAACACGGCTTGGTCACCCTGGATGACAGCGGTGTTCAGGTCACGCCGACAGGCTGGTATCTGGTCCGGGCCATTGCCATGGTGTTCGACAAGAACCTGCAGGTTGATCTGGACCGGGCCCGGTTTTCAAAGATCATCTGAACGGTCAATTCGGAGACCTGGGGCGAGGCTCGGCCCGCGAGAAATGCGCACGAGCTGGCGCGTGCGCTGGAAAAAGCATCCAATCCTTGTGGGTGCGGGTTTGACTTTGCCTTCGAAGGCCAAGACGCACACACTGCTACAGTTCTTTCATGCAAACTTCCATGGCGATCACGGCCCTGTTCATGGGCATCGTGGGGGGCCCCCACTGCGTTGCCATGTGCGGTGCAGCCTGCGCCGGGATCAGCCGCGCGGCGGGAGCTCGCAGTACGCAGGCTTTGTGGTCGTTCCAGTTCAGTCGCATGCTGGGTTATTCACTGTTCGGCGCTTTTGCAGCGGGATCGGTCCAGGGGCTTGCGGTGCTGGGGACCAACACCATCGCGATCCGGCCGCTCTGGACCATGTTCCACGCGGCGGCATTTCTCCTTGGGCTGGCACTGATCTGGCAAGCACGCCAACCCGCCTGGATTGACAGCCTGGGCCAATCGCTGTGGCGCAAGGCACGCCCGGTGCTTACCCGCTTGGGCCCCCGTGCGCCCATTGTGTTGGGTATCGGCTGGGCGTTCATGCCGTGCGGTCTGCTGTATTCCGCCTTGCTCGTGGCATCGCTCTCGGCGAACGTGTTCGAGGGAGCTGCCATCATGGCACTGTTCTCATTGGGTACTTCCATTTCCCTCACGGCGGCACCCTGGTTGTTGCTGCGCCTGCGAGGCGGTCAATCGGGAGCTTGGGCCATCCGCTTGGCCGGCTTGGCGCTTGCGCTGACTTCTGGCTGGGCACTCTGGATGGGGCTGACCAACCCCACTGGCTTGTTCTGCCTGTGACCGGTAGCTGAAGCGGGTCAGCGCCTGGTCGACTGGCGAGCGGGCAGGGTTGCCAGGATCAAGCCCAGTAGCGCGATACCGAACGCCAGCATCTGCAACGGCGTCAACCGTTCTCCCATGAACAGCACCCCGATGGCCGCGGCACTAACCGGTAGCATCACCGTGAACACGCCCGCACGTGAGGCAGGTACGGTCCGAAGCCCGGTCATCCACAGCCAGACGGTCCACATGCTGGCGGCGAGCCCATAGAACACCAGCAGGCCCCAGATTCCGCCGCTGACTGCCATGAAATCGAAATGCCACGCTGCCCACAAGCCAAACGGCGTGACCAGCGCAAAACCCCAGAGGTTGATGATGGCAGAGATGCGTTTGGGCCCGAGGCCTTCAGTCAGCTTCTTGCCGATCACCACATAGGATGCTTCACACACCACGGCAGCGAACACGAGCAGGTTGCCCCAGACCGAATATCCCAGTCCCAAGAATGTCAATTCTTGCGATCCGGCCAGGCCGACATCGGGTTTTTGCAGAGAGAACAAGCCGATACCGAGCGCGGCGCAAGCAATGGCGGCAGTTGTCCGGCGACCGATGCGTTCTTTCAGAAAGATGCGGCTCAGAATCGCCACCACCGCCGGAATGGCCGCCATCACCACACCAGCGGCCACGGCCGTGGTCAAGCTGACACCAAACAGCATGCAGATCGAAAACAGGAAGTTGCCGAGGAAGGATTCCAAGAACAGAAGGCGGCGTGTTCGGGGCGAAAACGGAGGTTCCTCCGTTGGCTTGCGCAGCCAGCGCCACATGGCGATTCCTCCGATGCCGAAGCGCAGCCAGGCCAGCAGAAAAACCGGAAAGACCAGCACAAGAGGTTTGGACAGTGCCACGTAGCTGCCGACCAGCGACATACTCAGGGCCAGGCAAGCGTAGGCCCACCAACGCGGTATCGCAGGGGTTGTTGTGATGGAAGCGTGCATGGCCGCAGATCATGCCCGAAGCCCCGTCACTTCAGCCTCGCAGCCGGTATGTGCAGACACAGCTCGCCTGGAATACGTGCGTCTCCTGGAGGTGGGTCGCATGCGCGGGGCACCCACAGGGATGGTGTTTTACCTATTCCGGGATGAGAGAACGTCTTTTCTTAATGTGAAAACAGGATGTGTTGCGCTGCAAAAAAATTTCTCAATACAAGAAATAAAATATCGTATTGAGAAATGATGTGTAAACATTGTTGATTTTAAATGAGAAAAATTTTATCTTATATAAGACATAAGAGCTTTAAAAACTCTTCTATAAGACTTAAAGTTCATACATCGGCATCTGGCTTGCATGGTGAGAGCGCCGACCCCTTTTCATCAACCTCACGGAGAGTCTTCAAATGCCCCAATCCCTTAACGAGCAACTGAGCCGCCAACAGCAGATCGAAGCCTTGGAAAAAGACTGGGCCACCAACCCGCGATGGAAAGGTGTCAAGCGCGGTTACTCTGCTGCTGACGTCGTGCGTCTGCGCGGGAGCATGCAGATCGAACACACACTGGCCAAGCGCGGTGCCGAAAAGCTTTGGGACAAGGTCAACGGCGGCGCGAAGAAAGGCTACGTGAACGCCTTCGGCGCCATCTCTGCTGGCCAAGCCATGCAGCAAGCCAAGGCCGGCCTGGAAGCCGTGTATCTGTCGGGCTGGCAGGTGGCTGCCGATGGCAACACATCCGAGACCATGTACCCCGACCAGTCGCTCTACGCCTACGACTCGGTGCCCACCATGGTTCGCCGCATCAACAACACCTTCAAGCGCGCCGACGAAATCCAGTGGGGCCGTGGCATCGAGCCGGGCAGCCCTGAGTTCATCGACTACTTCCTGCCCATCGTGGCCGATGCAGAAGCCGGCTTTGGCGGCGTTCTCAACGCCTTCGAGCTGATGAAGAACATGATCGCCGCCGGTGCAGCCGGCGTGCACTTCGAAGACCAGCTGGCGGCCGTGAAGAAGTGCGGCCACATGGGTGGCAAGGTGCTGGTGCCCACGCAAGAGGCTTGCGAGAAGCTGATTTCCGCGCGCTTCGCCGCCGACGTGATGGGTGTGTCCACCATTGTGCTGGCCCGTACCGACGCCGAAGCCGCCAACCTGATCACCAGCGACCACGACGCCAACGACAAGCCTTTCCTCACCGGCGAGCGTACCCAGGAAGGCTTCTACCGCGTCAAGAACGGCCTGGAGCAGGCCATCAGCCGCGGCATTGCCTACGCCCCCTACGCCGACCTGGTGTGGTGCGAGACTGGCGTGCCCGACATCGGTTTCGCCCGCGAATTCGCCCAGGCCGTGCAGGCCGCATGTCCCGGCAAGCTGCTGTCGTACAACTGCTCGCCTTCCTTCAACTGGAAGAAAAACCTCAACGACAAGCAGATCGCCTCGTTCCAGGAAGATCTGGCCGCGCTGGGCTACAAGTACCAGTTCATCACGCTGGCCGGCATCCACATCAACTGGTTCAACACCTTCCAGTTCGCCCATGCCTACGCCCGCGGCGAAGGCATGAAGCACTACACCGAAATGGTGCAAGAACCTGAGTTCGCCGCCCGTGAAAAAGGCTACACCTTTGTGTCGCACCAGCAGGAAGTCGGCGCTGGATACTTCGACGACGTGACCACCGTGATCCAGGGTGGTTCTTCCAGCGTGAAAGCTTTGACCGGCTCGACCGAAGAAGAGCAGTTCCACTGATCTGATGCTCAACGGGGCCTGCAGAGGCTGAAGAGACAGGAGCCCGGGCCAGCCCCGGGCTTTTTTGTGGGAAAATTCAAATATTCATCAAGCAGCAAGAGCGAGAAAGGCAATCTGGTTATGACACCGCGAACTCGTGTGATGTTCTCCCTGGTCTCCTGAGGCCTGCAGTTCGCGCCTGCCCGATTTCTTTTTTCGATCACATCCAGCGCGGCCCATGCCGCGCTTTTTTTGTTTCTGGACTCCCCATGCTTCACATCACACTTCCCGACGGTTCCCAACGCGAATTTCCCGGCCCGGTCACGGTGGCCGAAGTCGCTGCTTCGATTGGTACCGGGCTGGCCAAGGCCGCACTCGCCGGCAAGATCGGGGACAGGGTGGTGGATACCAGCTTTCAAATTACGGCCGACTGCCCGCTGTCCATCATCACCGCCAAGGATGCCGATGGTCTGGAAGTCATCCGCCACTCCACCGCCCATTTATTGGCCTACGCGGTGAAAGAGCTTTTCCCGGATGCCCAGGTGACCATCGGTCCTGTGATCGAGCACGGCTTCTTTTACGACTTCTCGTACAAGCGCCCGTTCACGCCCGAAGACCTGGTGGCCATCGAGAAGAAGATGACCGAGTTGGCCAACAAGGACGAACCGGTGGTGCGCCGCGTGTTGCCGCGCGATGAGGCCGTGGCGTATTTCAAGAACCTGGGTGAGCATTACAAGGCCGAGATCATTGCGAGCATTCCCAGCAACGAAGACGTGTCCCTGTACCGCGAAGGCAACTTCGAAGACCTGTGCCGTGGCCCGCACGTGCCGAGCACCGGCAAGCTCAAGCACTTCAAGCTGATGAAGGTGGCAGGTGCCTACTGGCGTGGCGATCACCGCAACGAAATGCTGCAGCGCATCTACGGCACGGCTTGGGCCACCAAGGACGAACTGCAGCAGCACCTGACCATGCTGGAGGAGGCTGAAAAGCGCGACCATCGCAAGTTGGGCCGTGAGCTGGATCTGTTCCACATCGACGAACACTCGCCGGGCACCGTGTTCTGGCACCCCCAAGGCTGGACGGTGTGGCAAGGGGTCGAGCAGTACATGCGGCAGGTCTACCGTGACAACGGCTATCAGGAAGTCAAGGGCCCTCAGATCCTGGACAAAGGCCTCTGGGAGAAGACGGGGCACTGGGACAAGTACCGCGACAACATGTTCACCACCGAGTCGGAGAAGCGTGAATACGCGCTCAAACCGATGAATTGCCCTGGTCACATCCTGATTTTCAAGCAGGGGATCAAGAGCTATCGCGACCTGCCGCTGCGTTATGGCGAGTTTGGCCAGTGCCACCGCAACGAGCCCACCGGCGGCCTGCATGGCATCATGCGCGTGCGTGCGTTCACGCAGGATGATGGGCACATCTTCTGTACCGAAGACATGATTCTGGATGAGTGCGTAGCCTACACCGCGCTGTTGCAGAAGGTGTACGCCGACTTCGGTTTCAAGAACATCATCTACAAGATCGCCACCCGTCCGGATGCCCGCATTGGCAGCGATGAAAGCTGGGACAAAGCCGAGCACGCTTTGATGGAAAGCTTGCGCGTGGCTGGGTGCGAGTTTGAAATTTCCCCGGGCGAAGGTGCGTTCTATGGCCCCAAGATTGAATACACGCTGAAGGATGCCATTGGACGCCAGTGGCAGTGCGGCACGATCCAGGTGGATTTCTCCATGCCCGAGCGGCTGGATGCAGAGTACGTGGGCGAGGATGGCGCACGCCATCGTCCGGTCATGTTGCACCGCGCCATCGTTGGCAGTCTGGAGCGTTTCATCGGAATTTTGATCGAGGAACACGCCGGTGCGCTGCCTGTTTGGCTCGCGCCGGTGCAGGTGTCGGTGCTCAATATCACCGATTCGCAAGCCGACTACTGTCGTGAAATCGCGAAAGCACTGCAGAATCAAGGGCTTAGAGTTGAGACTGATCTGCGCAACGAGAAAATAACGTATAAAATACGCGAGCACGCATTGCAAAAGCGGCCTTATATCATTGTCGTGGGCGACAAAGAGAGGGTTGCTGGCGCCGTGGCTGTTCGGGCGCGAGGTAATAAAGACCTCGGGGTCATGCCGCTGGAAGACTTTTCCAGACTGATTGCGGCAGACGTTTCATCGAAGGTTTGAAGTCAAACATCCGGTTGATACCCCTCCCATGCTGCGGTGCACGTGGCGCGCGCATTGAGGGTGACGAAGATTGCCCGCCTGTCTGAACAGCCCACATCAAGGAATACACCATAGCTACCAATTTTCGCGACCGCCGCCAACGTGAAGAGCGTGCACACAGACTGAACCGTGAAATCATGGCTCCTGAGGTTCGCCTCAACGGACCCGAGAACGAACCGCTGGGTATCGTCAGTCTGATGGAGGCACTGCGCATGGCAGGTGAGCTGGATGTGGATCTGGTCGAAATTGCGGCCACCGCAGTGCCGCCTGTCTGTCGCCTGATGGACTACGGCAAGTTCAAGTATCAGGAGCAGAAGAAGGCAGCGGAAGCGAAGGCCAAGCAGACGGTCATTGAAATCAAGGAAATCAAGTTCCGCCCGGGCACCGACGACGGTGACTACAACATCAAGATGCGCAACATCCGACGCTTTCTGGATGATGGCGACAAATGCAAGATCACGCTGCGCTTTCGCGGCCGCGAGATCACGCACCAGGACTTGGGACTGGCGCTGCTGAACCGTATTCGCGACGAGCTGGCCGATTCGATCATCGTGGAGCAGTTTCCCAAGCTGGAAGGCCGCCAGATGATCATGATGATTGCACCCGGTCGTAAGAAGGCCGCAGCCAAGTCACCTGAGGCGCCAGCGCAAAGCGCTGAACAATCGGCAACCTGAAGGGACCGGTGATAAACAGTATTGGACGGGCAGGGTAGTCTCCTGCCGGTCCGAGGCACTGGCTGAAAAGCCGGATGCTGAAAGAGAGGTTGTAAAGCCTTTCATAAAAGTGGCTCGGGGCCAACAAGTCCGCGGAAGGTTCGCGGCGCCTCACGAGCACAAATCAAAAGGAGCATGAAGATGCCCAAAATGAAGACCAAGAGCAGCGCGAAGAAGCGATTCCGCGTTCGTCCCGGTGGCACCGTCAAGCGCGGTCAAGCCTTCAAACGTCACATCTTGACCAAGAAGTCCACCAAGACCAAGCGCCACCTGCGTGGAGCAGTGACTGTCCATGAGACCAATATGGGTCACATGGCGCAGATGCTGCCCGGCATGGGTATTTGATCAACGACGAACAAGGAGTCACTCATGCCTCGCGTCAAACGTGGTGTAACGGCACGCGCCCGCCACAAAAAAGTTCTCGCCCTTGCCAAGGGTTTTCGCGGTCGCCGCGGTAACGTCTTCCGCATCGCCAAACAGGCGGTGATGAAGGCTGGGCAATACGCCTACCGTGACCGCCGTAATAAGAAGCGTGTCTTCCGTCAGCTCTGGATCGCGCGTATCAACGCCGGTGCCCGTGCTTGCGGCCTGACGTACAGCCAGTTCGCCAACGGTCTGAAGAAGGCCCAGATCGAGATCGACCGCAAGGTCCTGGCCGATCTGGCCGTGAACGACGTGGCTGCTTTCAACAGCATCGTGGAGCAAGTCAAAGCCAAGCTGGCCGCTTGATTCACGGCGGAAGACGTCGTTGCCTGCAAAGGTGATGGCGGTTTCCCGTCGCTCAAAGGGGTTGAGGCTTGAGGGATTCCCTCGGTGCTCTCAGCCCCTTTTTTCATTTCTCTGCACAAGACACACATGAACGAGTTGGACGCACTGGTTGACAGCGCCCGCGCTGGCTTCGCGCAAGCCGCCACCCCGGCCGATCTGGAAAACGCCAAAGCCCTGTACCTGGGCAAATCGGGTCGCATCACCGAGCTGATGAAGGGCATGGCAGCATTGCCGGTCGACGAGAAAAAGACCCGTGGCGCTGCGATCAACGTGGCGAAGCAAGCCATCGAGGCTGCCCTCAACGAGCGGCGCCAGGCGCTGGCCGATGCCGAGCTCGAAACCCAGCTCAAGGGCGAGGCACTCGACGTGAGTCTGCCGGGCCGTCAGCGTGGATTGGGCGGTTTGCACCCCGTGAGCCTGACGCTGGAGCGTATCGAGGCCATCTTTGCCTCGCAAGGCTTCGAGGTTGCCGAGGGGCCTGAAATCGAGTCCGACTGGTTCAACTTCACCGCGCTGAATACGCCCGAGGATCACCCGGCGCGTTCCATGCACGACACCTTCTACGTCGAAGGCGGCAGCGACAAAGCGCCGAATTTGCTGCGCACCCACACCAGCCCGATGCAGATCCGCCACGCGGTGCAGCACGTCAAGCGCCACCGCGCCGCGCTGGACGCCGGTCTGCCCATGCCGGAGATTCGCGTCATCGCGCCTGGCCGGACCTACCGCGTGGACAGCGACGCGACGCATTCGCCCATGTTCCACCAGTGCGAAGGTCTGTGGATCGGCGAGAACGTGAGCTTCAAGGACCTGAAGGTCGTTTTCACTGATTTCTGCCGTACCTTCTTCGAGTCCGACGACCTGGTGCTGCGCTTTCGTCCGAGCTTTTTCCCGTTCACCGAGCCCAGCGCAGAGATCGACATCCAGTTCCAGAGCGGCCCGCTGGCCGGCCGCTGGCTGGAGGTGGCAGGCTCCGGTGAGGTGCACCCGAACGTGGTTCGCAACATGGGCCTGGACCCCGAGCGCTACATCGGCTTTGCTTTCGGCATGGGCCCGGACCGCCTGACCATGCTGCGCTACGGTGTGAACGACCTGCGCCTGTTCTTCGACGGCGACGTGCGTTTCCTCAGTCAGTTCAGATAAGCGACCACCATGCAATTCCCCGAATCCTGGCTGCGTGCCTTCTGCAACCCATCCCTGACCAGCCAGCAGCTGGCCGATACCCTGACCATGGCCGGTCTGGAGGTCGAAGAACTGCGCCCGTTCGCGCCCGCCTTCACCGGTGTGGTGGTTGGCCAGATACTGAGTGCCGAGCAACACCCCAACGCTGACCGCCTGCGTGTGTGCCAGGTAGATGTAGGGCAAGGTGCTCCGCTGAACATCGTCTGTGGTGCGCCCAACGCACGCCCCGGCATCAAGATTCCTTGCGCCACGGTGGGCGCCTTGCTCCCACCGGGTGAAGACGGAAAGCCCTTTGCCATCAAGCTCGGCAAGCTGCGTGGCGTGGAGAGCCAGGGCATGTTGTGCTCGGCCAAGGAGCTGCGGATTTCCGAAGAGAGTCACGGTCTGCTGGAGCTGGGTGAAGACGCGGTGATCGGCCGCGATATCCGCGAACAGATGGGTCTGGACGACATGCTGTTCACGCTCAAACTCACGCCCAACCTGGCGCACTGCCTGAGCGTGTACGGCATCGCTCGTGAAGTCTCGGCGCTCACCGATACGCCACTGCTGCAGCCCGAATTTCCGGAGGCTTCCGTTCAGATTCAGGACCGCCTGTCCGTGAGCGTTCAGGCGCCCGATCTGTGTGGTCGTTTCAGTGGCCGCGTCGTGCGCGGTGTGAACACCCAGGCGCAGACGCCGGCCTGGATGGTCGAGCGCCTGGCGCGCTGTGGCCAGCGCAGCATCTCGCCGCTGGTGGACATCTCCAACTACGTGATGTTCGAGCTGGGTCGCCCCTCGCACATCTTCGATCTCGACAAAATCCACGGCGGCCTGCAGGTGCGCTGGGGCCGCGAGGGCGAACAGCTCAAGCTGCTCAATGGCAACATCATCACGGTCGATGCCAACGTGGGCGTGATCGCCGACGACAAGGAGGTGGAGTCTCTGGCCGGCATCATGGGCGGCGATGCCACAGCTGTCTCCGACGACACCTCCAGTATTTTCATCGAAGCCGCTTTCTGGTGGCCCAAGGCGATTGCTGGCCGTTCGCGCCGCTACAACTTCAGCACCGACGCTGGTCACCGCTTCGAGCGCGGTGTGGACCCGTCCACGACCGTCGAACACGTCGAGCGCATCACGCAGCTGGTGCTGGATATTTGCGGCGGTCAGGCCGGTCCGCTGGACGATCAGACGCTGGTGCTGCCCGAAGGCAAGCCGGTCACGCTGCGCGTGGCCCGTGCGGCCAAGGTGATTGGCATGCCGGTCTCGCAAGAGCAATGCGCGGGCGCCTTGCGCCGCCTGGGACTGGACGTGACCGAAGGCAAGGGCACGGTGACCGTGGCGCCGCCAGCCTTCCGCTTTGACCTGCAGATCGAAGAAGACCTGATCGAGGAAGTGGCCCGGATCATCGGCTACGAGCAGTTGCCGACGAATCCGCCGCTGGCGCCCATCACCGCCAGGCTGCGCGCCGAATCCAGGCGTGGCCCGTTCGCCGTACGCCGACAACTGGCGCAACTGGGTTACCAGGAAACCATCAACTTCAGCTTCGTTGAAGAGCGCTGGGAGCGCGAGCTGGCCGGCAATGCCGACCCGATCAAACTGAAGAACCCGATCGCCAGTCAGATGAGCGTGATGCGTTCATCCCTGCTGGGCAGCCTGATGGCGGTGCTCAAGTTCAACCTGGATCGCAAGGCCCAGCGTGTGCGCCTGTTCGAACTGGGTCGCGTATTCCGCAAGGATCCTTCGGTGCCCGACAGTGACACCACCGTGGCCGGCTTTGACCAGCCCATGCGGGTGGCCGGCCTTTGTTTCGGCTCCGTTGACGCGTTGCAGTGGGGCACTGCAGAGCGTGCGGTGGACTTCTTTGACGTCAAGGGCGACGTGCAGTCCCTGTTGGCGCCGTTGCAGGCAACCTTTAAGCCGGACGAACATCCCGCGATGCACCCGGGCCGCTGCGCCAGCGTGTGGCTGGGCGAGCGCTGCATCGGCCATGTGGGTGAGTTGCACCCCAAATGGCGCCAGACCTACGATCTGGCCCAGGCGCCGGTGATGTTTGAGCTGGAGCTGGATGCCGTGCTGCAACGCGACGTGCCGGTGTTCCAGGCCGTGAGCCGCCACCAGCCGGTCGAGCGTGATCTGGCCATCGTGGTCAAGGAGTCGGTCACTCACGCGGCCGTGATGGCCGCTGTTCGTGCCGGTGGTGGTGACCTGCTGCGCGACGCGGTGCTGTTCGACGTGTACCGGCCGAAGAAGCAGAGTGATGCCCCCGCCGGCGGCCTGGCCGCGAACGAAAAGAGTCTGGCCGTGCGCCTGACCCTGAGCCGTGACGACGCTACACTGACCGATGACGAGATCGATGCAGCGGTCAACGGAGCACTCGAATCACTCGCTCAACGCGTGGCTGCCCGCCTGCGTGCCTGAGCAAACAACAACGAGGATGGAGCATCAACTCATGGAACTTGCTGTCGAAAGCCTGGAAACCCCGGCTCTGACCAAAGCACAACTGGCCGAACTGTTGTTTGATCAGATAGGGCTGAACAAGCGTGAGTCCAAGGACATGATTGACGCGTTCTTCGATCTCATCACCGACAGCCTGGTCGAAGGCACCGATGTGAAAATTTCCGGTTTTGGCAATTTTCAGATCCGCACCAAGGCGCCGCGACCCGGCCGAAACCCACGCACAGGTGAGCCGGTGGCCATCGAGGCGCGCCGCGTCGTCACCTTTCACGCCAGCCCGAAGCTCAAGGAGCAGGTGCAAACAGCGGTCATCGGCAACTGATTCCGGGATGTGACGACGATTCGGCCCGGTGGCATTGAGCCCCGGGCTTTTTTACGTCGAAAGTGCACCGCAAAAACGTGTGAAATTGCCAGACAGTGGCGTTTGGCTGCAATATGTGCGGGAATTTGTGTGTGCTCACCCGCACTGGCCTGTGTTAGAGTAAATTTCAAGGTTCGGCCTCTACCGCCTTGATTTTCATGGAAAAAACGCTACCTCCCATCCCGGCCAAGCGCTACTTCACTATCGGTGAAGTGGGCGAGCTTTGCGGCGTCAAGCCGCATGTGCTGCGGTATTGGGAGCAGGAGTTCACCCAGCTGCGTCCGATGAAGCGACGTGGTAATCGGCGCTACTACCAGCATCATGAGGTGCTGATGATTCGGCGTATTCGTGAACTGTTGTACGACCAGGGTTTCACCATCAGTGGCGCTCGCAACAAACTGCAGGAGCTCGTGCATGCTGAGCGGGACAAGCGTCGTCACGAAGGCGATGAAGCGATCGAGGTGATGGACTTTGAGGTTGCAGCCCCACGGGTGGTTGGGAGTGCTGACGAAGTCTTGATCAGGCCAATGAGCCAGAGTTCGGGAGCGGAATGGGTTGGAGTGCGACGCGAACTGCTGGAAATTCGCGAGCTTCTGAGTGTTCGAGCCTGAATTCTTGGAATAGCCAGCTATACTATGAGGCTTGTCGGCGTGTAGCGCAGCCTGGTAGCGCACTTGCATGGGGTGCAAGGGGTCGCGAGTTCGAATCCCGCCACGCCGACCAATATTGACGAGGGTTAGCAGGTTAGTTCCTGCTAACCCTTTAGTCTTTCTGGGGCTCCGTGTCCTAACGGTGTCCTAAATTTTCTGGCACCTGCGATTGTTGCAATTCCACGTCGGCAGATCTTGCCGTTCGGCGGATGGTCTGGCCCAGCGTGCGGCCTTCGACCCGGTCCGCAATCCAGGTCTGCACCGCACTCTCCGACCATGTGGCCGCTCTGCGGCCCACCTTCACGGATTTGGGGAATGTCCCCTTCTGCATGTGCTCGTAGATGGTCGAGCGACAAAGCCCGGTCAGCCGCTCCACCTCTGGAAGCTTCAACAACCGATCAGGCCATCGAAACTCCGCGTGGGCCGAGTGAGATTCGACGCCCATGAGCATCAGCGCCTGCTGCAGCAGTTGTGCTGCCTGCAAGGCGCACTGCGCGGCCAGGTCATTGGCGCTGGGATCTTTCGCGGTGCGATGAGCCGATGCAGGCATGGGGCGCTCCTTTGACGTTCATCACAGCAGCGATCGCTACCGTGCACGTCCATAGATTGCCGTCGATGTCCATCGACGCCCACCCGCCGCAGCCAAGCGCAGCGAGGGGCAGGGTAGGGCTCGTGGCCTACTGGGTGGGTGTCGTTGATCGCGCAGGCGGTCGAGCGCGCATGGCCTTGAATCCGCGGTCCCGTTCAATGAACGCGGCGATCATGTGGGGCACCAATGTAAGGACATCGGTCGGTGCGTGCACGCGGCTGTACACCTCCGCATAAGCATCCAGTTGAGCCTTCAAGTCGGCCGTGATGGTGACCGTGAGCTTGACCATGTCGGTCTTGGGCAGTGGACCCAAGCGTAGCTTGGTTGAGGCGTCTTTCATTGCGACGAACCCCTCTGAAAAAACAACGGCTGGTACGGCCGCAACACCAGGTCCTTGCTGACCATCACCCGCATCGGAAACCCCGGCCGGATCGTCAAAGTCGGTTGGATGCTCAGGTTGCGCTTGGTGACTTCTTGCCCCACCTGACTCACTGTTTCCTGTGCGCTCTGGCGCACGGCCACCTCCACGCGATCGCTGTCAATTTGGCTGTCGGGTGCCGCCAGTTCCGCGCCCACCCCCAGCAAGGTGGAGAGGGCTGCCCCCGCGAGCAGGCGGTCCCAATGCCAGTCCACACCATCTTCCAGTCCGGCATAGCCCGCAGGATCGATGCCGGGCAAGCGGTCGAGTGCGATGGAGGCGGTGTCGGGCAACACCAGGCGGGTCCAGACCAGCAGGACGCGCCGTTGCCCGAAGGCGACCTGGCTGTCGTAGCGACCGATCAGGCGCGAGCCTTGCGGGATGAGCAGGTGGCGACCAGTGGCCGTGTCGTACACCCCTTCGGTCACGTTGGCGATCACCTGGCCCGGCAGGTCGGAGTTGATGCCGGTGACCAATGCAGCCGGGATGATGGTGCCCGCCATCACCTGGTAGGGTGATACCGGCGATTGCAGACCACCGGGATGGCGTGTTGAAGTGTCTCCGGGCTTGACCACAAAACCTTCCTTCTGGTCCTGTCGGTTCTGCATAGCCACAGGGTCGATGGACGCTGCGCCGGCCGCCGTGCGTATGGGCACGTCCGCGAGCGCATTGAAAGGCTGCTGCGAGGTCATGGGCGAACCCGGATCAGTGGGTGAGGGCGTTGTTGCTTTTGAAGCTCCGCGTCCTGCCGCCTCCCTGAAAAACACCGACGAGCGCGCCGCTTCCTCGGCCGCCAAGCGCTCCACCTGGGCGGGATCGATGCCACCTCCGCCCGCCATGGAGCCGCCCGGTTGCTGGGCCTTCAAGATGGCAGGTCCCAGGTCACCCGGCAGCGGTTCACCGAGCAAAGGCGGCGGTGCCTTGGGAATGGACGGCAGAGCCGCGTAGTCCTTGGGCAGGCGCTCCAGATCCTCGGAGCGGGCCACCCGGTCCACGTTGTACAACTCGCCGTCCGGGTGGTGTTCGCGGGTGCGGGGCTGCAGGGACCAGAAGGTGGCGCCGAGCACCAGGGCCGCGAGTCCACCGATCAGCGCAGCGAGCACACGCCGGTTCAGGCGCACCACGGGGCGCGGCTGCGCGCGCAGGGCCAGGCGCTCCGGGTCCAGCTTCGGCGCGGGGGCCGGCGGTGGCGAGGGCTGGGCGGTTGGCTCGCTCACGACCCACCCCCACGTGCCACGCCATCGGTGCGCTCGATGCGCACCACCTCGGCCTTGCCAGCCCCCATGCGCAGTTCGGCGGCGCCGAACAAGCGGTCCACGACATAGTAAGGCGGCCGGAAACGGTAGTTGACCAACTGGCCATCGCCCTGTGCGCCGATCACGAACAGCGGCGGCAGTTCGCCCTGGGCAATGCCGCCCGGGAACTGGATGTAGACCTTCTGCCCGTCATCAAAAGCCCGCACCGGTTTCCACGAAGGCCCGTCGCCGCTGATCGCGTACCGAAACCGCAGGTTCTCCAGCGACAGACCGGTGTCGATGGGTGCCGAGGCCTGCGCATCGCGCGTCTGGCGCTGCAGGGCCAGCATGCGGTCCTTGGGGTAGTCCCAGGACGCCGAGGCCATCCAGGCCTGCGGGGTGGACGACAACTCGATCAGGTAGGTGCGGCGGTTGGTGGTGATCACCATGTTGTTCTTCAGGCCCGTGCGTGTGGGCTTGACCAACACGTTCACGCGCAGCGTGGGGCCGGCGCCGCTCGCGGTGTCGCCCACCACCCAGCGCACGGTGTCGCCAGCCGACACGGCCACCAGTTCTTCGCTTTCCTGCAGCACGATGGCGGTCACCCGTCCCGGGCTCGTGTAGACCTGGTACAGCGCGCCCTCGGTGTAGGGCCAGACCTGGATCGCATTCACGTAGCCCTCGCGGGTGGGCGCCACACGCGCCTCGCGGTTGGCGCGCCAGACCCGGACCTTCTCATCGAGGGATTCGGTTGAGTGCGTTGATGAAGCGTCTGCGGGCAGGGCCTTTAACTGATTGGGCAGCGGCAAGGGCGCAGGCACCTGAACCACCTCCACCGGCAGCGGGGGGTCGGGCAAGGCCTGGGCGGCCACCGTGGGTTCGTCCAGCGTGATGGTGGGAGGTGGCTTGAGCGGCGTGGAGCAGCCGCCCAAGGCGAGCGACACGATCGCCAACACGGCGGTGTGCAGGGACGGGTTCATGGTGTTTTCACTCCTTCGGTGGTGTCGAGTTCACGGCTCCAGGACAAGCCATTGACGTAGATGCCCAATGGGTTCTTGCGCAGGCGCTCCTCGGTGCGCGGCGCCTGCAGCACGGTGGAGAGCACGGCGGTCCAACGTTCGAGTCCAGCGGCTTCGCCGTTGACGTAGCGGCGCTCGGTCCAGCGCAACTGGAACGAGTTGTCGCTCGCACGCACGACGCTGTTGACCTGCACCGCAATGGATTGCTGCCCGATGCGTGCGAACGGATCGGTGGCGCGGGCGTGGTCGTTCAGGGTGGCAGCCCCTCGATCGGTCGTGTAGTCGTAGGCTTCCAGCCAGTTCTGGCGCACGACGATGGGATCGATGGAGAGCGAGCGCACGTCGGTGATGAAGCGCGCCAAATGAAAGGCGATCTGCGCGTCACTCGGCTGGTATGGGGTCGCCGCTTCGCCCACGGCGCGCACCTGGCCCGCCTGGTCCACCTCGATCACATACGGCGTGACGATGGACTGCGCGGAACGCCAGACCAGACCGCCTGCCATCAGCAGCGCGAGCGAGAGGCAGCCAAAGGCCATGAAGCGCCAGTTGCGGGCCTGCACACGGGCCTGTCCGATGCGGTGGTCCCAGACCTGTGCGGCGGCCTGGTAGGGGGTGACGGGTTCGGGGGTGTCCGAGTACCGCACCTGGGGTCGTTTGAATCGCATGGGACCTCCTCAGGGGTTCGAGTCGTCACGAAGGCTGGGGTGGGCACCACTGCCACCGGCATCGCCGGACCGCAGCGCGTGCACGGCGGTGGTGGCACCGTGCGAGATCCGTTGGTGGCGTTGCAGGCGCTTCGCCCACGCTGGGGCGGGCGGCGCACCCCCGTCACCGGGTGACGGCGAGGCCTGTGATGGTCCGGCCGACGATGCCGATGGCGCCGCCGCATCGCTCACGAAGCCGGCCACGCTGTCCTTGACCGCCTGGGCACCCGCCGCCACGCGTTGACCGACGGCTGCCGCGCCGCTGCGCGCGACCTGCGCCACGCCGGCGCCAGCGGCTTTCAGGCCACCGTCTGGTGATGCCGAAGCACCAGCCCGGTACGCAGCTTGGGTGCTGGCGGCCAGCGAACCCGCCGAGCGGGCCGCTGCGGCACCGCCGCCGATGGCCGCCCGCGCGGCACCGGGCGCCATGCGGGCGCCGGCCGCCACGGCGGAAGCGCCGCCAGCAACGGCCGCACCGCCGGCCACGGCGAGACCTGCCGCGCCCAGCGCCGTGCCCGCAGCCGCACCGGCGCCCAACTGCGGCGCCCCCGACACCAGGCCGGTGGCGATCCCCGGTCCGAAGATCCCCAGTCCCAGCATCGAGAGGGCGGCCAGCATGATGACCAGCGCGTGGTCGATGCTGGGCTCGGTCCCGGGCGGGGTGGTGAACTGTGCGAACAGGCTCGAGCCGATGCCCACGATCACCGCCAGCACCAGCACTTTGATGCCCGAAGAAATCACATGGCCCAGCACCCGCTCGGCCAGGAACGCGGTTTTGTTCCACAGCGCAAAGGGCACCAGCACGAAACCCGCGAGCGTGGTGAGCTTGAACTCGATCAGGGTCACGAAGAGCTGGACCGCGAGGACGAAGAAGCTCACGATCAGCACCAGCCAGGCCAGGAACAGCACGGCGATCACGTCGAGGTTGGCGAACACCTCGGGGAAGCCCACCAGGTCGCTGATCTGAGTCATGATGGGGCGGCCAGCGTCCACGCCCACCTTGGCCAGTTGACCGGGCTGCAGGAACTGGGCCTGCGTCATGCCGGAACCCGAGGCCGTGAGACCGAGACCGGCGAACGAGCGGAACACGATGCTGGCCAGGCTGTTGAAGTTGCCGATGATGTAGGCGAAGGCCCCGACGTACAGCACCTTCTTGACCAGCTTGGCGATCACCTCGTCGCCCGTTCCGCCACCCGCGTGGCTCATGGCCCAGAACAGCCCGGCCAGTGTCATGTCGATCAGCACCAGCGTGGCGGTCAGGAAACGCACCTCGCCGCCGAGCAGGCCGAAGCCCGAGTCGATGTAGCGCGAGAAGACATCCAGGAAGCGGTCGATGACCGCGATGTCGTTCATGGCCTCAGTCCTTGACCGGTGCCGGTGTGTAGGGCGTGCCCGCGCCCATAAAGCGCTGTCGCGTGGCCTCGCTGACCGCGTTGCAGGTCGCGTCGCCGACCTGGGCGTGATTGGCCTTGCACTGCACCCGCAGTTCCTTGAGCCGCTCCGGGTTGGCCAGCAAGGATTCGGCCGTGTCGGTGGGCGCCTTGTCGGAGCAGGCGCCGAGGGTGGTCAAGGCGGTCAACACGGCCAATGCGGTGGGGATGATCAACAGACGGAACATGGCTGCTCTCCTGTGGGTGGGTGGCAGGGTTCACTGGCGGTAGAAGTTCACGCTGGCGGGCGTGTAAGGCGTGCCTTCGCCCTGGAAGCGGCGCCGCACTTCGCGCGAGCGCTCCTGCACGGCAACCTGGCGCGCCTGCTCCAGCGCTTCGGCCCGGTCCTGTGTGATCTGGAGTTGCTGGGCCTGGATCGCCTGGCGCGACTGCAACGCCAGCAACTGGTTCGTCGCCTGCATCGCCTGCAGGGCACCGGTGGCCGACTGGCTGCGGTTCACCAGCTCGCTCAGGGTTCGCTCGTCGGCCGTGAAGTTCTGCACCGCCTGCGACTGCACCTGCGTCGCGGTGCGCAGGGCCTCCAGCGAATTGAGCCAGCGCGAGCGCGCGTCCTGCGCCATCTGCGTGCCGGTGACCGCGGCCGAGTAGGACGCGGGATACAGGCGCCGAAACTCCGACTCCATGTGCGAGACGTTGTAGGCCAGGCCCTGCGCCTGCTGGATCAGGCGGTTGGTCGCCGACAGCGTGGCGCGCAGGTCGTTGAGCACGCTGAAGTCCAGGCTGGTCAGGTTGCGCGCCTGGTTCAGCAGCATCTGCGCCTCGTTCTGCAACTGGCGGATCTGGTTGTTGACCTGCTCCAGCGTGCGTGCTGCGGTCAAGATGTTCTGCGTGAGGTTGGACGGATCGAACACGATGTCGCCGATGCCGAACAGCGCGTGCGCAGGCTGCACGGCGCCGACGGTGAGGGTGCCCGCGACCAGCAGGGCGAGCAGCTTGCGATGGAGGGAAGGACGGGTTTTCATGGAAGTTCTCCTGGTGGTGGATGGCGGTCAATCAACTCGGCGGCCCAGTCGAGGCCTCGGTGGCGCAGCCAGGTGGCCGCGAAGTCAACGCCCCTTCGGGTCGGTGGCAGGGCTTCCCAGACGCGGTCCATGTCCCGCTGGTCCTCGGGTGAGGACGCACCGGCAAAAGCCAGCGTGATGGGGCCCAGACCCAGATCGAACACCCGGTTGCCCAGGCGCGACTGGAAGTAGTAGTCCCGCTTGGGACCGGCGTTGGCGACGATCTCGATCTGCCGGCTGCTCAGGCCGAAGCCTTCGTAGATGCTGCGCACCTGTGGCTCGATCGCCTGCGGGTTGGGCAAGAAGATTCGGCTCGCGCAGCTCTCGACGATGGCCGGCGCGATGCTCGACTCCTTCACGTCGGCGAGCGACTGCGTGGCAAACACCACGGACACGTTCTTCTTGCGCAGTGTTTTGAGCCACTGCCGGATGCGGGACGCGAACACCGGGTCGTCCAGGAACAGCCAGGCTTCGTCGAGGATCAACAGGGTCGGTGCGCCGTCGAAACGCTCTTCGAGACGCGCGAACAGGTAGGCCAGGACGGCGAGAACCGCGGCCTTGCTGTGCATCAGCTCCTCCATCTCGAAGCACTGCACGTCGCCCGATCCCAGCCGGTCGTGATCCGCGTCCAGCAGCTTGCCGTGGGGGCCTCCCAGCACGTAGGGCGCCAGCGCCTGCCGCAGCGCGTTCGACTGCAGCAGGGCACTCAGGCCGGTCATGGTGCGCTGCTCCACCGGCGCGCTCGCGAGGCTGGCCAGCGCACTCCAGATCTGCTCCTTCTCGGCGGGGCCGACCTGGGCACCTTCGGCCACCAGACGGCCGGCAATCCACTGCGTCGCCCAGGCGCGGTACGCGTCCTGATCCACCCGGGCCAGCGGCTGGAAGGCGACGGCACCATCGGCTCCCAGGTCGTAGTGCTCCCCGCCCAGACCCAGCGCCGTGGCCCGCATGGAGCGACCCATGTCGAAGGCAAAGACGCGGGCACCGGGGTAGCGGCGGAACTGCATGGCCATGGTGGCGAGCAGCACCGACTTGCCCATGCCCGTGGGCCCGACCACCAGGGTGTGGCCCACGTCGCCCACATGGGTCACCAGCCGGAACGGCGTGGCGCCATCGGTGCGGGTGACGATGAGGGGCGGACCCTCAAGGTGGGCGTTGCGTTCGGGGCCGGCCCACACCGCCGACACCGGCATCATGTGCGCCAGGTTCAGCGTGGACACGATGGGCTGGCGCACGTTGGCGTAGGCGTGGCCCGGCAGCGAGGACAACCATGCCTCGACCGCGTTGAGCGTCTCGGGAATGGTCACGAAACCGCGCCCCTGGATCACCCGCTCGGCCTCGCGCAGCTTCTCGTCGGCGGCGCTGGCGTCCCTGTCCATCACGGTGACGGTGGCCGTGACGTAGCCGAAGGCCACCTGGTCGTTGCCCAGGTCCTGCAGCGCGGCATCGGCGTCGGCGGCCTTGTTGGACGCATCCGAATCGACCAGTGGGGTTTCCTGTTGGAAGATGGTCTCGCGCAGCAGGGCCGCGATGTTCTTGCGTTTGGCGAACCACTGCCGGCGCAAGCGCACCAGTTCGCGTTCGGCCTCGGCCTTGTCCAGGCAGAGAAAACGGGTGCACCAGCGGTAGGCGAAACCCAGGCGGTTGAGTTCGTCCAGGATGCCCGGCCAGGTCGAAGTCGGAAACCCGCGCACCGACAACACCCGCAGGTGCTGCTGCCCCAGCATGGGGGCCAGGCCACCGGTCAGCGGTTCGTCGGCCAGCAGGGCGTCCAGGTGCATCGGCACCTCGGGCACAGCCACAGGATGGCGCCGTGTGGACACGCCCGCGTGCAGGTGGCTAAGCGTCTGCGCATCGTCCAGCCAGCCGACCTCGGGCATCACGCCTTCGAGCAGTCCCATGAAGCGGTCGGACTCGGCGATGAAGCCCTGCAGGCGTTCGCGCCAGTCCACGTTCTCGGTGGAGCGGTTCTCGTACAGCAGACCCGATGCGCGCGACCGGGATTCCTCAGGTGGCAGCCACGCCAAGGTCAGGTGGTAGCTGCTCTCAAAGTGGCTGGCAACCTCGTCGAAGGCGGCGCGCCGCTCTTCATCGACCAGCCAGGACAAGGACTCCGGAAACACCGAGTCTGGGTAACCCGCTGCGGCGCGGCGCTCCGCCTCGACGAACAAGGCCCAGCCCGAACCCCGGCGACGCAGCGCGTTGTTCAGGCGGGCGGCCGTGGCCATCAACTCGCCTTGGGTCGCGCTGTCCAGGTCCGGTCCCCGAAAGCGTGCCGTGCGCTGGAACGAGCCGTCCTTGTTCAACACGACGCCGGGCGCGACCAGGCCTGCCCAGGGCAACCAGTCGGCCAGCAGGGCGGGGCGCTTGCGGTACTCGGTGAGGTTCAACATGGCTACAGCTCTCGCGTGTTCAGGTGTCCAGCAACATGCGGTGCTTCACATGCCGCGCGAACACCTGCATGAACTGCGGGTCTAGCCGCGCGCCCCAGACCGCCAGTGAGTGGCCGACCAGCCACAGCACCAGGCCGGGGATCCAGAGCTGAAGACCCAGACCCACGGCGGCCGCCAGGGTGCCGTTGGCAATGGCCACGGTGCGCGGTGCCCCGCCCATCAGGATGGGCTCGGTCAGGGACCGGTGCAGCGGCACCTCGAAGCCGATCAGCGAGGTGGGGGCCGTCATGACAGTACCGCCCCACCGGAGAACGAGAAGAACGACAGGAAGAAGCTCGATGCCGCGAACGCGATCGACAGGCCGAATACGATTTGCACCAGCTTCCGAAAACCACCCGAGGTGTCGCCGAAGGCCAGCGTCAGGCCGGTGGCGATGATGATGATCACCGCCACGATGCGCGCCACTGGCCCCTGGATGGAATCCAGGATGGACTGCAGCGGTGCTTCCCACGGCATGTTCGAACCCGCCGCGTGGGCGGGCAGGGCAAGCACCAGCAAGCTGAAAACCAGCAGCAGGGCGATTCGCAAAGGGAATCGATGGCTCAGGTTTTGCGTTTGCACGGAAGTGTGGAAAGGCGTCATGGCGTTTCTCCAGGTGGTTGGGTGACGGGTGTTGAAAACGAGGTGGGGTAGAGGTCGTGGGACAACTGGTAGCCGTGGGTGTCGAAACCCGTTATCCGGGCAATCTCGCGCACCCGGCGCGCGCGTCCCCGCCCACCCAGGAACACGACCACGTTCACCGCCTCGGCGATCAACGGGCGGGGCACGGTGACGGAGACTTCCTGCACCAGTTGTTCGAAACGTGTCAGCGCACCGGCGGCCGAACCGGCGTGCACGGTGGCGATGCCACCGGGGTGGCCGGTGCCCCAGGCCTTGAGCAGGTCGAGTGCTTCAGCGCCACGCACCTCGCCGACAACGATGCGGTCGGGTCGAAGCCGCAGCGTGGCGCGCACCAGATCGGCCATGGTGGTAACGCCGGGCTCGGCGCGCATGCACACGTGGTCGTCGCTGCGGCACTGCAGTTCCACCGTGTCCTCCAGGATCAACACGCGGTCACGGGTCTGGGCGATCTCGTCCAATAGTGCGTTCGCGAGGGTGGTCTTGCCGGTGCTGGTGCCGCCGGCCACGACGATGTTCAGCCGCTCCCGCACGGCCCAGCGCAGGAACGTGGCCTGGGCCTCGCTCATCACACCGTCGGCCACGTAGTCCGCCAGCGACAGGATGCGCAGCGCCCGTTTGCGGATGGCGAAGGAGGGCGCACGCACCACGGGCGGCAGCACCCCCAGAAAACGTTCACCGGTTTCGGGCAACTCGGCCGACAGGATCGGCAGGCCGGCGTGCACCTCGGCGTTCACGTGCGCGGCCACCAGGCGGATGATCCGCTCGGCCACGGCCGACGGCATGGACACGCCCGTGGGCTGCCGCCCCGAACCCAGACGGTCCACCCACAGGGCGCCGTCCGGGTTGAGCATCACCTCCACGACCTCTGGATCGGCCAATGCGCTCGCGATCTCGGGCCCCATGGCCGTGCGCAACATGCGCACGCTGCGCTCCAGCGGCACGTCCGATCCGGTCGAGGGCGGCGATGGCTCAGACCTGCGGTTCAAGGCCGTTCTCCTGGGTCGCTGTTGCCGCTCCATCGCTCGCGTCCGGCGTCGGCACATCAGCTGGGGTGACGTCCTCGTGAACTTCGCGCACCAGGCTGCGACCGCGCTGGATGTGACGGCCCAACTGCTCGATGAACTGGGCGTAGCGCATGCGACCCTGGGCGCGCACGGCTTCCTGCTGGCCTTCCGGCACCGGCAGGGACACGGTGAGAAAATAGCGCACGTACAGCGCCACGGTTTCGATCAGCACGTTTTGATCACGCTCCAGCCGGTCGAACTGGCGCGAGAGCCGGTCCAGCCGTTTGGCCATCGCGGCTTCACGCTGGTCCCCACCATCGGGCGACAAGAACGAGGCCAGCGCGGCCGCGATCACCGCCGACTTGGACACGCCCTTGTGCGCGGCCAACTGGTCCAGCCGCTTGGCGTGGTCCGGCTCGATGAAAATGTTCAGGCGGGTGCGGCTCACAGCGCGATTCCATCGTCTGGATCCAGCGCGGCAAGACGCGCGCTGCGCATCAGTTGGCGGTCCAAGTCCTGCGGCCGCAAGGGCAGATCGTCCTCGTCGTCGAGCATCAGGAGGTCGCCAGCATCCGCATCCGGTTGCAGCTCAGTGCTCACCTCCAGTTCGGGCTTGAGCTGGTGTCCGCCTTCGTCAGCCAAGCCAATGCCGTGTCCTGAGCCCGCGCCATTTGCTGCGACCGGGAGCAGCAAGCCAGCCCAGTCATCCGGCCGATGGGTGGGGCGATCTGCATAGGAGCCAACTTGCAGCTCGGGAGGCGCCAGCACCCGCTGGGTGAAGTTGCGGTCGAGGTAGTAGCGCAGCTTCTTCGCCTTGATCGGCGGATGGCCAGACACCATCACCACCGCGTCGTCGGGTGGCAATTGCATCACCTCCCCCGGCGTGAGCAAGGGGCGGGCAGTCTCCTGCCGCGACACCATCAGGTGACCGAGCCAGGGTGCCAGCCGGTGGCCGGCGTAGTTGCGCTGGGCGCGCAACTCGGTCGCGGTGCCCAGCGCCTCGGAGATGCGTTTGGCCGTGCGCTCGTCGTTGGTCGCGAAGGCGATGCGCACGTGGCAGTTGTCCAGGATGGAATGGTTCAGTCCATAGGCCTTGTCGATCTGGTTGAGCGACTGCGCGATCAGGAAGGCCCGCAGGCCGTAGCCCGCCATGAAGGCAAGGGCGCTCTCGAAGAAATCCAGCCGCCCCAGCGCCGGAAACTCATCGAGCATCAGCAGCAACTGGTGTTTGCGCTGGATGCCGTCTGAGCCATCCAGCGATTCGGTTAACCGCCGACCGATTTGGTTGAGGATGAGGCGGATCAACGGCTTGGTGCGGCTGATGTCCGAAGGCGGCACCACCAGGTAGAGCGAGAGGGGTGACTTGCCGGAGATCAGGTCGGCGATGCGCCAGTCGCAGCGCGAGGTGACCTCCGCCACGGTCGGATCGCGGTACAGCCCAAGGAAGCTCATGGCGGTGGACAGCACCCCGGAGCGTTCGTTGTCGCTCTTGTTCAGCACCTCGCGCGCGGCCGAAGCGACCACCGGGTGTGGCGCCACACCCAGGTGCGCCGTCGTCATCATGCGGTGCAGCGTCAGCTCGAAGGGGCAGGCCGGGTCCGACAGGAAGTTGGCCACGCCGCGCAAGGTCTTGTCCTCCACCGCGTAGAGCACGTGCAGGATGGCGCCCACCAGCAGTGAGTGGGAGGTTTTCTCCCAATGGTTTCGCCGCTCCAGTGCGCCTTCGGGATCGACCAGGATGTCGGCGATGTTTTGCACATCGCGCACCTCGTGCGCTCCGCGTCGGACTTCCAGCAGCGGGTTGTACGCGGCCGACCGGACATCGGTCGGGTTGAACAGCAAGCAGTGCGAAAAACGCGAGCGCCAGCCCGCGGTGAGGGTCCAGTTCTCACCCTTGATGTCATGGACCACGGTCGAACCTGGCCAGCTCAGCAGGGTGGGGACCACGAGTCCCACGCCCTTGCCCGAGCGGGTGGGTGCGAAGGCCATCACGTGTTCTGGTCCGTCGTGTCGAAGGTACAGCGCAGCGGCGCGAAATTCCTTGTCTCGCAACAACCCCAGGAACACTCCGGCAGGCTGAATCAGCGCCGCTTTGGCGATCTCATCTCGTTCAGCCCAGCGCGCCGAACCGTAGGTTGTGACCTGGCGAGACATGCGTGAGCGCCAGACCGCCATGGCGATAGCCGCTCCCGTGGCCACAATGCCACTCGATGCTGCGATGAGCCCGCCGCGCTCGAACACCTTGGGCGCGTAGGCATCGTAGAAGTACCACCATTCGAACAGCTTCCAGGGCTCGTACACCGGAGTACCCGACAGGTCGAACCAGTGCGACCCCAGCCGCGGCTGATGCCCCAGTGCCGCGGCGGTCCATTGCGTGGCCGCCCACACCCCACCCAAGGCGGTGGCGAGCACCAAGAAAATCTGGCCGAACCGGATTCCGGTCGCCGCACCTGACATGTGCTACCTCCCTCGCATTCTGGTTCCACGTTTCGCGCATGCCCCCATGGCATCGCAGAATCGAGTGTGAAATCAATGCGATGTCGGTAACACCCATCCGGGCGAAGCGGAGCTAAGGCGGTCGTGATTGGCAGTCGAAAACGACGAGTCCTGCAGGCACACTGACGCGTGCTTGCCTCAGCATGTTGCTGGTATCGCCGACGCTTTCGTGGCCGTTTTGGCGGGAAGCCATGACCCACCGAGCGACACGGTAACTTTTGCTACATGGACTTTGTGTGTGTGAGGAACTGTTGCACCGAAGTTGGCAACACAGAGCGCTGGCGCTTGTGCAGTACATGGGTGGTGATTTTCATTGCGGGGTCTACCAGTGGGATGCAGACAATGCCCTCACATTGCAGGTTTTGTAAGTGCCCCGAGTCAGCCAAGCCTACGCCAAAACCTGCAGCAATTTGAGCGAGGTAGCTCGCCATTGAACTCGCCACGCCCGCGATAGCTGGTTCTATCGCGCATCGCTTTAGGAGGGCATCAATCTGCTTTCGAACTCCTGGTATGTACTTGTGGCTGCTGGCGATCATGGGGAAAGATGCGACCTCATTCAAAGACAGGCTCGTCCTGGTCGCTAGTTCGTGACCGATGGGAATCACCGCTTTCAAAGAATATCCCCAAGCGGATTCCTGGATGAGTGCTTCCTCGTCTGGCACACCAAACGAGATACCGACATCCAGTTCTTCACGACGTAGGGCATCCGCCAACTCAGATGCCAACATATCGTGAAGCTCAAGCGGTACCTGAGGTACTAAACGAACCCAATCAGAGAGGCATGTGGTCAGTTTTGGCTGGCAGAGTCCATCTGCCACCCCAATACGAAGAGGAGCTCGACAGTTTTTATCAGTCTCACGAACGGCACGTTTGGTGCGCTCCAAGCCGGCGAACAACGCGCGGACATCGAGAAGCAGTTTTTCACCTGCTGGCGTTAGATGCAAGGTGCGGGATGTGCGTTTGAATAATTGGACACAGAGGTCTTCTTCCAGATCGCGTATTGCGCGTGAAAGTGGCGATTGATCGATATGCACCTGTTCTGCAGCTCTGTGGAAGTTGAGTTGCTCTGCAACAGCAACAAAGTAGCGAAGGTGTCTTAGTTCAAACATTTTTCACATGGATCGATCTTGGTCCGGCACGGGCCTTTCGCGTGTCGTCTGGTCCTGGGCATGTTTCACTCAAAGAGGTTGCAGTGAAGGTGACAGCTTTTACCCGAGTTCTTTACTTTGCACTCATCTAAAGGGTAAACACCAATAGATTTTTGCACTGTGAGTCAACTTGCTTGCACAAATTGGTGGGCGGAGAACGTCGAAGTCTGGAAAGATTGAATCTCTAGCAATATGCGGAAATTGTATCTATGACTTTCAAAACTATTTTTCTTGGATGGTCGTTCTTGATAGGGCTAATTTTCTTTTCCCCGGTCGCAGGTGGAACCAAGGAAATTGTTATTGCACAAGTCGCTCCGTTTAGCGGCCCTGTTTCATTTTATGCAAATGAAGTGCATCGAGGCGCGATGGCATATTTCTCTGCTGTGAATTCGAAAGGCGGGGTGCTTGGTGCAAAAATTCGCTTAATATCACGTGATGATGCCTTTGATCCAAACAAAACAGTGGCCTTGTTTCAGGATTTACATAGAACAGAAAAACCTGTGGCATTTATTTATCCAATAGGGCCAGCGAATATCGAAGCGCTGCTGGCTCAGGGAATCCCTAAAAATCTGGGTGTTCCATTGGTTGGATGGATTCCAGGTCTCTATAAACTTAGAAATCCAATTAACCCATTCGTCTTTCATTTGGGGCTGGGAGATGATGCTGAGGTAGAAAAGCTGATTGCGCATATAGCATCTATTGGCTTAAAAGAGGTGGGGTTGGTTTATTGGGATGAGAAGTCGATAAGAGATGTTATTCTTGTGGCGGAAGAAGCTGCTCTTCGTTTGGATTTAAAGATTTTAGGAGAAATACCTATTGCGCCCAAAGGCGAAGGGAATATTTCACAGGCGGCAGAAATGCTGGTCAAGAAGAATCCAGCAGCTGTGATTGCTCTATTGCCCGTGAATGAAACGGCAAGACTAACGGCAGAGTTGAGAGGTCGAGGGAGTCGGATATGGATCTATGCCCCTTCCTACAATGAGGCCGGGGCACTATACCGGTCAGCAGGGAGCAATCTTGCTGTCGGCGTAGGGCTATCTCAGGTGATTCCGAATCCATTCGATTCACGCCGTCGTCTTATACGGACCTACCAAGAAGATCTTCGCAAGAAAGAGGGTGTTGACGTCCGCTTTAGTTCACTTTCATTGGAGGGATATATTGCGGCTAAAGTCATTGTCGAGGGATTGATTCGCGTGGGGCCAAATCCGAGCCCAGTTAAGCTGAGAAATCAACTCGAGGGCCTCCAGCTGGACCTCGGAGATCTTCAGTTTGGCTACAGTCCAAATCAGCATGTTGGACTTCAATATATTGATATCGGGGTTGTTACCAATGGCGGAAGGCTCCTCTACTAGAGTTTTGTCCCGTTAATATGTGGCATAAATGCTGTTGCACTATCTTTTGAATGGACATGTAGATGTACATCGGTGTGGACAGCTGCACCAGACTGGCCCACAGCGCTGTGGTAACCGCAGCCAACGTGCACGGTATGCACCTGCTGCCCGAGTTGGTGCGTGGCAACCAACAGCGCGTGTACAGCGATAGCGCCTACCCCAGCCAAGTGGGGTTGATCAGATTGAAGGAGCTTCGTGGGTTGCCCCCAGTTTCCCGGACACACCCAATGACATGATGTGTTCAAAGGTGACTTGTCGAGATAGCGGCTCACGGGATGGGTGCGCCCGCGCAGCGCGCTGAAGCGGGCGAGCGCGGCCGGGCCAGGACACTAGTTTTCTGACTTCGACTTGCCCTTGAGCGTCTGCGAGGGCAACTCGCCGAATTTCTGACGATAGGCATTGGAGAAATGCCCGAGGTGCGTGAAGCCGAGGTTCAGTGCCACGTCTGCGATTGTGATGGTCGAACGGGCACGAACGGCGCTATGCAATTCTGTCCTCACTCGCTCCAGCCGCTTGTCCTTCAACGCGTTCATCGGCGAGGTCTGCAGGTACTGCTGGAATCCAGCATAGAGAGTTCTCACGCTCACTCCTGCAGCTCGGGCGACATCTTCCACTGATATCGACTGCTCGCAATGGTCGGCCAAGTACTGCTCCGCGCGTCGTACGTAGATGGGCGAAACCGGCAGTGAAGGGCGTTCAAGTTCAACAGAGAAATTGTGCTGGTGACTCTGTAGAAGAGTGCCAATAAGCAAGTGTTCAAAGTTGGCAGAAATGAAGGGTGTGCCTGCGGCCTGCTCGGTAAATGCGCTGTTGGTTGCAAAGAAACCAATCAACGATTGCCACCCGCGGAGGTTCTTGTCGTCAAGGTCCATTGACAGCTTGAACTCAAGTGGTCGCTCAAGCTCGCGGCCGAGTAGCTCTTCACAGACTGCTTCCAGGGCCCTTTGCTGGATTCTCAGAATGAGCATGTCGCTATCGCCGGACCAACGCATTGACAGCGGTTGATTCACGCTGACCAGCGCAGGCCTGTCAGGTGTTGAGTAGACCTGCTGATGACCGCACTGGATGTCAGCACCTCCCGCAAGAGGCATCAACACCATCGCGAACTCTCCCATGGGGTCAGAGGCAATCGAAACGCTTGAGCCATAGCTCAGTCGGTTCAGCGACATGCTCGCGAAGGGAAGGTGGTCCATGCGAGCCGACAGTCGCTGCTGGCTCCCCAGTACACGCATTCTGTGTGGTCGAAAAACTTGACCCACTCGAGAGCAGGTTTCTTCAGCGTCGTCCGCGCAGCGAAACAGAGTGTGCGACGAAAGC
The DNA here is from genome assembly GCF_055703065.1 of Hydrogenophaga sp. L310. Classification (NCBI taxonomy): domain Bacteria; kingdom Pseudomonadati; phylum Pseudomonadota; class Betaproteobacteria; order Burkholderiales; family Comamonadaceae; genus Hydrogenophaga; species Hydrogenophaga sp. L310. Next base: position 73,248 of record NZ_JBVPZA010000001.1, read on the forward strand.
ACCTCGTTGAGCTGTTCGGCTTGTATCGTGGAGTGCATGTAGGACGGCGATTTCAAAGGCAAATCTGAACTCTCAAGGCATCCAGGAAACAACGCTGGCTACTCGGCTGAAGAGACAAGACACCATTCAGTTTAGGGAAAAACCCTAGGTGGGCGATGAGGGCTTACCCGTGATGCCGTATTCGGGAAAGTCCGCCCCTCGCGGCTGCAGCCCAGGGATACCGACTGCGTTCCCGGGATAGAACCACCACCGTCACAGGCCAACAATTCCTTCACAGCAAACGGGCCCGAACTGATAGTGGGGTGGTCCAGCTGGTAGCGAAAACCCCTAAGAAGTCTTGCACCAGCAGTCAACCGCATTGCACTGTCTGTCATGCATCTAAACGCTGAGTTCGCGACCATCACTCACTGCATTTTGTGGCAATCCAATCAGGAGACAAGCTTTGAAGACGTATCTGAATACGGTAAATGGGCAGCCGGTCAAAACAAGCGACACATTCCAGTCGTTCAACCCCGCGACCGGGGGCGTCCTTGGCCTCGTAGCGAAGAGCAGCTTCGCAGAAGTTGATCAAGCTGTGGCAGCCGCAAAGGCTGCTCAGAAAGAGTGGGCGGCGCGGCCAGACAGCGAGCGTCAGGCGGCCCTCATGAAGGTGGCAGAAGTCCTGAAGTCCAACTCTGAGTACCTCGCAGAACTTGTCACCCGCGAACAAGGTAAACCACTGGGTGGCGTTGGGCCAGACCAGGTTCCTGGCTCGCGCTTCGAGCTTTGGGGTTGCGAAGTCTGGACGCAGGTTCCCGCCAGTCTGCCCATGACGGTGGATATCGTGTTCGAGGATGGCACGCGTCGAGATGAATTGCACCGCAAACCCTACGGCGTGATTGCAGCGATTGCTCCGTGGAACTGGCCGCTGTTGATTGCTATCTGGCAAATCATCCCCGCGCTTCGTGCGGGCAACACGGTGGTCATCAAGCCTTCCGAGTACACCAGCATTGGGACTCTGGAGATGGTGCGACTGATGGCCGAAGTCCTTCCCGCCGGCGTCTTGAATACTGTGAGCGGTCTGGGCGACGTGGGAGCCCTGCTGGTCGAGCACCCGTTAGTTGACAAGATTCTCTTCACGGGCTCAAGCACGACCGGCTCCAAGATCGCAACGACAGCAGCTCGAACCCTCAAGCCCACCACCATGGAGCTGGGTGGTAACGACGCAGCAATCGTCCTGCCTGGCGCTGACCCCAAGGCCATGGCCATGGGCCTGTTCTGGGGTGCATTCCTCAACATGGGGCAAACCTGTGCATGTGCAAAGCGCCTCTACGTGCACGAGAGCCTGCACGACGAGGTTGTCCATCAACTGGCAAGTTTGGCCCAGGCCATGCCCATGGGTGATGGCATGCAGCCGGGTATTGCGATGGGGCCCATTCAGAACCGCATGCAGTTCGACAAAGTCAGCGCCCTGGTCGAAAAGGCGAAGGCGGGTGGCGCGACGGTGGTCTGTGGTGGACAGGCACCCGAAGGCCCAGGGTACTTCTACCCCATCACGCTCGTGACTGGCATTGGCGATGGCGCTGCGCTGGTGGACGAAGAGCAGTTTGGTCCTGTGCTCCCCATCATCAAGTACAGCGATGTCGAGGATGCAATTCGCAGTGCCAATCGTCTGAACGTGGGCTTGGGCGCGTCGGTGTGGTCAGCCGACCTCGACGAAGCGCGTTCTGTGGCCTCAAGGATTGAGGCTGGCACCGTGTGGATTAACCAGCATGGTGCGATTCACCCCATGGTGCCTTTTGGCGGCATGAAGGGCTCGGGGTGGGGTGTCGAGTTCGGCATCGAGGGCCTCAAAGGCGTCACCCAGCCGCAAGTCATCAGCCTCAAGAAGGCCTGAGTTTTCGATCGATTCATCTTCAAGGAGACAGCAATGGCACTTTTGAAACGCAGCGACTGGTACGACTTGGCACGTACGACGAACTGGACCCCCACGTTCGTCACCCAAGCGGAAATCTTCCCCGATGTGCAGGCTGGCTCGATGGGCATCCCCATCGAACAATGGGAAACCTACGATGAGCCCTACAAAACCAGCTACCCCGAGTACGTCCGGGTGCAGCGGGAGAAGGACTCTGGAGTCTACTCCGTCAAGGCAGCGTTGGAGCGCAACCGTCTGTTCACCGAGGCCGATGCCGGCTGGCGGAACATCTTGAAATTGCACTACGGTGGTGTGGCTCTCGCTGAGTACGCCGCACAGCAAGGCGAGGCGCGCATGGCTCGCTTCGGTTTGGCACCAGGCATGCGCAACATGGCGACGTTCGGGATGCTCGACGAGAACCGCCACGCCCAACTGCAGCTGTACTTCCCGCACGAACTGGTCTCTCAGGACCGCCAGTTCGACTGGGCGCACAAGGCGCTGCACACCAATGAATGGGGTGCCATCGCCATTCGCGCCATGGGCGACGACTTGCACCTGGCGCGTGATGCTGTCTCCTCGGCAATCATGCTCACATTCGCCTTCGAAACGGGATTCACGAACATGCAGTTTGTGGGCCTCTCGGCAGACGCTTGCGAAACCGGTGACTACTCGTTCTCGCACCTGATTTCCAGCATCCAGACGGACGAAGCGCGTCATGCCCAGATTGGCGGGCCGACCTTGCAAATCCTCATTGCCAATGGGAAGAAGGCTGAGGCGCAACGCATGATCGATGTGGCCATTGCTCGGGCGTGGCGTGTCTTTGCGGTTGTCAGCGGTCTGTCGATGGACTACTACACGCCGCGGGAGAACCGCAAGCACTCATTCCAAGAATTTGCCAATGAGTTCATCGTTGGACAATTCCAGCGCACGCTCATCGACCTCGGCCTTGATCTCCCCTGGTACTGGGACATCCTCATGAAGGAGACCGAGTACATGCACCACGCGTACCACATTGGCATCTGGACCTGGCGTCCGACAGTGTGGTGGAACCCGGCGGCAGGCGTCACGCCTGGTGACCGAGAGTGGCTGGAAGAGAAGTACCCAGGCTGGAATTCCACCTTCGGCCGCTGCTGGGACGTCATCATCGACAACCTTGTGGCGGGTCGCACCGACCTGACCTACCCAGAGACGCTGCCGGTCATCTGCAACATGTCTGGCATCCCTATCTGCGGCGTCCCGGGTGACAAGTGGTCACTGCAGGACTACCCCCTCGAGCACGAAGGTCGCACTTACCACTTCGGCTCAGAAATCGACCGCTGGATTTTCCAAGTGGACCCTGCACGCTATCGCAATCACATGAGCGTGGTTGACCGATTCCTGGCCGGAATGATTCAACCGATGAACCTCCAGGGGGCACTCCAGTACATGAGTCTGGGCCCTGGAGAGGCCGGGGACGACGCCCATGCATACGCCTGGGTTGCCGAGTATGCGCACCGTGCTGCAAAGCTCGCCGCTGCAGCTTGATTGAGCGCGGACCAAAAGACCAGACATTTTTTTGGAGACTGAAATGGCACTTTTCCCAATCTCGTCGGCGTTCGAAGGCGACTTCTGTTTGAAGTTGGTTCCCGTCGACACCGAGAACACCATGGACGAGGTGTGTGCAGCTGCGGCGCACCACTCTATCAACAGAAGTGTGGCTCCCCGGAAAGGGCATCACATACGAGTTCGAAAGCAGGGTGAACAGGCGTTCCTGCCGCGGGACATGAAGCTCATCGACGCGGGCATCGCACCGATGCAATGCTTGCAGTTCATGTTCGAACCGCAGGAGTCCTGAGCCATGGCCTTCAAATTCTTGTGCCCCCTGGACGAGCTCTGGGAAGGCGAGATGGAGGCGCGTGAGCTGGAAGGTCAAGAGGTGTTGCTTGTCTGGCCAACCGACGGCGAACTCATCGCGTATCAGCCGCTATGCCCTCACCAGGAAGTGGCTTTGATTGACGGCAAGTTCGACGGAAAGACGCTCATCTGCCGGGCTCACAACTGGGTGTTTGATGCCTGCACAGGCAAGGGCATCAACCCCGGCGATTGCGAGTTGACGAAATTTCCCTTGCGAATCGAAGGCGACAAGGTCCTTGTCGACCTGGATGTCGAAGTCCGCAAGTTCACGCACACCTGACACAGGAGCAATCCATGGGTACCCCCACGACCATTGGCGAAGGCTACAAGAACAACCGCGTTGGCCCCGTCATCAGGGCTTGCGAAATCTCAAGGGCGGTGATTGAGGCTGCGCGCGAGGACAACCCCGGGCGAGAAATCGTGGTCGATGACCAGATGGCCTACGTCCGCATCTCGACGGATGGCGAACTCATCATCCGACGCACGACGCTCGAAGAAGCACTTGGTCGGCCGTTCGAGATGGCCGAACTCGAGTTGAACCTCGCCACGTTTGCAGGTCGCATTGAGACGACCCAGGACCAAGTTCGGTTCTTCCTCAGCAAGACACTGTGACTCACAGAACACGGAGACAAATGCCATGACAACGACCGAGCAAACCGCTAAACCCCTCAAGACCTGGAGCCACTTTGGCAATCGTCGCAAGAAGCCGAGTGAGTACGAAATCGTTTCGGTGGACTTGCACACCACCACGCGTGACCCCAACTCGCCGTTCGAGCTCGATACGAACATGGACATGGCAGTCTGGTTCAGGCAGTACCGGAACGAGTCTTCTCTGAAGCATGCTGACTGGAATCAGTTCCGCGACCCTTCCGAGTTGACCTACCGTGTCTACAACATCGTTCAAGACGGACAAGAGTCGTTCATCTCCGGTGTGTTCGACCAGATGTCCGAACGCGGGCATGACAGTATGCTCGAACGGACCTGGGCCGGGAGCCTCGCGCGACTCTATGCGCCCTCCAGGTACGCATTTCACGCACTGCAGATGATGTCCGCTTACCTCACCCTGATGGGGCCTGGCTCCACCATCTCCAACTGCGCGTCGTACCAGACGGGTGACCACTTTCGTTGGGTGTCGCACACCGCATACAGGACCGCTGAACTCGCCCGCACTTTCCCCGATATCGGGTTTGGTCGCGATGAGCGCAGCTACTGGGAAACTGATCCGGCATGGCAAGGTGTTCGCGAATTGGTCGAGCGTGCACTGGTCACCTGGGACTGGGCTGAGGCCTTTGTTGTGCTCAACCTGGTGCTCAAGCCCACCCTCGAGGAGGGGGTGATGCTGACATTGGCCGACATGGCACGGCAGAACAGCGACACCGTCGTTCCGCTGGTGGTCGATTCGCAACTGAACGATGCTCGGCGTCACCGCCGTTGGGCCACCGGTCTGGTTGCCATGGCGCTGGAAGTCCCCGGCAACCAAGAGGTACTGAAGGGGTGGCTCGACAAGTGGATGCCACTTGCCGAGAAAGCCATCCATGGTTACTGCGCAGCCCTCTCAGAGCGCGAAGTGGCTGCCAACCGAGCCATCAAGGTCATTGAGAGCTTCCACCGCTCGATTGGCCTTTGAAATCAACCCACGAAAACTAAAGGAGACATCACATGAACTTGGAAGTGCAAAAGCAGTGGTACGGCCACGGTGTTCTCATGATCTTTGCCACGCTCGTCGGTGGCCTGGGCTACTGGATTTTCCTCATCGGTGGCTTTGAAATCGTTCCGGGCTACATCTTCTCCATACAGTTGCCTGGCACTGCGGAAGGTTGGCGCCGCACTCATACTGGGCCTGCCATGAACGGACTGATGGTGATTGCGGTCGCAGCCGTGTTGCCCTCACTGAGCTTCTCCGCAAAAAAAGCCCATTGGTTGGGATGGCTCATCGTCGCTGACGGCTGGGCCAATGTCATCTTCTACTTCTTCGGCAACTTCGCCGTGAACCGGGGCCTGAGCTTCGGGCCCAACGTGTTCGGTGAGGGGAATCTCTATTCCTTCATCGCACTTGCGCCTGCGTATCTGTTCGGGGTCATCGCGATGTTCGTTCTGGCCATCATCGGCTGGCAGGGCGTCAAGGTCGGGCTTGGTGGTCGGCGCACGTCTGTAGGCGTTGCTCTGGCTCGCGACTGAATCAGCCCTCCGCATAAAACAGATGCGGACATTGTCCGCATCTATTTCTTCTCTTGAGCCTTCTCCCCAGGAGGGCTCCATTCCCTGTAGGCAATCATGTCATGTGTCCAAATTGACGCAGGCCCTTGCTTTGCCGCTAGCGAGCAAGAGTCTCTATTGAAAGCGGCGCTTCGTGCGGGCGTTGGATTTCCTTACGAGTGCCATTCAGGCGGGTGTGGCGCCTGCAAATTCGACTTGCTGGAAGGCGAGATTGAAACCCTTTGGCCGGACGCCCCCGGGTTGAGCGCGAGGGAGCGCCAGCGAGGAAAGAAGCTCGCATGCCAGTCGCTGCCGAGAGGTGACTTGCGCATCAAAGTGCGTCCTTCACCTGAGTACATCCCCTTCGTCAATCCGAGGCGGTTCCAGGCGAAGTTCACTGCGGCCCGGCAACTGACGCATGACATGGCGGAGTTCAGCTTCAAGGCTGAGGGAGCAGCAGACTTTCTCCCCGGTCAGTACTCATTGCTGACGCTCCCTGAACTCGGCTTGCAACGCGCGTACTCGATGAGCAATCTCAAGAATGGGGAGGGCCATTGGAAATTCATCGTCCGAAGTGTTGCCGGCGGTGTCGTCTCGCAATACCTTTTCAACAAGCTCTCGCCAGGGGCCACTGTCGAACTTGACGGTCCGTACGGCATGGCGTGGATGCGACCGCTGGACCGTGACTTGATTTGCATTGCCGGGGGCTCCGGATTGGCCCCCATGTTGTCCATCGCCTATGCGGCAACTCCGCTGCTCGAAGAATCGGGTCGCAAGCTGCACTTCTACTTCGGCGCGAGAACCACCAAGGACCTTGTAGCCCAGCGGCAACTCGAGACGCTTCGCTCACAGAGCGGTCGGCTCGAATGCGTTGAGGTTGTTTCGCAGCCGATTGAAGGCGATGGCTGGGCAGGCCCAACCGGATTCGTCCATCAAGAAGTCAAGCGAACCTTCGGCGACACCTTACCTGGTCACGAGGTCTATTTCGCAGGCCCACCGCCTATGGCGCAAGCGCTACTCGACCTCCTGATGGTTGAGAGTGGTGTGCCGTACTCGCAGATTCATTTCGACCGATTTTTTTAGTCAGCAAAACCAACTACCTGGAGACAAGCATGAATCGAATTTCGACCATTACCGTTCTGGCCGCAGCTTCCCTGTTGAGCGCGGGTGCGTACGCGCAAGAAAAGAACCTCATTCTCAAAACGGGGCCAGTCTTCATCGGCTTTGATACCAACACGTCCCTGAATGTTGGTGGCGGACTGGTTCCAGGTGCGAATGCACGTGCCAAGGACAACGTCGCATTGGGGGTGGAGGTGGTGTACCTGCTCAACCCGACCTGGGGCGTCTCCTTGACACTAGGCACTCCGCCCACCACCACGCTGGTCGGCAAAGGCGGACCGGTTGACGGCTTGGCTCTCGGAAAGGTGACGTACGGCCCGGCGGTGCTGTCGATGAACTACCGCTTCAACAACCTTGGAACGGTTACCCCCTACTTCGGCGCGGGGGTCAACTACACAGCAGTCCTTTCTGATAAGGATGGTGCCGTGGCAAACCTGAAGGTCAAGAGCGCGTGGGGCACCGTGCTTCAAGCGGGTTTCGAAGTGCCGGTGAATCAAGACTGGGGTTTCTTCTTTGACGTGAAGAAAATCTTTCTGAAAACGACTGCCACCGGCACTGTGCCTGCCTTCGGTGGCGCTCCAGCCTCCGCCAAAATCCGCCTGGACCCGACGTTGGTCCACCTTGGTGTGAGCTATCGCTTCTAACGCATACACCGTGGCCGAACGACTACCGGGTCGAACGCCCGTATCGGCACATGACAACATCTCCAACCTAGCGCAGTGGAAGGACTATGTCCGAGACCGCTTTCCCTGGTTGGAGATAAGTGGTGGCTCTCGTCTCAGAGGGTTTGACGCAGAGGTCAACAGCCTCTCGATTGGCGCAAGCGCATTGGCGACCATCCGCAGCTCGGAGACAGAGGTGCACCGTACTCGGCAATTGGCTGAGCGCGCTGATGCAGGTTACGTCAAGCTACTGTGGCAGCTCACGGGCTCCATGGAGATTGAGCAGGACAAGCGACGTTCGGTGCTTGCTTCCGGCGAGGCTTGCGTCTGTGACACTGCACGTCCATACCGCGTGGCGGTGATTGAGAACTCTCAATTCGCCGTCCTCACTCTTCCCTATGGCGCGCTTCCAGGATGGGAGCAAATCAGTCAAAAGGTCTGCGGCTCCCTGCTGCAGGATAAGGTCACATCGCGCGTCGCCCTGAGTGCGCTACTAGCGCTCAGCCAGACGAGCGCGACCGTCGACAACGAGGGTGCGGATGACGCGCTTCGCGCAGTTCAGTGGATGCTCACGGCCTCGCTACGACGAGCCGCATTGCGAGAGGGAAACTCAGAACCGTCGGACGGACGGCTGAGCAAGGCACAAAGCTACGTCCTGCAGCACCTGGGCGACCCCACCCTGGATGCGGATGAGCTCGCGTCCGCACTTCACATGTCGCGCCGCTCGCTGTACATGCTCTTCAAAGAGTACCGGATGACCCCGGGACGGATGATTCACGACCTTCGTCTGGAGTTCTGTCACAAGGCGCTGTCAGACCTCTCACAGCAACAACGAAGCATCACCGACATTGCCTTCGAATATGGATTCCAAGACAGTGCGAGTTTCAGCCGACTCTTCAAGACTCAGTACGGTGTGTCGCCGAGTGAATTCCGCCGAAAGACCCTCGGAAATGCCAGCATCGGCAGTGGTGACTCGCGGGATTCGTCGAGGTGAATGGTTGTGCCATGAATGTTGGTGCCCTTTCCACTGTAAGTTTTGAAGAAGTCCCCTTCCAGGGCATCGTCGAGCAGTCGCTGGCTGGCATCTACGTGGTCCAGGATGAGCGATTCGTCTATGCGAACGAGACATTCGCGACGATGTTTGGCTATCAGAAGGAAGAGTTCATTGGTCGAAGGATGGTCGACTGCGTGACGCCTGACTCCGCAGCAGAGGTCCTTGAAAACTACCTCCTTCGGATCACTGGAAAAGTATCCGCCATCCACTACTTCACTAAGGGTGTCCAGAAGGACGGTGCCATTGTTCATCTGGAGCTTCATGCGTCGAGAGTCATCTGTAAAGGGCGCCCTGCGCTCGCAGGTGTTGCACTTGACGTCACTGAGCGAGTTCAAGCGCAGGAAGAGATCAGGAGGTCCCGGGAACAACTACGAGAACTCGTGCGACACCTCGATACAGCAAGAGAGGCGGAGCGCCTGCGGCTGTCCCGAGAAGTACATGATGTCCTCGGAGGCATGCTCACGTCTGCGAAGTTTGACCTGTCGCGCATCGTTCGAAGAACGCGCTCAGATGAGCTGATCGAGGTCAATCACATCGCGAGCGGACTGTTGGACTTGATGCAGGAGACCATCGACACCGCCCGCACGATTTCGGAAGACCTCCGGCCGGCCGGCCTGGACCTGCTGGGACTCGGTCAAACGCTGCAGATGCTCATCACGAGGTTTGGTGAGCGCCATGGCCTGGCGACCACCATTGAGGGCGCAGAAGCGGCCGCGCAGGTTCCGCGGGGGTCAACTCTGCAGATCTTCCGCATTGTTCAGGAAGGGCTTACCAACGTGGCCAAGCATTCTGGTGCCAGCGCTGTTGACCTCCGGATGATGGTTGATAAGGGAATGTTCCATCTGAGTCTTCGCGACAACGGAAATGGACTGGGAAGCGGGTCACGACGACCGGGCGCCATTGGACTCCTGAGCATGAAGGAGCGAGCTCTTGAAGTCGGTGGGAATCTGTTTGTGGACAGTTGCGCGGACGGAGGAGCGCTTGTGGTCCTGACGGTTCCTCAGCTGTCAGGAACGATTGAGGTCGAAGCGACATGATTCGCGTGCTTGTCGTTGACGACCACACCATCTTTCGTGCGGGCATCGCTCGCTTGATGTCCGATGAATTGGATGTTCGGGTCAGTGGCGAGGCACCCGACGGCGTGACGGCAATCTCGATGCTGCGCTCTGGCCACTATGACGTGGTGCTGATGGACATCAACATGGGCCCCCGCAGTGGCCTGGAGACTCTCGCGTCGATTCGTTCGGAATGGCCACGTCTGCCGGTCATCATGCTCTCGATGTACATCGAACCGCAGTATGCGAGGCGAGCGTTGAACGCGAACGCCAATTCCTACCTCTCAAAAGATGTCAGCCCAAGCGAACTGCTGTATGCGGTGAGATTTGTGTCCTCCGGCGGGACCTACATGAGCCGTGATGCGATGGACGCAATCCATGCTGAGCGCAACAAAACCGAAGCTACGCCCCATGAATCCTTGTCCGTCAAAGAGCAGCAGGTGATGAGCCGAATGATTCGGGGGGTCTCGCTGACCGAGATTGGCCAGCAGATGTGCATCAGCGTGAAGACGGTTGCCTCCCATCGTGCGCGAATACTGGAAAAGCTCTCTGTCTCCAGCAACGCGGAGTTGGTTGCATTTGCCGTGCGTCACCAGCTTCTCGACTGAGTGAAAAGTGCAACTCTCCCCGTACTTACCCTAGTTGAAGCTCAGAAAAACACACCTGTCAAAACTGGGCCTCGATTTCTACGATTGCTCCATCAAGCGCGAAGTGCGCGCTGGCAACCCAAGGACAAGTCGATGTACGCACAGATGGTCGAGACGGGCGCAAACCGCTTGCGCAAGCTTGCTGAGCTCGAGCCGCAAGAACGAGTCTTCCAGGAGCGCATCGACGCGGGCATCAAGGTCGAACCGAAGGACTGGATGCCAGAGGACTATCGCAAGACCCTCATCCGACAAATTTCTCAGCATGCGCATTCGGAGATTGTGGGACAGCTGCCTGAGAGCAATTGGGTCACGCGTGCACCGACCCTTCAGCGCAAAGCCATTCTGTTGGCAAAGATTCAGGACGAAGCCGGCCATGGCTTGTACCTCTACAGTGCTGCCGAGACGCTCGGTGTGTCCCGCGACGAGCTCTTGGAGGCTCTGCACTCGGGAAAGGCCAAGTACAGCACCATCTTCAACTACCCCACCCTGACGTGGGCTGACATGGGTGCCATTGGATGGCTGGTCGACGGCTCAGCCATCATCAATCAGATCCCCCTTTGCCGTTGCTCATATGGGCCGTACTCGCGGGCAATGATTCGCGTCTGCAAAGAAGAGTCGTTCCACGCCCGTCAAGGCTACGACATCATGCTGTCGCTTTGCCGTGGGAGCCCGGAGCAGAAGCGCATGGCTCAGGACGCACTCAATCGTTGGTGGTGGCCATCTCTGATGATGTTCGGACCTCCCGACACAGAGTCCGTCAACAGCGCCCAAAGCGCTCAGTGGCGAATCAAGCTTTTCTCGAACGATGAGCTACGCCAAAAGATGGTCGACCAGACCGTACCTCAGGCCGAGTACCTCGGTCTGACGGTCCCTGACCCCAGCCTCAAGTGGAACGAGGAGCGGGGTGCATACGAATTCGGTGAAATTGACTGGACCGAGTTCAACGACGTCATCAAAGGCAACGGCCCCTGCAACCGTGAGCGGTTGAGCGCACGCGTCACGGCTTATGAAGACGGCCGTTGGTTTCGCGACGGTTTGTACACAAATGCTGAAAAGCGGACGGTCGCTCAAGCGCAACTGGCGTGACTTGTTCGAAGCAACAACTTTAAGGAATGAGTGACATGAGCAATCGTCGTGAATGGCCTCTGTGGGAAGTATTCGTTCGGAGCCAGCACGGTCTCGCCCACAAGCACGTTGGAAGCCTTCATGCCGCTGACGGAGAGATGGCAATCAACAACGCACGGGACGTCTACACACGTCGCAACGAAGGCCTTGGGATTTGGGTGGTTCGAAGCACAGACCTCATCTCAAGCAAGCCGGGTGACAAGGCTCCGATGTTCGAGCCGTCTGACAGCAAAGTCTACCGCCATCCCACGTTCTTCCCTATGCCGGAAGAAGTCAAGAACCTCTGAGGCCACGGCATGTTGAAAGAACAACTGGAGCTTGTGCTCCGCATGGGCGACAACGCATTGGTGCTGAGTCAGCGGCTTTGCGCTTGGGTGGGAAAGGGTCCCGCCTTGGAAGAAGACATGGCTTTGGCCAATACAGCGCTGGACCTGGTTGGGCAGGCTCGTCTGTGGCTCGCATATGCCGCGGATATCGAAGGCAGGGGTCGTACAGAAGACGAAATCGCCTACCAGCGAGACTCGCACGAGTTTCGCAACTTGCTGATTGTGGAGCGGCCAAACGGGAGCTATGCCGACACACTTGTGCGCCAGTACTTCTTCGACAGTTGGCACATCCTGGCGCTGGACCAACTGACCCGCTCCAAGGACGAAAAGATCGCCGCTATCGCGAGCAAGGCAACGAAAGAGGTGCTTTACCACCTTCGTCGCAGCTCAGACCTGATTGTTCGACTTGGTGATGGGACGGACGAAAGCCACACGCGCATTCAGTTGGCCATCGACAGCCACTGGGCATATACCGGAGAGATGTTCGTCGCGGATGATTTTGACCGTGCAGCCGCTGAGGCAGGTCTCATTGGTGGCCTCGTTTCAGACCTCCATGCGCCCTGGCTCACCCAAGTCACGTCGACTTTGACGGCGGGCACCTTGAAAACCCCAGACGCTAAGGCTTGGATGCAATCCGGGGGGAAAACAGGTCGACACACCGAAGATTTGGGATACCTGCTCGCCGAGATGCAGTTCCTCCAGCGTGCCTATCCTGGTCTGCAATGGTGACCACTTCCGACATTGCGTCGCCATCAGCGCAACAAGTTCTGGCGTGGCTGGACGAGGTACCAGACCCCGAAGTCCCAGTGATTTCCATCGTAGACCTGGGCATCGTTCGCGGAGTACGGCACACCCCGGGAGGCCCAGATGAGTGGGTGGTTACTGTGACCCCAACCTACTCAGGGTGCCCGGCTACACATGTCATTGCACAGTCAATCGTTGACGCCCTGCGTCACAGAGGCCTTGGTGCAGTGCGGGTCGAGACCCAGATTTCGCCTCCGTGGACGACGGACTGGATGTCCGAGTCTGGAAAGGAGAGGCTGCATGCCTATGGCATCGCGCCTCCAAAGGGCGCCGCGATGGAGCAACGTATTTCGATCGCGGACATCAAGCTTGGACGACGACCCATCGCTGAGGTTCCTCATGTCGTTTGTCCGCAGTGCGGAAGCACTTCGGTTTCCCTCAGCAGCCAATTTGGCTCAACCCCCTGCAAGGCCCTGTACCGATGTCTTAGCTGCAGGGAGCCCTTTGACTACTTCAAATGCCACTGAGAGCAGTGATGAGCAACCATTTCATCCCATTGACGGTTTCGAGTGTCCAGCAGGTCACCCGCGACACCCTTGTCGCCAGCTTCTCTATCCCCAGCGCGCTGTCTGAACAGTTCACATTTACGCAAGGTCAGCACTTGACCCTGCGCGCCGTCGTCGATGGAGAAGAAATTCGACGTTCCTACTCAATCTGCTCAGCCGTCGGAGAGCCGAACCTGAGAATTGCCATCAAGCGTGTTGCGGGCGGTCGCTTCTCAAACTGGGCGAATGACCACCTCACGTCGGGAACCGTGGTCGAAGTGATGCCACCCATGGGGAGGTTCAATTTCCCCATCGACCCCAACAACCCGCGCAGGTACTTGGCGTTTGCAGCGGGTAGCGGAATAACACCAGTTCTTTCAATCCTCAAGACCACCTTGGCTGGAGAGCCTGGCTCTTCCTTCACGCTCGTCTATGGAAACCGCGCGACATCCTCTGTGATTTTCCGCGAGGAGCTGGCTGAGCTGAAGGACTTGTACGCGAGTCGACTCAGTCTCGTGCATGTCATGAGTCGAGAGCCTCAGGATATTGACCTTTTCCACGGTCGAATCGACGCGCAGAAGTGCAAAAAACTCTTCGAGCAATGGATAGACGTCGGCAGCCATGACGCAGCCTTCGTGTGTGGGCCCGAGCAAATGATGCGCGAGGTCGGTGATGCGCTTGTCGACGCTGGAATGGCCAAGGAGAACATCAAGTTGGAGATGTTCGGCACAGCCCCCACCAAGAACGGCAATGGCGTAGCAGCTCGTGTGGCAGTCTGCACCAAGGAGTGCGAGGTCACCATCGTCGCCGATGGGAGCCATCGTTCATTCTCGATGGCAATGGACCAGGAGTCTGTTCTCGACGCAGCTTTGAAGAACGGTATCGACATTCGTTATTCATGCAAAGGTGGGGTGTGCGCAACCTGCCGCTGCAAGGTGATAGACGGCAAGGTCGAAATGGACGCCAACTACGCGCTTGAGGACTACGAAATCGCGCGCGGCTTCGTATTGAGCTGCCAGGCGTTTCCGGTCAGCGATTCGCTCGTGCTTGATTTCGACCTTGACTCTTGAGGCCGACATGAGACCTTCATTACCCGTGTCGCGTCCTGTCGCAGTGATTGGTGCCGGAGCAATGGGCGCCGGAATCGCTCAAGTCGCGCTCGTTGCCGGCCACCCGGTCCTTTTGTTTGATGCCAACGCTGAGGCTGCACGCACTGCGATGGTGACCATCGGTGCCTCGCTGCGCAAAATGGTCGACAAGGGGCGCATGTCCTCAGAAGCCGCTGATGCTGCAGTTTCACGACTTTCTGCCGTCGACTCTTACACAGGCTTCGGAAACGTTGGCCTGGTGGTGGAAGCGGTCGTTGAGCGGCTCGATGTGAAGCGCGGAATTTTCTCTGACCTTGAAAAGGTCGTTCCGGTCGATGCTGTACTTGCCAGCAATACGTCGTCGCTCTCAATCACGGCGATTGCGGCTGGACTGAAGCACCCCGGTCGAGTTGTCGGAATGCACTTCTTCAATCCAGCACCACTCATGGCGTTGGTCGAGGTCGTCAGCGGGCTAGCGACAGACGATGAGGTCGCCGCTTTGGTGTTTGCCACGGCTACGACTTGGGGCAAGCGCGCTGTGCACACCAAGTCGACTCCAGGATTCATTGTCAACCGGGTGGCTCGGCCGTACTACGCCGAAGCCCTTCGATTGCTGAATGAACAGGCCAGTGATGCCGCGACCCTGGATGCCATTGCGAGGGAGGCGGGTGGCTTCCGAATGGGACCGTTCGAGTTGATGGACCTGATTGGGCATGACGTGAACTTTGCGGTCACGCGCTCCGTGTTCGACGCCTACTTCGGTGACCCCCGGTTCACGCCGTCATTGATTCAGCAGGAGCTGGTTTCAGCGGGAAGACTCGGCCGGAAAAGTGGTCAAGGCTTCTTCAACTATGGCAATAGCAGTGTCCCACCGTCACCTCGTCAGTTCGAGATTTCTGATGTCTCTGAGCTACCCGCCATCGTTGACTCGACCGCGCTTGGGGGCGCGCTAGTTGAGCGGCTCGCTTCGAAGAATTTCAAAGTGGTCACGCGCAATGGCGCAGGAAAGGGGCCTGTCTTCGTGGAGGCCGGCCTCACTGTCTGCATCACAGATGGGCGTACAGCTGCTCAGCGAAGCCTGGATGAAGGTGGCATCCCGGTCGTGTTGCTCGACCATACCTTGGCGCCGCGGACCTGCTCGCGCATCGCACTGGCAGCGTCAGACAACTGCAATCCGGAGGGACTGGCTCGGGTGGCGGCTGTTCTCCAAGCCGCGGGCATGGCGGTATCTCAGATTGACGACGTGCCTGGCATGGCCGTGATGAGGACGGTTGCCATGTTGGCCAACGAGGCTGCGGATGCCGTAAACCAGGGCGTGTGTTCCGCCGCTGATGTGGACTTGGCCATGACCTCGGGCGTGAACTATCCCCGAGGGCCGCTGGCATGGGCCGACGAAATTGGCCTATCCGCAGTGGCTGAAGTGCTTGAGAACCTGGCTCAAGCCTATGGCGAAGACAGATACAGGGTTTCGCCGTTGATTCGTCGCTTGGTCGCGAACGGTCGGCGGTTTCACAACTGAACAGGAGGCACCACCATGCCAATACTCAAACCATCACCCAACGAACTTGAAGCCATCGAACTTGCTAGCCGAGACGAGATTGCTTCCCTGCAGCTTCAACGGCTGAAGGAGACGCTGCGGCGCGCGTATGAGAACGTACCGCACTACAAAGCCAAGTTTGATGAAGCAGGCGTTCATCCTGATGACTGCAAGTCGCTGGAGGACCTCGCAAAATTCCCCTTTACCGGGAAGTCGGACCTGAGAAACAACTATCCGTTTGGGCTTTTCGCTGTCCCGACGGAGAAGGTGGTGCGGATCCACGCTTCCTCCGGTACCACTGGCAAGCCCACTGTGGTCGGCTACACCCAGCAGGACATCAGCACCTGGGCCGATGTGGTCGCTCGGTCGATTCGTGCTGCGGGCGGGCGTGCCGGCGACAAGGTTCACATCGCCTATGGCTATGGACTGTTCACGGGCGGTCTGGGTGCCCACTACGGCGCAGAGCGTCTCGGCTGCACGGTCATTCCCATGAGTGGTGGTCAAACGGAGAAGCAGGTTCAACTCATTCGTGACTTCAAGCCCGAACTCATCATGGTGACGCCGAGCTACATGCTCAACATCATCGAAGAGTTCCAGAGGCAGGGTGTTGACCCAGCCAAGTCGTCCTTGAAAGTGGGCATCTTTGGCGCCGAACCTTGGACGGATGCGATGCGCGGCGAAATCGAGCGTCGAGCGGGCATCCAAGCAGTCGACATCTACGGGCTTTCTGAGGTGATGGGCCCTGGCGTAGCTAGCGAATGCGTGGAGTCGAAAGACGGTCCGGTCATCTGGGAAGACCACTTCTACCCGGAAATCATCGACCCCGAAACGGGCGAAGTGTTGCCCGATGGCGAGGAGGGCGAACTGGTATTCACTTCTTTGACCAAGGAGGCCATGCCTGTCATTCGGTATCGAACACGTGACCTGACGCGCCTGCTTCCCCCGACGTCACGCTCGATGCGCCGCATCGGAAAAATTACGGGCCGCAGCGACGACATGCTGATCATCCGTGGCGTCAATGTATTCCCCACCCAAATCGAAGAACTGATTCTGAAGAACGACAAACTGGCTCCTATTTACCAGCTGGTTGTATCCCGCGACGGGCACCTGGACAAACTCGACGTCCTCGTGGAAACGCGCGAGGGTGTATCCGCAGATTTGCCTGGCGCAGAGACAGACGGTATTGGGAAGTGGCTGGAGCAGGCCATCAAGACCAACGTCGGTGTGAGCACCAAAGTCAGTGTGCTCACATCCTCCGGCATCGAACGAACCGAAACCGGGAAGGCTCGTCGCGTGGTCGACAAGCGCCCTAAAGCAGCAGTTTAAGGAACACTTCATGCAAGACGCATACATCTGTGACGCCATCCGCACTCCATTTGCTCGATACGGTGGAGCGCTTGCCTCGGTGCGCGCGGACGACCTGGGTGCCATCCCCCTGCGCGCGCTGATTCAACGCAACCCAGGGGTGGACTTCTCAGCGGTCGACGACCTCATCTGGGGGTGTGCGAACCAAGCGGGGGAGGACAACAGAAACGTCGGTCGAATGGCGGGCCTGCTGTCAGGCCTTCCGGTGAACGTGCCGGGCACGACCGTCAACCGGTTGTGTGGCTCGAGCCTGGATGCCATCGGGATGGCCGCACGCGGTATCCGCACAGGGGAGAGCCAATTGGTCTTCGCTGGCGGCTCGGAGAGCATGACCCGTGCGCCTTTCGTGATGGGGAAAGCTGACAGCGCCTTTTCCCGCACCGCTAAGGTTGAGGACACCACCATTGGATGGCGTTTTGTGAATCCGTTGCTCAAGGCGCAGTTCGGCATCGACTCGATGCCAGAGACGGCCGAGAACGTTGCAGTCGAGTTCAACGTCTCCAGAGAGGACCAGGATGCCTTCGCACTTCGGAGTCAGCGACGATGGGCTGCTGCAAATGAGCGCAGGTTCTTCGATTCCGAAGTGGTCGCCGTTGATATCAAGCAGAAGAAGGGGGAAGCCGTGTCTTTCTCCATGGACGAGCATCCTCGCGCAGACACAACCCTTGATTCTCTCGGGAAGCTCAAAGGCGTGGTTCGGCCTGACGGTAGTGTCACTGCCGGCAATGCCTCTGGGGTGAACGACGGAGCGTGCGCTGTTCTTCTCGCTTCAGCTGATGCTGCAAAGCAATACAGCCTCAATCCCCGGGGAAGAGTCGTGGGAATGGCGTGTGCCGGCCTGGCACCACGCATCATGGGTTTCGGCCCAGCCTTGGCGGTCAAGAAAGTGCTCGCTTTGACCGGCCTGAGGCTGGACCAGATGGACGTTGTTGAACTCAATGAAGCGTTCGCCTCCCAGGCTCTCGCTGTCACTCGCCACTTGGGCCTCGCCGATGACTCTGAGCACGTCAATCCGAACGGTGGCGCCATAGCGATTGGCCACCCACTGGGCGCATCAGGGGCAAGACTTGTCACTACCGCGCTGAACGAGCTGGAGCGGCGCGGTGGTCGTTTCGCGCTTTGCACCATGTGCATTGGCGTAGGCCAGGGCATCGCGATGGTCATCGAACGCGTCTGAGTTTTAGAAATTCTTCACCCCATGACGCTAGAAGACATCAAGGTCGACACACCGCTTTCAGGTGTGCGCCGAATCACCATCTGCAGGCCCGCCGTACGAAATGCACTTCGTACTCAGACTTTGTTCGAAATTGCTGCGACGCTTGAACAGGCAACTGCTTCAACGGATGTAGGTGCCATCGTCCTAGCCGCCGAGGGAAAGTGCTTCGCGGCAGGAGCCGACCTGGCTGAGATGGAGCAGAAAGGCGTGGTGGACCTGCTTCTTGAGGAGCGACCACATCAGTGGGCTCGAATTGCACGGTGCCCCAAGCCCATCATCGTCGTTGTCCAGGGGCCCGCCCTGGGTGCTGGCCTTGAGCTCGTGATGCACGGTGACATGGTCATTGCGAGTACGTCTGCCCGATTCGGATTGCCGGAGATTCGTCTCGGCATCATCCCCGGCGCAGGTGGTACCCAAAGGCTGACCCGAACCGTGGGCAAATCATTGGCAATGCAGATGGTCCTGACCGGCGAGCCCATCTCGGCCGAAACCGCGCATCACCGCGGCTTGGTCACTGAGGTCCTTCCAGAGGACAAGCTCATGGACCGCGCTCTGGCTGTTGCGAGCGCAGTTGCCGCTCGAGCTCCCTTGGCACTCCGTGCTGCCAAGCAGGCAGTTCTCCTGGCAGAGGAGGCCCCGCTGTCACTTGCCCTTGAGCTGGAAAGAAAAGCGTTCGTTGTCCTCGCAGCGACCCAAGACAGGCAGGAGGGAATCGCCGCCTTCCTCGAAAAGCGAGAGCCCAGCTTTCGTGGCCATTGACCCAACCCCTACATCGCAAGGATCATGTAATGACCAACACACCCGTTCTTCAAAGTTTCATTGGCGGAAATTGGCTCGGCAAGTCGGCAGCTGTGCCCCTGGCAAGCGCCGTCAACGGCAAGGTGGTGTTTCACACCCACGCTGAAGTCATCGATTTCGGCGAGTCTGTCGACTTTGCCCGCCGCGTGGGCACGAAATCACTCTTGGAGTTGGATTTTCAAGAGCGGGCAGCCCGGCTGAAGAGCCTTGGCACCTATCTGGTCGCCAACAAGGAAAGGCTGTACGAGATTTCTCGACACACGGGCGCCACCAGGAACGACAGCTGGATTGACATTGAAGGTGGCGCAGGGACCTGCTTCGCCTACGCGAGCATCGGCGCGGGGGAGCTCCCTTCTGGCAATGTGTTGCATGAGGGGCCTGCGATTTCCCTGGGTAAACAGGGCAAGTTCTCTGGTACTCACATCTTGGTTCCCCGAGGCGGAGTAGCCGTCCATATCAACGCTTTCAACTTTCCGGTCTGGGGTCTGCTTGAAAAATTTGCGCCCTGTTTCCTTGCCGGTATGCCCTGCATCGCAAAGCCAGCTTCTGCGACAAGCTATCTCACTGAGGCCGCAGTTCGTTTGATGATGGACAGCGGGCTGCTCCCACCCGGAAGCCTTCAGCTCGTGATTGGTGGCACTGGTGATTTGCTTGACCGACTGGATGGGCAGGACATCGTGACATTCACAGGGTCCGCGGATACGGCGGCAAAACTTCGCGCCCACTCGGGGCTGATTGCCAAGTCGGTACCCTTCAACGCTGAGGCCGACAGCCTGAACTGCGCGATTCTTGCTGCCGACGTGACGCCCGACGATGTGGAGTTCGACCTTTTTGTTCGCGAGGTGGCTCGAGAGATGACGGTGAAATCCGGGCAGAAATGCACCGCGATCAGGCGTGTGCTGGTTCCAAAGCGACATGTCGAAGCGGTCGCAGAACGATTGAAAGCGCGGCTAGAAAAAATCGTGCTCGGAGACCCCTCTATGGAAGGAGTGACGATGGGACCCCTGGCCTCTGCCGCTCAGAAGAACGATGTCGCCGAGCGTGTGGTTCAGCTGGCACGCAGCTGTGAAGTTCTGGTGGGCGCTGGCGACATCAAGCTTGTGGGGGAGGGCGCTGAATCTGGGGCCTTTTTCCCTCCCACTTTGCTGATGAGCAGGGACTCGGGCGCGGATGGAGACTGCGTGCATGACTTGGAGGCATTTGGCCCAGTGAGCACGCTGGTGCCTTATGAAGACGAGAGCGAGGCGGTTTCCCTCGCCGCGCGAGGTAGAGGGAGTCTGGTGACAACGTTGGTGACCAAAACCCCCAAGACGGCCGCCAAGCTAGTTCCGGCGCTGGCCGCGTTCCACGGTCGGGTACACATTCTTGACGAAGAGTCTTCAAAAGAGTCCACGGGACACGGGTCACCTTTGCCGCACCTGAAGCATGGCGGACCTGGTCGTGCCGGCGGAGGAGAAGAGTTGGGTGGGTTGCGTGCCGTGAAACACTATCTCCAGCGCGCTGCGGTTCAAGGATCCCCTTCGATGCTCAGTGCCGTGACCAATGAGTACGTTCGCGGTGCAAAGTTGAAAGAAAGCGACCTGCATCCGTTCCGAAAGTACTTCGATGATCTGGAAGTGGGGGATTCGCTCCTGACTCACCGACGGACCGTCACTGAAGCTGATATCACCGCTTTTGGCGGCATCTCAGGCGACTACTTCTACATGCACTTTGATGATGTGGCCGCCAAGGAGTCCTCGTTTGGGCAACGCATTGCCCACGGCTACTTCGTGCTCTCTGCGGCTGCAGGCCTCTTTGTGTCGCCCGCACCAGGCCCTGTTCTGGCCAACTACGGGCTCGACACTTTGCGCTTCGTCAAACCAGTTGCCATTGGGGACACCATCCGTGCTCGTCTCACGTGCAAACGGAAAGTTGAGAAGGCCACCAAAGCCGGCCAGCCAGCGCAGGGTGTTGTCGCTTGGGATGTACAGGTAGTGAACCAAGCGGACGATCTCGTGGCGAGCTATGACATCCTGACACTGGTTCTGAAAAAATCGCAGGAGTGATCATATGGAAAAATCCTTCTGCACATTGAGTTTCCAATACGCAGAGGATCCTCGAATCGAGACTGATAGCCGTTGTCCCAGACGGGACTCAACCATCTGCTTCCACGGAGCGAGATAAAAGCTCTTTTCATCTTCGATTAGCGCGAATTTTCCGCTGGCAAGCTGTATTGATCGGCGATATACCCCGTGTGCGTTCTCGCCATCCTGCAACCGGTGAAATCGTTTTCCGCTTATCCCTGCGAGGGATTCACCAGCGGCGGTCACTTCACGTTCGCGCAATGTTGCCAAGAGGTTGCGTGCGAGCACAATGCGCTGACCGTTCGATATAGCGAGTCCTTCGCCGACCAGGTAGCTCTGCCGTGCATTCAAAGCCCGGGCCACTTCAGCACCGAAGCCTCTAGTGCTGGCAGGTTCGGTGAATGTTGAATAACCTCCGCCAGTGACCAGGAGTTGGTCTATCCAAGTGGCGCCCAGAGCCGTGACCTGCTGTTCGACTGACAAATGCGACTTCAGCTCGAAATTCTGACCTGAAGCTCGCTTTGTGTCGTGGTCGTTAGCTCTTTTCGTCAAGTCCTCCGGTATCTGCCAGACACCCTCCGTCACTCGTTTCACGATACCGGACCGACGCAGCGCTTCCAGCCTGCGAAAGTGGACATCTACAGCCGCTTGTGGGTCTCTATCACCGCTTCTTTGCAAGTGCGAAAAGTGATCGGCCGTGCGGTAAATGCCACCATCTGAGTGCGCCGCGATGTTGAGATCGACCACGCGGACTGCACCTGCGGCTTTTGTCTCCAAAATGCCCCCAATTGGGAGTTCGGCCAGATCGGTTCCAAGAGGCAGTTTCAGGTAGTGTGCCCGACCATCCATGCCGTCGATCACAAGGTAGGCGCGATCGTGCAATTCGTCGGCGAGCCCTTTTCCTGCGATGCGACCAATCACGGCTGTTGCGGGTACAGGTTCCAACACACATTCACGTTGTTCTCCTCCCAGCGCCTTGTGCATGGTTCTAAGGATGTCTCCCCGTTCGCCCAGGCACGACAGTGTGTTGGTCATGGCCGGTGAGAGACGCCATCGGTTGGCATCCATGCGTTCAGCCAATGACATGGCTTCGAGTCGCTGAAGCCGGGCTCTCAAAAGTGTCTGTCGTTGCTGGCCCGTCGGCTGAGATGTGAGATCCACCGTGAGATCGGTGGCCTGTCTGATCAGCGCGCGATCCAGGCTGGTCAGGCGCTCCTGATCCACCTCCCGTTGCAGGCTCTGCCGCATTTCCAGTTCGGTGCGAGGTCCCAGCCATTCGGTCGCCAGTTCGCTGGCGCGCATCCTCATGCCGTGCGCCATGTAGTCCGGCGCGATCACCAGGTTCTGCCCGTCTTCAGCTCGCCCCCTCAGCACGATGTGGGTGTGCGGGTTGTCGGTGTCCCAGTGGTCCACCGCCACCCAGTCCAACCCAGTTTCGAGATCGGTCTGTACCCGCTGCATCAGTTGCCGCGTGAATCCTTTCAAGTCTTCCAGTTCCGGTGAATCCTCCACCGACACGATGAACCTGAACTGATGCCGATCACTTCGACCGCGCTGCTCGAAGGCCTGAAGGTCCGCCGCATCGGTGTCCGCACCGTAGGCCTGACCGCGTTTCCCGTCGCGTGTCGTCCCGTCCCGTTCGATGTAGCGCAGGTGGGTTGCCACGGCCTTGGCTCCTGCGCGCTTCAGGACCACGTAGCGGGCCTTGATGATGGAGCGCCGGGCGTTGGGTGCCAGGCCTTGACCGGCGCGCACGGATGCCACACGACCACGACCAAATGTCGAAGCCGGTCGTGAACCGGAGCCCGTTGCTCCAGACTTGGACGAAGCCTTGAGGACTTGCGAGATGAAACGCTGGGACCGTGGACCTGATCGTGCCTTGGATTCACCTGGTCGCGGCTGGAACCGGTCGTCGTCACGCGTGACCATGACGCAAACTCCAGCGCAGCGTGACGCAATGAACGGCGGATGGCACGCTCGCAACGCTGCGCACGCGCGACATGCAGGCATCGCGCGGCACCGGACGCCAGGGGCGCCGTGCCGTGCCCACCCCACGTGCAGACTGGCTTTTCAGGGGGAGGCGTGCCGGCCCCTTTATCTTGCCCTCGGTTTTTGTCCCTCGCGTGCGATCCGTGTCCAGGCTGGTCACCGGGCGGGCGCTCGGAACGAGGGGCCACCGCAGTGGTGGCTCCAGTGCAGCGTGGGCTGCACGTAGGTGGCGAGCGCGCGGCACATTGCGGGGTGCAGCCAGTTGAGCTGAAAGTGCAGCCGGGCTGCGCGAAGTTTGTGCGTTCATGGCCTCTCCCATGTCCACAGTGGTCGTGCGCTACCTATCACGGAGGACACGTTGATGGGGCCCCAGTACCGACTGTCAAAAGACGCTGGGTGACTGTCGCTGAGCAGGAACACTTCACCTGTTGTCAGCGCACGGCACCCGGACCAGATAGGCAGCGACCGGTGTTGTGTGTCGTGTGCGAGGGCGGTGGCCACTGCGTAGCCGTCGACGAACACCACTCGGCCAAGAAGGCACACCCTTTGCGGTGGAAGCGCCGCAATCCGTTTGAGCAAGGGAACACCGTCGGGCAGGTAGCCGCGTTGCGCAGCGAATGCCTGGACACGTGCAGGCAACCGGACCAGCACCGTGTCGCCACGGTGCAGTTCGTCCACAGCCTCCACGCGGTACCAGCCGCGTGGCACGCTGTCGCTGGGGTTGAAGACCAGTTGCACCGGATGACGCGTCAGACCGGGCAACAGGCATGCCGCCAGCCCCAGAGATGCCCAACCCAAGATCCAGCGCTGCTTCATCGCAAGGCCTCGCGGGCGAGGTGCGCGGTGTGTCGCTCGCTGCCGTACGCTGGCAAGGGTTGGCGGCTCGCCAAGCGGTTGCCCAAGGTGGACCAGTAGGTGAGGGCGGCAGTGCATGGATCGATGCCCGCAGCTTCCATGTCGTCGATCAACCGGAGCACGGACTTGACGCCACTTTCGCCGTCAATCCGCAGCAGCAGGTGCGCGCCGGGCAACACGCCTCCGATGCGCTGAACCAGCGCGCCACCGGAAGGTGCCTGAAGCACCATGAGCTGCCACATGGCCGTGCCGAAGTCGTTGCCCTGCCATTTCACGCGGCAGCAGATTGCGCCCGGATCGAAGACGGCCATGCGCCGCCAGCGGTCCAGCACGGTCTCGCGCGAGGGCTTGCCGAAGCGCAGCCAGATGTTGACGCGGTGCTCCACGAAGGCCAGCGACACCCGCATAGGAAGCGGGCGCTGAGGCATGGCCGATGCAGGCAATGGTGCAGGAACGCGTTCGATAGCGGAGCAGGCGAGGGCGTTCATGCGGACGTCTCCGGGTACTCGCGCTCCAGCAGCACGCGCAACATGTCGGCGGCGGTCATGCCGCGTCGGAAGGCGATGACCTTGATGCGTCCCCGCAGCGCGGGCGTGATGTCGATGGTCAACCGCGCGGTGAAGGGCGAGACTTTGATCGGGGCCTCGGGCCGTTCGGTCTGGTGCACCCAGGTCGAGGCGGGATCGGCGGCCGGGCGGCGCCCGATGGGCGCGCGACCGATCTTGACTGGTGAGCCGACGTCGCTCATGACCACATCTCCTGCACCGCGCGGGTGAATGCATGGATTTCGCGTGCGGCCGTGCCGGCTGGCGCCACCTCGCCGACCAGCCTGCCGGCCGCCACGCTGTCGGCGAAGGCAACGCGCTGCGACATCTCGGTCGTCAAAGCCGCGAAAGGTTGGTCGGCCAGTGCCGCGCGGGCCTCTCGGCCGATCACCGTGCCGACGATGCGCCGGTTGATGACGAAGGCCGCGCGCAGCGATGGCCGGAACACCTGGGCTTCAACGATGAGTTGCACCATTTCCTGCGTGGCCCAGACGTCGTAGGCGCTGGGCTGCACGGGGATCAGCACCAGGTCGGCGGCGAGCAGCGCGGAGCGCGCGAGGGCTGCGACACGGGGCGGCCCGTCGATGATCACGAAATCCGCCTCCTGTGCGATCTGCGGTGTTTCGTGGTGCAGGGTGTCCCGGGCCAGGCCGAAGACGCCGTAGAGGCGTTCCAGGCCGCTCTGGGCGCGCCGTTGTGCCCAGTCCAGGGCCGAACCCTGCGGATCGGCATCGAGCAGCGTCACGCGCCGACCGGCCCAGGCGAGCTCGCCGGCTAGGTGGGTGGCCAGCGTGGTCTTGCCTGCGCCGCCCTTCTGGTTGAGCAACGCAATGACCCGACCGGGGCGCTGGGACAGATCTGTTCCGGCGAGTACGGCCGGTGGCTTGATCAGGGTGCCTGAATATTCAGCAGGCCAGCTCGCTCTTTTATCCATGGTTATGCATTTGGTTAGAGACGTTAAGGAGGGCGAAAACCCAGACGGGGCGTGGCTTGGCGCGGGGTTCATGCGTGTGATTACCCGTGTCCGGTGCGGGCGATTACCCGTGTCGAATGCGGGTGATTCCCCGAGTCCGGCCACAGCTTGTCCACAGGGTCTTCACCAGCATCTGTGAACAAGTCCGGTTCGCGCACCTGCGAGAGCCAGGGCCTAAAACGCAGCCAGGTGGTGCGGCCGACGCCTTCGATGGCGAGCCAGTAGCCCGGCAAAGGCTGGCGCCGCACCAGGCGCCGGAGGTGCAATGTGAAGTCGCTGAAACGCTGCAGGCTGCCGGACTTCAAATGGAGGTGGTGCAACTCGAAACGCCAGCCTTCGGCCTGCCGCCCGCCGTGTTTGCGCACCAATCGGTAGAGCCAACGCTCGATGCCACCGGACAGCCGGAAATACGCCGGATCCAGCGTGAGCACGAGCGCGCTGTCCATCACCCCACTGAAGAACCAGTCGGCCAGGATCAACTCGATGCCTTCGGAACGGCCATCGGCGCGCACGTGCTCCTTCCACTCGTTGATCCATGAGAAGCGGTGCAGGCGCTTGGCCTGACCCTGCCGGATGGAGGTGGCCACCGTGGTCGATTGCAGGCGGTCCAGCGCGGCGCGCAACATGCGGTAGTCGGTCTGGCCAGTGCGGCGCTGGGTGAAGCGCAGGATCTCGTGCGGCGTGGCCTGCATCAGACGCGAGGGCTGCAGGCCGTCGTCTCGCGCCTGCACGATCTGGCTCGCGGCCCAGATCAGCACGTCGGCATCCCAGATGGTCGCGATGCCGTGTTCGGGAACACCTTCCACGGTGATGCGCACCTGGCCTGCTTCGAAGTGGATCGGCGCGGTGCGCCGCGACTTCGCCAAAGAAAAGAACGGGTATGCCATCAGGTCCTGCGCATCGCGCGGCGCCATGTCGCCACCGGGCAGGGCGCGGAACAGCGTGAGCTGTTCGCGTTCGTTCGGGCGCGTGGACATGGCCGGCGATCCTGAAAGCCCGTGGATGCGGCGATGTCAGCGAACGCTGGACCGCTGGGTGTAGCCCGGGTCCGAGGTCATTTCATACGAGCGGCTGTTGGCCCAGTGGCGCAGGTCCTCGACCGCGTAGACCACCCGCGCACCGAACTTGCGAAAGCGCGGGCCACCGCCCAGCACACGTTGTTTTTCCAGGGTGCGGGGAGAGAGCCGCAGGAAGCTGCCCGCTTCGTCGGTGGTCAGGAACTCGCGCGCGGTGGCGCTGGATGGATCGGGTTCGGTGGAGCCATCGGGCTGGCGCGAAGCGCCGGTACTGGCGTCCAAGGGTGAAGCAATCGCACGTGCCATGAGGGTCTCCATCGGGGTGGGGCCACCGCGATCCGTTCGCGGCGGGTTGGAGGCAGTCTCTGGCGTAACCGGTCACCCCGGCAGGGAGATATTCAGTGCGCTGTTTCGTCTCCGTGGTCTGTGGATGGCGGTGGGCCGATGCCGGCCAGGGCCAGGTACCCGCCTCGCATGAGGCCCTCGCCGCGCGAGATCAGATGACGGACCTGCGCACGCAACTCACCGTCGCTGTGCCACCGCTGCTGGACGGTGTCTGCGCCAAACAGAACCTGTGCCAGGGTGCGGTGAGGCACGTCTTCCAGCGAAGCATCCAGCGCCTGCAGGGCGCGCAGGTGCAGCAGCGCGGCGCGGGTCACCGCGCGCGCGACGGGCACGTCCGAGGTTTGACCGTGCAGGGCCTGTGCCTGGGCATGGAAGTGCCCGGCCGTCGTTCGTGGCCCGACATCCAATGGCACCGAACTGGCAAAGGGGAGGCCGTCGACCACGTCGCTGGCCAGTACCATCTGCAGCCGTTGCGCCGAGAGATTAACCGTGAGTGTCAGCTCGCCGAACGCCAGGGCGAGTTGCTTGCGGCCGGGCACGCGCCACAAGTCAAAGCCCGGCGAAGCAGGGCGCGGATAGGGACCCGCTGCGTGTGCGGCACGCACCAGCAGCAAGGACTCAGAGGGCGTGAGCCACTGGGGCCTTGCACAGCAGGCGTCAAGGGCGGGGTCTTCGGCGACATCGCAACCCCCAAGGGCTGAACGATGTGATGCGTTGCCGGCGCTGCCAGTCGGCGCGGTAGCGTGGGTGCCTGCGCAGGTACTCCCAGGCGAGGCCAGGACCATCCAGGTCCAGGGTGTAGAGGTAGGCGGCAGAGACCGACCAGGCGCCGTGCTGCGCCACTGCCTTGGCAGACTTCTTCATAGGTAAGCTCCCCGAAAGTTGGCGGAGGATGCCATGGGATGTGGCCGTGTCGGCGGCCGAATTGCAAGAGGCTGTTACTTGGGGTCAGTCATTGATCGAACCGTCACGTTGCGCTTCGACCAGATAGGCCGAGAGCGACTGGCGTGCCCGGAAATACGGATCGGCGACGACGCGTTGGCCCTGCGGGCCACGCATGTTGGCCAGCGCCGACAACTGCACCGCCCCCAGTTCCGGGTGGCCCATGCCCGCGTCGCACAGGCCATAGGCCGTGTCGCCGTCGGCGGCCAACTCGGTCAGCAACCAGACAGCTCCCGCGTCCAGCGTGTGGAGCTTGAGCACCGGCCACGGGTCGTGGGCTTCGCCGCGCTGGCGCGCGGCGCCATGGGCCAGCATCACCACGCGTTGCTCATCAGAAAGAAAGGACATCGATACCCCATCACGTGGCGTGACAACTGTGGATGGCCCCCTGTCCTCGGGTCGCTCTCAGCGTGGTGCCCGGGCACTCAATATTTGGAGGCTATGGTGACACAAACGCGGCGATATTCGAAAGTCGTCAATGTCGAATGAGTTAAATATAACGTGGTTTAACTTGTTCTAAAACGCAACCCTTCTGCGATGCAGCAGAAGCGGGAAATCCAGCGCGGCCGGCCGTCCGGCGCCACCACCTTTGAAGCCGGGCCAGCGCTCGCCTTCGGCGAGGCGGTGCGGGCGCTGCGGACCGCCGATGGCATTGCCCAGGAGACCCTGGCCCACCTGGCCGGGGTCGAGCGTTCGCACATGGGCAAGATCGAACGTGGCGAGCACATGCCCACGCTCGCGATGATCCTGAAGATCGCCCGCGCGCTGGGCCGCAGCGCCAGCGAACTCATGCTGGAGACCGAGGCCCGGCTGCCACCGGATCCTGTGCAGCCGTAAAAGGCCAACGGGCTCGCCGGTGGCGATTGCCGCACGCGTCAGACGACGATGCGCCCAACCAAACGGGCCTCGCGCGCATAGGCGCTCAAACGCTTGTCCGTCCGGAAGTGCAGGTCCCGTTCCACCGCGAGGCCCAGATTGCCCCGCAACGCGGTGATGTCCTCCAGGCTCACCCAACCCAGTTCCGGATAGCCCAGTCCCAGATCGCACAGGCCAAACGCGTGGTCGGGTTCGGTGGGATCGATCTCGGTCAACAGCCAGGTGGCACCCGCGTCGGGGGTGAACAGCTTGACCACCGGGGCCGGGTCGAAAGCCTCGTCGGCCTGCGAGTGCCTGCCATTGGCCAGCAACTGGGCGCGTTGTTCGTCGGTGATGAGCTTGGTCATGATCGCAACTCCTTGAATGGACGCTCCCGATCGGAGCGCTGCGATCCCGGCGCGCGAAAAGCGCGGCGGTCACACCCCCAACACGGGCGAAGCTGGTGCGGGCCGGGGGTTGACCGCCGTGCGGCGTGCGCCACGCTGCGCGGTCTGTCCGATCGGTGGGTGGCCATGGGCGCGACAGACCCGTCAAGCGCCGACGAAGGCAAGTGAGGCAAGCGGAGCGCGCAGGCGTCAGCGATGAAAGCCCGCAGGGGCGAGACACCATCGGTGGCTCGATGCGCAGCACAACAGCGCGGTCCGGCTTGGCCGGAGACGCACAGAATCGCAGTACCGTATGCACTGAAGTACGAGAAGCCAGCGAGCCGCTGAAACTCAAATCAGCTTTCACGCCTTTGCGTCTGATCACCTTCCCGCTTGTACGTTTCGATGCAAATCCGCAGAGCCGTGAAAGCACAAGCTCGCAAAACCGCGCCATCGCAAATCCGGGAATACGACGTTCCGTACATGCGCTTTTAAGGTGCGACGGCGCGCCGGGTCTCCGACGCAAGAATGCTCCACCACGCGCCAGGTGCGTGGTCCTTGCCATCCACAAAAATGCCCCGCCGTGAGGCGGGGCGGGTGGGCGACGCTCAGTCGCCCTTGCTGCGCGACCAGATCAGGTTGTGCGCGCCGTCCTCGCCTTCGACCAGGCGGGCGTAGATGGTCGCCGGGAACGACGGGTCATCCAGGGTCACCGACAGGTACGGGCGTTCCTGCCGGCTCATCTTCTTCCACGCCGCGCCGATCTCGAAGTTGCCGGCAACGATGCGGTAGTCCGGGGCGTTCTCGCTCTCCTTGTCGTTGGCAACGATCTTGACCTTGACGTTGAGCGTCAGGGTGCGAACCGTGCCGGTGTAGCTGTTGTTCTGTGCGGTGAAGGTGCCGATGTTGGCCATGATGAAGTCCTCTTGAAGTTGACCAGGTCGCGCCCATCGCGGCCTTGGCGTGATCCGACCGGCACGGGTCCGGGCTCGCCGCACCGTGCAACGGCCGCAACAGCGTGGAGGACCCGAAGGCACGAGAAATTTGTCTCGCGAGGAAGACCGCAGGTCGGGGAAATTTGTCGGGCAGCAGGGTTGTGGCGATGAAGCCCGAGGCGCCGCGCAGTGGCGCCGTGCCCGTGCCAGGATTCACGAACATCACAAGGCCGCAGTGGGGGTGATCCTGTTCCGCGAGGACGCATGGCCCGGGCACCGCCGCCACCGCTTCAAGGCGTCGGCACAACCCTGATCGCCGACCTGGTGCACTCTGCCAACGACCCATGCTGTGAGCGAAACGCACCTCCACATCGAGGCCGGGCCTGACATCGGCGTTCGTGTCCAGTGGGGTTGTCGGCATGGTGAACGGCCTTCCGGTGAGCCGCTGTCGTTCCGGGCGCCTACTGTCAACATGTTCAAGGACGGCGCCTCGGGACACCACCCAGTGCAGCCAGGGCCATCGTTGTCCATCGCACCGCCCAAGGCGGGGAGCAGCTGGGGATGCGGCGAACCACCCGGTCCGCACAGATCAAAACAAAACGCGCGCGGCACACCTGCCGCGCGCGTCGCGCCACCTCCCCATGCCCCGACCTGTAGGTCGGGGCATGGATTCATCAGTGCGCAACCTCGTCGTTGTCCCTGGCCCCGGTGTCGGCCTCTGCGGCCCCGTCCGGCTCCGCCTCAACGACAACAAGGGCCGTTGGTTTTTCCAGCAACGCTGGCAGCCAACTGCTGCCCGCCGACAGGCGCTCGGCTTCGCGGCTGATGTCGGCCTTCTTGAGCTTGCTCAACCGGTCCACCTGGTCGGGCGCGAACACCCGCACGGCTTCCAGCGACCGGGCCTTGGACACGTGATCGAAGTAGCCCTCGGCGGTGGGTGTCCACCAGTCGTGCATGTCCAGGCCCACCGCTTGTGCGATGGCCGAGGCCGGTGTCTCTTCCTCGCGCAAGGCCATGGCGTTGACCGTCAAGCCCACACACAGCGCCAGCAGCGAGAGCAACTCGGGCATCGGCATGGCCTGCAACTCGGTGAGCAAGGCCTGCGGGTCCTGGGGCAGGCGCTGGCTCCAGGCCTCGCGAACCTCGCGCAGGCCTTGGACTGCACGGGATTCAGACACGTCAGGCGCAAACTGCTCCAGCCGGTCCTGGGGGTTGGCGTTGATGTGCAAGGGTGAGCCGCCGTAGTCGCCCAGGATGGCGCGCTGCGCCAGCCGGTGCACCAGCAGCACCAGCGCCACCTCGGGGTGTCGCGCTACCTCCGCCTGCAAGGCGGCGGTGCGGTGGGCGCTCAGGCGTTTCACCAGCTTCTCGGACAGCATGGCCCGGGGCGGCGTGCTGTCCGGCGCGGTATCGTGCCCGGCGCCATCCGACGGTTCGGCACCGCTGGCCCCGGCCGCACGTGCCTCCCGGGCCTGTTCGGGTTTCAGCAGACCCCGGTGCACCAGCACACTGCCCTCGTGATCCAGCGACACCACCGCGCCCGCCAGCGCCATGGCCTCGGGCGGGTAGCTCAGCAGCGAATGCTCGATGCTGTCCAGTGCCTTGCCCAGTTCGTCCATCTGGTCCTGCAGGGCCTGGGCCGCCTCGTCGCTCAGGTCGTCGTCCACCTCGTCCAGGCGCTCCTGCAAACGGTTCTGTTCGGCTTCCAGTTGGGCGATGCGCTTGACCTCCGTCTTGCTCGGCGCCCGGCGCTGACAGCGCACACGCTGGAAGCGGTGCAGGTCGGCGTGGGTGGCGCGCGGCACCACCTCCACCCAGCCCCAGCGCTCGGCGCGCACCTGCTCGGCAATCGCGGCGAGCTTGTCACGCGCCAGCGCCTCCAGCAGGGCCGGGTCCGCCAGGAACACCCCGGTCTGGTCGTCGGCGAACAGGTCGCGCCGCAGGCCACCGCCCGCCGACTGGTAGGCCTCGACACCGACGAAGCGGGCCAGCGCATCGCGGCTGGCATCGATTTCCTCGTGTGTCAGGTGTTCACGCAATGCCTGCGGGCTGCGCTGCCAGTGCGGCGACCCGTAGAACACGGCCTCCTGGGCCGCATGGTCGTCGGTGATGGCCAGGGCCATCAACTGCTCCAGCGTGACGGCTTCCACCCGGTAGTCGGCCAGCAGGCGCGGCGAGACGTTGGCGAGCTTCAGGCGCCGCTGCACCACCAGCGGCGTGACGCCGAAGTCCGCCGCAATGTCCTCGATCGGCCGCCCCTCGGCCACCAACGCGGCAAAGGCCTCGAACTGGTCGGCCGGGTGCATTGCCTCGCGCTGCAGGTTCTCCGTCAGGCTGACGGTGCGGGCCGAGGTGTCGGGCACCAGCAGGCACGGCACCGGGTGGTCCTTGGCGAGCTTGTGGCGTTTGACCAGCAACTTCAAGGCGGCCAGTCTCCGACGTCCGGCCACCACCTCGAACCACCGCCCATCGGGCGTGGTGACGACGGTCAGGTTCTGCAGCAAACCCACGCGGGCGATGGATGCGGCGAGTTCGGGAATCGCCGTACCACCGCTTTGGCGCACGTTGCGGCTGGAGGGCCGCAGCCGCGACAAGGGAATCAGATGCAGCTCATAAGGTGCGACCTCTGGCACGGTGACGGATTCGACTGCAACAGCCGATGCGCCAACGGTCGCAGCGGCAGCCACGGCGCTCAAGGCCAGGGTTTCGGATTGGGTAACGGTGTTCATGTGAAATCTCCTGTCCCACACGGGGACCTTGTTCAAACAATGGAAGACATCGAAAACGGATGGGAAGTCAGTCGGTGCTGTGCATGGGCGCTCTCCTTGGGTGTTGGGCTCCGCAGGGGCCGCGAAGCCCTTCGCGGCCATGGGCAGCAGCTGGGGCCGGCGCGGGTGCGCCGTCAAGGGAGGAAGCGAAGGCGCTGGCGCGGCCCGCAGGCGAAGCCGAGGACACGGGCGCCGCAGCGGCCCTTGACGGGAGGAGCGCCCGCAGAGGCCAGGCAAGCCGGCGAAGCTGGCGCAGCTCAGCCGGAGAGAACACGTTCGACCCATTCGGTCGATGGCCAGCCCGAACAGCACGGCGCAAAAAAAAAGCGCCGCACCCGCGATCCACGGGGTGGCGCATCAAGGCCTCAGCGCAACGTCAATCCGTCGCCGGTACCATCGCCTGCAGTTGTTCGATCACGCCGGGTTCGACGAATACACAAGGCTGCTTGGTCGCGACCGGAACGTTGAAGATCCGGGCGAACGCGTCCCGCTTCAGATGCGCCACCCGCCCGGTGCGGTACGCCTGATCAGGCTTCATCAGGCCTGAACCCGACGGCGTGCCGCTGCGCTGTGGATCGCATTCGACCAATGCCACGAAGCCTTCTGAGAACATGCGCTGGTGCTCAGGACACAGTCCCCAGCCCGTCGTCGTGTGGTGTTTCATGCTCGCGCGCAGGCGCCGGTCCAGCAGGATGTTGCCAGTGTCAAAAGAGGTGCCGCACACCAGACAAAACTGCTGCTCCAGCGAAACGTGTGACTTGTCGTCCATGGTGATCTCCGGTTGATCGGGCGGGATTGCCCGGAACCGGTCCAGCACGGCGCAGCGCAAGCGGTCAGGGGTCGAGGGCGCAGCCAGAGACGGCCGCCAGGACGCCAGCGTGCAGGGCACGCGCCGCCCTTGACGGCGAGCACGCAGTGCTACGGTGAAGAGGACAGCAAGACCACCCAACCTTCGTCAAAGGCACGAAAAAAAGGGGGCAGCGCCCCCGGGGTTCACAGAAGGCCCCTTTCGGCCATTGACAGGACCTTGTCGCCCGCGACGATCATGTGGTCCAGCACCCGCACGTCCACCAGCGACAAGGCCGACTTCAGGGTCTGCGTCAGGTGCTCGTCGGCCCGGGACGGTTCGGCCACCCCCGAGGGGTGGTTGTGCACCAGAACCAGAGTGGCTGCATTGCGGGCCAGGCACTCCTTGACCACCTCCCGCGGATAGACCGAGGTCTGGCTCACCGTGCCCCGGAAGAGTTCCACGTACTCGATTAGGCGGTTCTGCGAATCCAGCATCAGGACCGCGAACACCTCGTGCTCCAGCGCACCCAGCTTCACCTTCAGGAACTCCCGCACCGCCGCCGGTGAGTCGAACAGCGCCCGCTCGCCCAGTTGTCGCCGCAGGATGCGTTGCGCCGCCCGCAGCACCTCATCGGCCTGCGCCGGGCGGTAGTCGCCCGCGTTGTCGCGAACCAGAAGAACGGAAGGATCGAAGGAGAAGAGATCGTGTGCCATGGTCGGCTCCGTGAATCGGGCGGGATTGCCCGAGACCGGCACCTGCACGGCGCAGCGCAGGGGTCAAGGTTCGAAGACGGCCGCAGGACGCCAGCGCACCACCGCAGGGCAGGGCGCGCCGACCTTGACGCCGAGAACGGCGTGCTACGGTGAAGGGAACAGCAAGACGCCCCACCCACACACCTCACGCGTGCCAGGGCAAGCACAGCGCGCAGGCAGCGCAGCCTGCCGGAGGCGTCAGGGATTGCCGCCGAACGGCCGAGACGGGCTCCGCCTGGCTCGGGGCGACGCCCGGGTAGCCCGACGGCGCCAGCCGGGACGCCCGAATCCCTGGACCGACAAACCGTCCTTCAGTTCAAAAAAACAGGGCTTGTCAGAAAAGCTGGATAAAATTACAGTATTCGCAAGGAGAAACCCATGCATCACGAATTCCGTCAGCTCTACCAACCCCGCTTCCAGCGCCGTTCGGAATGGCTGCGCCGCGTCTGGCGCTGGTTCTGAACAGCCCATGCCTGCACCCCACGAGGTCCGAGCATGAACGCCCCCGTGCTCCAGGAAGTGCTGCTGCGGATCAACGAACACGGTGACGATTTGCCCTTGGCCACCGCCGGTGTGTTGCGCTATGTCTGGGAGAGTCGCTATGGCGAGATCCTGATTGAGGCCGTCGGCGATGAGATCTTCGTCAATGGCAGCCGGGTTGAACAGGCCAAGCACGTAGGCACTGCGTGAATTTGTGGTGGGTAGTGCTGTCACCTTCGACAGATTGACGTTTCGATGAGGGCTTGAAACGGGGCACCAGTGTTTCGGGTTTCCTGCTGACTGGTAAGCTGTCAAAAAATGCAACAAGGAGGGACACAAGCATGACGGTTCAGATCATCGAGGCCACTATTCATCAGCTGGACAAGCTGGCACAAACGCATGGTGATGACAGCGTGACGTTGAAGCCAAGGGATACCCATCTTCCGGTGAACGATGTCCTGACGCGCTTGTGCGATGACCTCATCCGCATGTACGGAAAGATGGCCAACAGCAATGGGACGCTGGGTGTGGACCCCAACGCTCACAAGTTTCCAGTGCAGTTGCACGCCTATGAAGCTCAGACGACGGAGTTCTTGGCGTTTACCAAGATTGCGATTGAGCTCATTGCGGACGAGATGAGAAAGGCCTTTCTGTCCAACGGTGGGTACGCTCTTTTCCTTCGTTACAAGGTTGATGAGCAGGATTTCTTGCTCGTGGTCATGCTCAAACTGCGGCCTGGTGCGGGCATCGACGCCGACACGCTGGACCTGACGGAGACGTTGAATATCGATCTGGCACACCTGCACGAAGCCGCGCGTATCAACCTCACGCGGTGGAGGTCCGATCAGCAGCCTTATCTGACTTTTATCAAGGGGCGAGCCCGCAAGAATGATGTCAGCGACTACTTTCGAGACGCGTTGTCCTGCACCAGCTTTACGGACTCCAAGCATCACACTGAGCAAGTGATGCGTGCCGCCCGTGATTTTGTGAACGCGCGACAAGACCTGTCAGAAGGACAGAAACGCACCGAAATGGTCGAGATGCGGCAGCGACTTTTCGATTGCTTGGACAAGAACCGTGATGAAGTGCCTCTCGCGACTGTGGCCGCAGCGGTCCACCCCCAGGATCCGGATCAATTCGTCGCCCATGTCAGAAGTGACGCGCATGCCAATTCCTATCACTTGGACGACAGATTCAAGCCGCATCGAGCGGTGTATGTCGGCCTGAAGCGGGTCAGTGGAAAAATTGGAACCGTGTCTCTGGCCTTTGATGTGGCAGATGTTCAGGCGGAGCGGGTTCGGTACGATCCAAATACCGACGCGATCATTTTGTCGTCGCCGTCTGATCATTTGAAGTCAGCCATTCAGGAACATGCAGCCGCTGCCCAACCATCCGCATGACTGGGCACTTTGGCTGCTTGATCGGCTAGAGAATGTCCAGCAAGTGGAGTCGCACTGGGAGGGGACCCTCCCAGGGGAGTTTGACTTCGATGAGGTGGCGAACGCGCTCCCGGAGCAGCTCAAAGGACTGTTGGACCCACACTCTCGCCGCATCGAGTTTCATCCAGAATTTGGTGGTGTCTTTCAAACCATCGATGAACTGGTGAACGGCCCTCGACGCCGAAGCCCGCTTCCTGTTTTTACGGTTCGTGGTCTCAACTACACCCACGGGAAAACGCAACCAGTCCCTCCGGTGATCACCAACTACCTGGATACAGCACGTCTGTGGCAGCTGCTGTCTGCCTCTGCTGACTATCGGCTTGACCAAGCGGTGGTGTTCATCAAGACCTTCGAGTCGAAGGTCGAAGTTCGGGCCGACTATCGGGCCCAAGATCTGTGCCCATTGGGCGGTTTGTCGAGCTTCGCAGCCGCCTACTTCGAGTCGGAACATCACAAGGAGCAGAAGAGGAACATCATCCGGTCTTCTCTGCTGGAGGTGTGCAAGGGCGAATTGGTTGTTCGTCTGTCAGACCTGCTCCCCCGGTTCGATGACTTCGTGGAGCGGGTCAAAGCTTCTTACTCTCTCTACACGGCAGACTTCTCGTTCGAGAAGCTGCGCTCAGAGGTCGATAAACAAAACGTCGACGACACACTGCGGCTGAATAAGACCCTTTCGGATATCCAGAATCAGCTTCTGGCCCTCCCTGCTGCGCTCATGCTCGCAGGTGCAGGCGTCAAGGACACGGTGTTGTCCACAAATCTTTCCATCTGGATAGGCGTGACCGTGTTCATCTGGGTCATGCATCAGCTGGTAAAAAATCAGCAGAGCTCAATTGCGTCGATCGATCAAGAGATTCTTTTGCGCGTGGAAAAGGTGAAGGAACAGCCTGCCGACGTGTCGCGGCGGGTGTTGCCTCGGTTCCAGTCACTTCAAGACCGTGTGATCTCGCAAAAATTGGTCCTTCGAAACATTCGACGCGCTGTTCTGTTGGTGTGGCTCGTGGCAACAGTCATTGTTGTGAATGCCCAATGGCCAGGGTTCGTGATAGGTCAGCTTTCTGAAGTGTGGGGTTATGTTCGTCAGGGTATTGAGGTGGTGCTTGGCGCGGGTGCTTCCGGGACGTAGGCAGGCGCAGTGGTGGTCTCCTGCATACGTTCCTCTTAGGTGAAGGGGCTGAATTCTTATCTTTTCTGAACAGTGAATATTGCGATTTTTCTGAAAATTCGCTAAAATGCAAAAATTCACTGTGCAGTAAACCGTCCCAACATGCATGCTTGAGCTGACCATAACCGAACGCCAGTTGGTCTCGCTCCTCGTGGATGCGTTGCGCGAGATTCCCGACGTCCATGCAGATGTGGGGCGCTGGGAGCTATCAGGCAGGCGACCTGATCGGGGGCTGGATGCTGCGGTCGATCTGCATGTGGCTGGAAAATCGCTGGCCGTGCTGGTCGAAGCCAAGAAGGCGGTTTACCCTCGCGATGTGCGCCAGGTGATCTGGCAGATCCGGGATGCAAGCCGCGCCTGGGCAGGCAAGCATCCAGGCGACGTCGTTTCGCTGATCGCCGCAGAGTCGATCTCGCCCGGCGCCAAGGAGCTGCTTAGGAGCGAGGGTGTGGGCTACTACGACAGCGGTGGAAGTCTCTATCTGTCTGCGCCTGGCATCTACCTCTACATCGACAAACCGCCGCCCAAGACCCTGATCAAGTCGATCCGCTCTCTGTTTTCTGGTCGACGCGCGCAGGTGTTGCACGCACTGCTCATTCATCGCCAAACTTGGTTCGGCGTCACCGAGCTGGCCCAATTGGCGCAGGTGTCACCAGCTACCACGTCGCAGGTGCTGACCGAGCTGGAGCGCTTCGATTGGCTCGAAGCGAGAGGGCAGGGCCCCAGCAAGGAGCGCCACCTTCGCGAACCTGCGGCCCTGCTCGATGCCTGGGTCAAGCAGGTGAAAGCTGATCGCACACCTGTGCTGCGCAGGTACTTCGTGCCGGCAACCAAGCCAGACACGTTGCCGATGAAGGTTGGTGCGGCTCTGGAAGGGCGAGGCGTCGAGTACGCGATCAGCCACGAGGCTGCAGCCCAGCAGCTCGCGCCCTTCCTGTCCAACGTGTCCCAGGTGCGCCTGCGGCTGTTGCCCGGGCAGGCCACCGACTCCACCCTGAGTGACCTGGGTGCGCGCTTGGTCACCGAAGGGGCCAACCTGGCTGTGATCGAGACCAAGTCGACAGGGGACCTGCTGTTCCGCGAGCGCATGGACGGACTGTGGCTGGCCAGCCCGATTCAGATCTACCTTGACTTGGTGCGCGGCGAAGGCCGTTCGAAGGAGATGGCCGAACACTTCCGCAAAGAAAGGATAGGCTTCTGATGGCCAAACCTGCAACGCTCGACGGCTACAGCGACCAGTACACGGTGGACTGCGAGCGCGTCCTCGTGACGCTGCTGCGTGGACTGGGTCCCTGGAAGGACTCGGTCTGCCTGGTCGGTGGACTTACGCCGCGATACCTTGTCCCTGCACGCCCACCAGTTGTGCCCGCACATGCTGGCACCCTCGACGTGGACATTGTGATTGACCTGCAGATCCTTGCCGATACTGAGGCATACCACACGCTGGAGGACAACCTCAAGCGGATGGGCTTCGAGCGCGCCGAGAACGAGGCTGGGAAGAAGCTCTCATGGCGATGGCAGACCCGCACTGAGCACGGTGCACTGATGGTTCTGGAGTTGTTGGCTGACGCGCCGGACATCGCTGGTGGCAGGGTGCAGCCGTTGCCGACCGACGGCACGATCTCTGCACTGAACATACCGCACTCGTCGATCGTTTTCGACCTGCACCAGGTCACCGAAATCCAGGCCGAGTTGCTGGGCGGCAATGGCGTGGCCACAGAGAAGATCAAGCACGCCAATCTCGTCAGCTTTACTTGCCTGAAGTCCTTCGCATTCGACCAGCGCTTCGAGCGCAAGGATGCGCACGACCTGATCTATTGCTTGGAGCATGCCCCTGAAGGTGCGGACGCGGTGGCTGAAGCGTTTCGCCAATCGCTTGAAAGCAAGCACCGTGATGTAGTGAAAGCTGCTCTCAACATATTGCAAACGCGCTTCGCGCGGGCCGGTGATGTCGAGGGCTATCGCAAGGACGGGCCAATCGCAACAGCCAAATTCGAAATGGGCGAGAGTGATGAGTCGGATCAGCGGGAAGCGAGGGCGCTGCGTCAGCGCGAGGTCAGCGACCTCATTGAACAGCTTCTTGCACGAATTGAATATCAATAAGGTACAGCATGCCAGTTCCCATAATCGATCTCTTTGCAGGGCCGGGAGGGCTTGGGGAAGGGTTTGCCTCTCTCAAGGGGCACGGAGGGAAGGCGTTTTTCGAGATTGGTCTTTCCATTGAGAAGAATCCTGTCGCTCACAGAACGCTGAAGCTGCGTGCAGTGTTCAGGCGTCTTCGTGGAACCAAGGACATAAGACACTACTACAGCTATGTACGCGGCGAAATTGATGAGGCCGCCTTTCGCCGAATCCCGGCCGTGGCCAGCGCCTTTGCGCATGCTGAGACAGAGGCCAGATGTCTGGAGTTGGGAAAGTCGGATGACGGTGGCATAGACACTGAAATCCAGGCAGCGTTGAAGGGACATGACACCTGGGTGCTTATTGGCGGGCCTCCCTGTCAGGCGTATTCACTTGCGGGGCGATCAAGACGCGCCAAGGACGAGACATTTCACACCGACGAAAAACACTTTCTTTACAGGGAGTACCTGAGAATCATCAGGGTTCACAGACCGACCATCTTCGTGATGGAGAACGTGAAAGGCTTGCTGTCCTCTCAGCACTCCGGGAATCCAATGTTCGACAGGATCCTTGCGGATCTTTCGAAGCCTTCCGAAGGGCTGGAGTATGAGATTCGCTCTTTCGTCAAGCCAGGCAACGGTGATGATCTGGAGCCAGTTGACTATGTCATTCCCGCGGAACGATACGGGATTCCCCAGAGCAGGCATCGTGTGATCCTCCTCGGTGTCCGGAAAGGTGCTGGTTTGCCCAGACACGAGTTGCTGGAGGCTGTCTCAAAGGCCGTGACGGTCAGGCAGGCCATCGACGACCTTCCGCGCATTCGAAGCCGCCTGTCCAGCGGAGACTCCCTCGATGCATGGCGCAAGGCCGTTCAGGCAGCACCGGCGTGCGTAGAGGGATGGAATACGGAGACCGAACGCAGCTTGACTGAAGCTATGCGGGCGTTTGCCTCTGCGGCAACCTATACGTCGATCGGAGGGGCATTCATTGCCCGAGAGTACAAGCGTCCGAAGAATCCGACTGAGCTCCAGCAATGGCTTCACGACAGAAGTCTTGGGGGAGTCTGCCAGCATGAGGCGCGATCCCACATGGCATCAGACTTGGCCAGATATCTTTTCTCAGCATGCTTCGCGCACTCTTCGGGCTACTCGGCGCGGTTGGACATTTTTCCTCCCAAACTGCTTCCCGAGCACAGCAATGTCCATGTTGAAGGACTTGAGGCCATTCCCTTCAAAGATCGCTTCCGGGTCCAATGCAGGAATGAGCCGGCCACCACTGTAGTGGCGCACATTGCCAAGGACGGACACTATTACATCCATTACGACCCTGCTCAGTGCCGGAGCCTGACGGTCAGGGAGGCTGCACGACTTCAGACTTTTCCCGACAACTATTTCTTTGCAGGCAACCGTACAGAACAATACACCCAGGTCGGGAACGCAGTGCCACCGCTATTGGCTCACAAGCTTGCGATGGTTGTGCGTAGCCTCCTGAACCAGATGAACAGAAAGAAGCGCCGAGAAACTGGCGACCTTTTACAAAAGAGTCGATCGGCTACCGCGTCGCAGCTGCCTGCAAGCAAGGCTCAGATTTCGCTGCTTGCGGAAGCGAGCTAGAGGCAATCACCAAGCAAGCCTCTTTGCCATGCAGCCACTCCCCAACGATCTGTGCCGAATGATCGATCGACTGCCTCAGGGAGCATTCCCAGACGACGGCGACACGCCAGCCAAGATCGCGAAGCGCTGCTGTGTGGCGGGCGTCCCGGTCGACATTTCCCTGGAGCTTTCTTTCCCAAAAATCTGCATTTGCCCTCGGCGTGGCTGCAAATCGGCAGCCTTGGTGCCTATGCCAAAAGCAGCCATGCACGAATACCACGGCCCTGTACTTCGGGAACACGAGATCAGGGGAGCCTGGGAGGCTTCGAACATGCAGCCTGTAGCGGAACCCACTGGCAAAAAGACGGGAGCGAAGCATCCGCTCAGGCCAAGTATCCTTTCCGCGGATGCTCGACATCATGCGGCTGCGCTGGGGAGTGGTTGGAAGGCGCATGGATTAGAGAAGTCTGAATGTCTGCGGAGATCGGCTCTTCAACATATACAGCAGAATACTCTGGCAGAAGAAGTGCTCGATGCGGCAAACGGAGGCGCGCTGTGGGCCTGATTCATGAAAAATTGCAGGAGGGAGATTCATGGCGCGTGATCACAATCATCCGCCGAGTGCCGCATGCCTTTCGGCCTCGATGCGCGACCTGGGGTACTCGCTGGAAACGGCGATTGCCGACCTGATCGACAACAGCATTTCCGCAGGTGCAGATGTCATCGGCATCATCTGCGACCTGGCTGGTACACAGCCACTGGTGGTCATCTTGGACAACGGCAGTGGAATGACGGAGGCCGAGCTTCTCGAAGCCATGCGCCATGGAACAGCGAATCCGAGGCACGAGCGATCACCACGGGATCTCGGCCGCTTCGGCCTCGGACTGAAAACGGCATCGTTTTCCCAGTGCCGGTCGCTGACGGTGACCTCCGCGAAGAATGGGGTGCGGTGCGGAGCCGAATGGAATCTCGATCGCATCGATGCCGCAGACGACTGGATCCTGTCCATCCTTGACGACGCGGATATCGATGCATTGCCATATGTCGACCGAATTGGAGATCACGGTACCGCCGTTGTCTGGCGGGAACTCGATCGGCTTGTTGAAGACGAGGTTGGCGACCGCCGAAATGAGATCGTCAGTGAGAAGTTGGATGCCCTGGGTAGGCACCTCTCGATCGTTTTTCATCGGTTCCTCGCAGGAGACGTCAAGGGCCATCCCCGGATTTCCATTGCGGTCAATGGTCATGCAGTCGAGGCCTTCGACCCATTCTGCAGAAAAAACCCGGCCACGCAATTGCTTCCTGAGGAGGTCGTCCGCATCGGCGAAGCCGAAGTCCGTCTTCAGCCGTATGTCCTGCCGCACCACTCCAGGCTGACCGCTCGCGAGTACGACTTCTATCAGAGCCGCAGTGACTTCATTTCGAATCAGGGTGCTTACATCTACCGGAATGGCCGTCTGATGGCATGGGGCGACTGGTTCCGGTTGGTGCCCAAGGGGGAAGCCACGAAGCTGGCCAGGGTCCAGATTGATTTCCCCAACAGCCTCGACGAAGCCTGGACCATCGACATCAAGAAGTCGCGTGCCCGTCCGCCCCACGCAGTGCGGGAGAGGTTGCGTCAGATCATTTCCAAGATCACTGCCCGCAGCGTGACCGTTCATCGAGGCCGAGGTCAGAAGCTATTCCAGGAAAGCGAAGCGCCATTGTGGGAGCGCTACGCGGATCATGGAGGCATTCGTTTCGCGATCAATGTGCAGCACCCGCTCGTCCTCTCGTTGACCGCGAAACTGCAGCCAGAGGAGGCGAATTCGATGCTCGTCCTGCTCGACTCGATTACCGCGGCCCTCCCTGTCGAGATGATCTACTCCGACTACTCGACACATCCCCGGGACGTGCACCAGGCGGCCGTCGAAAACGACCTGACCTTCCACCGTCTCAGAAGCCTCAAGCAGGTGCTCTACGGCGACGGACCGGTCGACCCGGACGCATTTCTCCAGATCGTGCGATCCACCCATCTCTTCGAGGGGCAGATCGAGACAGCCAAGACATTCATCAACGAAACCTTCACATGAACGGCACAGTCATCACGGAAGAACGAAACATCGCAAATGCGCTCATCTCGGGCCTTGCCAACATGGCGGAGACGCCAACACGCGAGCAGGTCGAGGACAAGGCGAGGCAGATCGCGGCAATCTTCGGCTACAGCGGCGATCTGCGGAACATCATTACCGAAGCGATGATCTCGGTCGACACGCGCATGGGCGCAGGTGTGTCACTGGTCGATGTCACGGCGACGCATGACGTTCAATGGGTCCGCAAGCGAGAGGACATCACATGGACCTATGCGAACGCCTACGGAAATTTCCTGCTCAAGGAGGGCTGGCCGCCTCGAATGGTGCAATCGCTGAGCGACGTGACCAATCGGATACTTGGACACCTGCAGGACCCGCGGAGCGAGGGAACAAGCTGGAACCGCCGCGGTCTCGTCATCGGCCACGTGCAGTCAGGCAAGACGGCCAACTACACCGGTTTGATCGCACGGGCGGCCGACGCAGGCTACAAGTTCATCATCGTCATTGCCGGCATTCACAACAACCTGCGAAAGCAGACGCAGGAGCGCATCGACGAAGCGTTCATCGGTCGATCGAGTGATCCGGAGGGCCGCAGGACAATCGGCGTTGGTCTGAACCCCGGATATCCGCATCCTGCGACTCTCACCAATATCAACGAGGACTTCAACAAGAACACCGCGGCCAAGAGCGGCTGGGAGATCAACGATTTCAGCAAGCCGATCATTCTTGTCATCAAGAAAAACGTCACGACGCTGACCGCACTTCACAAATGGCTCAAGGCACTCAACGCCAAAGGTGGAGACCGTATTTCTGACGTGCCGATGCTTCTGGTCGACGACGAGGCCGACAATGCGTCGATCAACACGAACAAGGAGGACCTCGATCCGACGCGTACGAACGCCATGATTCGGAGCATTCTCGGTCTCTTTGCGAAGTCCTGCTACGTAGGGTATACGGCCACGCCCTTTGCCAATATCTTCATCAATCCCGATGCCTACGGCGACGATGTTCGGGAGGAGCTGTTTCCGCGCGATTTCATCTATTGTCTCGACGCACCCACTACTTATTTCGGCGCGGAGAAGGTGTTCCTGAACGAGGAGACCAGCCAGTCGATCGTGCGACCGATCGACGATTGCGAAGACCTCATTCCCTACACGCACAAGAGGGACGATCAGCTCTTCGAGCTGCCTCCGAGCCTTTACAGGGCGCTGGACGAATTCATTGTTGCCCGCGCCATTCGCAACCTGCGCGGGCAGGCGAACAAGCACTGCTCCATGATGGTCAACGTCTCCCGCTTCGTTCCGACGCAAAGGGCGGTGCGGGAGTTCCTCAGCCTGCGGGAGAAGAAAATCAGGGAAGCCGTGCGGGCCAACTACAGGATGCCCGAATCCGTATCTTCGGCGAACATCTACATGCAGGGCCTGAAACGGGCATTCGACGTCGAATATG
Source organism: Hydrogenophaga sp. L310 (assembly GCF_055703065.1). Taxonomy (NCBI): domain Bacteria; kingdom Pseudomonadati; phylum Pseudomonadota; class Betaproteobacteria; order Burkholderiales; family Comamonadaceae; genus Hydrogenophaga; species Hydrogenophaga sp. L310. Next base: position 118,044 of record NZ_JBVPZA010000001.1, read on the forward strand.
CCGGCGCCGGATTCACCTGGGAACAAGTCAAGACCGCCCTGGACGGTGTTTTCGAGCATCTCCACCTCTTCGTTATCAACAGCAAGAGCGACGAGGTTCTCGACTACTCGAAGTATGAAAAGGACGGCGTTGGTCTCACGGCCATCGCTGTCGGCGGCCTGAGCCTGTCGCGCGGTCTGACCATTGAGGGACTGACCGTCAGCTACATGTATCGCAATACAAAGATGTATGACACGCTCATGCAGATGGGCCGATGGTTCGGCTATCGACCGGGTTTCGAGGATCTTTGCCGCGTTCATCTCTCGCGAGATTCCATCAACTGGTACTCGCACATCGCCGAAGCCGCCGAGGAGCTTACCCAGCAGGTCAAGCGAATGAGGCGCGATGGGCTGAGTCCAACGGATTTCGGCCTGTATGTTCGCTCCCATCCAGACAGCTTGCTGATCACCGCCGCCAACAAGATGCGGTCTGGTCAGGAGGTCACGGTTGAGCAGAGCTTCAGCGGCAGGCTTCGGGAAAGCTACATCGTCTCGACCGATGCCGACGTGAACACCAGAAACTTCGGCCTGATCGCCGAGCACTGGCGAAACGGCTTCGGCGGGCGGGCGGAGGAATCAACGGAGAAGGGCTTTATTTTCAGGGACGTGCCGGTTGAGGTAATCGACGATTTCATTTCCCGGTTCGAGTGCCACTCGCTCTTCTCCGGACAGAAGTCTGACGTGGTGAGCTATCTCGAAAGGATATCGACCAAGCGCAAGTGGGCCGATGTTCTGCTGATTTCCCCGTTGGGAGGTTCCGGTGGCGAGGCGCCGTTCACGTTGCGAAACCAGGAGCGCGCGGTGGGCAAGGATCAGCCCAATGGAGTCGCATGGCGTCTGAACAAGGATCGGGTGGCCTCGCGCGGGGACGAGAAGCTGGGGCTGAACGAAACGCAGCGGCAGGAGGCCGCGAAACTAGCCCGTGGCGAGGACGGAACGGCGTCGGCATCGGATGCGCATTACCGGATGCTCCGCAACAAGCCATTGCTGATGATTCACAGTCTTGAGCCCAAGGGCGATGCTGTGAGAGGGCCGATTGCGGCCTTCGGGATCAGCTTTCCCTACGGTGACTACTCGACAACCATCAATGTGGTCGTGAACAAGGTCTGGCTCCAGCTGATGCAGGGTTCAGCCGACAACCCGGACGACGAGGAGGACTACGATGCCTGATGTGTCGCCTTGGGATGACATAGGTGTTCCTGGCACGGACTTCAATGTTCGTCAGGCCATGGGAAAAACGGCGGTGCCCTGTTTTTGGGGCAGGGACAAGAGCGGTGCCTGCCTCTTCATCGTCGAGTTGCAGGGCGACCATAGGGAGCAGTACCGGAAGAGCGCCGTCACGGTGAACGGAATCGACGTTGATTTACGTGGCAGAGACGCTGGACCGCAGCGTCTGGTTCTTGCCCTTGAGAAACAGGTTGACCGCGACCTTTTTGAGGGGCTCTGTCGCACACTCGTCTCGGCACTGGAGCATGCGACCGATTCGGTAGGCTCACTTGCCGTGGCGCTGACACATATCCACCGATGGAAGACCTTTCTGTCCGGCCGAGGGCAGCATCTTTCGCACGAGGAAGTCCGAGGCCTCTTTGCCGAGCTCACTTTCCTGCTGGAGTTGCTGGACCAGCCAGTTTCTGCCGTCACGGCTCTCGAAGCTTGGCTTGGACCGGACAAGTCGCATCAGGACTTCATCTTCGGCAATACGGCAGTGGAGATCAAATCGCTCTCGGGAGCCGAGCGCAGCACTGTCCGCATCTCGTCCGAAGACCAGCTCGAATCTCTCAACGATGCGTTGTTCCTGCGCATCTACCGGCTGAGCAATCTGCCGGATGCTGCGGGCGCGCGGTCGCTCAACATGATCGTCGCTGAGGTTCAAGCACGGCTGGGCGACGCGGAGGCTGTAGAGGCATTCGACCGCAAGTTGGTGGCGTACGGTTACGCGCCACTGCCTGGCTACGACGTGTTGAGGTTCGTGATCAGCAGCGTGATCACCTATCGTGTCCAAGGTGCGTTCCCGCGCCTGATCAGGTCGCAACTGCCTGCGGGAATTGCCAAGGTAGCCTACGACATCAGGTTGGAAGCCATCGCGCCATACGAGTGTGACGGAGTGGCTGTCTTTGGGGAGGGATGATGGAGCAGAGCAGCGAGGAGTTTTTTCACAACTTCCGTCAGGAACTGTTGGCCAGTGCCCAAGCGAATGGCAGCTTTCAGCTCACGGAATTCATGGAAACCGTCGGAAGCGAGTTGATCGAGACGGGGTTCGCCGAGGGCTTCGAAATCTGTCATTTCAGGGCGCAGCGGGGAATGCGCGTCGATGGCTACTGGTTCAATGACGAAGGGGTTCTTGATCTCTTCATCGCGGACTTCGATTCCCGGGTCGAGCTCGCATCCCTTACACGGACGGATGTCGTCGCCGCGTTCAGGCGCCTCGCCAACTTCTTCGAGGCAAGCATCAGCAAGGGATTGGCGGCCGAGCTGGAGGTCACGTCGCCTGAGTACGGGCTTGCCCGGCAGATTGCCGACCGGAGAGTCTCGATCCGACAGCTCAATCTGGTTCTCTTCTCGGAGCGCGCCCTGAGCGAAAAGCTCCAATCCATCGCTGACACGGAGGTGGCGGGAGTTCCGGCCAGCCATCAGATCTGGGACATTTCGCGCCTTCAGCGTCAGCACAGTTCCCGCGGTCACAAGGAGCCACTTGACCTTGACTTCGAAGAAATGTTCGGCCGGGGCATATCCTGCCTTCCGGCCCACCTGGGTGCAGAGGCCTACCAGTCGTATCTGATGGTCATGCCGGCCGATGTACTGGCCACCCTTTACGAGAAGTTCGGTGCCCGACTGCTTGAGCAGAACGTGCGAACGTTTCTTCAGGCGCGAGGCAGCGTCAATCAGGGCATCAGAGCGACCATTCTGAATGAACCTGGAATGTTCTTTGCCTACAACAACGGCATCACGGCGACGGCCCAGGGCATCGAAACGAGAACAACGGATGCCGGTCTCGCGATCACAAGAATGCTTGACCTTCAGATCGTGAACGGTGGTCAGACCACTGCTTCGCTATTTCATACGAGGAAGCGCGACCGAGCCGACCTTTCGCAGATATTCGTCCAGATGAAGCTGTCTGTCATCGACAGCCAACAGAGCGAAACGGTCGTCCCACGCATATCAGAGTATGCAAACACCCAGAATCGGGTGAATGCAGCAGACTTCTTCTCGAATCATCCTTTCCATGTTCGGATGGAGGGGTTCTCAAGGCGCATATGGGCGCCGGCACAGAAGGGTCAGCAGCGCGAGACAAAGTGGTTCTACGAGCGTGCGCGTGGCCAGTACGCGGATGCGCAATCGAAGCTCACGCCCGCTGAGCAGCGCCGCTTCAAGGCGGAGCATCCCAAGCCGCAGATGTTCACGAAGACCGATCTGGCAAAGTTCGAAAATGTTTGGGATGACCATCCAAGGTGGGTCAATCTTGGTTCCCAGAAGAACTTTGCACGATATGCGACCCGTATCGGGGCCGAGTGGGAGAAGTCCTCCGACGTGTTCAACGAGTTCTATTTCAAGAGGGCAATTGCCCGTGGACTTGTCTTCCGTGCCACTGAGCGGATCGTATCTGCGCAGCCCTGGTACAACGGTGGTTACCGGGCCAACATCGTGGCCTACACGCTTGCCATGCTCAGCGAACTCGAGAGGCGACGGAGGGCGTGCGTGGATTTTCTTGGCGTATGGAATGCCCAGGGCCCTGGCGCTGCGCTTGAGGACGCCATTGCCGTCGTGTCCGGAGTCGTGAACGAGGACATCATCAGCCCTCCGGCCGGCATCTCGAACATCTCGGAATGGTGCAAGCGGGAAGCCTGCTGGACGCGACTTCTGACGCGCATTGTGGATGTCGAGACGATGCTCGCTACCGAGTTCTATGACACGCTCCTGCCACTCGATGAGCAGGTGTTAGAACTCAGATCCGCCAAGAAAATCCAGAAGGTTGACAACGGCATAGAGACGCAGCGGCAGGTGTTGGCTGTTTCCGCCGGTGAGTGGGGGCGTCTTCATCGGACCTTGCTGGAGAAGGATCTGCTTACACCAAAGGAGGTCGGGATTCTCCAGATTGCCATGCAAATTCCTGCGAAGCTCCCCACTGAAAAGCAGTGTGCGGTTCTTCTGGATGTCCTTCAAAGAGGACGAGCCGAAGGCATAGAAATTGGCGGATGAAGTCCTCGAACACGCCTGCTGCAGTTGGAACTACGTGTCGCATACCGAACGCCTGAAAATAACCAAAGCAGGGCATTGGGCGACAGCGATCGTTATTTTGAGGGCGTTAGCGGGTGAGTCGAAGCCACAGTTCTTTGAGCCATCCCAACCAGCCGCGTGACTCGGGTTGCATGTTCGTGGGCATCTTTGGTGGAACAGAAGGAGCAGGCGTTGGGCGATCTGTTGAGGTTTGATGAAGGCGCTTCAGATCACGCTGATCACGTTCAAATACTGCCGTCATCTGCTTCTTTGAGAACGTGCCTGCCCAGATGACGCGGCTGTCGCGGATCAGGTAGTGAGACTGGCATGTCATTGACCAGTTGCCAATTGATGGGTGGAGCGTCACGCGTTCATTCTGCACGTGGACTTGCCATTCAGCTGGGGAGAGAGGCGTCACCACCTTCTCTCCGCAACCGCAACAGCAAAGATGAACAGCTGCTCGGTATTTATGGCTGATGTAGAGTCGTCCTGGCTCGAGTACCTTGGGTGCCAAGTCGACGACCTCCGCCTTGATTTGGTCAATCCGCATCGGGATTCTCTGTCCTTTCGGCTTTCGCCAACCCCATCGAGCTCACAGCGAACTCCAGGTGATGCCAGTCCCAGTTGGTTGCATAGAAGCCGAAGTGCTGTTTCCAGAGCATTACGGCGAGCATGGCATTGAGCGCGTTGGCATCTGCAATCTGGATGTTCTGCTCGTATAGTGCATCTCCGGCTTCGTCCATGGTTGGGGCACGGTCAAAAAAGTGCTGATTTTTCGCGGGCGTGGCCAGCGTGACACGACACGTGCCGAAGATCTGCTGAGCCGTTGACAGCGACATGTCCATGCCGCAGTCGATGAATGGCACGCCCTTCTGAATCAGGTGAGAGCAGATCAGCCGCCTTGCAGGGCCTTTGTCGACACAGACGAAGACGAAATTGAATTGACCGAGCAGCCCGACGTTGGTATCGGTTACATATGTTGGATGTGGCACGATCCCGGTGTGCATGTGGCCGTACATGTCAGCGAAGTACGAGACCTTGGGCGCGTTGAAATCGTTCTCGTGTGCCGCGCCGGGTGCTCGGAAAGCGTTGTGCAACTCGAACACGTCACCGTCGAAGAGATGAATATCGCGCACCGGCGTCTTGGCCACCTGATCCAGCACGTACGAACCCGTGCCGCCCAAGCCCACGATGGCCACGGTGAGGTTCGCCAGACGCTCCGAGGCCATCGCGAAGTTGCCGCGAACGGAGGACGCATCGGGGTACCGGAATGGGCTGGTGCGTGGCGCCACTACTGCTGAGCCGGGCCCCAGCGGTCGGGTGCAGTGCGGATCGAGCACGCGTGCCTGGTCCGTGATGATGCGCCAGTAGTGCATCAGCTGGTCAAAGTGGGTCGCGTACGCCGTCCAGCCGTCGTTCTTGTTGGAGAAATGGAACCGGGCGGCGACGCCGGGGGCAACCAAGCCACCCGCAACCTCGGAGTGGCGCAACTGTTCCATCGGAGTGCCGTTTGCGAAGCAGGGGAACGGCCCGTCGAACCAAGCCTGATGGGTGGCTGGCAGGATGATTTGCGTGTCCGTGTAGATCAGACTGGCGACAAGCGTACCTAGCTGCAGCCTGGCGCGCTCGTCCACCACTGGGACATCGTGCAAAAGGAGGTGCGACCCGTGCACCGTCACCCGCAGGCCTGCGGCGACGAACGGTGCGAGCGCCTGCTCAAGAACGGCCGGTCTTGCGGACATGGCACACCATTCCTTCCTTGACCGGCACAGGCTTGTCCCCGCGTGCCAATGACAGATCGCCGAGTTCAGGGTGGCTGATCGTGATCGTGTAGATGAAGTCCGAAGTGTCCGCTGGCGGGTCCTGGTGGTAAGCCAAGTGCACCAGCTGCGCGTACGTCAGCTTTTCCTGCGGAACCTCGATCTCTTCGAGATTGAGAACAATTTTCGTGTTGGGCTGCTTTGAGTTGCTCATGGATTTACCCTTTCATCGGCAAATTGGTGTTAGATGTTGTGTAAGGTGAGTGCAGTGTGGCAGATTTTTTGAAAGGTGTAAAGTCTCGTGTAAGATGCGAGTGAAATTAATTGCAAGGAGACCGCTTGACCAGTGATGCAACCCGTGGGCGGGGCCAGTGGGCGAGTGCACCCGTCGTGTTTGTGCTCGCACAGGTCCGTTTTCTGCCGACCTCCGCTGCCGATCCCGAAAAGCTGCGCGATGCGATCACGACCCGATTGGGGGCACGTTTTCCTACCATCAGCCAGATCAGTGGTCCCGCAATCGAGATCAACCTCGACTCCGAACCCAGCGTGCAGCGACCTGCGAGTGCGATTGCGTATGACCTGATCAACGAAAACGTGGATGCAATGGTTCGTGTACAGCAGGATTCGCTCACGTACGCGGTCACGTCTTACGTTGACTCATCGCACTTCCGCGAGCACTGGCTTCAGGTGGCGGCTGCGCTGGCGGACGTGCATGTGACGGCAGTGACCCGGGCGGGCCTTCGCTATGTCGACTTTCTGCAGCCGAGAGAGGGAGGAGTGCCGGAGGAGTACGTCCAGGCACCCTGGAACCTGGCTGGTCTGCCTGTACTTCCAGGAGCGTTGGGGGCACCAGACTTGCAGGTATCGCTGCTTGATCTTCGCTATCCCGTGGGTCGCATGCGGCTGCAATTCATGCGCGGGTTTGGGGTACCTACATTGCCGATGGACCTACAGGGGATGCTGACTCCTCGGCACGAGTCACCGCAGGGGCATCCAACTGTGTGTGGGGTGATCGATACGGATCGCTGGATCGACGGTGAACACCCGGCAGATGTAGCCACGCTCAGTCAGCTGTTCACTCAAATGCACACCGAGGTTTCCGGTGCATTCCAAGCCATGATTTCGCCTCTGGCGAAAAGGGAATGGAACCCAGAATCCAAAAAAGGAGTTGGCGAATGATCTACGCCTCCCTTCGAGACGCAAAGCTTGGTGGGACCATTGGCGCCAATGCGGTCTGGCGCAAGTCAGGGTCCACGGGCATCCGGGACATCAAAGCGTTTGTCTTGGATTTCGGGACTGCATTGCCAACCATTGTCATCGGACTCGATGACCTTCAGCAGTACCTTGGCACCAGTGTCAATCTGGCAAGACCTCTGTCGTTGCAATCTGCAGCGGCCGCACCTCACACTGAACCTGCGCTCACGACTCCGGCCGAGATGGTGGAAGAGTTGCGCAAGTCATTCGGCCTGAATGTCACCCAGCTCTCGCAGGTCCTGCGCATCGAGAGAATTACGGTGTATGCATGGTTGCGCACCGACCGGATGGAGAAGCTCAATCCCTCCAATCGAAGTCGCCTGTGGCGCCTTTACCAGATTGCAAAGCAATGGTGCAGCTACACGCCTCTGGCCGGCAAGTATCTGGTTGAACCATTGCCGGACCGGAATTTGACCCTCATGCAGATGCTATGCGCAGAACAGCTGGATGCAGGGACATTCGCGCAAGCTTATGAGCTTCTTGCTCGGGCCACGGGTTCCGGTGCCCGCATGCAGCGACATCGGGCTGAGCAGCGTCTCGCCCTGAAAAGGGGTATCGAGAACTTGCGTAAAAATACCGACAAATTCGGGATGGATCTGGATTGACCGGCGCACAGCTTTTCGAGATTTTTCTTGACGAGCTGAGCGGCGGCTCGGGCAATCGGTCCCTCATGTTGATGGTCGCGGGCCCGAATGGCGCAGGCAAGACAACGCTCTGGCGAAAACGGCTTGAGCCGATGCTAGAAGGTGGGGTCGAAGCCATCTACATCAATGCAGACGAAATTGAGCGCGAGCTGAACGAAGCGGCTCAACTTGATCCGCGCGCTCTGCAGTCTCGGGAGACCGCATTGCAGGCTCAAGCTGAGGCTACAAGGCGCCGCGAACTGCTACTGGCTGCACCAGCAGGCATGCAGTCCCACTTTGTCTTCGAGACCGTCTTCTCTGATCCATACGGCTACAAGCTCGCCGAGTTGCAGCGCGGAGTGGCCGCTGGATATTTTGTGGTCATGGTGTTTGTAGGGCTCGACAATCTCGCGCTCGCTCAGCAGCGGGTCCAGCATCGCGCGGCACAGGGAGGGCACGACGTGCCGCCCGAAGTACAGGAAGACCGATTCGGCCGTGTGTTCGCCAACGCCCGTAGTGCAATCCGGATCGTTCCCCTGGCGCTCTTCTTCGACAACTCCCGTGACGAAGGGGGCGCTGGTCGAAGCCATCGTCCTGTAGCGATAGTCAGGAACGGCATGTTAGTAGCTCAGCACGACCGCATGCCTACTTGGTGGCCGATGATCATGCCGTGAATGGGCAAAGCCAAACCCAGGGCATCCAGCCGGTTCTTTTTCAGAAACGCTGCCCACTGCGCCCGTTTCACGGCATCCTGTGCAAAGACATCGCTCAAGCCGGAGGGGACAGTGTTTGGCACAGGCAATTGCCGCCATGCAAATGTCGCCTCGACTGCACGTCGCAGTTCCGCCGATTTCAATGTGCCTTCGGTGAATAGCACCCACAGATCGAAGTAGTCCTTCATCCGGGTATTGGCCATGCCGAGCAGGCACACCGCATGGAGCTTCTCGGCCACCACCGTGTATTTCGGGTACGAGCGCAATTGCGGTGCAGGCAGGTCATTCAGCAAAACCGGGTAGCTCACCGATTCTGGTGCGGGCGTGACCGCATCGCCGAAACCGATATCCACCTGCAGCGTGATGCGCGCTCCGTCCAGCTTCCCCAGCAGGTCGATCCGCACACCGCCATAGCCCGCGTCCTTGAGGATCACCGAGCCCCTGACCGATGTGGGCTCGAACGCGATACCGTCTTCCTCCTCCAGCGCGCAGATTTCACAGAAGGCCGATACGGCGGTATCGATGTCGTCCGAACCAAAGCCCAGCAGGTCCGCGTCGCGCGTTGGCCGGTGTGGCTGGTCGTACCACAGCGAAAACAGCAGCGCTCCCTTGAGAATGTAGTTGCCGGCGTGGGGTGAGATCGACAGCCGATACAGCAAGCGTTCCAGCCCGTAGTGGGTGAGGATCAGGTTGAAGTCCTGCTTCGTGGCATCGGCGCGCTGCTTCAAGCGGGCGCGGATGGAGGCGGCCAGGTTGCGACTCATGCCGTGACACTTTCCAGGTAGGGCCGCATCACATTGGCCACGCGATTGACTGCGGCGTAGTGCCAGAGCGCATCCATGGTCAGCTTGCGCTGAGCCCAGCCATCGCGCAGCGCCTCCAGCGCCACGTCCAGGCCAATCTTGTTGCGGAACTTGAAGCAGTCGGCCACCGTTTTTTCTGGATTGAACACGGGGACTTGCACGCCATCGATGTCGATGAGTTCAACACCTTCGGAAAGGGCAGGACCCGACATGCGCACCACGCGTAGTGCCGGCTGGTCCAGTCGGGGTGTGGGTGTGTGCGGAGGGATCGCCAGCCAGACCTCGAAAGGTGCCTGGGTGCCGATGCCGTGAACGCGCAGTGCCGACAGCAGGCACACGACACCACGCGGCGCCCGCAGTGCAACTTCGGCCAGGGATCGGTGCTCGCTGAGTGCACGCCCGGGCAGGCTGTAGACGCCACGGGCCACACGCTCAAGCTTGCCCGCCGCGACCAGGCGGCTGAGCATCACGGTCGGCAGCGCTTGCAGCGTCAGATCGCGCGCGCGCAGAAGTGGCTGGCGCTCGGCGAGTGCGAGCACGGCTTGTTCGAGCGTCGAGTTCGAGTCCAGAGTTATTTTCGGAGTTTGTTGTAATTGCTAGTTATTTGTCAATAAAAAACTAAATAACACAACTTCAACGAAACCCAAGGCACATGGTCAAGTTGAAACTCAGGTGGGGGATGGTCGCGCGCATCCGACCCGAGAATGGCAAAACCGCCTGTCAAAAATTAGCGACGCGGCTTGTTGAATGGGGCGCACCGGCTTCAGCATTCGTGGACCTTTCGGCCGGCCACTGCAAATGGATCACATTGCTGGAGTTCAGGATCGCATCCAGCCGATCACCGAGCAGCTTCCATGCTTCCCGCTTTTCTTCGGCGTAGTCGTAGTGCAGGTAGTGCCGGCGAACCTTGCTACCCGGCAGCACATGGTTCTGGCAGCGGTCGATCACGTCTGGGTGCACCCGCAGCGACTGCATCAGGGTAGACGCCGTCCGCCTCAGGTCGTGAGGCGTCCATGCTCCGTGTTCCCCATCAGCGAGCACCAAGGTGTTGTCGTTCCGCCGGTTCTTGAGTGCCTTGCGCTTCTTGAACCGGGTTTGCCGGTCCCCCACCTGCTTGCCGACCGTTTTCAAACAGACATGGCCCGTCTTGTCCTTTGATGGGAAGCACCAGGCGACCTTGCTGGTCAGCTCATACAAAGCCTTGAACTGGCGTTTGCTGAAGTCCGACAGGTAGACCAGCCAATCGACATGGGTCTTGGTGTGCTCACGCGGCACGAACCAGGTCCCTTTGTCCAGATCGACGTGCTCCCAGCGCGATTGCAGCAACTCGCCAATGCGGCATCCGGTTCCCAGGCAGATCCAGAGTGCGAGTTGGGTCTCCAGTTGGACCGGGCGATCCGCAGCACGTTTGTCGGCAGCGTTCTCGTAGTCTTGCTGCATGTTCTCGAAAACGTCGCGCAACCCGCGGATCTCCAAGGGCGAGAGCGTCCGGCTCCGGATCACCGGTTCGTAGTTGGCTGCCGTGATCTGCTTGAGCTCAATGAGGTCGGCGGGGTTTCCATTCACGAGTATGGAGCGCCACGGCTGGCGTTTGATCGCCCATCGGTACATCTGCCGGAGGTCCGCGAGCCGGGACTCGGCCGTCCTGGGACAGTTGCGTTTCCTGCCGATGTTGCGCAAGAGTTGGAGCAACTCGATGTCGTCGACCTCGCGTATTGGGCGATCACCCACGAAGGGAAGCACATCCTTGGCAAACGCCCGGCGCAGGGTGGCGTTGTCGTTTTTGCGGCTGACGCCATTGGCCAGCCAGGTTTCGTACAGCTGGACGAACGGTGTGTTGGTGGCTTCAGCAGCTGCCTTGGCTTCCGCGCGGGCTCGCTCGATTTCGGCTTTCTGTTCCAGGAAGTCGATGCCGTCCCTGGCAAGGGCTTGGATCCGGGCATTCTCCGCGGTGGCCTGCGCCAATGACATGTACCCTTCGTCTCCACCACTGCCGTAGGGTCGAGGAAGCCGAGCCTGCTTCTGGACGCCAGCGACCACATAGCGTGCCAACCAGGTTTTCACGCCATCGGGAGCGATCCGCAGATAGAGGCCACGATCAATCGTGACCTTGTAGCTGGCCTCTTTGGGGCGCAGTGCCTCGATACCTCGCACAGTCAGTTTTGCCATTTCCGTGTCCTAGCCGTGTCCTAAAAATCGCTGGATTTCAGTGTATTCAGCAGGACGGCTCTGGACAAGAAAATGCAATAACTGATTGTTTTATAAGGAGAATTTACGTCCGTGGATGTCCGGGGAAATCTGCCTTAGGGCCGATGGGGTGCAAGGGGTCGCGAGTTCGAATCCCGCCACGCCGACCAATAAAATCAACGGGTTAGCTCAGAAATGAGCTAGCCCGTTTTTCTTTTTGGCGCTCCGGGGGTAAACCGGGGGGTAAACCGCCGTTGCGCAGGCCGTTCTGATGACGGCCTCACGAAGAACCCACGTCGTAGCAACAGGCTTTTTGTTCTCACAGGGTCTTGCATGTAGGCGCCTGTGGCGGTCAAGCAACGCCTGCCGGTCTTTGCGCCACCGGACGACAAAAAAGTTCGTGTTCGCGAAATGGGTTTTTGGCGACATGTTCTGGTGACGTGTCGCTAACGGGGTCACGTTTGATCTGCGCTCGGTTTGTGTGCGGAGTTGCCCAAGCCGTTTTGCTTGCGGATGGTCTTCTGCTTCTGTTTGGCGAAGTCGCTGAAGATCTCGTGGTCCAGCGCTTTCCAGAACTCCGAAATCACATAGATCAGGCGTTCGCCGTTGACCAACTCTTCCATCACCTGAAGCAGGTAGAGCATGACCGGTGTGCGCACCTCGGGCAGGTCCAGAAACTCGGTGGTGTCGAAGGCGATCACCGATGCCGCGTCCAGGTCAGCCAACTGGTCGTTGGCTTGGTCGAACACCCAGCCCAGCGCACCACCTTCACACCAGCGCCCGAGTCGCTCGTACAAGCTGTTTTCACCCGATTTCGGCAGGTTCTGTCGAACCGTCGAGAAGCGGCGCAGGGCAGTAGGCATCGTGGCCACCGTCTTGACGGCGTCGGCAATCGCACGCTCATCGGCCGGCAGCAAAGGCAGAGCAGGCGTGGCGATGCAGATGCGGATCAGCTGTTCCCAGAACTGGATGCGTGCTGGCGTGGGGTCGCGTTGCAGCGGGTTCAGGTGGGTGGGCTTGCCCGCTTCGAGGGTGAAATAGCGGCCGTTCAAGGCCCGAATCGCAATCTCGCAACCCCGGTCCAGGTCGAACAGCACCAGCCTTGGAGCCGGGTTCCACTTGCGGGTGTAGCTGGCGAAGGCCGCCGCCCCGCCCACCAGCGTGCCGCCAATCAGCACGTTGGCCACATCGGCCAGGCGCGCGCCTTGAAAGATCATCTTGAAGCCGGCCCAGATGATCGCAATGGTCACCACTGCAATCGAGATCGTCACCAGGATGGTGTTGACGTTGGTGACCGTGGTGTTGATCTTGTCGAAACCCTGCGCCCAGGCGACAGAGCCTACGGTTGACAACAGCAGAGCGAGAAGTGTTTTGCGCTGGCGCAGGAAAAGACGGACGCGGTTCATGACGGCTCCTTCACCGGGTTGGTTGGACAGAGGGGAAAGGGGTTCGGACTGCCGCGACAACCTTTCCCACGTAGCCATGGCGAAAGCCAGTGGAGAAGTTGCCGCTGTAGTAGCAGGAGAGGGCGGCACGCAGGGCTGCCTGTTCTCCCGATGTGCGAGACGACTTGCGTAGCGCCCGTTCGAAACACTCGCTCAACACCGCCTGCATGGCGGCCAGGTTGGTGCAAGGCTCGAAAGCGGTGGTCAGCGACAGGCCCAACCGCGAAAAGTTGCCCACATTGATCTGGCCCAACCCCACACTGAAGTTCCGCCCGGTGGCCTGCAGTGCCTTTGCGGTGGCAAGTGCCTCCATGCGGTGTCGCGGTTGGCGTTGCAACGCTCCACCGACCACGCCGATGGCCCAGGGGTTGAAGGCGCTTTCAACACTGACCAGTGCATGCACAGTGGTCGCGTGCACCTGCGGCGCACAGGCCAGAGCGAGCGAGAGGAATGTGGACGCATCCATGGCCGCCGTCCTCATCATCCGGCTTCGGTGGAACGCCGGCACAAGGTGTCGGCAGGAGATGAATGGTGCATGGTCAAGTCCCTCAGTTCGACGCTGTTCGTGAGGAGGCATTTGCTGCCGGCTCTTTGAACGCCGTGAAGTCAATGTAGGACTTGAAACCCCATGCGCCGCTGCTGGATTCGGGCTGTTTTCCAGCACATTCGTAACTTGCGAGACCTGACCTGTTCGGCACGCCAGAAAAAAAATGCCCGGCGCGAGGGCCGGGCAAAATTGAAAGTCGCTGTCACCCGACTCTCCTGGGATGTGGGCCGACTGATCAAGGCCTACTCAGCTGCATTTTTGATTCACGCCGTCACAAACGTCTAGAAATTTTGTGCCGCCTGCGATCGCTACCCGGCCTTCGCGTACAAAAAGTTGAACTCGTGGATGCAGTGAAGACCCGCCAGTGTTGCTTCCACGATATGGCTCGTGTCCGAGGGCACCGTTTTCGTTGTGGCGGATGGCCGAATTTCCTCAGTCTGTTGATTCCCAATGGCCTGAGAGGCGTGTGCTGCGGCCCAGAACAGAATGGCCAGTATCGCCAGTTTGACCGATAGCACCAGGGCAATGATCACCAGCTTGATCAAAAGCACGATGGGGGCGACCACGGCAGCGCCGAACGCGGCCACTGTCGCCAGCAGGTAGATGAGCAGTCCCCAAAACCCCCCAAGGTCTGAGCCCCATGCCAGGGCCTGCAGGTACAAATCCCAGATGAAGGTCCACCAGGCGAGAAGGGCGTTCATACCGGCATTCCTTCCATGTCCGCTGCACGCTGATCCCCAGCTTTGCGGGTGTGAAGAGGCTCACCGTCGGGAAGACGCGCGTCGGTGGAGTGCGTGGCAAATGGCATGAGGTGTTGGCCTCCTGATTGAACAGAGTCCATGTTCCGACTTGCTGCGACAACATGTGTCGCAATCCAATGCCATCAGGATGCGGATACTGCGCCTGTTCTTCGGACCAGCGGATTTCCACTGGAGCCCCCTGCGGTTGGCGTGCGCCTAGACAACGGACTGGGTCAGTTCACGTGCCTGGATGCTGCACGTAGCACTCCCAATGAATCCATGACTACCAAGGCCAGTGGGGCGCCGCCGCCGCTGCCCAGCGGCGCCCGGGACGAAGCGCCTCGTGGTCGGCGCACAAGGGCACGTTTGGAGCGGCCACGGGTGCCGGGGCGCCGCAGACGATGCAGGTGCGCGCCGACGCCAACACAGCACGGTTCACCACGTCGGCGACAGCTTCTTTCACCGCTGCGTCACGCGGCTCGTGCGTCCACACCCCATGGAAGCGGGCGCTGCCCAGCTTCTCCTTGAACTGAACCCAATGGAAGGCATCCCTGTCCGGGCCGAGCAGGTTGTCTACCTGTTCGCGCAAGACGACCGTCAGGGGGAGCCAGCCGCGGTGGAGAACATTCGCGCTTTGGTCTGCAGCGGGAACTGACGCTGTGCTCCCAGGCGGCTGGATCATGGAGTGGATGGTTTTTTCAGAACTCCCTGAAATTGTTGCCACTGCTTCGTCGGCATTTTCAGGTTGAGTGTCATGGAAAATCCGTCATTGGTCTTGGTTGAAAGCACGGCCCGGAAATGCGTGTCGACATCGAGAGTGAAGTTGCGGATGCGCGCTTTCGCCTTGCCCATGAATTCCCCTCCCTGCTCAATGAGGGTGCACTGATACTTCTCCGAGTCGCGGGAAGCGGATTCCCACGTGAGCTGAATACTCAAATGCTTCTCTGTGATTTCCAGCCGATTGATATTGATACTTCCCATTGCTGTACCGACGGACTCCAGTCTTCCAACGAAATGGGTGGGCCGATAAACCTTGATTTGGTCATAGGGGTAGCCCTTGCCGGGGATGACGCCGCGCCAATGACGGGCTCTAAAAAATAAGCAAGGCGTGATCTGATCAAGACTTGCCCCCCAGCCAGACCATTTCTCTCCGTCCCAATAGTAGTAACCATGCTGAGAAGTTCCTCCTTCCCCTGGTATTCCTATGGCGCTGCCTTCATAGACACCCACTCTGCGAGGAGGGCCGTCCACTTTTGTGTCAAACCAAGGGGTAAGTTGATGCTGATGCATTTGATTTTTCATTTATTGCAATAAAAACCTCTTTGACCCACCTCGTCTTTAACTGCGATGTTTCGAATGACTGATGTCAATCCATGAACTTAATTTGGATGAAGGTTGGTAGCGAATTCAGTTCACATTACTTTTTTGAGTTGATCCGCTGTTTGGAGAGATGGATGTGTAGCCTAAAAATGCTATGTATGGAGTGTGTATTATTTTGATTCCATTGGGGTCTGGCCTGCCCTTTTTGCGCGGAACTAGCTTGTTGAATTTCTCTGGAAATGTGTATATCGCTTGATAGGTTGGGTTTTGAGTTTTTTTCAACCCATCGCTGAGAGTTTTTATGAATTCATCTTCGTCTGCCGGCTTGAAATTCTCATTTTCTGTGTTGGTGGTTCGTCTTCCGATGATTGCCATTATGCCAATAGAAATTGGATTTGGGTATCTGGCTGGATCTATTTTTGTCAATTTTTGAAGATGGCGTTGAACTCCTTTTGTCTGCTTGACTACGCTTTCCCAGCGTTTTTCGATTGGGGTAGTGATTTTGGGGCTACCGCAATTCATAGATGCGGCTTTTAATTCTATGGCGAAAATGCGATTTTCATGCCAAGCTAGAAAATCGACTCGCCCATATTTTACATTTTTTCGCGGATTTCCACCATAAATAGAATTATCGCTTCTGCTTGCTACTTCGGTGGCAATGATGATTTCATCTCTGTCTATTCTGGCCTCTGGTCTTGAGCGGGGTGAGACCCGAGATATTGCGTTTGAAAACAGTCCTGTTATAACTTTTTCATTTGCGCGCAATGGAGGGTCAAGAAGGGTTGATGCATCGTTGTAATACGAATGCAATGCTTGGTACTCAAACATCATCTGTCTGTAGTTTTCGGTAACAACTTCAATTAGAATTCTATGGAGAAAAGTGTTTGCATTTCCTTTTGTGGTATCTTGTGCATTTGTTCCGTGAAAATCGCGATATATTTTTAACATGTCAGGTTATTGATTTTGAGTGAACGTGTGGCTTATGATGTCAATAATCCGATATTTGTTTAAATTTCAAGTCTTCTCGGGTAACTACGTGTCACGCGCGCACTCCGACCAAAGAACGTTGAGCCATACCAACTGCCCCGTCGCTGCCATCTTGGTATCGTGCGCTTGGCCGCTGTAGCGGTTATTTGAATTGCAATGCCGGTAGCGGTGTTCATTGGCCCGCATCTCGTGGTGAGCACTGGCTTTCGGCTTCGGCATCGAGAGGTTCACGCCGCACTTCGGAGACGGCATCCCCAAAGCCACGCAGCCACCAGGTGAGTACGGCCGTTTCGACCACGGTGGCGGTGATCCGATAGCCTTCGGCCGTGGTTTCCACCGTCTGGTCGGTGGACAGCGGCGATTCGAGCAGGTGCAGGCCGGCGGGCTGGCTGATGTGGAAGCTCAGGCGGATGCGTTGGCCTTTGCTGATGCCGAAGCGGCCATCGTCGTCATATTGCCGGAGGTCGAATCCGGGCGGGCGCTTGAAGGTGAATGGCGTGGCCTCAGCGCGCTGGATGCGGTGCAACGCCAGACTGCGCTCGTTGTCGTAGCCCTTGTAGCGGCACACCAGATAGAGGCGCGGACCTTGCTGGGCCAAGCCCAGGGGCATGACTTCGATGTCGCCGAGCTTGCCCTGGGCGTTCCGGTAACCCAGCCGCAGCCAGCGGTTGGCGTACAGCGCCTCGCTGACGGTTTCGAACACGTCGGGCTGGAGCCTGGGGGGCAGCAGCGGCTGGCTGGTGGCCACCACGCGCACTTTGTCGGGCCACTGCTTTTCCAGTTGGGCGTTGCTGTCAGGGCCGAGGTTGCGCCGGGCCTGAGCGAAGAAGCCTTCCATGCCGTGCATCAGGCGGGAGGGCAACAGATGGCGCAGGTGTTCCTGGGCCAGGAGCAGCAGCAGCGATTCCTGCGGCGTCAGGTTGGGCAGGGCCAGGGCTTCGGCCTTTTCCCGCCAGGTGTAGCCGTAGGGTTTGCTGCGGTCGTCGCGCTCAATGGGAAAGTGCTCGCTGAGCATTTCCAACTGGCGCTGGATGGTGCGCAGGTCGCGCACGGTGCCGGTGTCGCGCAACTGGGCGTGCAGCTCGGCGGCCGTGACTTTGCGCCCGCGCGGGATGCGGCGCAGCACTTCGAGGGCCAGGATGACGGTTTCGGTCGTGTTGGAGCGCTTGTTTTTCATGGAACGGGTTGATCCGTGAAGGACGACCACAGGCGGACCAGGGCCAGGGTGTCGAGCGCGCAGTAGCTGCGCAACTGGTGGTCGATCTGCGTTTTTCGCGTCTGGCTGGTGTCGGGCGAGAGCGTTTCGAGGTAGGCCTGCATGGCCATGCCGTCGTCCTGCACGCCGTCGAGGTCGGCGTAGCGCAGGTCTGGATGCGGCGTCGGCAGCATGGCAGTGATGCTCCACGAAGCCAACGCGCCTTCGGCGCGAAAGCCAGCCTCGAACAGGGCGCGCGGCGGCTTGGCTTGGAACAGTTGCTGGCTGAGCTGGAGCAGGTGATCGATAGCCTCTGCCTTGGGGTCGAGCAGCACGCCCTTGCGTTGTGGGTCGTAGAGGAGCAGGGCGATGTCGCCCACTTGGCGGCCCGTCGCAAAACTGGCCCGGCTGGCGGCGGAGTCGGCTCGGTATTCCGGGTGGTGGATTTCCAGCCAGAGCCGCTTGGGGCACTGGCGGTAAGCCAGCAGCCTGGATTTGGAGAGCGTGCGCATGCCAGTCGAGAGGCGTATGTGTTTTGTTACAAAAGCATGTTACTTGAGTGATCAGTTCAGAAACCCCATTGACGGGGCAGCATGGCCCTTGAGGGCGCATTCGGCCTGGAGCATGCCGACAAACTGGCGGGGGTCGGCCATGGGGTAGAAACGGTGCCGCCGTGCAGCGGCGGCGAAGTCGCCTGGCGCGAGGGTGCTCAGGCCTGCCATCGCGTGTTCGGCTGCTGCATTGGGTGCCGGCAGCCCCAGGTGCTGGCAGTGGCGGCGCAGCAGTTCGATCGACTGACTGGGCGAGAGGAAGTCGAACTTCACCTTCAGGTCGAAGCGCCGCAGCGAGGCGGGGTCCAGGTTATCCATCAGGTTGGTAGAAGCAATGAACAGGCCGGAGAACGATTCCATCTGGGTGAGCATTTCGTTTACGGCCACGACCTCCCAGCCATGGTGCGCGTGGCGGCGGTCCTGCAGAAAGCTGTCCATTTCGTCGATCAGCAACACGGCGCTCTCGCGCTCAGCATCGCGAAAGGCGCCGGCGAGGTTCTTCTCGGTGCCGCCGACCCACGGAGACAGCAGGTCGGACGCGCGGCGCACGAGAAGCGGGGTTGCCAACTGTTCGGCCAGCCAGCGGGCATAGGCGGTTTTCCCGGTGCCGGGCGGGCCGTAGAGACAGATGCGGCCGGAGCGCAGCCGTTGAAGGCCCTGGGCCACTTGGGCGAGGTCGGTGTCTGACCGGATGAACGCCGGGTCATAGATCTCTGGCAGGAGGTCCGGATTGTGTGGCCGCACGCCGACATGGCCTTGGGCCTGCAGGGTGCTGTCGATCAGCCGGTCCAGCGCGTGGGCGCGCTGCGGGTCGTCAAGCTGGCTGCCAATGGCGCGCACCACCGCAGCCGCACGGGTCGCCACAGCAGGGGCCAGGGTGTCGAGTCCGGCCAGCCGCGCCAACTGTGGCGCGTCGGCGAGATCGCCGCAGGCCAGCTGCAGGATGCGCTGGCGCTGCGATTTGGACGGAATCGGCAGTTCGATCACGAGGTCGAACCGGCGCACGAAGGCGGGGTCGATGCTGTTGATCGAGTTGGTCAGCCACAGGGCTGGCACAGGGTTGTCCTCCAGCGTGCGGTTGAGCCAGGCCTTGCGCGTCTGACCGGTGCTTTTTTGGCCAAAGAGCGGATGCCCGCCGTCGTCGAACACGTCTTCGGCCTCGTCGAACACGATGAGTGCCTGGCGCTGCGCGAAGAAGGACTGGGCGACACGCAGGGCACGCAGACGGCTGGTTCCTTTTCCGTACCGGCCGTTGATGGCGTCCATCGCAGTCATCAGCCCGGAGCGGTCGCGTGGCGTACTGGCGTCTTCAAGCGCTGCAGGCTCAAGGTCCAGCTCCCGCTGCAGGATGTTTGCCGGTTGTAGGTCCAGCAGCATCACCCCGGCTTTGATGAATCGAAAGCCCGGCACGTACATGTAGCGCATACCATTTGCTGCAGCCTGGGCCAGCGCCAGGGTGTCGTCGGTGGGTCTACGCAGGGGCACCACCACGCTGCGTGAGCATTGCGCTCCTGGGCGGTAGGGTGAGGTGTGCATGAAGACCAGCAGTTCGGTGGCCAGGCAGTGCTGCTTGCGCAGCTTTTCCGCGGCCCGCCCGGCAAACTCGGTCACGGCTTCGACCAAGGGGCCCAGCTCGTGCATGGGTTTGCCGAAGGAACGGGTGCAGGCGATTTGCTGTTTGAGCCCTGGCGCATCGTCCAGCTCGATGCAGGGCAGGCCCTGCAGTTCGCGAACGGTTTTCTCCAGCGTGACGCTCCAGCCGCGGCGAACCGTCGCCGGGTCCATGCGGGTGAGGTCCAGAACGGTCTTGATGCCGCCCTCCTGCAGCTGCTTTGCGATGCGGGGGCCTACACCCCAGACTTCACCCACCCCGGTGGCGTCGAGCACGTCATCCAGGTCCTGGGCCGGTAAGGCTGCGAGGTTGCAGACCTGGGCCAGTTCCAGGGGGTAGCTGCCGGGTTTGCGTTCGGCGGTCTTGCCGATGTGGTTCGCGAGCTTGGCCAGGGTCTTGGTGGGTGCGATGCCGATGCAGGTTGGGATGCCGGTCCACTGAAGAATGCGGCTGCGGATTTTGTGGGCTCGGCCCACCAGGTCCCCGCGCACCCCCTGCAATCCGACGAAGCTCTCGTCGATGGAGTAAATCTCCTGGGAAGGCCCCAGCCCGGCGGCCAGGCTCATCATGCGGTCGCTCATGTCGCCATAGAGCGTGAAGTTGGCCGACAGGGCCACCAGCCCCGCTTCCTGCTCCAGGTGCCGAATCTTGAACCAAGGTGCGCCCATCGCGATGCCCAGCGCTTTGGCTTCGTTGGAGCGTGCGATGGCGCAGCCGTCGTTGTTGGAGAGCACGATGACAGGCCGGCCGTTCAGGCTGGGCCGGAACACCCGTTCACACGAGACATAGAAATTGTTGCCATCGACCAGGGCATACATGGCCGCGTCCTTTGAACCCGGGTCGCTGTCAGACAGTGAAGCGTTTGATACACGAAGAGACGACCCCCCAGACCTCAACGGTCTGGCCATCCTTGGGCACGATGTCGGGAAAGGTGGGATTGGCGGCCTTGAGGCGCATGCGTCCCGCACGCTGGTGCAGCGTCTTCACGGTGAACTCGCCGTCGACGACCGCCACCACGATATGGCCGTGCTGGGGCTTGATGGCCCGGTCAACCACCAAGGTGTCGCCGTCATCAATACCTGCTTCGCGCATGGAAGCACCGGCTACCCGCAGCAGGAAGGTTGCCTGGGGGTGTGTGACCAGGATTTGTGTCAGGTCCAGCCGGTTGACCGCAAAGTCTTCCGCCGGTGAGGGAAACCCGGCACGCACGTGGCCTTCGGACATGGGCAGCACCAGCGGGGTGGCCGCCAGTGGCTGGGGCACGGAGCTGATGCATATACTGGTCATGCATCCAGTATACGGCTGCCACCCGTTTCCGACCAGAATTACGACATGTGTTCCAACTACGACGCCGTGGTCAGCACGGAGAGACTGCGACTCTACTTCGGGGTGGATGCCCCACCGGCGGCCAAGGCCCAGGTCTGGCCGCTTTACGAAGGCTGCTTCATCCGTCGGCATCCGCACAGGGATGTGGGTGATGAGGCGGTCCCCCCGCGGGAGGCCATGGCCGGCCTGTTCGGGCTGATTCCGCACTGGGCCGGTGAACTGACTTTTGGCCGGCGCACCTTCAACGCGCGCTCCGAAACCGTGGCCGAGAAACCCAGCTTCCGAGATGCCTGGAAAAACGGCCAGCACTGCATCGTGCCGGTGGAGCGCATTTACGAACCGGATTGGCGCAGTGGCTCAGCGGTGCCGACCCGCATTCAACGCAAGGACGGCAATCCCATGGGGATTGCGGGTCTGTGGGCCAGCAACACCAAGGCCACCGGGGAAGAGGTGTTCAGCTTCACCATGCTCACGGTCAACGCCGACGAGCACGAGTTGTTCAAGTACTTCCACAAACCCGGCGACGAGAAGCGCATGGTCGTGATCTTGCGGGAGGATCAGTACGACGAGTGGCTGGATGCACCGGCAGCCAGGTCGATGGCCTTCATGCAGCAGTTTCCGGCGCAGTTGCTGATGGCGACAGCGGAGCCGGACAGGGGCAAGCGCAAGGACTGATACCGCCGTTGACTTGAATGGTCTGTCGGCTAAAGGAGACCGTAAAGCCTCGCAATCCGCAGTGCGGTTCGCCGGTCCGGAGCATCCAGCTTGGCATTCAGTCGCTGGAACCGGCAGTCGATGGTGGTGGCCTCGACATGCAGCGCCGCACCGATCACTTTGCTGCTGTGGCCGGCGGCTTCGTGGCGAAGCAGTTCGAGTTCGGCGTCCGTGAGGTGCGCCCTGAGCAGCAGTTCCTTTCGCATGGACTGCTGTAGCCACCGGTGAAGCTCCATGGCCAACGCCCTCGCCAGTACACGGACTTTCGCGCCTGTCCCATCAACAAAATGCTGGGCGTCTTGCGAGCCAATGCAGAGCATGCCCACGCGCGATGTGCCGACGCCACTGGGCGCTGGTGCAATCACCGCAGAAGCGAACCCGTACGTTGCAGCCGTTGCCAGAAAAGCCCCTTCCTCTGCTGATGCTGGTCGTAGCGCGCTGGTAAATATGGGCTCTGATTCATGCGTTGCGTATCGCAGCCATGGGTCGTGTGAAAAAAGCCTGCGGCTGGCGTACTCCGCTGCCCAAACGGGGTCACAAGCCCAAAGGGAGCGGAGTGATGTGCGGGTGGCATCGTCACTCAGGCAGCTCATGAAAACGCCAGCGTCTGCCCCCAGGCTGAACACCGCTTCGCGGAACAAAGTCACTGCTGTTTCGGTGGATTCGGCATCGCCGATCCTGGGAAGCATCTCAAGCAGGCGCGCGTCCTCGCCAGTCGAGCGTCCCTCGGCGCTCAGGCTTAGCGTTTCACCGTTTGGCTGTGAGTGCTGCATGGCCTTCACGGCGCAGATGGCTGTAGAGCACGGCGTCTTCGAACCGCATGGGTTCGAATTCACACCAGCGGTCAAATGCCGGTTGGTCGGTGAACACCAAGACCTGAACCAGGCGGGTGCCCACTACCTGCCTCTGCGTACGCTCGATCACCAGCCCGAGGGCGGTCGCTCGCAACGTGAATGCCACGGACTCGTCTTGCGATGCCAGGGAAAGCGCGCCGGATTCTATTGAGGCGGCTTTGGATCGAGCGGTGGTGCCCACAGGTCTCTTTCGGCGAATCTGAAGTGCGGCGCGTTTGGCGCCCAGTGGCCGCGCGGGCTCGTCAACACGGTCGATGCGTCGCCGGCTCAGGGGTTCGGCAACGGTTGAAGGGGTCGGTGTCGCCACAGCGATGTGTTCGAGATCGGTGCTCATCAAAGCTCCCCCGGGGCCAGCCCATTGAGTCGTGTTGATCCTTGGGACCAAATGACACGCCACAAACAAAAATCAGTGGCAAGGGTAGGGAGTCGTGCTGGGCGCTGTCAAAGGAAATTCGGCAATGAATCCCAAATCTGCGGCGTGTTCATTGCAGCTAAACCGCCGGGCGCCACTTCCCAGCGCAATCCAATTCAAACGGCGGCTTGGACGCAGTCCGCGCTGAGCGCTTGCAGCAAAGCGAGTGCTTCTTGGGCGCGACCCACCGGGATGAACAGGTGGTCGTGGTGGTACGCGGCGATGGCATTGCAGGGAATGCCGGCCTGGGCCAGGCAGGTCGAGATCGTTGCCAAGAAGCCGATGGCGTCCAGCGAGGAGTGCACCGTCAAGGTGATGAGTTGTGACTCAAAGATGAAGGGGACTTGTGCGCGTTCGGCTCGCGAGCGTTCCACGATGGCGGTGAGGCCTTCTGCTTCCCTGAATGTGCAGATGGGCGCCAGCCGGTCTGGCAACCGAAAGTCCGGAAACGTGCAGTAGACATACGTCTCTGGCAGCAACTGCGGGGCCATCATTTTTTTCAGCTGCAGGTGATCGCGTTCGCCACTCATTCGAAGTCCTCCTGATCTTGCGCCAGTGCTGTGTAGGGGCTTTGGATTATGGGCCGCTCAGCCTCGGATGGTCTGTCCCACAACGGAAACAGGGGCTGGTGAGGCCGCATGTTTAGCGGTTTTGCCGGATGCTCAAAGTTCCTAAACCAGCGTGCGCTGGTGGTATCTCCTGCTACCGTTTGACGCGGCCCGGAACCCTGAGCTTCGTTGAACTTCACCATTCGCTGCAAGGCCGCCTGCAGCGATGTGCTGTGAGGAAGGAGTGTCCATCATGACAACGACTTCGAATGTCCTTGCGGACATGGCCGAGCTTCGATCAGAGTTGCGCCGCCAAGGTGACCCGCACTGTGAGCTGTTCCGACTGACCCCTTGGCGTGCCGTGCTGGACATTGCCTTCGACTGGCTCAGCATCTTCGGCGCGGTGGCGATGGTCGTGTGGTGGAGCGAACTGCTCACGCCGCTGGCCCTTGTGCTGATCGCCAACCGTCAACGTGCGCTCGGCAACATTCTCCACGATGCGGGGCACCGGAATCTCTGGCGGGATCGACGGCGAAACGATCTGGTGGCCCGCCTGTTCATCGCGCCCTTGCTGTTCTCCAGCTTGAGCTTGTACCGCGAAACCCACTTCAAACACCACATGGTGCTTGGGGATGCGGGTGGAGACCCTGATTTCCTGACTTCCTCTCGCAAGGCCCCCGGTCCCTGGGGATTGAACTACCTGGATCAGGTTTTCTCTCTGAACGCTTGGCTGTCTTCAGTGGGCGGGCATCTGTTTTCAAGACACGTCCGGGCGGCCAGCCAGCTGTACATCCTTGGATGGTGGGTCGTTGCGGTGGCCTCGATGTGGGCCACGGCAGGTGCCAGCTTCACGTTGGCGTTCCTGGTGCTGTGGTTGCTGGCCAGAGCGACGGTTTTTCACCTCATCACCACCTTTCGCGAGATGTGC
This sequence comes from Hydrogenophaga sp. L310, assembly GCF_055703065.1. Classification (NCBI taxonomy): domain Bacteria; kingdom Pseudomonadati; phylum Pseudomonadota; class Betaproteobacteria; order Burkholderiales; family Comamonadaceae; genus Hydrogenophaga; species Hydrogenophaga sp. L310. The sequence continues at coordinate 142,816 of NZ_JBVPZA010000001.1, forward strand.
GATCACTTCGGCCTTCAGCCGGGAGGTGTGTTCACCTTCACGCGCGACATGGTCAGTCATGGCTTCTGGCGCAAGCTCATCCACCCGCGCAACAACGGCTACCACCTCACCCACCACCTCTTGCCAGCGGTGCCGTACTACCGGCTGCCCGAGGCGCACCGACTGCTGCAGCGTCAGCAGCTGTTTCAAGGCAGCGCGACTGTCTGTTTCTCGTACTTTTCAGGCGCTGATCCGGTCACGCAGGCGTGGCAGGGACCGGGGCGGATTCGATGACCAGGGCGTTGGGCAGCCTGCAGGTGGCAGCGCTGCTGGTGTCCGCGAGCTATGGCATCGGTTTTCTGTTCGGTTCCGGTGAACTGGCGCTTACCCATGGGATGGCAGGCAGCATCTATGGGGTGGCGACGGCATTCGGGATGCTGGTGCTGGCCCTGTTCGCACGCCGACTGTGGGCCGTCGGGCTACCGGTCTGGGCACTGTTCGGCCGCGCCTATGGGGCGCAGCTCCAGGGCGTGGTGGCACTGCTGTCACTGATCTGGATGTCGGGCGTGCTGGCCGCTCAGATTCAGGGGGGTGTGGCGGTGCTCGCCCTGCTCGGCCTTGACGAGGCCCGCGGGTACCTGGCGATCTTGCTGTTGATCTACGGCGCCTCGCGCATGGACCTGCGGTTCGCATCGGCCGTGTTCGCCGCTTGCCTGCTCGTGAGCGCTGCGGTCCTGGTCTACGCACTGTTGGTTGCTGATGGCGTTGGGCTCTACCTCCAGGCCATTCCCACCTTCACCGAAGACCTGTCCACCTTCAGTCCATCCCGGGTGGTGGCCATTTCGTTGGCCATCGGTCTCCTGGTGTGCACCGGTGCCGACTACCAGCAGTTTGTCTTGGCCGCACGCACCCCCGGCAGTGCCGTGAGAGGTTGTCTTTTGGCGGCGCTGCTGGTGTTTATCGTCGGGTTCTTGCCGTCGGCCGTGGTGGTTGCCATGCAGAACAACGGGGCGCTGGTCGGTTGGGCGAACACCAAACAGGTGGTGCCATGGGTGCTGGGCCAAGTCGCTGGATCGTTGGGGCAGCTTGCTGACAAGCTGATGCTCATTGCCCTGTCGTTGGCTGCCCTGGGCGCTGGAGCTGCGATCTTGCGCGCCATGACGGATGCGTTGGCTTGTGCCGCTTCCGGAAAGCGCGCCACCAGTCATCCTGTTTTTGCATTGATCGCGCTGGGTGCGAGCGCGATGCTGGCTTCGCGCAATCAAGGCATCGTGGACACCATGGTGTCGGTCAACGTGGTCTACATCGCCAGCATCGGCGTTTGTTTTGCCACCATGGTCACGGGCATTGTCATTCCGCCACAGCAGGCGCGGTGGATCATGGCTGTGGGTTTTGTCGCCTCAGTCGCCGTGTACCTGGTGGGTTGGCTGGGGAGTCATGGCGAAGACACCGATGTGATCTCACTGGTGCTCGGGTGCTTCTTGTCCGCCGCCATGGCCTTGTGGTTTCGTTTTGCCGCCGGTGGATGGTCTGGCCGGTTCTCCGGCAGTCGGCGATGAAGGGCTGAACTCGGCAGAAGGGTCCAGACTGAGCCTGGCCACTTTGACGATGAGGGCGGTGATGTCACTGGCCAGAGGCGGCTCCAGGTCCCAGTGGTGCCAGAAAAGGTCCACCATCACCCGTTCGCTGGGGCAGACGTCCACGAGCTGGCCAGCCTCGACCAGGGGCGCTGCTTGCGAGCTGGGTATCAGGCCGTAGCCAGCACCCATCGCGACGCCCTCCAGCAAGGCGACGGGCGAAGGCAGGTAGTGCCTGGCGTACCGCTCGACGGCGAAACCGAAATGCACCTTCAGGAAATCGTCGTGCAACGAGTCCTTGCGGTTGAACAGCACGGCAGGGGCTGAGAGCACGGCGGGCACCGTGAGCCCGCTCGGAAAGTGCGAATGCGCGAAATCGGGCGTTGCGTAGCAGCGGTATTCCATGGCGCCCAGGCATTCAGCAATAAACCCATCGGCTGGCTTGGCCGACGTTGAGATGCACCCGATGACATCGCCACGAGCCAACAAGGCAGATGTGTGATCTTGGTCATCGGTGACCACCTCCAGGGCAACCAACTGGCCCAGCAACAGCTCCCTGAGGACTTCGGGGAACCAGGTGGCCAGGGAATCGGCATTCACCGCAATGGCCAGCGACACCGGCGCGTGTGGCTTGGCAATGGGCGTCAACTCTTGAAGTGCAGAACCTTCAAGAATGCGCAATGCCTTCACATGGCGCAGCAACACCTCGCCTGCGTGCGTGGCCGCCACGGGCCTTTCGCGCTTGACCAGGATGGTGGACAGCGACTCCTCCAATGCTTTGATGCGCTGTGAGACGGCCCCGCGCGTGATGCTCAGCACGGTGGCCGCACGGTCAAAACTTTGCTGCTCAACCACCGTGGCAAACGTTTCCAACTGATCACGATCCAGCATGTGTGGCTCCTCCCGTTGGGCCTGCGGCGGCTGTTGTCCGACCTTGCCCAATTAGTGGGGTGCAGAGAAACCCTGTCCATACCTGGCGTGTATCGTGCGCATCTCAATGGTTACCAGTCTTTTCATTCACTTCGAGTCGGCCGAGGTATGGCGAATGGTTCACACATCGAACAAACGGAAATTCCGTTGAAAAGTGGCGCACTGCCGAGAAGGTTTCCTCAGCCAGATTCCCAGTGGGCCAACCCACCCCATGTCGCCGATCGCCATGGTGCGAACCGTAGCGCTGCCGGCGCAGACGCAAGGGCCTTTCGCGGCATAAACGGTCGCCTTCCCACCGCCGTTTCACTCTGGTGGGCCCCTTCCATTTATTCCACGATGCCATGCGTCCGCACCTTGTCGCAGCGCATTGGGATTCGCACGGCGACCGACGAATGCGGGGCAGGGAGGACACCCTGTGAAGACCCGATGGCCGAGGGCACGATGCCCAATCCGGCTCCCTCGGAAATTGAGGCAGTGACCTTTGGGGGGAAGACCCATGAGGTTGCTTGAAGCGAAGCACCGGTCTGGGTGCCAGCGAAGGATGGCACATCTTTTACAGCTGGTTGCCATGCGAATTCAACAGCAGGGTTCGATGTGGCACTCTGAAAAGTCGACCAGTTGTCTTGGCCTTATTGGCGAACGCTGCGGGTCAAGAGGGCAGTTTGCCAGTGCATCGCAGATTTGAAGTGCAAGGTGAAAGGGGGTGGGTATGTGGCTGCTCGTTGCGCGTGAACCCCGGGCCAATGCGCCGTATTGGATCGGTCGGCGGTGGCTCGCGGCCATTGATGCCGCGGCTTGGCCGCTGTTCTGGGTGCTTCTACTGCGCCAGATCGATGCACCCGTCGGAATCGTCGGCCCCGTGGTCGTTGCGATTGCTCTCCTGGTCGCATCAGAGCGAATCCATCGCGCGGTGTGGGTCAACCACCGCTATTGGTTCACCACCTGGAGCTGGGGTCGCATAGCCATCGCGCTGATGGTGATCGGTATGGTCTTGAAGCTCGCGACGGGGCAGGGAGCCTGACACCGACCGAGGCAAGTCAAATGTGTCGCTGGCGTTCAACGCACCACTTGCACCCGGGGGCAGACCCGTTTCAGCAGCGCAGCCTCTTCTATGCGATGCAGCAATGTTTGATCCGGCTCCCAGGATCCGCCGCGAGCGATGAAGCGACTGGCGGCATTGATGACTTGAGGCATGCTCCCGCGATCCGGTCGCTCAGGGGCGCACGGGTCACCCACACGGGCAAATTGCTGGGCGTTCCAGCGCTCGACATCGAGCACACCATCCTCATTGATGTCAAGAATGGCGAAAGTGCAGCGGACTATCCGCGTTGGCGCACCATTCACCACGGCAACGACCATGCTGGCCTGGCGAACGCGCTGCCCGGCGAATTCGGGAATGCGGGCGACGGATTCCTGGCGCAACATTCGCATGAAGGCCGCGTTGGACAGTGCGTGCACAGTGTCGTCGGCGGAGATCAGGAACAACTTTGACGACAAGCCCATGGGTCTTCTCTGACTAGCTGCTGCGGGCCTGCGGGCGGTCGCGTAAATCCCATAGGCTGTCCTTCCAGTTCGAAATCCGTCCTTCCGTGAGGCAGGCAGGGCAGGTCCATACGATGGCGTCGTCATGGGCGCGAGCTGCCTCGACCGCAATCTTCTTGCACTTGAAGCAGGTCGGAGCGGCCAACGGGACTCCCGTGGCGTCAGACGCATGGGTAACCACGCCAACAAGAAACTGCGCCATAGCGCGGGCGGGCCCCTTGACGGGGCCGATTGCGCCAGACTCGTCGAGCAAATGTGTGAGGTCAGTGATGTACATCAGACGTGATTCAATTTTCCGCCGAGACTTGAGCTTCGAGGTCGATCCCGTCCCTCCCTGTCTCACGGCTGACCAGAGGATATCTGAGACTAACTCGGCACCGACCATGGAGACGCCGGATCATCTCAATCCAGTGATGGCCCGCGCGTTGTCAGCCGCCGGCACATTCCCGCGAGCGGCAGCTCCCGGGCGCTGCGGGGAACTCACTCTTCCGGCCAGGAGCAGGCATTTTGGACCACCGACTTCAAGGGCAGGTCAAGGCTGGTTGCAGACGGTCGCGCTCAAGGGCTTAGATCGTCTCAAGTGAAATTACCGGTCGTCGGGTACGTAGCACCTCGAACGGCGGCAATACCTCCGTCACCAGTCGCACCCTTTTTATCAGCTGGGAGAGAAGCAAATGCCCGAATCCCCAGACAAGGTTTGTCAAGACGAGTGGCGCCAATTGGAGGCCCGAGACATCACTTCTTGAGGCTGTCGCGGATCTCGCGCAGCAACACCACATCTTCAGGGGTGGCCACCGGAGCGGGTGGTGCAACCGGGGTCTCGCGCTTGAGCCGATTGACCTGCTTGATCATCAGGAAAATGATGAATGCCAGGATGATGAAGTTGATGGCCACCGTGATGAAGTTACCGTAGGCCAGCGTCGGCACGCCAGCAGTCCTGAGTGCGGCCAACGTAGGAGCGGTGCCCTCGGGTACCTTGCCCAGTGCCACGTACAAGCTGGTGAAGTCCAGGTTGCCGAAGATGGAGCCCACGATGGGCATGATGATGTCGTCCACCATCGAAGTAACGATCTTGCCGAAGGCTCCTCCAATGATCACGCCCACAGCCAGATCAATGACGTTGCCCTTGACTGCAAACTCCCTGAATTCTTGCATCATGCTCATGGCGCTCCCCTTATCGAATGGTGAAAAAACTGACCGCCTCAGCTTACCATGCAGCTTGTAGGCGTGAACAATTCTCACACGCGCAAGACAGGATGGTGGGTATTTTTCGAGAACCGACATCCCCGGTCTAAGGCGCTGACTGTCTCGCAAAAATGGACGCAGTACGTGATGGGGCGACTGATCCACTTCGGAGTACGGACAGCGCATGGCACTTGCCTGCGAGTTGGGTTGACCATTTAATGCAAATGGCAGTTCGGTCCAGTTGCCCTCGTGAGGCTTTCTGAGGTCGTGTTGCCAAAAGCTTGCCGCCAAGAGCGGTTAACGTGATGATGAATCAGCTCATCTGAACACGGAGAAAACCATGAACCTCACCGATATCCTTGCCCAAGCGGGCGGCTTGCAATCGGTCGCGCGCGACCTGGGCCTGAGTGAAGATCAGGCTGCTGCTGGTGCGGATGCATTGTTGCCTGCGATCTTGGGCGGAATGAAAAGGCAGGCCCAGGCCCAGCCGTCCGGTCTTGACGGATTGGGTGGGTTGCTGGGACAGCTCGGAGGCGGAGGTCTACTCGATCAAGTCCTCGGGGCACAACCCACAGACCCAAGTCAAGGGAACGAAGTATTGGGCCAGATTTTTGGCTCCAAGGATGTGAGTCGTGCAGTGGCTGACAACACCCTGCTTAAATAGGACAGTATTTTTATTTTTGTTCACATAGGTGAAAACCCGAGAGCGGTGGTTGAAATTCTAGATGCAGAATATGAATCGGCATACAGAATAAACGCACTTGCGCATGCTTAGCCCGACACGCAAAGTACACAAAGGTGCGCGACAACAGATCCTTGTGCCAAGAACCAAGCAATCCCCCCCCCGATCAACGGAGACAAACCAATGAGCAGTAGAAACAAAGTAACAGCGCCTTGCGGGGTTGCTGTGCATGTGATCGCCGCGGCCGCGGCGCTGGTGGTGTCCGGCGGTTCACATGCCTTGGAGTTGGATACGGGAAATCCTGACTTCAAGGTTCGTGCCGATACGACATTGCGTTACAACTTGGGCGTGCGTACCGAGAAGCAGGACCCTCGGCTGCTCAATTTCGCAACCACCGACGAAGGAAACGCGAAGTTCAAGCGTGGGGACGTGGTGACGAACCGCCTGGATGTGCTTGGTGAGTTGGATGTCTCCTACAAGGAGAAATTCGGTGGGCGCGTAGCCGCCGCCGCATGGTACGACCATGCATACCGCGATGGTTCTGTCAGCTCTCCCGCTGGCTCGGCCACTTCATACAACAACAACACCTATTCCGATGAAGTCAGCCGTTTTGTGCACGGCCCATCGGGTGAGATTCTTGATGCATTCCTGTGGTCCAACTTCAACGTGGGAGCGGTCCCGGTCAACGTCAAGTTGGGTCGCCATACCGTGGTGTGGGGTGAGGGTCTTCTGATCGGAGGGCATGCCATCTCCTACGGTCAATCGCCGGTCGATGGCGTCAAAGCGGTTTCTAGCCCGGGTATCGAAACCAAAGAGGTGTTTCTTCCGATCAACCAGTTGACATTCAAGGCGCAAGTGACGGATAAGCTGTCACTCGCCGGTCAGTACGCACTGGAGTGGAAGCCCACCCGCGTGCCCTATGCAGGCACGTTCCTGATGGGTGCCGACAACGCGCCGGGTGTGGACCGGTTTGCCTTGACGCCTTGCAATCCGGCCTTGGGTCCTCTGTCCTGCAAGACGATGACGAACACTGCAGCCAAGGAGCCAGGGGATACGGGCAACTGGGGTCTTTCGGCGCGTCTGGATGTGGACGCCATTGAGTCAACCGTGGGCTTTTACTACCGCAAGTTCAACGACTACAACCCGGAAACCGGCATTCAGCTCGGCAACTTCTACCAAGCCATTCCTGGCGTGGCGGCAACAACCCTTCCGGGCACCTTCCGCTTTGTTTATCCAGAGAGCACCAAGGCAATTGGCGTGAGCTTGTCGAAGTCTGTGGGTCCTGTCAGCGTGGGAGCAGAGCTGTCCTGGCGCAAAGATGCGCATTTGAACTCGGTAGCCAGCTACACCACCACCAGCACCGGCGCAGTGGGCGACACCATGCACGCTGTTGTGAACGGTGTCTACCTGTTGCCTAAGACGGCGATGTGGGACACCGGATCGTTGATTGGTGAACTGGCCTATAGCCGGTTGAACAAGGTCACCGCCAACGAAAAGCTGTATCGCGGTGTGGGCTATGCCGGTTGCGTCAAGCTCGGTACAAGCGGTGCCACTGCCCAGCCGGGTGACATCACCGACACCTGTTCCACCAAAGACTACTGGGAGATGGCGCTTCGCTTCACTCCGCAGTATCTGGGCATCCTGCCCTCGGTAGATCTGTCCATTCCGATGGCACTCAACTACGGCCTGAAGGGCACTGCAGCCACCGGTGGAGGTGGTTTTGAGGGGCGCATGTCCTGGTCCGTGGGGTTGTTGGCCACCTATGCTGGCAAACATGACTTCACTTTGACGTATGCAGACGCTGCCGTCCCGACCAAGTACAACGCTGCCGGTACCGCCGCCATTGGTGGCAACGCTCTGAACAGCGCCGTGGGCGCGACCGACCGTGGTCGCCTGCTCTTCACCTACAAGACCTCGTTCTGATCCTCAGGAGTCGCCATCATGAAACTTCAAAACATCCTTTCGCTGGCTGCCATCAGCCTCGCCGTACCGGCTTTTGCAGCGGTGACGGCCGAAGAAGCCAAGCAACTGGGCACCACGCTGACGGAATTCGGCGCCATCAAGGCGGGCAACGCCGACGGCAGCATCCCGGCCTACACCGGCGGCCTGACCAAGGCACCTGCTGGCTTCAAGCCGAACAGTGGCTTCTGGGTTGATCCGTTCAAGGACGAAAAGCCGGTGCTGCGTATCGACAGCAAGAACATGGCTCAGCACGCTGCCTTGTTGAGCGAAGGGCAGAAGCACTTATTGTCCAAGAACCCTTCTTACTACCTCAATGTGTATCCGACGCACAGGACTGTGGCATATCCCAAAAAGATCCTGGATGCCACGGTGCGCAATGCGACCACCTGCAAGACCACCAAAGAGGGCCTCGCCATTGACCGTGCGTGCCGCGGTGGGATGCCGTTCCCGATTCCGAAAACGGGACATGAGGTGATGTGGAACCAGATGCTTCGGTACCAGGGTGAGGCGATGATCAACACCTCCGCTTCGCGCTCCTGGGTGGTCGATTCTTCCGGCAAGGCCGTGATGACGGCTGAGCAGGCGACGGTGCAGGACTTCGTGTACTACCAGACCGAACAGGCGGATCGCGATCCCGACATGGCCTGGCGGACATACTCCATCAGCAAGTCACCTGCCCGTCGTGCCGGTGAGATGACTGGGCTCGCTGACTACCTGGATCCGGTGGCGCGTCCTCGCAGGGCCTGGAGCTACACCCCGGGGCTGCGCCGCGTGAAACTCTCTCCCGAGTTTTCATACGACACCCCAGTGGCCAGCATGGGCGGCGTGACGCTGTTTGACGAACTGTTCGTTTTCTCCGGGACCATGGATCGCTTCGATTTCAAGCTGGTTGGCAAGAAGGAGATGTACATCCAGTACAACAGCTACAAGAACCAGTACGACTGTCCGACCGCCGAGAAAGCCTTGATGCCGACACACGTCAACCCTGAGTGCGAGCGCTGGGAAAAGCATCGGGTCTGGGTGGTTGAAGCAACGCTCAAGCCTGGCCAGCGCCATGCGTACTCCAAGCGCACCTACTACTTTGATGAAGACATGAGCGGCGCCGCGAGCTACGACGCCTTTGACCAGAATGGTCAGTTGTATCGCGCACTTTTTCAAACCACGTCACCCATGTACGACAAGCAGATTCCTTTTTCTGCGAAGAACGTGGTGTACGACTTTAACAAGGGCATGTACGCCTATGTCAACGACGTGATGGTCGGAGGGTGGCAAGTGCTTTCAACGGTGCGCAGCGAGCGCGAGATGAACCCTGAAGCCATCGTGTCCCGCGAATCGGCGCGCTGAACCATTGCCAATGGCAGACATCGATCGGATCCTCGGACCATGACCAGCTTGCGCGTTTCAATGGGTGCATTTTTCCGGCCAGGTTGGCGCGTTGGCGCGCTGCTGGGGCTGGTGACGGCCACCTGGGTGATCGCTGCACCAGGGGCTGGGTCCGCCGATCTGATCGATACACCGTCGAGGCAGCTTTCGACGGCGCTGCGAACCATGGTCAGTGGGGTGGCCAGTCAGGGCGGGCGCACCGTCGCGGTGGGCCCGCGAGGTTTGATTTTGTTGTCTGACGATGCTGGTGGATCGTGGCGCCAGGTCTCCAGCCCGGTGTCCACCGATCTCGCCACGGTCCGGTTCGCCGGCCCCAGCGTGGTCTGGGCGGTGGGCCACGACGCGGTGGCCTTGCGGTCTTCGGATGGGGGCTCCACATGGGAGCGCATGTTGGACGGCCGCACCGTGTTGAAGCTGCTGCGTGAATCGGCCAAAGGCTCTGAACAGCTGGAGGCCGAAATCGAGCGAACGATGGGGCAATCGGCCACCGCCGACGTCTGGCCTGCGCCGTTGCTCGACATCCGCTTCGCTGCCGACGGCCTCACGGGATTCGCCGTGGGCGGCTTCGGCTTGATCTTGAAGACCACCGACGGTGGCAAGACCTGGCGGTCGTGGCAGAGCCAGGCCGAGAACGAACAGCGCTACCACCTGTACGCGCTGACGGGCAACGACGGCGCGGTGTTCGTGGCGGGTGAACAGGGGCTGGTGATGCGTTTGAACGCCGAGGGGCAGCGTTTCGAACGGATTGTCACCCCCTACAACGGCAGCTTTTTCGGCATCGACCAACTGGGCTCCAGGCTCGTGGCCTATGGCCTTCGCGGCAATGCCTTTGTGAGCGACAACGCTGGGCAGGCGTGGCAAAAAATCGAGACCGGTGTCGACGCCAACCTGGTGGGCGCGGTCGCTCATGGCGATGCGGTGCTCCTGGTGTCGCAGAAGGGTGATGTGCTGGCCGTGGATTTTTCTGCGTCGCGTGCCTCGATCTACGACCAGGCGCCGGGTGCCGAGGTGTATGGCGCGGCCATGACCACCTCCCATCGGCTGGCGCTCGCCCGCTTGAACGGTGTGGGTGTGGTCGCTGTCTCTGCGCAAGCCAAGTGAAGGTGGCCGATCTGTTTGGTCCATGCCCTCGAAAGTTCTGATGTCTGCTCATTCCCAACAACCCGCCATGCCGGTCGTCAGCGACCCGGCCCTCTTTGATCGAAAGTCGGGCAGCCGCCTGGAACAGCTGGTGTTCAACAACCGGTTGCCGGTTCTGCTGCTGTGCCTGATCGCTACTGTGGTGCTGGGCTTCTTCGCCTTGAAGCTGGAGGTCAACGCCAGCTTCGAGCGGATGATCCCGTCATCCAGCCCCTACATTCAAAACTACTTTGCCTATCGCAAGGAGTTGCCAGGGCTGGGCAACACGGTTCGCATCGTCGTCGAGAACAAGAGCGGTGATGTGTACGACGAAGCCCATCTGGAGAAGCTGCGCAAGATCAATGACACCCTCTACCTGATTCCGGGGGTAGACCGTTCCTGGATGAAGTCGCTCTGGATGCCCATCGTGCGGTGGCGGCAGGTGACGGAAGAGGGCGTCGTGGGTGGTCCTGTCATGCCGCCCGACTACAGCGGCACGCCGGAATCGATTGGCAAGCTCAAGGAGAACGTGGGGCGTTCCGGCATCGTGGGCAGCCTGGTGGCCAACGACTCGCGTTCGACGATGATCATCGCGCCGCTGCTGGACCGGCACCCACAGACGGGTGAGCCGCTGAACTACGGCGAGTTCTCGCGGGCCCTGGAGGCGCAGATCCGCTCGTTTGAAGACGAGAGCACCGGCGTCTACATCGTCGGCTTCGCGAAGATCGTTGGCGATCTGATCGCGGGGCTCTATGAGGTGATGCTCTTTTTCGGACTCTCGGTGGCGGTTGCCGCGCTGTTCGTCTACCTCTACACGCGCTGCATCCGAAGCACCTTGCTGCTGGTCAGTGTGGCGGTGGCCGGGGTGGTGTGGCTGCTGGGGCTGATGAGCCTGCTGGGCTACGAACTGGACCCGTATTCGATCCTGGTGCCGTTCCTGATCTTTGCCATCGGGCTCTCGCACGGTGCCCAGAAGATGAACGGCATCCTGCAGGACGTGGGGCGAGGGACGCACAAATACGTTGCGGCGCGCTACACGTTCAGGCGGCTGTTCATGGCGGGCCTCACGGCGCTGCTGACCAACATCGTCGGGTTCGCCGTGTTGGTAATCATTGACATCCCGGTGATCCGCGACCTGGCCCTGACCACCAGCATCGGCATCACCGTGCTGATCTTCACCAAGCTGGTGCTGATCCCGGTGACCTTGTCCTACATCGGCGTTAGCGAGGTGGCGGCGCGTCGGGCCCTGGCCGAAGACACCGGGCAGAAGCGGGGCATGCTGGGCCGTGCCTGGAACGCGCTGGACCGCCTGACGGAACGGCGTGCGGCCACGGTCACCGTGGCGCTGGCTGCGGTGATCACGCTGGTGTGTTCGGTGGTGATGTTTGACCTGCGCATCGGTGACCTGGACCCGGGCGCACCCGAGTTGCGGCAGGACTCGCGCTACAACCGCGACAGCGCCTACATCACGGCCCACTACGGTTTGTCGAGCGACCAGTTCGTGGTCATCATGACCAACCCGGACGATGGCTGCCGCCTGTACGGCACCTTGCAGCTGATGGACCAGCTGGCCCAGGCGCTGCGCCAGACGGAAGGCGTGCAGGCCACCAGTTCGCTGGCGGAATCCACCCGCTTCATCACCGCGGCCTTGAACGAAGGCAGCGGCAAGTGGCTCACCATCAGCCGTGACCAGGGCATCACCAACGCGGCTGTGGGCGCCGCCATGATCGCCACCCCGGACATCACCAACACCTCGTGTGCCGTGTCGCCCTTGATCGCCTACCTGGCCGACCACAAAGCCGACACGCTCAACCGGGTGCTCAAGATCAGCGAGGCCTTCGCTGCCGAACACAACAGCGCCAAACCCGAAGACGGGCCGCGCTTCCTGTTGGCCGCAGGCTCTGCGGGCATCGAAGCCGCCACCAACATCGAGGTCGAGCACGGCATCTTGCTGATGTACCTGGCGGTGTACGGTGCCACGGCACTGCTGTGCCTGCTGACCTTCCGCAGCCTGCGCGCCACCCTCGTGGCCATGATTCCTCTGGTGATGACCACCATCATCTGCAAGGCGTTGATGGTCTGGATGGGCATCGGTCTCAAGGTGGCGACCTTGCCGGTGATCGCGGTGGGTGTGGGTGTCGGTGTTGACTATGCCCTGTACCTGTTGAGCGTTCAGATCGCCATGCAGCGCCGGGGCGCCACGCTCGCCGAGGCGTACCGGAAGTCGCTCGATTTCACGGGGCGCGTGGTGGCGCTGGTGGGCCTGACCATGGCCGCCGGCGTGATCACCTGGGCCTTCTCCCCGATCAAGTTCCAGGCTGACATGGGCATCTTGCTCACCTTCATGTTCCTCTGGAACATGGTGGGCGCCCTGGTGCTGATCCCCGCCCTGTCCCATTTCCTGCTCAACCCGAAGCAGCCGGTCTCTCCCTTGCCTGCGGGGTGACGCGCTCTTCCTGTTGACCCTTCCCAAAAATACCTTCTGGAGCAACGCCTGTGTTTGATTTGTTGATGAGTGCCGACATGATGCTGTCCGACCCGGACGGCATGGCCGATATTCTGGTGAAGAAACTGGGTGTGCACGGCCACCCCAACTGGCGCCAGGCGTTTGACGGGCACCCCTACATCGCCCACTTCCTGCGGGTGCACAAGTCGCTCGCCGTGGCGCCCACCCGCATCGAGCCGCAGTGCCATCTGGACCAACCCAATCCGGGCGACCCGATGTTTCACGACTTCTTGGAGAGCCTCAAGGCCTACCAGGGTCCGCACCGCCCCATGGTGACCCACTCGATCGTGTTGGCTGCGCGGGGCGACAAGTTCGACCAGTTGGTGGAGAAGCTCATGCGCCGGCGCCTGCGGTTCCGCATGGCCCAGCGCACGCCCGACATGCCGTTTGACCGGCTCTGGCTCGGCGCCACGCCCGAAGACCCTCACTACCACCCCTCGGTGGATGGGGGTCTGTGCATCGAGGTCATGCCGCTGGAGCCGCTGCAGATGCCGGCCGACACCTTCAAGGTGCCGCCGCCCGAGCCGCGCGATTCCAAGCCGGGCGACATGGTGCGCGTGACCTCGCGTGGCTTCATCGTTCGCAACCTCGACGAAACACTGCGCACCGTGTCGAGCAACCTCGACTGGGAGCCCACCGGTCCGGTGGAGGCGCTCGGCAAAGAGGGCTACCGCCGTGCCCGCATGGGGTTCACCGTGCCGCACAGCGCCACGCTGGACGTGATCGAAGCCACCCGCTGGAACGGTGACGCCGGCGTTTACCTGAACGCCTGGGGCCCTGGCCCTTACTACATCCGCATCGCGGTCACCGGTCTCCAGGCCAAGGCCGACGACCTGAAGGCCCGTGGCACCCGCTTCACCTGGATCGACGAATGTGAGGCGGTGGGCGGCAAGTCGCTGATCCGTGTCGATCCGGCCGATGTGCGCGGGCAGCTGTTTGAGTTCGAGGAGTATTGAACAGATCATGGAAACCACCCTTCACAAACCAGCCTCAAAAGTGCGAGTTCAAGCAACAGCCTCTGGTCCTGCCGTCGAGGTGGAGCGTCGGGGTGCCGTTGGCTGGATCGTGCTCAACCGCCCGGACCAGATCAATGCCATCAACGACGACATCCGCCGCGGTGTCCCGGCGGCCCTGGCCGAGCTGGATGCAGACCCGTCGGTGCGCGTGATCGTGATCCGCGGCGCGGGAGCGCGGGGGTTTTGTGCAGGGGCCGACATCAAGGAGAGGCGGGCGGCCGAGTCATCGGTCCAGGTGCGCCGTCGCATGCAGAAGTCGCGCTGGATCGAGGCGCTGGACCGCACCGAGAAGCCGGTCATTGCGGCCATTCATGGGTATTGCATGGGCGGGGGCATGGAGCTCGCCCTGGCCTGCGATGTGCGCTTCGCCGCGCCCGATGCCGTGTTTGCCCTGCCCGAGACCGGTCTGGGGTTGATCCCCGGCGGCGGCGGGACGCAGCGTCTCGGGTCCGTGGTGGGGCCGGGCCGTGCCCTGGACCTGTTGCTGACCGGTGACCGCATGGACGCCTCCCAGGCACTGGCCATCGGTCTGGTCACCCGGGTGGCGGGCAGCGCGGACGCGCTGGACGACGAGGTCACGGCACTGGCCGAGCGCATTGCCGTCAAGCCGCCCACGGCCACGCTGTTCGTGAAGCAGGCCGCGCGCGCCGCCACGCAACTGGATCTCCAGAGCGGCCTGGACCTGGAGCTGGACCTGTTCGCCATGCTGGTCCCGATGCACGATGTCAAAGAAGCCGCGCTGGCGTTTCGCGAAAAGCGTGCACCCTGTTTTACCGGCGAATGACGTCGTCACGCCCATCAATGTCTGGAGACCCCATGAGTGAACGCAAACTGGATGGCAAGGTCGCCATCGTCACCGGCGCGGGTGCCGGCCTCGGCGCTGAATGTGCCCGCTCGCTGGCCGGGCACGGCGCCCGGGTCGCCGTGGTGGACATCCACCTGGCGGGGGCTCAGTCCGTGGTCGCGGAGATCGAGGCGGCCGGTGGCCAGGCCCTGGCCGTCCAGACCGACCTGACCTCCGAGGCCGAGGTGATGGCGATGGTGGCGGCCGTGGTCCAGCACTTCGGCCGTGTCGATGTGTTGCACAACAACGCCGCTGCGTTGGCGCCCACCCAGCGGGCCGGAGACCGCGATATTTGCAACGTGGACATCGCCGCCTGGGACCAGGCCATGAACGTCAATGCGCGCGGCGCCATGCTGTGCTGCAAACACACCATCCCCCACATGCTCACCACCGGTGGTGGCTCCATCATCTTTGCCACCTCGGGCTTCGGCTTGCTGGGCGACGTGACGCTGACCGCCTACGCCGCCTCCAAGGCGGCGCTGATGGCGCTGGCGCGTTCGGTGGCGGCGCAGTACGGCAAGCAGGGCATCCGGTCCAACGCCATCATGATCGGCTTTGTGCTCAACGAGCACGCCCAGAAGGGCGTTCCGGAAGAGATCAAACAGATCCTGCTGGACCAGCACCTCACGCCGCAGCTGGGTTCGCCCCGGCAGATTGCCGACGTGGTGAGCTTCCTGGCCAGTGACGAGTCTTCGTTCATCACCGGCGCGGTGATTCCGGTGGACGGCGGCTTCACCAGCCATTCCCCTTCCATGGTGCCCATGCGCGAATTCTTCGCCCGCATGGGGTCCAACAAACTCTGACCCAAACTCCATTCGATCATGTCTCTTTCCATGTACGCCGCCAGTGCAGAGGTCTATGTCCGCATGTTGCGCAACCTGCTGACCTGGCTGGACAAAGCCGAGGGGCACGCCAAGGCCAGGGGCTTTGACAGCGGCGTGTTCCTGGGCTCGAAGCTGTCGCCCGACATGCTGTCGTTTGGCAAACAGGTGGCCATCGCCAGCGAGGTGGCGCGGCTGGCCGTTGCCCGGCTGGGTGGCCTGGATCTGCCGGCCGCTCAAGGGACCGACGACAGCTTCGACGGGCTGCGCGTTCGTGTGCGGGATGCCATTGCTTTTGTTGAAGGTGTGTCGCCCGAACAGCTGGCCGGGAGTGCCGAGCGGGCCGTGGTGCTGCCGCAGCGGCAAGGCGATCCGCTGCACTTCACCGGTCAGACCTTTCTGCAGCAGTGGTCGTTGCCGAACTTCTTCTTCCATGTGACGACGGCCTATGCGCTGCTGCGCCAGGCCGGTGTGGAGCTGGGCAAAGCCGACTACCTGGGCCCGATGACCTGACCTGAACCCTTGTCTCCGAGGTGGCCATCACCGGAACCAAGGCCGGTGGCGGCTTCCTTGCCCCGTTGAACCCGGGGCGATTGAACACCCTGACAAGCCGCCGGTTTGTCAGGGTTCTTTTTTGCCCGCTGGGTGTGGGGTGGGGTGGGTCTTCAGGCCGCCTCGCGCGTCGCGGCTTCAAAGGCTTTGAGATCGAAGCCCTCCGCCAAAGCCTCGGCCGCGCTGAGTGGCGTGTGGCGCGCGATCAGCTTGCGTGCCGCCATGTGGTCGGCAGGCCGGTTGCAGGATTCCACCGCCACCAGACGGCCCGCGCGAAAACACAGCACGCTGATCTGGCGCAGCGCCTCGGACCCGAGCACCACGGTGTCATCGTGTCCATCGGATAGGCCGGCAATCTGCAGTTTGAGTTCGCCCTGGTCGGTCCAGAACCAGGGCAGGGCGGCGTAGCTGGCAGTGGGCTTGCCCATGAGCCGGGCCGCCACGGCCTTGGCCTGATCGACGGCGTTTTGAACCGATTCGAGCCGGATGGGCTGCTGTGCCCAAGGGCTGGGGAAGCTGACCACGTCGCCAATGGCCGAGACGGCCGGGTCGCTGGTGAGCAGCTGTGCGTCCACCGCGATGCCGTTGTGGACCGCCAGCCCGGCTTCGCTCGCCAGTTCCGCGTTGGGCAGCACCCCGATGCCGTACACCACGAGGTCGGCCGGCAGTGTTTCACCGCTGGCCAATTGCACGCCGGTCACATGACCATCCGCACCAAGGATGGCCGCCAGACTTTGACCGTAGTGAATCCGCACGCCCCAACTGGCATGGGCCTGGTCGAACACCCTGGAGGTGACCGTGGAGACCGCCCGCGCCATGGGCCGTGTGCCCAGCTCCAGGACATCCACCGAGATGCCGCGCGCGGCCGCCACGGCAGCGAACTCCAGGCCGATGAAGCCCGCCCCGATGACCACCGCGCGCTTTGCGCTGCCCAGGCGCTGCGACAACCCGTCCGCGTCGGCCAGGCTGCGTAAACCGAACACGCCGTCGAGTGCCATGCCCGGGACGTTGGGCACGCGGTTGCGCGCGCCCGTGGCCAGCACGAGGTGCTCGTAGGCGAGCTTTTCGCCGCTGGCGAGCAGCACCTCGCGCTGCTCCCGATCGATGGTGGCGACGCTGCCCTGTACCCGCGTGATGCGGTGTTCGTCAAAGTACTCGGGTGGGCGAAAGCGCAGCGCGGCCACGCCGACCTTGCCCAGCAGGTAGGCCTTGGACAGTGGCGGTCGCTGGTAAGGAACGCCGGGTTCGTCGCCGACGAGCGTGATCGCGCCATCGAACCCTTCTTGCCGCAGCGATGCCGCAACCTGATACCCGGCCTGGCCGGCGCCGACGATGACGATGTGTTTGTTTGACATGGTGGTTCAGCTTGAATGGGTTGGGGCAGCCGTGGCGCTGCGGTCAAAGGTCGGGTAACGACCCAGCGCAAGCAAGGCCAGGCCACCTGCGAGAAAGAGGGGGCCGCAGACCATCAGCGTCGCCTGGTAGGAGCCGGTGCTCCGGTAGAGCTGACCGAAGAGCCAGGGTGCCAGGGTGGAGGCCAGGGTGATCAGACCGAGGTGGATGCCAAACAGGCGGCCATAGTCGCGCATGCCGAAATACCGCGACACGAGGAACGCCGCCAGGTCGAATTCAGCGCCCGCGCCAATGCCCACCAGCATCACCCCAGCGACCAGCCAGGCGGTGTCGCCCGCGCCGCTGGTGCCCAGCAGCAGGCACCCCAGGGCTGGCAAGCTCAAGGCCACGGCGGCCACACCGGGCGCCCAGAGCCGGTCAACCAGGTAGCCGACCACGACCCGCCCGAGGATGAGCGAGAGGCCGAAGCTGCCGAAGATGCGCGCGGCG
Organism: Hydrogenophaga sp. L310; assembly: GCF_055703065.1. Lineage (NCBI taxonomy): Bacteria > Pseudomonadati > Pseudomonadota > Betaproteobacteria > Burkholderiales > Comamonadaceae > Hydrogenophaga > Hydrogenophaga sp. L310. Next base: position 160,756 of record NZ_JBVPZA010000001.1, read on the forward strand.
TCCACCGCTTCCAGTCCCTTGTCGCGCAACAGCGGCACACCGTTGGTGACCAGTGTCACCACACAGGCCACGATCATCGACAGGGCGATGTTCAGCAGCCAGAAGCGGGGATTGCGCACCCCTTCGCGCAACGAGACGCCTGCCGCCGGCGCGGCCGCAGGGGCCTGGGGGCCGCCCACGCGAACCGCTGCGCGCGCGGGCTCTTTCATCCAGGCCAGCACCAGCGGCAACACCAGCACCACGGGTAGGGCGGCCAGCAGCCAGAAGGCCGCTTGCCAGTTCCACCGGGTGATGACCGAACTCACCGCAGAGGGAATCAGCATGGCAGCGAGCCCGGTGCCAGACAACACCAGAGCCAGTGCCAGCCCGCGATTGTGTTCAAACCACAGGTTCACCAGGTGGGTCCAGGTGACGTGCATGGTGCCCATGCTGGCCATGGACATGAGGAAGAAGCTCAGGTAAAGCGTCACGATGGACGGACCCATGCGCGTCATGGCAATGAAGCTCAGGGAGAGCGCGCACAAGGAAATGATGGTGACTCGCTTCATGCCAAAGCGCATGTTGAGCCAGCCCACGATCTGGGACGCCACCACCGACCCGAGAAACATGAAGCTCACCGCCGACTGGAGATCGGCGCGGGCCCAGTCAAACGTCTGTTGCAGTGGAACCATCATGGCTCCGTACGCATACAACATGGACGAATTGGAGTTGATCGCGAGCCCCAGCGTGGCCAGGACCACGATGCGCCAGGCGTTCTTGAATTCGGTCAGATCAATGCCCAGGCCACGAGGAGCGTGTGAACCGTGGGGGGGGTGTGGTGTCATTCGGTCTTTCCGGGTGGGGAGCAGGTTCGACGGTGGGCGGAGCGCGTGGTGGCCGGCATCACATCATTCGCGCACGAGCAGCAGCGAGCCGGCGAGCGGACCCCCGCCGGCCGCCGCGATCGCGACCTGGTGCGGTGCGATCTGGCGCAGCCCGGCCCGGCCCCAGAGCTGGGTACAGGCTTCGTGCACGTAGCCCAGGCCATGGGTTCGCCCTCCCGAGAGCTGGCCACCGTTGGTGTTGATCGGTAGCGCGCCGTCGCGGGCGATGCGCGCACCGCCTTCGACAAAGCGGCCGCTTTCACCCACCGGGCACAGGCCCAGGGCCTCCAGCCACAACATGGTGAGGATGGAGAACCCGTCGTACAACTGCGCACTGCCCACATCGGCGGGCTTGAGATCGGTTCGCTGCCACATCATGTTGCTGGCATCGATGCTCGCCCCGCCCGTCAAGGAAATCTGGTCCCAGGACCAGGGCTGGTGCAGGGCCGAGCCGATCGCTTCCAGGCGGATGGGGGCGTTGGGTCCATCGCGAGCGGCGTCGATGCGCGAGAGCACGATGGCCGTGGCGCCGTCGCAGTGCACGTCGCAGTCAAACATGCGCAGCGGTGTCGAGATCATGCGCGACGCCATGTAGTCGTCCATGCTCATGGGCGTGCGGTACACGGCTTTCGGGTTGACCACCGCGTTGGCGCGGCAGGTCAGGGCGATCTGGGCCAGTTGTTCCTCGGTGGTCCCATATTCGTGAAAGTGCCGTTGGGCGTACATCGCCATCAGGTTGATGGCCGAGTGCACTTCGTAGGGGGTGTACCACTGCCAGAAGAAGCTGCTGTCGCGGCCGGTGGTCTTGTTGCTCAAGGCGTTGGCATGTTTGTCGACCCGCCGGGCGCTCGCTTCGGTGATCGTGCGGAACACCAGCACGTGGCGGCACAGGCCCGCGGCGATGGCCATGGCGCCGTTGATCACGCCGGCCAACGGCCCCGGGCCTTCATAGCCGCCGCCGTACCAGTTGACCTTGAGCCCCATGGTGCCGATCAGGGCATTGGGTCCGACGGGTGAAAAGCTGTTGCCGTTGTTGTTGTCGCCCGGCCAGCAGGCCACACCATCGATGTCCTCGCGCTTGAGCCCGGCGTCGGCAATGGCCTCCACGCAAGCGTCCAGGGTCAGGCGCATGGCGGATTTGTCGGAAGGGCGAGCCACCTCGGACTGGCCCACCCCCGCAATCGCCACGTTCTTCTCGTACAGGTGGTCAAACATCATTCGGCTTTCTCGAACAGCGGGAGCCAGACATCTTCGTGCTGTTCAAAATGCACCTGGACCGGCATGTCGATGCGCACCTCCTCGGGCGGCATCCCCACCACGTTGCTGAGCAAGCGCAAGCCGGGCTGGTCATCGAGTTCGATGATGGCCACCACGTAGTGTTCGGTCAGCTCGGGTTTCCAGGCCTGGTGGTTCACGGTGAAGGTGGCGACGCGACCGCGACCGCTCGTGGGCTCCGGGGCCACATTCATCGAGCCGCAGCGTGGGCACATCGGTGCGGGCGGATGGAAGAAGCGCCGGCATGCGCCGCAGCGGTGGATCATCAGCCGACCCGCTGCCCCGCCTTGCCAGAAGGCCGACGAGTCGCTGGTGATCTGGGGCAGTTTGCGTGGCATGTGGAGGTGGTGGGTGAAGCGAACGGAGGGGTGATCAGGGTCGCCACGAATTGACGCAGGGGGTGCGAACGAGTTTAATATGTGAACAGATTGCGTCAATATGTCTAACTAATGGTTTACACCAACTCTCCGCACTTATGACTGAATTTTCTTTGGCGAACCGCCATATCGTGGTGACCGGCGGCCTGGGCGTGCTGGGCCGTGCCGTCGGCGCCGTGCTCGCCGAATACGGCGCCCGCGTGGTTCTGCTCGACCGTGCGCCGGCGCAGGATGTGCCCGGCGTGGCGGCGGTGATCGGCGGCGTCGATCTGACCGACCCGGACGCCACACGGCTGGCATTCGATCAGGCCACTGAGCGGCTCCATGGCTTTGACGGCCTGGTGAACGTGGCCGGGGGCTTCCGCTGGGAGACGTTGGAGAGCGGGAGCCTGGAGTCCTGGGATGCGCTCTACGCGATGAACCTGCGCAGCACCGTGGTGGCGTGCCGCGAGGCCTTGCCGCGTCTGGTGCAAGCAGCTGGGTCGGGCATTGTCAACGTGGGCGCGCTGGCGGCGCAGAAGGCGGGCATGGGCATGGGTGCCTATGCGGCCTCCAAGGCCGGTGTCGCCCGGCTGACCGAAGCGCTCGCCGAGGAGCTGAAAGACCGTGGCGTGCGTGTGAACGCCGTGTTGCCCAGCATCCTGGACACGCCCGCCAACCGGGCCGACATGCCCGACGCAGACGCCACCCGCTGGGTGCCCCCGCGCTCGCTGGCGGCGGTCATCGCCTTTTTGCTGTCTGACGACGCCAGTGCCGTCACCGGTGCCTGCGTACCGGTGGCGGGTCGGGTTTGACGATGGAGGTGCTGAACGTGTCTTCCGAATCTTCTTCATCCACGGCCACCGGTTCGGCGGGTGGCGGCACCATGACGTGGTCCGACCGCTACCTGCTCGGGCACGGTGGCATGGACGGTACCCACCGCGAGTTTGTCGATTGCGTGGCCGCCCTGCAAACAGCGGGCGACGCCGAACTGGCCGAATGCCTCGCCGCTTTCGAGGCGCATGCCGTCGAACATTTCGAGCAAGAGAGGCGCTGGATGGAGGGCACCGCGTTTCCCGCCGCGCAGTGCCATGTGGACGAACACACCGCGGTTCTCAACTCCGTGCACGAGGTGCAGGAGTTGCTGCGCAACGGGGCCTCCGGGCAGGTGGCCCGTGATCTCGCCCGTGCGCTCGCGGACTGGTTTCCCGGACATGCTGATTACATGGACGCTTCGCTGTCCCAGTGGCTGATCAAGCGCAGCCATGGCGGGGCGCCCGTGGTGCTTCGCCGCCGCCTGGACCCGGCTGACGCAGCGGTTCCGCCCGAGACCGATTGAACCCTTGCTTCCAGGGTCGATGTGGACCCTGGTTTCCCACTTTCTTCAAAGAATCACGCAGAGACACACCATGAGACTTGTGACATTTCAGACCCCCGGCGAAGCGGCCCGCGCCGGCGCCTTCATCGAAGGCGATCAGGCGGTGCTGGATTTGCGGCAGGCCGCGCAGGCCGTGCACGGCGGTAGCGCCGATGCACTGGCCAGCGTGCTGTCGCTGATCGAGGCGGGGCCTGCGGCTTCCGAGCTGGCGCGAGGCCTGATCGCGCGCGCACCGAGCGCGGCGGTCCGGCAGCGGAGCGAGGTCAAGATCCTGGCGCCCATTCAACCCCCGCCGCAGATGCGCGATGCCTCGTGTTTCGAGCTGCACCTGCGGCAGAGCTTCGCGGCCGCACGCCGCGCCCGCGCCGCGCGCACACCGGACCCGGAGGCCACGCTGAAGGCGATGAACACCCGCGCCGACGACCGCGTGATCGAGACCTTCCAGCGACAGCCCATTTACTACAAGTGCAACCGCTTCGCGACCATCGGCGCGGACGACGACGTGGTGTGGCCCAGCTACAGCAAGTTGCTGGACTTTGAACTCGAGTTCGGCTTCTACATCGGCGCGCGGGCCAAGGACGTGCCCAAGGAGAAGGCGCGCGAGCATATTTTTGGCTACACGATCTTCAACGACATCAGCGCGCGCGATGCGCAAGCCGTGGAAATGGGCGGCATGCTCGGGCCGGCCAAGGGCAAAGACTTTGACACCGGCAACGTGATGGGCCCCTGCCTGGTCACGGTCGATGAGCTGCCCGATCCCTACAACCTGAACATGGTCGCCCGCGTCAATGGCGAGGAATGGGGGCGCGGCAATTCACGCGACATGTACTGGAAGTTCGAGGACGTGATCGCGCACATTTCCCGCTCCGAAACCCTGCACCCGGGCGAGTTCTTCGGGTCGGGCACGGTGGGCAACGGCTGCGGCCTGGAGCAGATGCGCTACCTCAAACCCGGTGACGTGGTGGATCTGGAGGTCGAAGGCATCGGCCTGCTGCGCACGCGCATCACCCAGCCCACCAATCAGCCCACGATCCAGCCTTGAGCAAGGGCCCGCTCGCGGGCTCTGGGCGCCGTGATCATGAGTCGGTGACGGCGCCCAACATTCCCTCCAGCGCCGTGAGCAGGTTGCCCAGCGTGCCGTCTGCCGACCAGAACGCGTGGGTGGTCTCGGTGCGTTCCAGGCTCGCCTCGCGGGCCGCCAGGATGGCGCGCAGGGCAATGCTCATGAACACCAGGCGCTGCTCCAGAACCGCTGCTGGGACGGCCGTGACCAGCTGCCGGATGTGCGCCAGGCAACGCTGGTAGCCCGTGTTCAGACCGCCCTCCAGTACCTCGTTGAGCAGCCCGCGGTTCTGCAGCGCGAGCAGGCTGATGAAGCGCAGGTAGGTGTCTTCCTCGCCGTTCGCCTCGCCCAGGTTGATCGAGGGGAACACCAGCACTTCCAAGACCTGACGCAGGTGTCTGGGGCCACCCTCGGCCTCCATCTGGTCCAGTGCGGCGTTGCGCCGGTCGTCGATCAACTGGGCGGTGTCAACGATCAGCTCCCGCACGAGGGCGTCCTTGGTCCGGAAGTAGTAGTGCAACGAACCGGAGTTCTTTTGCTCGCTCGCGGCCACGATTTCCCGCACGGTCACGCTGTCGATGCCGCGCTGGGCAAACAGCCGTCTGGCTGAGAGTTTGATGTGCTCACGGGTGTCGTTTCCGCTCATGGAGGGCTTCTTTTTTCAGGGGTTGCACAATTTAGGTCACTTGCTTTAACATGATGACCTAAATGCCCGAGGGCAGGCATTCATCCTACTGGACACCATGCAAGACATCATGAAAGAACTCGATTTCGACCAGCGCCGCGTGCTGGTGGTGGGGGGCTCCAGCGGCATCGGCAACGGCATCGCCCAGGCCTTTCGGGCGCGCGGTGCCGACGTGCACGTGTGGGGCACGCGGGCCAGCGCGGCGGACTACGCCGCAGAAAAGGGTTCCGACCTGGAGGGGCTGCACTACGCCCAGTGCGATGTGGCCAACAGCGATGACGTCGCCGCCCTGCGGCCCGGTTTTGATGAGCTGGACGTGCTGGTGCTGTGCCAGGGCATTGTTCGGTACGGGCGTGACGAGTACGAGCCCGAAGGCTTCCGCAATGTGGTGGATGTCAATCTCAACAGCCTGATGGATTGCGCACACAAGTTCCACGGCATGCTCAAGCAGCGCCGGGGGGCGCTGATCATCATCAGCTCGCTGGCGGGCTTTGCGGCCCGTATTGGCAACCCGGCCTACGCGGCGTCCAAAGCGGGCGCCATCTCGCTCACCAAATCCCTGGGCGAGGCATGGGCCCGGGATGGCATCCGTGTCAACGGCGTGGCCCCAGGCCTGGTGCCGTCCAAGCTCACCGGCGTCACCTTTGACGACCCCGAGCGGGCCGCCAAGGTGCTGCGTGGCATTCCGGCCGGCCGCTTTGGCACGCCACAGGACATCGCTGGCCCGGTGCTCTTCCTGGCCTCGCCCCTCGCGTCGTACGTCGTGGGGCAAACCATCCTGGCGGATGGCGGCAAGGGCCTGTCCTGACGGGCTTGGACGCCACTCACTCCCACTTCACGAACTTTAAAGACGAGGCATCACCATGGGCTGGGATTTTGAGACCGAACCTGCTTTTCAGGCCAAACTGGACTGGATCACCACCTTCGTGCGCGAGGAGGTGGATCCGCTGGAATTCGTGCTGGGCAACCACTACGACGTCAAGCATCCCGACAACGTGCGCTTGATCCGGCCGCTGCAGCAGCGGGTCAAGGCCCAGGGTTTGTGGGCCTGTCACCTGGGCAAGGAACTGGGCGGGCAGGGCTACGGCCAGGTACAGTTGGCGCTGATGAACGAGATTCTGGGCGCCGCCCGGTTCGGCCCCATCGTGTTTGGCTGCCAGGCGCCCGACACCGGCAACGCCGAGATCCTGGCCCACTTTGGAACGCCCGATCAGAAGGTCCGCTACCTGCAGCCTTTGCTGGACAACCACATCGTGTCCTGCTTCTCCATGACCGAGCCGCAAGGCGGCGCCGACCCGCTGGAGATCCGCACCCGTGCGGTGCTGGAGGGCGATCATTGGGTGATCGAGGGCGAAAAATGGTTCGCGTCCAACGCCAGCCTGGCGGAGTTCTTCATCGTGATGGCGCAGAGCGAGCCCGATTCGGCGCCGCACCAGCGCATCTCGGCGTTCATCGTGCCCGCAGAAACCCCCGGCATCGAGATCGTGCGCGACTGCGGCTACGGCACCGGGACCAAGACCCACGCGTACGTGCGTTTTCATCAGGTCCGTGTGCCGGCCGACCACATCCTGGGCCAGCGGGGCCAGGGTTTTCTGGTGGCGCAAACCCGGCTCGGCGGCGGCCGCATCCACCATGCCATGCGCACCATCGCCAAGGCCAAAAAAGCGCTGGACTACATGCTGCGGCGGGCCGTCTCCCGCAGCACCAAAGGCTCGCTGCTGTCACAGAAACAGATGGTGCAGGAGCGCATCGCGGACTCGTGGATCCAGCTCGAACAGTTCCGGTTGCTGGTCATGCGCACGGCTTGGCTGATCGACAAGCACCAGGACTACCGAATGGTCCGCAAGGACATCGCGGCGGTGAAAGCCGCCATGCCCAAGGTGCTGCACGACATCGCCAGCCACGCGCTGCAGGTGCACGGTTCGCTGGGCTTGTCCGATGAAATGCCGTTCATGCACTGGGTCACTGAGTCGTACTTTCTGGGGCTGGCGGATGGGCCGACCGAGGTGCACAAGGTGACGGTGGCCCAACAACTCACGCGGCAGGTCGTGGCCGATGACAGCCCCTTTCCCGACTACCACCTGCCTCAGCGCGCGCAGGCCGCCAAGGAACGCTACGCCGCGATCCTGGAGGAAGACCTTCCATGAGCGATGCACAAGAGAGGCTCGCGACCATCGACTTTGTGCGCCTGGGTCGTTGGCTCCAGGCGCAGGGTCTGGCCGATGGCACGGTCGAGGCGCCCACCCTGCTGGCGGGCGGCACGCAGAACCTGATCGTGCGTTTCCGCTGCGGTGGTCGGGCGTTCGTCTTGCGCAAGGCGGCGGGCACGGCCTACGCCAACGGCAGCGAAACCATGCGCCGTGAAGCTAGGATTTTGGCGGCGCTGGCCGGCACCGATGTGCCCCACGCCCGCCTCATCGCGGCCTGCGATGACGATGCGGTGCTGGGCGGCGCGTTCTACCTCATGGAGCCGGTGGAGGGCTTCAACGTGGGCGTGGGCATGCCCGAACCCCACGCCAGCCAGCCCGCGATGCGGCGCGCCATGGGATTCGCGTTGATCGACGGCTTGGCCGCGCTGCGGCGTGTGGACCCCGTGAGCGCGGGTCTGGCCGACCTGGGCCACCTCGACGGTTTTCTGGAGCGCCAGGTCAGCCGCTGGCGCCACCAGCTGGAGAGCTATGCGCGCTACACCGGCTGGCCGGGCCCGGGCGGGTTGCCGCAGGTGGAGGCGGTCGGGCGCTGGCTGGAGCAACACATGCCGAAAAGCTTCACGCCCGGCATCCTGCACGGCGATTACCACATCAAGAACGTGCTGTTCCTTCCAGACGGCCCGGCGCTGGCCGCCATCGTCGATTGGGAGTTGAGCACGGTGGGCGACCCGATGATCGACCTCGGGTGGCTGATGGCCACCTGGCGAGGGCAGGGCGCGGACGACCCCGGGTCGCCCATCGTCATCGAACCCTGGTCGGGGTTCCCCACGGCGGCCGAGCTGGTGGACTGCTACGCCGAGCGCACCGGTGCCGACGTATCCCAGGCGCGTTGGTACGGCGTGCTGGCCTGCTACAAGCTCGGCCTGCTGCTGGAAGGCACCTTTGCGAGGGCCTGTGCCGGCCAGGCGGAGCAGGCGCTGGGTGAGCGCTTTCACCACAATGCCGTCAATCTGCTGCAACGTGCGGCGAGGTGGACCGAATGAGCACATCCATTGACCACACACCGGGCTGGGCGCCCGGGCATCGCGACACCCCGGTCGCGGCCCTGGCGCGCGCCGTGGCCGCGCACCCGCACAAAGTGCTGTTCGATTTCAGCGGAGAAACCACCACCTACGCCGCATTCGATGCACTCAGCAACCGCATGGCCCACGCGCTGCAGACCTTGGGAGTGAAGGCCGGCGCCACCGTCACCTCCTTGCTGGACAATCACCTCGACGCGGTGGTGCTGTGGATCGCGCTCAACAAGCTGTCGGCCGTGAGCGTGCCGCTGAACACCGCCCTCAAAGGCGAGTTCCTGCGGCACCAGGTGGTGGACTCGGGGGCCGAGATCGTGGTGTGTGATGCGGCCTACGCGCCGCGCCTGTTCGAGGTTGCCGAGCTGCTCGGCAACGTCAAGCGCGTGCTGGTTCGTGGACCGCTCGACAGCCGCCCGGCGGTGGGCTTCGCCATCGACAACCTGGACGACCACCGGGGGCACGACGCCACACCCATGGTCGAGCTGCCCGACCCGGCAGCGCTCAACGCCCTGATCTACACGTCCGGCACCACCGGCCCGTCCAAGGGCTGCATGATCAGCGGCAACCAGATGTGCCACGTGGCCCGCCTGCTCTTGCGGGCCGCCCCGTTCGGGCCGGACGATGTGCTCTGGACCCCGCTGCCGCTGTACCACATGAACGCGATCGCGACCGGTGTGGTGTCTACCCTGCTGGTGGGCGCGACGATCTCCATCGCGCCCCGGTTTTCGGTCAGTGGCTTCTGGCCTGCCGTGGAGGCCTCGGGCGCCACCGTGGTGTCCATCCTGGGTGCGCTCGGCACGCTGCTCGCGCAGGCCCCGGACAACGCCACCATGCAGCGTTGCTTCGGCCAGATCCACACGGTCAAGGGCAATCCGTTCCCGGAGGAAATCAAGGCCCTCTGGCGCACGCGTTTTGGTGCGCGCCACATCGGGTCCAACGCCTACGGCCTGACGGAGGCCCTGATCACCTCGGTGCCCGCGGGTGAGCCGGTGCCGCCGGGTTCTTCAGGGCGCTGCGCTCCCGAGTTCGATGTGCGCATCTTTGACGACCAGGACCACCCGCTGCCGCCGGGCCAGGCCGGCGAGGTCGTGTGCCGTCCCCTGCATCCCGACATCATGTTCAAGGGCTACTGGCGCCGGGCCGAAGACACGCAGAAGGTGATGGGGAACATGTGGTTCCACACGGGCGACATCGGCAAGTTCGACGAGCAGGGCTTTTTCTACTTTGTGGACCGCAAGAAGGACTACCTGCGCCGGCGCGGGGAAAACATCTCAAGCTTCGAAATGGAGTCGGCGATCTTGCTGCACCCCGATGTTGAGCAGGTCGCGGTGCACGCCGTGCAATCGAACCTGGGCGAGGACGATCTCAAGGTGACCGCCCTGCTGGTGGAGCACGCCCAACTCACCGAGGAAGCCTTGTGCCGCTGGCTGGTGGATCGCGTGCCCTACTACGCTGTGCCCCGCTACATCGAGTTCCGGGAGGGGCTGCCGGTCAACCCGCAAGGGCGGGTGCTGAAGTACCAGTTGCGCGACGAAGGCGTGACCCCCGCCACCTGGGACATCGAAAAGTCCCCCATCAAAGTGAAGCGCTGACGGTCACGGTCAGGCTCACGTTCAAGGAAAACCCACATGTCTGCTTCTGAATTGACCGGTCGCCGCATCCTCATCACCGGCGGGGCCAGTGGCATGGGCGAAGGCCTGGTGCGTTCGCTCACGGCCATGGGCGCGCTGGTGGTGTCCATGGACCTGAACCGCACCAGCGGCGAAGCCATCGCCACGGCCGCGGGCGCCCACGGTTTCATCGAGGTCGATGTGGCCGATGAGGCCTCCGTGGCGCAAGCGGTGGACGCTGCCTGCGCCCGCCTGGGTGGCCTGGATGTGCTGATCCATGCCGCCGGCATCGCGCCGTCCTCGCCGGCGCAAGACACCAGCCTGGCGCTGTGGGACAAGGTCTTCGCGGTCAACGCCACCGGCACCTTCCTGATGAACCGGGCCGTGTTCCCCCACCTGCGGGAACACGGCGGCAGCATCATCAACTTCGCGTCCGCGGCCGGGGCGCTGGGCTTGCCCAACAAATCGGCGTATTCGGCCGCCAAAGGGGCCGTGCTGGCTTGGACCCGCACCGTGGCGCAGGAGTGGGCGCCCTACAACATCCGCGTGAACGCGATCGCCCCGGCCATCTGGACGCCGATGTACGACAAGACCCGCGCCGAAATGAGCCCGGAGCAACTGACCGCGCACGACGCCATGATGGCCAAGGTGATTCCGTTGGGCGGCCGGCTGGGCGACATGGAGCGCGACCTGGTGCCCGTGCTGGCCTTTCTGGCTTCTCCGGGCGCGCGCTTCATGACGGGCCAGACATTCGCCGTGGACGGTGGCACCCTGATGGTTCGCTGATCGGGAGCTGGCGCATCAGCGCCAGCCGCCGCTGCGGGTTGCGGGCAGTTGATCAAAGTGCGGGGGGCGCACCACCACGCTGGCACCGCCGTGCAGGCGCGGCTGCACGGCGCCCAGGAAGTTGTACGGGAACAGCGCCGGCAGAGCGCCCACCTGGTCCAGCCGGTCGCGCAGTTCGGGCGGCAATTCAAAGTCCAGGGCGCACAGGCCGTCTTCCAGCTGTTCCAGCCGGGTGGCGCCCAGAATCACCGAGCTGAGGGCAGGGCGACCCGACAGCCAGTTGATGGCCACCCTTGCCATGGGCTGCCCCAAGGCCTGGGCGACAGACTCCAGCGCTGCCACGATCTCCCAGTTGCGCGGCGTCAGTTTATTCAGCGCGGGCGTCGAAACCGCCGCGGTGGTCTTGATGCGGCCAGCCTGCTGGGCCTGCGCATCGACGTTGGGCCGGTACTTGCCAGACAACAGGCCACCGCCCAGGGGGCTCCAGGCCACGAGCCCGAGACCCAGCTCCTGGCACATGGCCGGAAACTCGTATTCGATGCCGCGCTGCACCAGCGAATACTCCAGCTGCACGGCGCAAGGCCCTTCGAGGCCGTGACATTGCGCCAGGGTGGTGATGCGGGCGGCGTACCAGGCGGGCACGTCAGAGAGCGCCCAGTGGCGGATTTTCCCGGCCCGCACCAGCTGGTCCATGCTGCGCAGCACCTCTTCTGCTGGCGTGATGCCATCCCAAGCGTGCAGGTAGTAGAGATCCACATAGTCCGTTTTCAGCCGCATCAGCGAGGCGTCGATGGAGCGCATCAGGTTCTTGCGGCCGTTGCCCGCGGCGTTCGGGTTGCCCTGCGGGTTCTGGTGGTTGAAGCTGTATTTGGTGGCCAGGACCACGCGATCACGCGTGCCCGTTTCCGCCATGAATTCGCCCAGCCAGGTCTCGGCGGTGCCCTGGGTGTAGATGTCGGCCGAGTCGATGAAATTGCCACCCGAGGCCAGGTAGGCATCGAACATCGAACGCGCGGTCTCCCGGTCGCAACCCCAGCCGTTTTCGGTGCCAAACGTCATGGTGCCCAGCGCAAGGCGCGAGACGCGCAAGCCGGTGCGGCCCAGCAGGTGGTAGGTGGTGGGTGTCATCGGATGCACCTGATCTTTCTTTGTATTAATACAGATTGACAAAAAGTGTTCAAACATTAGACTGTTTGGGCCCTGCTGCTGTCAAGTGCGGGTGGCCGTTCGAGGACCCTTTCCTCGTCACTTTCCCCGTTTCAAACCATGCTGATCGACGCCCACGCCCACCTGCTCACCCCCGGAATGCTCAACCGCCATGCGTTCTGGGGACCGTTCATGAAGATGCAGGGCTTCACCGTCGGAGACTTTTCGCTCGGTACAAAACAGAAATCCAAGGCGGCCAGTGACGAGGAAGCGGAAGCGAGCCTGTTGGCGAAGATGACGCACGCCTCGCGCCGCGAGTTGATGGCGCAGCGGGGCGTGGACCAGATCGTGGTGTCCACCCCGTCGCATGCCTTCATGTACTGGGCGGACGACTTCGGCAGTGAGTACGCGCGCATCTGCAACGACGAGATGTCGGCCTACTGCGCCCAGGACCCGGCGCACTTTGCCTTCTGGGCCCACGCCAACCTGGCCGAGCCCGCTGAGGCCGCGCGCGAGATCGAGCGCGCCGTGACACAACTCGGGGCCAAAGGGGTGTGTGTGGGCGGCGCCAATTTCAAGGGCTTGCAGGCCTACAGCGAGGAACTGTTCCCGGTCTGGGAAGCCGTCACCCGGCTGGACGTTCCGCTGATGGTGCATGGCTACAACCAGTCGGTGTGGTGGGGCGACAAGCACGCGGAAGACCGCTTTGAAACCACCTCCATCGTGGGCGACTGCGTCGACGAAACCCTGTTCTTCTGGTACCTGATCTGTGGCGGTGCGCTGGACGTGTTTCCCACGCTCAAGACCTACATCAACCACGGCGGGGGTATGTCGGTGTTCCAGCTCGGGCGCCTGGCCGAACTGAACAAATCGATGGCGCCGGACGCCCGCAACCAACGCCCGCTCATGGACTACCTGTCCAGTTTCTGGTTCGACCTGGACCTGCACCACCCGGCCCTGCGCCGCGCGGTGGTGGACGTGGTGGGCGCTGACCAGGTGCTCTACGGCACCAACTTTGGCGGTGCCTACGACAACGGTGACCTGACCGCCGGGCTCGGCCTGTCGGACGCCGACGTGGCCAAGATCCGCAGCGGGAACGCGCGCCGTCTGCTGAAGCTCGACGCCCCCGTCGCGGTGTGATCGTGACGGGTTTGGTTCACAGCCGGCGCCAAGTCTGGCTGCTGGAGTTTGTCCCCCTGTTTTGTTCGTGGGTGGGGCTGAAGCTGTTGCGGGTACCGCTTCACCAGCCTTGGCGGCACTGGGGCGAGTTGCTGCTCCATGCTGGCGATCGGTATCGCCTTGTGGCCGACTAGAACAGAATCGGTTTGATTGCTCAAACAGCTGTCAAAGACCCTAAAAGATTGAGGTAGATCAACTCGGCGCGCGTTTCGATTCCGGGTAAACCCTTGTCAGTTATACACAAAAGCTAAAAGTGTCTTAAATTAGTTTCCATGCCTGCAATGGTGCTGGCTCCAAGGAGACTGATATGTTGACGCGTAGCAACCCGGTGTTGGCCGATGGAACCAAGATCTCGGACCTCATCAACCTGGACACCCGCGAGGTGAAGATGCGGGTTTTGTCCGATGTCGAGCTGTACCAGCTCGAGATGGAAAAAATCTTTGCCAAGACGTGGGTCTTTCTGGCTCACGAGACGGAAATACCCAATTCGGGTGATTTTGTTCAGCGGGACATGGGATCGGACTCGGTCCTTGTCACCCGCGACCGCGAGGGCCAGGTGCATGTGGTGCTCAACGCCTGTACCCACCGGGGCATGAAGGTGTCCACCCTGGACATGGGCAATGCGCAGGCCCACATGTGCATCTACCACGGCTGGGCTTTCAAGCCCAACGGGGACTTCATCGGCGCACCCGTTGACAAAGAGTGCATGCACGGGAAGATCATGAGCAAGGCCGAGCTCTCATTGACCAAAGCCCGCGTGACGATCTATGGCGGCATGATCTTCGCCACCTGGAACATCGAAGGCCCGTCGTTCGACGAATTCCTGGGCGATGCCAAGTTTTACTACGACACCATGTGGTGCCGCACCACCAACGGCATGGAAGTGCTCGGCCCGCCGCAACGCTTCATCATCAAGGCCAACTGGAAGACGGCGGCCGAGCAGGGGGCTTGCGACGGCTATCACACGCTGACCTTGCACCGCTGGCTGGGGGAGATCGGCCCTTACGCGAAGAAGCCCGGTGCCGAGGGCGGCGGTGCCGACCTGACCCCGGAGATGTACGGTGTCGAAGTCTGGACCGACCACGGCCACACCATGCGCTGCATCGATCTGGACCGCAAGGTGCGTCGCATCACCGGCCAGGACCCGTCCGAGCTGACACCCGAGCAGAAGCTGGCCGTGCTGCCGCCCCCGGGTTTGACACCGGAGATGATTCCCGACGTGGTGAGCCGCCTTTCCCCCGACCAGGTCCGGGTGATGAGCTCCAACCCGCCGCAGGTGGGCAACTTTTTCCCCAACGGCCTGTTCGAGTTCATCTACCTGCCCACGGCCGACGGCAAAGTGACCGGCGCGATGGCGCTGCATACCTATGTGCCCCTGGGGCCGGACAAGTTCATGTTCATGAACTGGATCCTCGCGGAGAAGGACACACCGCCCGAACAGAAGGCCGCGATGCTGCGCATCTCCTGCCAGTTGCTGGGCACCTCCGGCATGGTCGAGCAGGACGATTCCGACACCTGGCCGCACCAGACCATCGTGTCCAAGGGCGCGATGAGCAGGCACATCACGCTGAAGTACCAGGCTAAATACGAGACCGGCAAGCCCGATGGTTGGCCCGGTCCCGGCCATGTGGGCAGCGGCTTCACCAAGGACGACACCAACTGGAGCTTCTGGCAGTACTGGCACGAACTGATGACTCAGGCGTCTTGAGTTGCCCATGCCAGCCCCCCATCACCAGGAGATCACCATGCTTGCCCATTTGCTCGAACCCACACCCCTGCCACCCACCGTGCGCAGCAACCGCGTGCCCGTCGGCAGCCCGCTGTACAACGAATGCGTCGAGTTCCTCATTGACGAAGCCGAAATGCTCGATGAGCTTCGCTTTGCCGAATGGAGCCAGCTTCTGGCGCAGGACATTGAATACAACGTCCCGCAGCGCTTGACACGGCCCGTGCGCATGCAGGACGGCACCTTCATCCGCACCGTCCAGCACATGCACGACAACCACGCGTCGTTGACGCTGCGCGTGCGCCGCATCACTGAAACCCGCAGCGCGTGGTGCGAAGACCCGCCGTCGCGCACACGCCGCCTGGTCAGCAATGTGCGGGTCTACAGAACCGAGAAGCCGAACGAGTTCAAGGTGCAGAGCTACATGCTGCTCACGCGGAACCGGTTCGACTTCGACTACTTCGACCTCATCCCCTGTGACCGCCACGACGTGTTGCGCAAAGACGGAGACAGCCTGCGGCTGGCGCGGCGCGAGGTCCTGATCGACCAGTCCGTGCTCGGAACGCCCAACCTGGGCATCTTCCTTTGATCTGTCCACCCACCCTCTGCTGATCAGGATCAACAATGACCACCACCTACCGTTCCGAAAAGCTCGAACAAGCGTTCGCGGCACTGTCGGCCAACTACCGGGGAACCGACATCGACCTGTACGCGGCGTGCCGCGACAGGCGCGCAAAGACGCCGGTCGCGACCGGCGACTTCATGAACAGCATCGGCGTGCCCACCCATGCGGGCGCCAACCACGGCCACCCGACCTTTACCCTGTTCAAGTACAACGACGTCAAGACCGTGCTGCAGGATTCCGCCACCTTCAACAGCCGCTTCATGGCCAAGGGCTTCGGCAGCTTTTTCAGTGCCGACGGGCTGGTCATCACCGCCATGGACGGTGAAGCGCACCGCAAGGCCCGAGGGCTTCTGCAGCCGGTGTTTGCGCCCGACGCGGTGCTGCCGTGGCGCACCGCCATCGAGCACCAGATTCGCGACGAATTCATCCTGCCGCTGGTGTCGGACAAGCGCGCCGACCTGATGGACTTTGCGCTGTACTTCCCGATCCGGGTCATCTACGGGTTGATCGGTTTTCCAGACGAAGAGCTGGGCAACTTTTACGAGTACGCCGCGATGGGTCTGACCGTATTGGCCGGCCCCAAGCTCGACCCGACCGAAGAGGCGGCATCCCGCGAACGCGCGATGAAGGCCACCAACACCTTGTACGAGGCCGTGATGGCGCTGGTCAAACGCCGCCGCGCCGAAGGTGCGCCCGGTGACGACCTGGTTTGCCGTCTGTTGCGCGCCGAGTTCGAGGGCCGCAAGCTCGACGACCACGAGATCACGACCTTCGCTCGCTCGATGGTGGCCGCCGGCGGCGAAACCACCACCCGCACCTTCAGTTCGATCATGACGCTGCTGTTGCAGCGCCCAGCGTTGGTCGAGCGGGTTCGCGGCGATCGCAGCCTGGTGGCCAAACTGATCGACGAGAGCGTGCGTTTCGAACCTGTGTCCACGGTCAAGGTGCGCCAGGCTGTTCGCGATGTCGAGATCCGGGGCGTGATGATTCCGCAGGATGCGATGGTGCAGTGCGTGGTTGCTTCCGCCAACCGCGACGAAGAGGTTTTCGAAAACTGCGACACCTTTGACATCGACCGCCGCCAAAAGCCGTCCTTTACCTTCGGCTTCGGCCCGCACATGTGCATCGGCCAGTACCTGGCGAAGATGGAACTGTCCATCGCCATCAATGCGGTGCTCGACCTGTTCCCCAACATCCGGCTCGACCCGGACCGCCCCGCGCCCGTGATCGCCGGCAGCATGTTGCGCGGCGCTTCCTCTGTTCCCGTGATCTGGGACTGAAGACCCTGGCACGGCAGGCCCCCCAACTGCCGCGCCACAAACCCCTGATCGACCCATCGGCCATCACCACCCCACCCCTTTGCACATTCCTTTGATCTGGAGAACCTCATGAAACTCGACGACCTCATTCTTGTCAGCGTGGACGACCACGCCATCGAACCGCGCGGTGCGTTTGACCGCCACATGCCGGTCAAATTCAAGGGCCGCGAGCCCAAGGTGGTGCAAAGCAAGGGCCGTGATGTCTGGGTCTTTGAAGGCCGCGCCACGGGCTACATGGGCCTGAACTCGGTGGTGGGGCGACCCAAGGACGAATACGGCATGGAGCCTTTGGGCTACGAACACATGCGCCGCGGCACCTGGGACATCAAAGCCCGTGTCGACGACATGAACGCCAACGGCGTTCTCGGGTCGATCTGCTTTCCGACCTTTCCCGGTTTCGCGGGTCAACGCTTCCAGCAGTACAAGGACGCGCGGGAGGTCTCGTTTGCCGCCATCCAGGCCTACAACGACTGGCACCTGCACGATTGGTGCAACGCTGCTCCGGGTCGGTTCATTCCACTGAGTCTGATTCCTTGGTGGGACGGTGAGCTGGCGGCTCAGGAAATCCGTCGCATGGCCAAACTCGGCGTTCACGCGATTTCGCTCTCAGACAACCCGGCGCTGCACGGATTCCCTTCGATCCACTCTGACCACTGGGACCCGGTCTGGAAGGCTTGTGCGGACAACGACGTCGTGATCTGCTGCCACATCGGTACCGGCGTCAAGGCCGAGCATGCCTCGGACCTCACACCGATCGATGCCTGGATCACCTCGATGCCGATCTCGATCGCCAATTCGGCCGCCGACTGGATCTGGGCGCCGATGTGGAAGAAGTACCCCAACCTGCGCATGGCCTTGTCCGAAGGCAGCATCGGGTGGATCCCCTACTTGCTGGAGCGCGCCGACTTCACTTACCGGCACCATCACGAGTGGACCAACACCGACTTCGGCGGCGGCAAGCCCAGTGATGTCTTCAGAAAACACATCATCACCTGCTTCATCGAAGACGAATTTGGTCTTCGCAATCTGGCCGACATCGGTGAAGACAAAGTGACCTGGGAGTGCGACTATCCGCATTCCGATTGCACCTGGCCGGGTTCGCCGGAGATCTTCCATGCCCAGACCCAGCACCTGACGGATGTGCAGATCGACAAGATCGGCCACCTCAATGCCATGCGGGAGTTCTCTTATGACCCGTTCTCGATTCTGGGCCGCGAGAACTGCACGGTGGGCGCGCTGCGGGCGCAGGCCCAGCATGTGAGCGTGGAGCCCATGCTGGGCATGGGCGGGGCCAAGCCGGTGCGTGTGGCCGGCAAGCCCGTGACGTCGGGCGACATCAACAAGATGTTTGCCGACGCCGATGCCGAAACCGCGCTGTGACCCCAGGAGCAACCGATGAACCCATGCAACGACCGGCCCCGACAGGGCAACCCCCGGCACCTCGACGCTGTCGGTCCGAACCTTGATCCTCAGGCGGTTGCGTGATGCGGGCCGCCGTCATCACCGAGCGCGGCCTGGGGCCGGTCCTTCAGGTCTTTTCTGTGCCGCAAGCGTGCGAGGGTGCAACCTTGGTCAACGTGGAAACCGCCGGACTGGGGGGCTGGGACGTTCTGGGGGCCTACCGCCTGGGCGTGCAATTCCCGTGCGTCATACGTGGTGAGGGGGTCGGCCGTGCGCCGGATGGGCGCCGGGTCTATTTTGGGGAACGCTCGGTGGCGCCTTTCGGGGCCTGGGCCGAACAAACCCTGGTGCCGACCGAAGAGGTGTGGAACGTGCCCGACGATGTGGACGATGTGCTCGCCATCACCATGGGCATCGCGGGCACGGGTGCGCTGCTGCCGCTGGAGCAGGCCGGCATCAAGCCCGGCGAAAGCGTGTTGATCCTGGGTGCCACCGGCACATTGGGGCAGATCGCCCTTCAGCTCGCGCGCATTCTGGGGGCCGGCCGGGTGGTGGGGGCGGCCCGCAACGCGGCGGCCCTGGAGCGCCTGCGCGCGCGCGGCCTGGCCGATGCGGTGGTGGCGCTGGGCAGCGACGACGATGCCGCGGCCCTCAAGGCCGTGGCGGGCGAGGGATTCGACGTGGTGCTCGATGGTGTCTGTGGTCCACCCCTGCTCGCCGCACTGAAGGCCACACGCTGGGGGGCACGCATCCTCACCATCGGCACCGGCGCCGGACGCGAAATCAACCTCAACATCGCCGATCTGCTGTTCCGAACGCTCAGCTGTGTGGGGACTGGTCAACGTTCACCGAGCGATCGTGAGGCCACCTGGCGCAGGCTCTTGAAGCTGGCGCGTGAGCACCAGATTGCCTTCGATCATGTCGGTTACCGCTTTGACCAGATGCCTGATGCCTGGGCGGCGCAGGTGGCGGGGCCTCACGCCAAGATCACGGCTTCCTTTCAGGGCTGATGCGCATGCTGTGGAGGGGTTGATCCAGCCGCAGGGCAGGGCGGTGAGTGGGGAAAATGATCGGTGTTAACCCTTGGTTTGATCTGCTTTTGTCCAATGCGACGGGCTTTATATGTACACACTTGGCTAAGTTGTTTATATTTCGTCTCCACCGCTGCTTAATCAGATGAAGGAGACCCCCATGCTGAGCCCGACACACCCGACCCTTTCCGATGGGACCAAGGTCGTTGACCTGGTCAATGTGGCCACCCGGGAGGTGCAGATGCGCGCGCTCTCGGACCCCGAGCTCTACGAGATGGAGATGGAGCAGATCTTCGGCAAGATCTGGGTCTTCCTCGGTCACGAATCTGAGATCCCGAACTCCGGTGATTTCATCACCCGTGACATGGGTTCCGACTCGGTGCTGGTCACGCGCGACAAGTCGGGCGAGGTCCATGTGCTGCTCAACCTGTGTTCGCACCGCGGCATGCGGGTGTCCACCCTCGATGCCGGCAACACCCAGATTCACACCTGCATTTACCACGGTTGGGCCTTCCGTCCGAACGGTGCCTTTCTCGGTGCGCCAGTCGAAAAAGAGACCATGCACGGCAAGATGATGAGCAAAGAGGACCTGGGGCTGAAGAAGGCCCGGGTCACCTTGTACGGCGGGCTGATCTTTGCGACCTGGAACATCGACGGCCCCTCGTTCGACGAGTTTCTGGGCGACGCCAAGTGGTACTACGACATCCTCTTCAAACGCTCCGACAAAGGCATGGAAGTGCTGGGCCCGCCGCAGCGCTTCACGGTGCGCGCCAACTGGAAAGCCGCCGGCGAGCAGTCGGCCGCTGATGGCTACCACACGCTGACCTTGCACCGCTGGCTGGCCGAGGTGGGCAACTACTCCAAGAAGGGCGAGGGTGAGGGCGGTGGTGGCGATCTGAGCCCCGAGATGTACGGCGTGGAAGTGAGCTCTCCCCATGGCCATGCGCTGCGCTGCATCGACCTGGGGCGAAAGATCCGTCGCATGACGGGACTGGATCCCGACGTGTTGAGCGTGGATGAAAAGCTCAACGCGCTGCCGCCGGCCGGTATGACCAAGGACATGGTCGAACAACTCAAACGCAACCTTACCCCCGAGCAGCTGAAGGTGCAAACCAGCATGCCCCCGCAAGTGGGGGGGATTTTCCCGAACGTTCTGTTTGGCTTTGTCTACATCCCTCAGGCGGATGGCACGGTGGTCGGTTCGATGACCATGCACGCCTACGTCCCTAAGGGACCGGACAAGCTGGAGTTCGTGAACTGGATCTTTGCCGAGAAGGATGCGCCGCAAGAGTTGCGGGACAAGATGCTCAGGCAGACCATCCAGCTGTTTGGCACGTCGGGCATGGTCGAGCAAGACGACTCCGATACCTGGCCTCACATGACCCTGGCCGCCAAGGGCGCACAGGGCAAGAAGATGACGTTGAAGTACCAGGCGGTCTACGAAACCGGCGCCCCCGAAGGCTGGCCCGGCCCCGGCATCGTCAACGAGGGCTTCACCAAGGACGACACGCAGTGGCACTGGTGGATGTATTGGCGCCAGCTCATGGGCGGCAATGTCTGAACCCTCTTCGAGCCCCCGAGCTCTCGTCGCAATTCGATACCCCCATTTTCGGAGATTCTCATGAGTGAAGCCCAAGGCGCCCTGGTGCCGATTGGATCGCCTGTTTACAACCAGATCCTCCAATTCCTGTACGTCGAAGCGCGACTGCTGGATGAAACCCGCCTCAAGGAATGGGGCGACACGCTGGCACAGGATCTGATCTACACCGCCCCCTTGAGGGAAACCCGGCCGGTGAGTCAGCAGGCGGCGTCGGTGGTGCGCACCATGCAGCACTACCACGACGACTGGCGTTCCGTGATGGGGCGCATTGTCCGCCTCACCGGTACCAAGAGCGCTTGGGCGGAAGACCCGCCCTCGCGCACGCGACGGCTGGTGACCAACGTCCTGGTGGAAGCCACCGCCGACAAGCCCGACGAATACAGCGTGCGCAGCTACCTGCTGGTGACCCGCAGCCGGTTCAACTTCGACGAGTTCGATCTGATCAGCGCCGAGCGCCGGGATGTGTTGCGGGTCGATGGCGAGAGCTTCAAGCTGGCCCGCCGTGAGATCCTGCTGGACCAGGCCGTGCTGGGCACCCCGAACCTGGCCATCTTCCTCTGAGTCTGCCGATCGCCTTCAGACTTTGAAGGCGATCCAGTCCAGGTCGTCCCGGCACAGCTGGTCGGGCTGCCAGGTGAAGTTCCAGGTCGAGCCCACCTGGCGCAGGGCCAGCGGGGCCCGGTCTGGCTGTTGCGCATAGCAGGCGCCGGACAACCTGGCGTGTTTCTGTGCATCGAGAGGGCGGTTTTTTCCCATAGAAATCACCGCACAACGCCGCAACACCAGCGCCGCCTCAGCCATTTCCTCGCTCAGGTGGGTCATGGCCCAGCGTGCCATGCCCTGGCGCAAGCCGATGCCGTTGTAGGGCGGCGGTCCTTCGATCTCAAGATCCTGGACATCCCAGGCCAGCAGCCGGGTGCCGTCTCGGTCCAGGGTCGCATGGGTGCGCCCTTCGACCCGCAACGGTACCTCGATGTCATAGCGCCGTTGTGGCAGGGCGCGTGCCGCTGCTGCGGCCGCCAGGCCACTGAGCTCCAGCATGTGGGTGCATTGCTGGCTGGCGTCGACCTGGCGCATCACCGCGTGTGCACTGGTTTCCGGGGCCATGCCCACCAGCTGCTGGAGCTGATCTGCCGCAGACGGGCACAGGCTGTAGGGGTGGCGGGGCGCCTCCGCATGCAGCGAGGCTATGAGCCCGTCCCGCACCACCAGTTCGACCCGGAAGTGGTGGAAGTCGTCTTCGAGCGCAGCCCGGTACCGGGTGCCGGTTCTCAAGGGATCGGTCGCGATCAGAATGCGTCGTCGGAACAGGGGCATGCGGACTTTCTAGGGTTTTTACCGAGCAGGAAATCCACGATGTTCACGTCTTCCCGGCTGACACACCATGTCTTAAAGTGTACGATAAATAGAATTATGTTCAATATATATTTGGAGACCCGATGGATCTGCTGAAAGACAAAGTGGCCCTGATCACAGGTGCCGGTGGTGGCATTGGCCGGGGTGTCGCTCGCTGCTTTGCGCGAGAGGGCGCCGCGGTGCTGATTGCCGAGCTTGACCCGGTGACGGGGGCCGAGGCCGAGTTGGAACTCCGGCAGATGGGGGCCCGCGCCCTGTTCGTTCGAACCGACGTCCTGAGCAAAGAGAGTGTGGAGGCTTCAATCCAGGCCGCTGTGGACAGCTTTGGAGGTCTCGACATTCTTGTCAACAACGCCTTTGTGCCTTCAGAGAACGTGTTGCTGGAGGACAAGACGGACGCCATGCTGGAGCGCACCCTGACCTCCACCGTCTGGGCCAGCTGGTGGGCGATGCGTGCGGCCATGCCGCACATGCGCCAGCGCGGTGGCGGGCGCATCATCAACTTCACTTCCATCGATGTGGACATCGGCGCCTGGCAACACGCGGACTACAACACGGGCAAGTCGGGCGTGGTCGGGCTGACCCGCAGTGCGGCCGCCGAGTGGGGCCGCTTCAACATCACCTGCAACGCCATCGCGCCGACCGCTATGGGGGCCACCTTCCACAAGCTGGCCGCTGAAATCCCCGGTTTTGCCGAGCGCTCGGCGGCGGCACGGCCAATGGGTCGATCCGGTGACCCGGAGCTGGACATCGGGCCTGTGGTCGTTTTTCTGGGTTCGGAGATGGCCCGGTTTGTGACCGGGATCACCATGCACGTGGACGGCGGGCTGCACCTGCCCGGCTACAACTCGCGCCCGGCCCACGTGCCGGTGCGTGAATACTGATGGACCAAGCGCTGGGTTCAGCGCTTCTTGACCTGGATGCCGCTGGTCTCCTGGTCCCAGGTGGTCGGCGTGCAACCTTCGTCGCGCAGCTCGTACTTGAGGACCCGCCCTTGGGGGTTCTTGGGAAGGCTGTCGCGGAATTCGATGTAGCGCGGCAACGCGTAATAAGGCACCGCGTCAATGGCCCACCGGAACAGGTCTTCGGGACTCAGCGTCATGTCGGGGCGCAGCATGGCCGTCACCTTGACGTCGTCCTCTCCCTTGTCGGACGGCACGGCGTGCACAGCGACTTCAGCGAGGGCCGGATGACGCGCAAACGCCGCCTCCATCTCGAAGCTGGAAATGTTCTCGCCGCGCCGGCGCAGGTAGTCTTTCTTGCGGTCCACGAAGTAGAAAAAACCTTGTTCGTCGAACTTGCCAATGTCCCCGGTGTGCAGCCAGAGGTTGCGCATGATCTTCAGCGTGTCTTCGGGCCGGCGCCAGTAGCCCATGAACATGATGTCGGGGCGCAGCGGACGCACCACGATCTCGCCGGACGTGCCGGCGGGCACCTCGCGGTCGAGGTCGTCCACGATGCGCACGTCGAAGTCGGGGATGCGCGTGCCCGACGAGCCGGGCGCCGCGTATTCGCCACCGGCCAGCGAGGTGATTACCGCCGCCTCTGTGAGCCCGTAGCCGTTGCCGCCCACTTGTTTGGCACCGAAGCGTTCGCGCCAGATGGCCTTGACTTCTTCGGTGAACGGGTTGCCGCGCACCGTGTGGATCTGCCCCTTGCAGCGCTGTCCCGCTTCGGTGTCGGGCGCGTTGGCCAACATGGCGCCCATGCTGCCCAGGATGGAGGCGATGGTCGCGCCGCTGCGCTCCACCTCGGGCCAGAAATTCGACACCGAAAAGCGCGGAACGAAGGCGACGCGGGCACCCACCAGGATCGACGCCAGCACGCCCACGCACATGGCGTTCATGTGGAACAGCGGCAGCGGCGTGATCGTGACGTCATGTTCGTTGGCCGGGCCGGCGCGCAATTGCAGGCGCGCCAGGTTGCACATGTAGTTGTAGCTGATCATGCAGCCCTTGGACGGCCCGGTCGTGCCCGAGGTGTAGATCAGGCAGGCCAGTTCCCAGGGGTTGGGTTTGCGCTCGAAAGCGCTGTCGTCGTGGCCCCGGTGTCCGTTGAGCGACGCCAGTGGCAGGGTGCCGCAGCGCCCGTCGCCGGGCTCGCCCCGGGTCAGCACCAGCTTCACGTCCGGCAGCCCGTCCGACACGGCCGCGATGCGCTCGGCGTAGGTGGCTTCGCAGACCACGAGCGCCGCCCCGGCGTCTGCGATCTGGTGGCGCAGGAATTCGCCCTTGAGCGCGGTGTTGATGGGCACGCTGACGGCGCAAAGCTTGTTGATGGCGAACCAGCAGAGCACCGCGTCGACGTTGTTGTCGAGCATCGTCACCACGGTGTGCCCAGGTTGCACACCCAGCGCAGCCAGCGCATGGGCCAGGCGGGTCGATTGGCGGTCAACATCCCCGTAGGTATGAAATTCCCCCGAAAAATCGAGCAGAACCCGGTTGGGGTGTTTCGAAACAGCGCGCTCAAGCGCTGCGATGACCGTATCCTGTTGCCCAAGAGACCACGAGTCGGGGTTGCCGATGCCTGCCATGTGAAAAGCTCCAAGCCGTGCCGAAAGGCACAAAAATTCTATATTCAGACGAATATTCTATATACAGACTCATTCATTGGGTGTGCTGGTAAACCCTTGAATGTGCTGGCCGCAAAATCTCCCTTCGACCTTCAGAAAGTATGAATATGAGTCTCAAGAGCACGAACAAGCGGACCTCGGTCGCTCCGGACGCCGATGACAAGCCCAAAAGCAAGCGACCAGCATCAGCTGTTGCGCAGGTGGATGCGCAAGCCAAGCCCAATGGCAAATCGTCCCGCCTCAAGGTGGTGAGCAGTGCCGCTTCAGTGCCTGTGAAGACGATGGTCGCGAAGAAAAAAGCCGTGGCACCTGTCGCCGTGGCAAACAAGAGCCCGGTGGCCTCCACGCCGGTGGTCGTGAAGCGTTCGCGCAGTAATCGGCGCTCTGAGATAACGATCGCGAACATCCTGGCAGCCACCGAAAACATCGTGTTGGAATCCGGCGCCGAACGGATCTCGATTCTCGATGTCTGTCGAGCGGCGAATGTCTCTCGCGGAACGTTCTATCGCTACTTTGCGTCGCAGGATGAACTTCTGGATGCCTTCTCGCGCCACAAGCGGGAGCGGTTTCACGTGGCGCTGGCCGAAGCCGTGGAGTCCTGCCAGGATCCCGATGAACGTTTTGCGGCGCTGATTCGCTACCTGGACTACTACCTGGAACATGGTCGTGCGCGTCGGCTGCTGGTTGTGGCACCGGAGTACGCCCTGGGGTTCTTCCGGCGCATCTTCCACGACTCGGTCGTTCGATTTCAGGACGTTTTGGGCGTGGTCTTTGACGCCTGGGAGGCGCGTCTCGGCGTCAAGCTTGACCGGGAGCTGGTGTGCGAACTGCTTATCCGCTATGTCCTCAGCGAGCAGCTGGTACCGGGTGACACGGATCGCAAGGCGCTGCCCCGTCGCATCGGACGGTTGGTGGAGTCCCTGACCGCAGGAACATCCTCTCGAGCCAGGCGGTGACCCGAGGGGCAATCGGGAGTCAACCTTCCATCACCTGGGAGCTTGCTCAGAAGCATCCTGCTGCAGCGCCGTTGCGATCCGTGCGAACAACTGCTTCATGGGCATCTCGGACGAGTGGTGGAGAAGAGGGTCTTGATGTGCCGAAAAGGCTTGGTAGACCGTTGCCCAGTCCGCACGGGTGAAATGCCGGCGTGCTGCTGGAAATATGACCGACTCCTCCAGTGACATGTGTTCCCAGATCGCGCCACTCAGGCGCTGGACAGCGGCGGTGATCGCTGCCGGGGCGTCAGCCTGGCCACTTTCCTGACGGGATAGGGCGTCGGACAGCGCATCGACCAAGCTGCTTTCCAGGGAGTGCTGCCGCTCCAGTTCGTCCAGTACGGCGTTGTGCTCTCCGGCGTGTTGCCGGAGCAGTCGAAAAATAAAATCCTCCTCCTTGGGGTGATGCAATACCGCCGGAAACTGGCGAAGGTATTTGACCATCTGGTACATCTGCACCACGTCTGGCGCCTTGCCATTGGCGCGTCCCGCACGGTCCAATTGCTGAAGTCCGCCCAGCACCGCTGCGATGGATCGATGTTCTCCTCCAATGATCGCGAGGGCGCGGTTGGCATCAGCTTGCTGGTCATTCGACTCGATGCTGGCCACATGCACAGGCAGGTCGGCGATCTGTAGCAGCCGATGGGTCACGCTGCCGTGCAGCCAACCCCGCAAACCTGGCAAGCGGCCGTGCGAGCTCACAAACAGCAGGTCGCAGGCATGTCGATGAGCCGCATCGAGAATGGCCTGGGCCGGATGGTCGCTGACGCTTGCATCGGTCGTACAAGCAACGCCGCCGATCTTTGCTGCGGTGGCGGCCTTGAGCAGAACAGCATGGCGGGGCATATTGCTTTCCTCAGCAAATGCCTGGTCGTCCAGTGAGTACAACATGGCGCCTTCACCGGTTGCCGTCAGGTCTGGCGCGGCGTGAAAGAAGGTGATTCGGGCGTCCAGAGCACGCGCGAATTCGACCGCGCGGGTCACGGTAGTCATCCCCAGGGGGGTGTCGTCCAAGGCGACAAGCAGGTTCTTGTACATCAGAAATCTCCATGTGGGACCAGTCTGCAGGGTGCCCAAAACGGGGCGTGTCATCAAGTCAGTGTTTTCGATAACTTGAACAGAATCGCATTTTCTGATTAATATAGCGTTGATGCAGCGCAAACCTTTGTCGAAAGTTCGGCAGTGGCCGCAGCTTCACCGACACACGAGACAACCTGGTTTTGGCCACCTCGGCCATGCCTGAACCTGAAAGAGACCACCATGCTGATCGACCTGCACGCCCACGCCCCGCTACCCGGGTACTACAACCAGCACCCGTTCTGGGGGCCGTTCTTCGAACGCCACCCGGACGGCGACGTCAAGCTTCGCGTCGGCCATTGGGTGCTGCGCCTCGGCTCGCCCGAGCGCAAGGCGGCTGTGGCTGCTGGAAATGGCCCGAGCGTCGAGGACTACATGGCCCGGTGGGCCGATCCGAAAAACCGCCTGAACGGCATGGACGCTGCGGGCCAGAACGCGCAGGTGCTGTCGGTGCCGTCGCACTGCTACATGTACTGGGCCGACCCGGAGTTCTCGGTCCGCTTTGCCACCAAGGTCAACGACATCCTGGCCGACTACTGCTCGGCGGCACCGGATCGCCTGATGTTCTGGGCCCATGCGCCGCTGAACGCCCCGCACGACGCCGCGAAGGAAATTCGCCGCGCCTGCACCGAGCTTGGCGCCAAGGGCCTGGTGGCCGGGGGCGCCAACTTCGGCGGGCTGGAAGCCGATTCGCCGCAACTCGATGTGGTCTGGAAAACGATGTGCGATCTGGATCTGCCGATCTTCATCCACGGCTACAACCAGTCGGTGACCTGGGGCATGCAGGCCAACCAGGACCCGTACGAGACCACGGCCATCGTGGGCATGAACTACGACGAAACGCGCTTCTTCTGGTACCTGATCAACGGCGGCGTGCTGGACCGTTTCCCCGACCTGAAGGTCTACATCACCCACGGTGGCGGCTACATCCCTTACCAGCTCGGTCGTCTGGCCCAGACCAACCGCAACCTGGATGTGAAGTTCAACAAGAAGCCGGTTGAGGAGTACCTGAAGAATTTCTGGTTTGACGTGGAGCTGCACGAAGTGCCGATGCGTCAGGCCCTGGTCGACATCATCGGTGCCGACCGCGTGCTGTACGGCAGCAACTTTGGCGGCAGTGACGCCGTTCGCCACGACCTGACCGATGGCCTGCGTTTGTCGGATGACGATCTGCAGAAAATCCGATGGAAAAACGCGTGTGAACTGCTGCATCTCGACCCGGCCAAGCTGGGCAAACCCGCTGTCAAAGCTGCCCCATGAAACTCGCCCGCTGCACCGATGGCGGCGCTCCGTTCTGGGCGCTGGTGAACACCGAACGCGGAGAGCTTCGCCCGATCGTGGGCGGCGTGCCCGACTGGGGGCCGGCGGTCACGCGCGGTGAAGGTGAGGCCGCACTGCCATTCACTGGGGCCGTGCTGCCCATGGGTTCGGTGAGGCTTCTGCCGCCGATTGAGAAGACCAACCGTGTGGTGGTGGCCGGTGCCAACTACGCCAAACACCTCGCGGCCGATTTCGGCATCAAGAGCCACAGCCAGCCCATTGCGTTTTTGAAGGCCTACGGGGCACTCATCGGCGCCAACGACACGCTGCGTTACCCGCCACTGACCCAGGAGCTGGACCACGAGGTGGAGCTGGTGGCGGTGATCGGTGATGTGGTCAACCGCCAGGACCCGATCGCCAGTGTGTTGGGGTATACCGTGGGCAACGACGTGAGTTCGCGTGACCTGCAGCGCAGCGGACCACCCGGTGTGGGTATGGACCTGTTTGCGGCCAAGAGCGGCGACCAGACCACGGGGCTCGGCCCCTGGATCGTGACCCGCGATGAATTCCCGCTGGAAGGCAAGCTGTCGTTGCGCCTGTTGCTGCGCGTGAATGGCGACCTTCGGCAGGACGGCGACACCGCCGAAATGACCTGGAACGTGGCGGAGTTGGTGAAGTTCGTGGACGAGCGTTCGAGTTTCGAAAGCGGCGATGTCATGTTCACCGGCTCGCCCGCCGGCACGGCGCAGGGCTCCGGCAAATTCCTCCGGGTGGGTGACGTGGTCGAGGCCGAAATCCCGGGCATTGGCGTCTTGCGCAACACCGTCACGGCGACGCAATAAACACTCAGAAAGAAATCAAATGAGCATCACGCAAAACAAAGTGGTCGTCGTCGGTGGCGGCCTGATGGGCACGGGCATTGCCCATGCCTTCGCCAGTTCGGGGTTCGCCACCGTGCTGGTGGACAGCAACGAGGCCGCGGCCGCCAAGGCCCTGGCCGCTGTGGCCAAGATCCTGGACGACGGCGTTCGCCTCGGCAAACTCGATGCGGCGGTGGCCGAGGCCGCCAAGGCCCGCCTCACCACACAAACCGATCTGGCCACCGCGTGTGCGGGGGCGGCGTTGCTGGTCGAGACCGTGACCGAAAACATCGTGGTGAAGAAGCAGGTGGTGGCCACGGCCGCCGCCCACATGCTGCCCGACGCCCTCATCGCCAGCAACACCTCGGCGCTGAGCGTGACCGAGATCGCCACGGCCGTCCCCAACCCGGAGCGGGTGGTGGGCATGCACTTTTTCAACCCGGTGCACAAGATGAAGCTGGTCGAACTGGTGCGCGGCATTGCCACCAGCGACGAGGCCGTGGCCTTGAGCCGAGCCTACAGCGACGCCTTGGGCAAGACCTCGATCGTCGTCAACGAATCGCCGGGGCTGACCACCAGCCGCATGTCGGCCATGCTGGGCAACGAAGCGATGTGGATGCTGCAGGAAGGTGTGGCCACGGCCGAAGACATCGACACCGCGCTGCGCATGGGCTTCAACCACCCGATGGGGCCGCTGGAGCTGGGCGACTTGACCGGTTGGGACACCCGGCTGTCGGTGCTGCGCTACCTGCATTCCACCCTGGGTGACAAGTTCCGACCGTGTCCGCTGATCATCAAGATGGTGGCCTCCGGTCGCCACGGCCGAAAGACCGGCGCAGGCGTGTACCAGTACGACGACAAGGGCCAGCGCGTGCCCGGCTCCGGCCTGAAAGCGAGTGTTCTGTGAGCCGCGTGGATGTCGTGATCGTCGGGGCGGTTCGCACCCCCGTCGGAAAATTCAAGGGCAGTCTGGCGGGCGTTCGCGCCGATCACCTGGGGGCCGTGGTGCTGGACGAACTCATCACCCGTGCCGGGCTTGAACCGGAGCTGGTGGACGACGTCATCTTCGGCTGCGTCACCCAGGTGGGCGAACAGTCGGCCAACATCGCGCGCACCGCGCTGCTGGGGGCCGGCTGGCCCTGCACGATTCCCGGCCTGACCATCGATCGCAAATGCGGATCGGGTGAAGAGGCCGTGCACCTGGCCGCGGGCCAGATTGCCTTTGGCTCGGCCGACGTGGTCGTGGCCGGCGGTGCCGAGAACATGAGCCGGGTGCCCATGGGCAGCAACCGCAGCATCCACGGCGAGGCTTTTGGCTGGATGGCCGCCGACCGTTACGAAATGACGGGTCAAGGCGAAGCCGCCGAACGCCTGTGCGATCAGTGGGGACTGGTGCGCGAGGAGCTCGATGCGTTCGCGGTGGAAAGCCACCGCCGCGCCGCCGCCGCTGCGCTGGCCGGCCATTTCCAGAAAGAAATCGTGTCGGTGCCGGTGGCGCAAGTGCGAGAGAAGGGCGCCGAGGGCGAGGCGCCCCTGTTCTCTGCGGACGAAACCATTCGCCCGGGCACGGCGGCCGAAAAGCTGGCGACCCTCAAGACCAGTTTTCGCACCGACGGACGCCTGACCGCCGGAAACTCGTCACAGATTTCCGACGGCGCGGCCGCGTTGCTGCTGATGTCCTCGGCCAAGGCCGAGTCGCTGGGTCTTAAGCCCCGCGCCCGCATCCGCGCCATGACCACGGTGGGCTCCGACCCCACACTGATGCTGACGGGGCCGATCGCGGCCACCCGCAAAGTGCTGGCACAGGCCGGCCTCACGCTGGACGACATCGACCTTTTCGAAATCAACGAAGCGTTCGCGCCGGTACCGATGGTGTGGATGAAAGAGCTGGGGGTTTCCGCCGAGCGGCTGAACGTGAATGGCGGCGCCATCGCGCTGGGCCACCCCTTGGGGGCCAGTGGCGCGCGCATCATGACGTCGATGCTGCACGAGTTGGAGCGCCGCGGAGGCCGCTATGCGCTGCAGGCAATCTGTTGTGCCGGTGGCATGGCCACCGCCACACTGATCGAGCGTCTGTAACCGTGGCGCGCCTGCCGCTGGTGTCCCTGGCCGATCTCCCGGCGCCGCTGGGCGAGGCCGTGCAGCGGGGCGTGGACACCCGCATGCTCAGCTCCACCGTGCCGGTCCAGGTGTGGGCGCACCGGCCGCAGGCGGCGCTGGCCTGGCTGGCGCTGCTGGACCAGTTCCACAACCATGGGGTGCTGGACGCGCGCCTGCGCGAGCTGGTGCGTTTGCGCATCGCCAGCATCACGCAGTGCCAGGCCTGCCAGCTGGCGCGCAAAAGTGACCGTGTGGATGCGCAGGACATTGAAGCCCTCAACTGCCTGCAAACCGGCAGCGAGCACTTCACGCCAGCCGAGCGCGCGGCGCTGACCTACGCCGAGCTGTTCGCGGCCGACGCACACGCCATTGACGAACAACATTTCGCCGCGCTGGCGGCGCACTTTTCGACCGCCGAAACCGTGGATCTGCAGATGTTCTGCGCCTTGATGCTGGCCGGCGGCCGCATGACGTTGGTTCAACAAGCCTACGAGGAACTACCCCGATGAGCTCATCGATCTTCGACATCACCCTTCAAGCCCTGGACGGCTCCGATACCAACCTCGCACCCTTCAAGGGGCAGGTGATTCTGGTCGTCAACGTCGCGTCCAAATGCGGGTTGACCCCGCAGTACGCCGGCCTGCAGGCTCTCTACGACCGGTTTCACCACCGTGGGCTGCAAGTCACGGGATTTCCGTGCAACGACTTTGCCGGTCAGGAGCCGGGAAGCGAGGGCGAGATCCGCGACTTCTGCGACACCGAGTACCACGTGAACTTTCCGTTGTTCTCCAAATTGCGCATCAACAGCAAACCCCGCCACCCCCTGTACGCCGCGCTCATTGCCGCGCAGCCACAGGCCCTGGCGTCCGGCGATTCGCTGCTGCGCAACACCTTGAGCAAGCACCAACTGCTGCCCAAGGGCGACACCGATGTGATGTGGAACTTTGAAAAATTCCTGATCGACCGCGACGGTGCCGTGGTGGCCCGTTTTGCCCCCGATGTGACCCCCGATGACGCACGGCTGATCTCGGCCATCGAGGATGCCCTCGGTTGATCCGGCGGCCCGCGGCGAGCGTTCCCGGTTCGGGTGGACGCTGCTGACGCTGGTCGCTGCCCAGGTCGGTTTGCACGGCTGCCTCAACGGCATGCGCATGACCATCCCCTTGCTGGCGGTGAACGAGGCGCGTGGCGCGGCCGTGATCGGGGTGTTGATGGCCCTGTTTGCCGTGTTCCCCTTTTTGCTGGCCATTCCCGCCGGCCGTCTGGTGGACCGGCGCGGGTACCACCTGGCGACGCGCATCGGCGCCTTGCTGGCGCTGGTGGGAGCGGTGCTCGCTGCGCTGAGTTCCCATGTGTGGGCGTTGGGCGCTGCTGCTGCCATGGTGGGCGCCGGCTCCGCGATGGGCATGATTTCACTTCAGCGCACCGCCGGCCGGCTGGCGCGGGGCGAGGCCGAACGCCTGAAAATTTTCAGCTGGGTGGCGCTCGCCCCGTCCATCGCCACGTTTGTGGGCCCCTTGCTGGCGGGCGCGCTGATCGACCATGTGAGCTACCGCGCGGCCTTTGTCGGGTTGGCGCTGTTCCCCTTGGGGACGTTGCTCGCAACCACCCGCGTGCCTGCTGAAGCACCCCGGGCGCCGGGCAAACCGGTCGCCGCGCCACAGAAGGCGTGGGATCTGCTGGGGAACAGCGATCTTCGGCGGCTGTTCTTCATCAACTGGCTGATTGCCGCTTGCTGGGACGCCCACGCGTTTGCCCTGCCGATCCTGGGCCATGAGCGGGGACTGAGCGCGTCCGCCATTGCCATGGTGCTGGCCAGCTACGCCGTCACCTCGGCCTCGGTGCGCCTGGCGATCCCGTTCATGGCGGAGCGTTTGCAACCCCGGTGGGTGATGACCGGTGCGCTGGCGCTGACGGCATCGGTTTTTCTGCTCTACCCCTGGCTGGACAGTGCGTGGGCCATGGCCGTCTGTGCCGGCACCATGGGCCTGGGGCTGGGGGCCATCCAGCCCGCGGTCATGTCCAGCCTGCACACCTTCACCCCGCCCGAGCGCCAGGGCGAGGCGCTGGGGCTTCGGTCCACCGTCATCCACTTCTCCACCCTGGTGATGCCCTTGAGTTTCGGCGCCGTGGGCGCGGTGCTGGGTGTCGCGCCGGTGTTCTGGATGACCGGGGCGGCGCTGTCTGCGGGCGCCTGGGCCGCGTTCGGCTTGCCGTCACGGGCCAAGCACGCCGGATGAGTGCGGCACACCGCAGTGCTCCGCTGCCGATCACCCAGAAGAATTCACCGCAAGGACACACCATGCTGAAGCTGTATCACTCACCCGGTTCCAACTCGGCGCGCATCCTGTGGCTGCTGGAGGAGCTGGGGGCCGACCGGGAGGTCGTGGTGGTGAAGTACCCACGCAACGACGGCAGCGAGGCCGATCCGCGCAACCCGCATCCGCACGGGTTCACGCCGGCGCTGGAACACGAGGGCCACCTGGTGTCGGAAACGGCGGCCATTGCGCTGTACCTGACCGATCTGCATCCCGAGGCGGAAGTCGGTGTCCCGGTGGGCCATGCGCTGCGTGGTGCCTACCTCACCTGGTTGTTCTATCAGGTGGGCTTGACCGAACCGCTGGTATACATGAAGGGGCAGGGCCTCCTAGTGCAGGACCCGGCCATGAGCGGCCTTAACGAATCGATGATGCGGCACATCAGGCACACGCTGCAGCGCGGCCCCTATTTGCTCGGAGAACGCTTCACCGCTGCCGACATCCTGTTCATGAGTTTGTTTGAGATGGCCCGGCCTCTGCTGGGCGGTTGCCCGGTCATCGACGCCTACCTGGCCCTTGCCGACCGCCCCGCGCGGCGCCGCGCCTTGGCACTGGACCGCTGAATGGCCGACCGAGCACAGCTCCCTCGCCCGACCCTGTTTGTTTTCTGGAGCGCACCTTGATGTCCCGTTCTGTCGTACTTGTCACCGGCGGAGCACGCCGTATCGGGCGTGCCATCGCGCTCGACCTCGCCGCCGCCGGATGGAGCGTCGCGTTCAGCTACCGCCGGTCGTCGGCCGAAGCGCAAGACACCTTGCGGGAACTGCGCCGCCACCCCGGGCAAGCGGAAGCCCTTTTCGCCGATTTGAGCGACGAGGCCAGTTGCCGCGCGCTGGTGCCTGAGGTCGTGGAGCGTTTCGGCCGCATCGATGCGGTGGTGAACAACGCCTCGGCCTTTGAGTACGACAACGCTGAGACCTGCGGGCTGGCGGCCATGGAGCGGCACTGGAAGGCCAACACCGCGCCCGCCATCTTGCTGGCCCAAGGCCTGTACCAGCACCTGAGGGACACCGGGCGCACCGGGTGCGTGGTGAATCTGCTCGATCAGAAGTTGTGGAATCCCAACCCCGATTATTTTTCGTACACCCTGTCCAAGGCGGCGCTGGAGGCAGCCACCAAGATGCTGGCGATGGCCATGGCACCGCAGCTTCGGGTGAGCGGCGTGGCCCCTGGTCTCGCATTGCTCTCGGGCCCGATGAACGAGCAGGAGTTTGACGTGGGCCAGCGGCTCAATCCGCTGGGGCGCAGTTCGCCGCCAGAGGACATTGCCAGCGCGGTGCGCTTCCTGCTGACCTCGCCCGCCACGACCGGCTCCACGATCCTGGTGGACGGTGGCCAGCACCTGTCTCGCCAGGCGCGCGACGTGATGTTTCTCGCCCGCGAGATGGAAACCCGCTGACATGCCCGACCCACTCCTGAGTGCCGAACTGGCGCAATGCCGGCGCCTGTTTCTGCGCAACCACGTGGTGGACATCGGCATCGGGGCGCACGCCTTTGAACAAGGGCGCCCGCAGCGCGTTCGGATCAACGTGGATCTGTACGTGCCGCTCGCGTGCAGCACACCGGTGGGCGATGCGCTGCACGAGGTGGTGGACTACGACTTTGTGCGTGAGATCGTCCGTGACCGGGTGGGGCGAGGGCACATCCGGCTGCAGGAAACCCTGGCCGATGACCTGCTGCGCTCGCTGCTGGCCCACCCCCAGGTGGTGGCCGCGCGGGTCTCGACTGAAAAGCCCGATGTCTACCCCGACTGCGAAGCGGTCGGGGTGGAGGTGTTCGGGTTCAAAGACACCAGCCAGCATCCCCTGGGCGCAGAGGTTCAGAAACCTTAGTGAGGGTTGCGCTCTTCCAGGGTGGTGCCACGGGTCCACAGCAGCAGCAGCACGCTGACCACTGCGGAGACCACCAGGGCTGAGCTCACCGAGGTGTGCTCAGCCACCACGCCCCACACGATGGCCCCTCCAGCGCTGCCGCCCATGATGCTCATCTGGTAGATCGCCATGCCGCGCGCGCGCAGGTTGGTCGGCAACACCAGTTGGGCCGACATGGTGAGCGTGTTGGCCACGCACAGCCAGACCGCACCCGACAGCGCCAGCGCGGGGGCCAGCGTCCAGGCACTGGGCGCCCACACAGCGCCCAGCGTGGCCAGCGCGTGCAGCCAGACGCCGGCATCGATGATGCGGTTGCGCGCCGCCATGGCGGGAAGGCGGGGCAGGGCCATGGCGGCGAGCACGGCCCCCGCACCCATGGCCGCGAGCAGGGCGGTGTAGGTAGCCTCATTGGCACCGAGACCCTTGGCAACCAGTGGCAGCAAGGCGACCAAGGCCACGGCCTGGGCGAAAAACACAAAGGCACGGAACAACACGGCCCGAAGGATGGGCGAGGCCCTTGCGTGACGCACGCCATCGCGCATGGCCTGCAGCAACCGGGTGCGCTGGGCGGGGGGCGTGTGCGGGGGAATGGGGGCCCGCCAGATCAACACGCCGGCCAGGATGGACAGCACCGCGTTGAGTGCAAACACCATGGCCGATCCTTGCCAGGCCAGCACGATGCCCGCCACGATTGGGCCCAGCACCCGCGTCAGGTTGATGGCCAGGGCGTTCAGGGTCAGGGCCGACGACAGCAGGCGTCGCTCCACCAGGTCGGGCACCAGGGCCGAGAACACCGGGAACCGGAACGCCAGTCCCACGCCATTGAGCAGGCACAGCAGCAACAGCGTGCCAGGCTTCAGGGCGCCGCTGCCTGCGAGGACTGCCAGAACCGCCGCCACAAGTGCGATCCAGGCCTGCGCCACGGCCAAAAATCGCCTGCGGTTGAGCAGATCGGCCAGGGCGCCGCTGGCCAGACCCAGCACAAAGAGGGGCAAAGTGCCGGCCGCCTGCACCCAAGCCACCCAGACGGGGCTTTCGGTGAGCTGGGTCATGCGCCAGGCGGCCGTCACCTCGTGCATCCACATGGTCATGTTGCCGGACAGCCAGGCCAGCCACAAATAACGAAAGCCCGAACCCCGGAAGGGTTCGAGCAGGGAGTCTGAGGGCGCGCGCGGCATCAGGTCGGCTGGCCCAATGGCGCGCCGCAACGGAAGAGGTTCATGTGGTTCAGAGGGTCTTGGATTTGGCCATGTCGACGAGGTCGGCCATGGTCGGGTTGTGGGCCAGCATGCCGCCGTCCGCGATGTAGGTCTGTCCGTTGATGTAGCGCGCTTCGCTGGAGGCAAGGAAACACACCAGCGCAGCGATGTCTTCGGGCTCGCCGAATTCAGGCACCAGCAAATGGCGCTGCATCACGTCGATCACACTGGCCGCCGCACCACGCGTGCCTGGTGTCAGCACCAGGCCCGGGGCCACTGCATTGCAGCGCACGCCTTGGGCGCCGTGGTGAGTGGCGATCTGGCGGGTCAGGCCGATGATGGCCGCCTTGGACACGCTGTAGGCCATGCGCGTGATGTCACCCGAGAACCCGCCGGTGGACGCGGTGTTCACGATCGCACCGCCGCCCTGGGCGATCATGGTCGGCAAGGCGAACTTGCATCCCGCCAGGTAGCCGCGCAGGTTCACGGCCATGACCTGGTCCCAGACCTCGAATTCGATGTCGATGGCGTTTTTGTCTTTGGCGTGAACGGCCGGGGAACTCAGTGCCGCGTTGTTGTGCAGCACATCCAGGCGGCCGAAACGGTCGATCGTGCCTTGTACAAGCTGCTGGATGCTCTGCACGTCGGCGGCGTCGAAGACCTGTGCGCTGGCACGCGGGCCCAGTTCTGCGGCCAAGGTGGCTGCACCTGCGGCGTTGACGTCGGCCACCACCACGGTGGCGCCTTCTGCGACGAGTCGCCGGCAGGTGGCCTCACCGATGCCGGACGCGCCCCCGGTGACGATGGCGATCTGGTCTTTGAAGCGGCCTTCGTGGGGGCCGGGAAGGGTGGGCTTGCTCATGGCGTCTCCGGTGTGCTGGTGGCGAAGCCGCGGAACTGTTCGAGATTCACGCTGGCGTCCTGGGGTGGTTGCAGGAAGTAGCGCACGTGCAGGGTGCCCGGGCCAAACCGGTAGGTCTCGATGCTCTCGATCACCTGGCTGCTGCCCACGATGCAGTTGCGGTGGTGCACGGCGGCCTCGTTGCCGTTGATGATGGTGTTCACCACCTCCAGGCGGAACTGGTGGTTGTGCTTGTCGTACATCTCTTCGATGACGAGCCAGCCATCGGCCTGCTCGGGGCGGCCCACGTATTCGATGTCCAGCTGGGCAGGGGCCATTTCACGGTAGAGCGCCAGCAAGCCTGCCTTGTCGTGGTGGTTCCAGCAGCGGACCTGGCCGCTCATGAAGCGTTGAATCTGCTCGGGGGTGATCTGTGACATGGTGTTTTCTTTCGGTCAGGGTTGGCGAACGAAATAGCGCACCGTGAGCTTGCCTTGGTCAAAGCGGTACAGCTCGATGGTCTCGATGGCCAGCGAGCTGCCGCGAACCTTGTTGCGGTTGTGGCACGCGGCCTCGTTGCCGTTGATGATCAGCGCGACTTCTTCGATCTCGATCTTGGCGCTCTGTTGCGCCCACATGCCCTCCAGCACAGGCCAACCTTCGCCCGCAGGCCCACGGCCCACGTACTCGATCTGCAGGCCCTCGGGGGCTGCTGCGCGGTAGGCGGCGAAGAAGCCCTCTTTGTCGCCCCGGTTCCAGGCCTGCACCTGGGCGTGCAGGAAGTGTTCGATGGTGGATGTGTCCATGGCGTGGTCTCCGGTTCAGGCTTCGGTGCCACGGACATTGCGCGCCGTGCCGTTGCGCTTGTCGCTTTCGCCCCAGGCCATCCAGCGGTCGGGCTCTCGGGTGTCACCCACCTTGCGCCAGCGACCTTCCTGCTGGGCGGTGATGGGGAAGCCACCCACGAAGTCGA
Organism: Hydrogenophaga sp. L310; assembly: GCF_055703065.1. Taxonomy (NCBI): domain Bacteria; kingdom Pseudomonadati; phylum Pseudomonadota; class Betaproteobacteria; order Burkholderiales; family Comamonadaceae; genus Hydrogenophaga; species Hydrogenophaga sp. L310. The sequence goes on from NZ_JBVPZA010000001.1 coordinate 199,447, forward strand.
TCATCCGGCCCTTCGGGTCGGGCAGGAACTCCCATTCCTCCTTGCCTTCCAGCACGAGGCGCGCGTCTTCGGCGAACCAGCCATCCTTTTCGTGGCGCACCGTGCCCTCGGTGTCGGTGGTGCAGCGGATCTCGCCTTTTTCATTCTGGAAGATGGCGTAGCCCAGCTTCTCGTGACCGACCAGGAAGGAGCCCACATCCCAGCTGCCGTCCTTGTAAATGGTGGCGAAGTTCCACCAGATGACGTGCATCTTGTTGTTGACCACCAGGTCCTTGTGCATGTGGATGGCGGCGCCTTCGGCCATCCAGGCCTGGTCCAGCGAAATGATGCCCTTGACCTGTTTGCCCTCGCAGGTGCCCTGCACGTCGTAGAGCTGCGCGACGTAGAAGGTGCCCCAGTCCACACCCGGCAGGTACCACTGCATGCCGTTGCCGATGAGCTTGCCGGTGAGGTCGAACAGGCCTTCTTCCTTCCAGCTGAAGTCGGTGCCCGAGGCGGTCAACCGCCAGGGTTGGCCGGGTTCTTCCGGGTGGCTGGACCACCAGGCGGTGTCGCCATCGAGTCCGCGCGCCGGGAACATGGTGAGCGCCCGGGGGGCGATATTTTCCTTGTCGATGCGGATGTTCTTTCCGTCCAGGCGGGTGCTCTGGTAGATGAACTTGGTGGGGTTGGGCGTGCTGCCCGGCGCGTTGAGGGCGCGCACCATGGAGTAGATGTGGCCGTCTTCGTCGCGCACGCTGCCGAACGGCATGTGCTTGGTGAGCTTGAGGCCAAAGTGGTCGCGCAGGTCAGCCAGCTGGGCGCCGCTGACCTTTTGCGGGCCGACCAGGCACTGGTAGCCGAAGTCGGAGCGCTCGGGGATGGTGTCAAAAGTTCGCATGATCGGATGGGCCTCGCTCAGTCCCAGATCACGTGCACGCTTTTGGCACCGCGCAGGTGGGCGCCTTCGATCTTCGGCGCGGGTTGCTCGGGGTCGAGCCGCACATTGGGGAAGAGATCCAGGATGCCGTTGATCGCGCAGTTCAGTTCGAGCTTGGCCACAAACTGGCCAATGCACATGTGCGGTCCGAAGCCGAAGCCGAAAGACGGTTTCTGGCGGCGGTCGATGTCGAACACGTCCGGGTTCTCGAAGGCGCTTTCGTCGCGGTTGGCTGATGCGACCATGCACTGCACGAACGAGCCCTTGGGGATCAGGACGTCGCCGATCTGCACATCGGCCGAGGTCTCGCGCACCTTGAAGGTGGAAGAGGGTTCGAAGCGCACGGCTTCGTCGATCAGCTTGGACACCAGGGCGCGGTCGTTGCGCACGCGGTCGATCAGGCCGGGGACGGTCAGCAGGAACGTCATCGCGGCGCTGAAGGTGCGTGTGGTGGTTTCGCCGGCGGCGGGCAGCAAGGAGCGGGCGAAGGTGGCGACCTCGTGGTCATCCAACTGGTGGCCTTCGTATTCGGCGTTCATCAGGCGGGTGATCAGGTCGTCGCCCGTGGCGCCCTCGGCGCGGCGCCGCTTCACCTGTTCCATCAGCGCGTCGTACAAGCTCTTGACGGCAATCGCGGCGATGCGCCGGCCTTCTTCGGCCTTGGCCTTGTCCAGCTGGTTCGCCGCCAGCATCGACAGCGCCCAGACCGCGTATTGGTTGTACTGATCGGGGTTGTCTTCCGGGAAGCCGACAAGGGCGTACATGGCACGCACCGGGAAGTTCAGGCCCATTTCCATGAGGTCGGCTTTTTTGTTGGGCAGCAAGGGCATGAGGAAGTCCTCGCGCGCGACCCGGTCGATCTTCGGGCGCCACTTGTTCACGTTCTCGGGCATGAAGGCCGGCTGCAGCAGGGAGCGCACCTTGCGGTGGGCATCGCCGTCCATGCCGAGGATCATCAGACCGTCCCACACCTTGCCCATGCCTTCCAGGATGAAGCCGCTGGTGAAGGTGTTGGCGTCCTTGAGCACGTTCATCACGTCCTGGTACTGGAACACTGCGTAGGTCGGTTTGGTCTGGAGCCCCGCGTTGGTCGGAACCCCCAGGAACTTGGCGATGAAGTCTCCTTCGTAGACGCGTGTGGTCTTGCGCATCTCGCGGCAGGCGGCGTAAAGGTCGTCCGTCTTGCCGCGGTACAGGTCGGACACGCTGGCATAGGCGGCTTCGAGCTTCTGGGCGTTTTCGGTGGTGGTTTTTGGGGCGGTACTCATGGAGCGTCTCCTTCAGGGTTGGAAGTGGGTTTCGAGGCAGGGGATGGCGGACTTACTTCAGATAGCGTTTCACGCGGCCCGCCGCGATGCGGCCGGGCAGCCCGTTGATGCCGCCACCGGGATGGATGCCCGCTCCACCGAAGAACAGGCCCTTGACCGGCAGCGTCTCGCCACCCAGCCCGAAGGCGGGGCGCATGAGACCGGTTCGCGAGGCGCCGGTGTCGATGTGCACCACGCAGCCGTTGGGCACGTTCAAGCGCCTCGAAAAGTCTGGCGCGGCCTCCGCGCGCCGACCGATCTCCAGCGCCTTGAGGCCGGGGAGGTAGGCCTCCGTCTGGTCGATGACCGTTTGGGTCACCTGGTTGCGGATGGCATCCCATCCTTCGCGCGGTTCCAGTGGCATGGCGATCGGGTACAGGTACGCAATGTCCTGGCCCTCGGGCGCCTGGGTGGGATCGACCGCGCTAGGCGCCGTGGCCCACAGGTAGGGCAGCTGGGACACTTCGCCGCGGGCGGCGCATTTGAAGTTGTCGAGCACCGCCTCCACGGTGCCGATCAGCAGCACGCTCTTGCGCAGGCTCAGCCCGTCGCTGCGCAGGGTCTCGTGACGGCTCGCGCGCACCTGACCGCTGAGCGCGATGTCGATCTTCATGGGCGAACCGCCATGGCCGTTGGCGGGGGCCAGATCGACCCGCGTCAGGTAGCGACGCTCGACGGCGCCGGGCGTCACCATGTGCAGCGCCACTTTGGGGTGCACCGCAGCGATCACGCTGCGTGATTTCAGCACCTCACCACTGGCAAGACGGACACCTTGGGCCTCCCCGTTGTGGGCCACGATTTCGGCCACGGGCGCATTGAGCCAGATCTCGCCGCCGAGCTCGGTCAAGCGCGCCGCAAGCGCGTTGGACAGCGTCTGCATGCCCCCCACGGCGCGGCCCAGGCCAAAGCGCTGGATGAAGCCCAGCAAAGCGAAATACACGCCGGTGGCTTCCCCCGTGATCGGGCCGGCAGCGCCCAGCAGGCAGCACAGGGCGGACTGCGTCACCGGGTGCTCGAAGCGTTCCATGATCGAGGTGTAGGCGGGGCTCCCGATCAAGCCCATGAGCTCCGGCTTCATGTGCCGGTTCTTGATCAAGACCTTGAGCGCCTGCCATTTCGCCCCCAGGTTCTTCTGCGCCGGATCGACCCGCATCATGGGGATCGCCAGGTCGATGAAGGTGTTCACCAGCTTCATCAGGGCCAGGAATTCCGTGGCGTCTGCTTCGCTGAAGCGGCGGATCTCGGCGGCGGTCTGCTCCGCACTGCGGCCGAACACCAGCGAGCTGCCGTCCGGGTGCAGGTACACATAACCGGGGTCCATTTCGGTCTGGCGAAAACCATGCCGTTCCAGCTGCAGTTCGAGCGGCATCATGGGGTGCACGCGCAGCGACATCAGGTCCAGCGCGCAGGGGTGCACCAGGTGCTTGGGCGCCTCGGGGATGAGGTAGCCCGACGAGGCCATTCCGCCGACTTTGGCGAGGGATTCGAGCACGACGACCTTGCGGCCCTCGGCGGCGAGGTAGCAGGCAGAGGCCAGTCCGTTGTGGCCTCCGCCAATGACGATGGCGTCGTAAGGGGTGTTCGTGCTCATTCAGGTTCCAGTGGGAAAGGGGCAGATTCGCGGAAGGGCGGATTCAGACGGGGTTGACCGGCTTCCACCAGTGCAGGTGTTCGGAGGCGCCTTGCAGCAGCTGCCAGGCGGAGTCGACGGCGCGGCGCGCGGCGGGCCGCTTCATGCCCAGGCCCAGCAGCAGCATGACCACGGTCTCGCGGATGCAGGCACCGTCGAGCTGGCCGGTTCGGGATATGCGCCTGGCCCCTTCGATGCTGGTGCCGATCACCAGGTCGAAGGCGGCCTCGATGGCGCCGAATTCAAAGATGCCTTGATCGCGCCCACGGTTCAGGCTGCGGTACACCTGCTGGCGCCGGGGATCGTCGCCGCTGATACGGTCGACCATGTCGGCGTGCGAAATGATGGCGCCGTGAGCAGGGTCCATGGCTGCGCGAGCCAGGGCCATCAGCGGGCCCGTGGCCAGCATCACCGCGCCATCCTCCAGCGGTCCGAACAGGCGGTCGTAGCTGAGCAGCATCTCGCTTGCGGCGCTGTGGCCTATCTCGGTCAGCACCTCGTCCAGCGTGTCGAAGTACTTGTAGAAAGTGCCGCGCGAGACATCGGCCGCACGGATCACGTCGTCGATCACCGGGCGGCGTCCCCCGGTGCTCTGTCTATAGACATCCATGGTCGCTGCGATCAGGCGCTCCCGCATACGGGCACGGCGCTCGCGCGCCACGCGGTGGCGGTGATCGGCTTCAGGCTGTTCGACCTCAGGTGGTTCGAGGTGGACCGGGCGGGCGTTCATGGTCTTCGGGTGGCGCGGTGGATGTCTTGAGCTGAACCAGGTTCGAGTCCTGCTGGAGCAGGTCGAGTTAATATTGAACAGATATTGTGATTGTGATCATATTAAAACCAGAGTGACATAGGTGTTTACTATGATTCGTTGCAGGTTTACCCGCTTGTGGTTTCGTGTTAAGTAGTGCAGAATTTTGAAAACTGTTCATAAATAAATCGATGTCCTACGCGCCTGTGAAGGCCGGGCAGGAAGCCTGAAATGACCATCACCACCACCACCAGCAGCCTTGAGAAGGCCTTTGCGGGCGTCGCAGACAACTACCGGGGTTCTGATGTCGACCTCAACGCGGTGTACGTGGCCATGCGCCGCGACTCACCCGTGATGGAAGGTAACTTCATGGCGGGGCTCGGTGTTCCCAACATCGCGGGGCTGGACGCGAAGCGCCCCACTTTCACCGTCTTCAAGTACCGCGATGTGATGGCCGTGCTTCGGGATGCGACCAACTTCACCAGCGGCTTCATCGCGGAAGGGCTGGGAGCTTTTTTTGACGGCCTGATCCTGACCGGCATGGACGGTGAAGAGCACCGCAAGGCGCGTGCGTTGCTGCAGCCGATCTTCATGCCCGATGTGGTGAACCGTTGGAAGCCGAAGATGGACGCCATCGTCCGCAACGAGTACCTGCTGCCCCTGGCCGCCAGCAAACAGGCCGATCTGATGGACTTCGCGCTGCACTTCCCGATCCGCCTGATCTATTCGCTGATCGGTTTCCCGGAGAACGATCCTGAACGCGTGAAGCAGGTCGCGGCGTGGGCGCTGGCGATCCTGGCAGGCCCTCAGGTCGATCCTGAAAAGGCGGCCCAGGCGCGGGGCGCGGCCATGGAAGCCGCCAGGCAGCTTTACGACGCTGTCAAGGAAGCGGTGGTTCAGGTGCGAGCCGCGGGTGCGACGGGCGAGGACCTGATCAGCAGGCTGATCCGTGCCGAGTACGAAGGGCACCAACTCGACGACCACGAGATCACCACCTTTGTGCGATCGCTGCTGCCAGCCGCCGGAGAAACCACCACGCGCACCTTTGGTTCGCTGCTGGTGTTGCTGCTGGAGCGCCCGGAGCTTCTGGAACGCGTTCGCAACGACCGCAGTCTGGTCGGCAAAGCGATCGATGAGGCGGTGCGGTTCGAGCCTGTGGCCACCTTCAAGGTGCGTCAAGCCGCGCAGGATCTGGAAATCGGCGGCGTGAAGATCCCCAAGGGCGCCATGGTGCAGGCCATCGTGATGTCGGCCAACCGCGATGAAGATGCCTTCGAGAACGCGGACCAGTTCGACATCGACCGCAAGCCCAAACCTGCGTTTGGCTTTGGCTTTGGCCCGCACATGTGCATCGGCCAGTTCATCGCCAAGACCGAGATGCAGGTGGCGCTCAATGCCGTGCTGGACCTGATGCCCAACCTGCGGCTGGACCCCACGAAGCCCGCTCCCAAGATCACCGGGGCGCAGCTGCGGGGGCCGCATGAACTGCATGTGGTCTGGGACTGAACTTTCATGAGAAATTCGCTCCAGATATCCCGCCGACATCGGCCGGTTGCGAGTGCCTCGCATGGCCGCCGAGCATGTCGAATTCAAGCAGGCAATGATCAAGGCCGAGGATTCCTGGCCTACCTGGGCGTGCCCGAGTTCAAGACCGTTTGGGACCTGGATGCGGCACGCCTGACCCAGGCGGTCCGGCGCATGGGCAAGCTCGAATAAGGCATACCGATGGACCTGGGGATTGTGGGCCGAAAGGCCATCGTCTGCGCTTCGTCGCGGGGGCTCGGGAAGGCTTGTGCCGTGGCGCTCGCACGCGAAGGCTGTCGGGTGGTCATCAATGGCCGCCACGCCGACACGCTGCGTGCGACCGCTGCGGAGATCGAGGCGATGTCGGGCCGGCCACCTGAGGTGGTGGTGGCGGACGTGAGCACCGATGCCGGGCGCACGGCGCTGCTGGCCGCCTGCCCGGCGCCCGACATCCTGGTGACCAACAACGGCGGGCCGGCGCCCGGTGAGGCCGGGCAGTGGGACCACGCCACCTGGATCGACGCCGTCGAGGGCAACATGCTCAGCGGCATTCTGCTGATTCAGGCGGTGGTGCCCGGGATGCGGGAGCGCCGCTTCGGGCGCATCGTCAACATCACGTCGGCCATGGTGAAGTCACCCAAGCTGATGCTCGGTCTTTCCACCGCTTCGCGCGCGGGCCTGACCGCTTTCTCGAAGGCGATGTCCAACGAGGTGGTGCGCGACAACGTCACCATCAACAACCTGCTGCCCGAACGCATCGAGACCGATCGCATCCAGTACATGACCGGTCAACTGGCCGAGCGGAGGCAGATGTCCCTGGAACAAGCGCGCGCCGAACTGCTCAAGCCGGTCGCCGCCAGGCGATTTGGCCGGCCCGAAGAGCTGGCGGATGCCTGCGCGTTTTTGTGTTCGGCGCAGGCGGGCTACATCAGTGGCCAGAACCTTCAGGTGGACGGCGGCAGCTACGAAGGACTGATTTAACGAAGCGGAGCAGATAGTGTTTTCCAGTCTTCGGGCGGCGTTTCGGTTTCCGCAAAATCCAGTTCAACTTCAACGCCGTTGGGGTCGTTGAAAAACAGCTGCCACGTCCTGCTCGCGCCCGGCGAACGGATCAACCGCAGTTGCACACCGTGCAAACGCAAGCTGGCGACGGTATTCGTCAGTTCTTCGGCCCAATAGGCCATGTGGTCGAGCGCACCCCGCCGTGGCGTGGGCATCTGATTTACCTCCACCACGTGCAGGACGGGGTGGTCGTGCACGTAGAGCCAGAGCCCGGGCACCGGGAACGGGGGCCTCGGGCCCTCGCGCATGCCGAGCAGGTGGACGTAGAAGCTGCGGGTGGCCTCCAGCTGGTCGGTTACGATGGTGAAGTGGTCGGGGCGCTGGATCACAACGGGCTCCTTGGAACATGCAGGTTCACGGAACAGGGGTATGCGGTGAGGTGCGTTCATGCGCTGGAACGGTGAGCGGTTCGACGAAGCTGCATCACCAACAGGAAGCCCGCGATGCCCAGCAGCCCCGAGACCAGAAACACCTCGGCGTAACCCCAACCCGAGGCGATCAAGCCCATCAACGGTCCGGCAAGGCCCACCGCCAGATCGAAGAACAGCGACAGGGCGCTGAGCGCCGCACCGCGGTTGGCAGGGGGTGTGCGTTCCAGGGTCTCCACGCCCAGACCCGGGTAGACCCAGGACACACCGATGCCGGTCAACCCGGCACCGAGCATCACCAGCTCGGGCGATGGGGCCTGCCATATCAGCAGCAAGCCTAAGCTCTGGACGAGCATGCACACAGCCACCACCCGGTAGCCGCCGAACCGCGGCAGCAAGTTGGGGGTGGCCAGTCGGGCGACGATGAACGCCACACCGAAACTGGTCAGGCAGTAGGCGGCGTTGTCCCACCCAAGGCTGTTGAAATAGAGCGCGATGAAGGCGGTGAGACCGCCAAAACCCACGGAGCTGCAGGCCATGGCGATGCCGTTGGGCATGACCGCCAGGAACACATGGTGGAACGGTTGCCGGGCGCCCGACACGATGGGTGCCGCTGGTCGGGTCGAGGCGAACAGCAAGGCCAGAAGGCCGAGCAGGGCGGTGCTCAGTCCGATGCCGATCAGGTGCGTTCCATCGCGAACGAGCACGCCCAAGGGGGCACCCAGCGCGGTTCCGCCGTAGGCGGCGATGCCGTTCCACGACATCACGCGGGCCGTGTTCTGGTTGCCGTACAGGCCGATGGCCCAGGTGCAACAGGGTGTCGATATCAGGGCAGAAGAGACGCCCAGAACCACTCGTCCCGCCAGCAGCAGCCCTGTGCCGAGCCAGAGTTGGGCATGAAGAAAGATCGCGAGGCTGGTCAACACCCCGCTGAGCACCAGTCCGCCGAGGCCGTACAGCACCACGCGTTTGGAACCCCATCGGTCGGCCAGCTGACCCGCCAGCGGGCGCGACAACAAGGTGGCCATGTATTGCACGCCGATCACCAACCCGGCAAACACGGGACCCAGGTTCAGGTCGTTCAGTACATAACCGGGCAGCACCGCGAGCGGCAGCCCGTTACAGACGTAGGACGCGAAGTTGAAACAGACAATGGAAACGATCCCGAGGTTGATCCGCCCGGGAGATGCCGCTGGTTCGCTCATGTGGGGGCCTCGGCCGCGACCGAACCCTGATCGGGGGGTGATCGGGGGTTACTGCATGGCAGGCAGGCGCACCACCATGCCGTCCAGCGCGGCGGTGACCATCAACTGGCAGGACAGCCGGCTGTTGGGCTGGCGGGGCTCGCCGGTGCAGTCCAGCATGGCGTCTTCGGTGTCACCCACGGCGGCCAGGTGATCGGCCCAGGGCTGCTCCACGTACACGTGGCAGGTCGCGCACTGGCAGGCACCGCCACAGTCGGCGTTGAGGCCCGGAAGGCCGTTGGCCAGCGCGGCTTGCATCACGCTGGTGCCTTCGGCGACCTGCAGTTCGGTTTGCTTGCCGTCGGGGGTGATGCAGATGATGTGTGGCATGGGTGTTTCCTGAAATAAAGGGGGAGTCACAGCGATCGGCTGATGATCTCTTTCATGATCTCGCTGGTGCCGCCGTAGATGCGGGCCACCCGGGCATCGACCCAGGCGCGGCTGATCATGTACTCGCTCATGAAGCCGTAACCGCCGTGCAGTTGCAGCAGCTCGTCAAGGATTTTTCCCTGCATCTCCGAGCCCATGAGCTTGCACATGGCGCCGACCTCGGCGCTGAGTTCGCCCCGCATCGCTTTCGCAAGGCAGTCGTCGACGAACACGCGCAACATGGTGGCCTGGGCCTTGCATTCGGCGAGCTTGAATTTGGTGTTCTGAAAGTCGAACACCGTCTTGCCGAACACCTTGCGGTCGCGCGTGTACTGGACCGTCTGGTCAATCAGGGACTCGATCGAGGCCGCCGCGCGGATGCCGATGATGGTGCGTTCCCAGGCAAGTTGGTGGGTCAGGTACTTGAAGCCCTGTCCCTCTTCGCCGAGGCGGTTCTCCAGCGGAACCGACACGTTGTCGAAAAACAGCTCGGACGTGTCCTGGCCCTTCAACCCGATTTTTTCGAGCAGGCGGCCCTTGGAGAAACCGGGCTGGTCGGTCTCGACGCAGATCAGCGTCAGCTCTTTGGCGGCGGGGTCCAGCTTGGTGGCCGTCACCGCCAGGTCCGCGTTGCCGCCGTTGGTGATGAAGGTTTTCTGGCCGTTGATGGTGTAGCTGTCGGCGTTGCGCACGGCGGCGGTGCGCATGCTGCGCAGGTCGCTGCCCACGCCGGGTTCGCTCATGGCGATCACGCCCACCATCTCGCCGCTGACCATCCTGGGCAGCCAGCGCTGCTTTTGCGCTTCGGTGCCGTAGGCCACGATGTAGGGCGCCACGATTTCCGAGTGCGTGGTGAAGCCGACCGCGGTGGCGTTCACGCGTGCCAGCTCTTCGATCATCACGGCGGAATGGCCGAAGTCACCGCCCGCGCCCCCGTAGGCTTCGGGCACCGTGGAGCACAACAAGCCGGCTTCGCCGGCCTTGATCCAGAGGCTCTTGGGCACGATGCCCTCAGACTCCCAGGTGTGCAGGTGGGGCACGATTTCACGGTCAATGAAGCGGCGGGCCTGTTCACGGAACTGTTCGTGGTCTTCGCGGAATACGGGGCGCATGGAAATGTCCTGGCTGTGGGTTCTTGCCATCAACGGCCAGTGAACTGCGCAGGGCGCTTGTCCAGAAAGGCGTTGACGGCTTCGAGGTGGTCGTCGGTGTGGTGGGCCAAGGCCTGGTAGGCGGCCGAGAGTTCCAGCAAGGTGTCGAGGCGCACATGCTGCCCTTCTCGCAGCAGTCGCTTGGTCAGTCGCAGTGCATGAGAGGGGTTGAGCGCGATGCGCTGGGCCAGCGCTTGCGCTTGAACCATCAACTGGTCGGCCGGCACCACTTCAGCGACCAACCCCCAGGCGAGCGCCTTGGCCGCGTCGATCATGTCGCCGGTGAAGGCCAGCAGGCTGGCTTTGGGCATGCCGATCACGCGCGGCAGCAACCAGGCACCGCCGTCGCCCGGCACGATGCCCACCTTGACAAAGCTCTCGGCAAACAGGGCCTTGTCGCTTGCGATGCGGATGTCGCACATGCAGGCCAGGTCGAGGCCCGCGCCAATGGCCGGGCCGTTCACGGCGGCGATCACCGGCACGTCGAGCTCGTACAGCGCCAATGGAATGCGCTGGATGCTGTCCCGGTAACTGTCGCGCACCTGGTAGGGGCTGCCGGCGAAGATGCCGCCGCGCTGCTGCATGTCTTTCACATTGCCACCGGCGCAGAAGGCGCTGCCTTCGCCGGTCAGCACCAGCACCTTGATGCTGTGGTCGCTGCGGATCTGTCGGCACAGGTCCACCAGTTCGTTCATGTGCGCCGGATCGGTCAGGGCGTTTCGGGTCTCGGGCCGGTTCAGGCGCGCCGTCAGCACGGCGCCTTCGCGCTCGATCAACAAGAAAGGGGAGGGGGTCTGCTGGCTCATGGTGTGTCCGTCCGGGGTGAGGTCAAGGCGGCCAGTTGGCCACTGGTGACGGCAGGCCACAGCGAGGCAGCGCCACCCTGGGCCACCGCCCGGCCCAAGCGCTGGGCCCAATGGCCCAGGTTGCCGAATTCGCTGCGCCAGGCCCAGAGGCGGCGGGTGCCCAGCTGCAAGGCGTGTTCATGGGTGAAGCCAATGGCGCCGTGCACCGCGTGTGCCATGGCGGCCACCGTGCCGGCGGCTTCGGCGCCGCAGACCTTGGCCGCAGCGATCTGCCAGGCCGCCAGTTGCTCACCCGACTCGGCGAAAGCGGCCTCCGCACTGACGATGGCGCTGCCGGTCTGCTGCGCCATTTGCGCCAGCTGGTGCTGGATGGCCTGAAACGCGCTGATGGGTTTTCCGAACTGCACGCGCTCCGTGGCGTAACGGGTGCTCAGGTCCAGCGTGGTTTCGAGCGCGCCGGCCATCTGGGCCGTACGCAACAGGGAGCCGCCCCACCAGAGCACATCGTCACTCAAGTGCCTGGGCAGGGTCGCGGTGGCGATGGGGACTGCGTTCTTGAAACTGAGGTCGTCGCGCGGTTCGCCGGCGGTGTTGCGTTTGGTGCTGATCTCGGCGTCGCTGCGCGCCAACACCACCAGCGTGGTTCTTTCGCCAGGGATGACGGCCACCACATGGCTCACATCACGACCCCAGGGCACATCGAACAGAACGCCGTGGACGCGTGTGTCTGCGGGCGCGACCCAAGGCATGTCATAGAAGGCCCCGCTGGTGGCCGCATGGTCCAGGCTCAGCGTGCTCCGCATGGCGATGCCCAGCGGTTCGTTGCGCGCCTCCAGGCCACACTGGCCCAGCAGCCAGTTGGCCAGCATGGTCTCGGGCAGGGGCAGCGGCAGGTTGTGGCGCCCGGCGGCCTTCACGACGCCGTACAGGTCGCCCCAGGTGGCGTCGGACCCGCCCAGCGCTTCTGGTGCGGCGGCCACGGCAAAGCCCGATGCTTCGATGGCTGCCCACAGTTCTGTGGGCCAATGGCCCGCCTCGCAGCGGCGGATCAGTTCCGGTGTGACCAGATCGGCCAGCAGCCGCTCGATGGTGGATTCAAACAGTTCGCGCATGGTGTGTTCTCAACGCAGTCCAAGGCCACGGGCAATGATGCCGCGCAGGATTTCGCGTGTGCCCCCACGCAGCGAGAAAGAGGGCGCCATCTGCATCAGGGCCGCCAGCACCTGCGCGTGGTCGCTGCCGCCGTCCACGGCGGGCGCCACGTCCAGCACCTGTTGGGCGAGCTCGGGAATTTCCTGCTCGAACGCGGCGCCCAGGTCCTTCAGGCAAGAGGCGGCCCAGGCCGGGTGGCCGCCTGCGGCCAGCTCGGCCGTCACCGCCAGCGACATCTGGCGCAGCACCACCAGGCGGGCACTGAGGCGTCCCACAGCGTTGGCCTGCAAGGCATCGGGTCGGGGGCCGACCGCGTCGATCAAGGTGTGCAGCAAGGCAATGCTGCTCAGGAAACGCTCCGGTCCGCTGCGCTCAAAGGCGAGCTCGGCGGTGACCTGTTCCCAGCCCTGGCCCTCGGTGCCGATCAGGGCATCGGCGTCCAGCCGGACGTTGTCGAGGTAGACCTCGTTGAAGTGTTCGCCCCCGGCCAGATCGCGGATCGGGCGCACCATGACACCGGGCGCCTTCAGGTCGATGATGAACTGCGACATGCCCTCGTGGCGCGCGGCCTTTTCGCTGGTTGGGGCTCCCGTGCGCACCAGGGCAATCATGTAGTGCGCATGGTGGGCGTTGGTGGTCCAGACCTTCTGGCCCGTCACCCGCCAGCTGCCGTCGCCGGCCGCTTCATCACGAACCGCGCGGCTGCGGATGGACGCGAGGTCGGAGCCCGAGTTGGGCTCGCTCATGCCAATGCAGAAATAGACCTCGCCTTTGCAGATCCCTGGCAGGTATTTCTGGCGCTGGGCTTCGGTGCCGTAGCGCAAGATCAATGGGCCACTCTGGCGATCAGCGATCCAGTGTGCCGACACGGGCGCTCCGGCGGCGAGCAACTCTTCGATCACGACGTAGCGGGCCCAGGGACCTGCATCGTGCCCGCCGTACTCGCGCGGCAGGGCCATGCCCAGCCAGCCTCGGCGCCCCAGCTCACGGCTGAACGCCGGGTCGGCACCCATCCACGAATCGGCACGGCGAAGGGCACTGCGGTCCTTCAGCGCGGTGGCCAGAAAGCGCCTGACATCGGCACGGAGCGGCTCGGCTTCTGCAGGTACGCGGTGGTATTGAAAAGATGCAAGCGCCATGGGATGCCAGGTTTTCTGGGTGAGTTCGGGTGCGGTTTACAGCGCGGTCTGGGCGTCGGCGGCGGCAAACATCCGGTTGATGTCGCCCGAGGTCACCGGTTTTTCCAGTTCACGAAGAGGTGCCGCGCCGCCCATGCCGCAGGCTGGCTCGATGCTCACGTGTTTGGCTTGCGCTTTCAGCGCCCCGACGGTGCAGTTTTCGCGACCCAGGATGGAGAAGGGGTCGTAGGAAAACTCGCGCATCGTGTTCAGGTGCGTGATCTTGTTGATGATCTCGTCGCTCAGGTGGCCGGCCTGTCGCCAGAACACATCGGCCGATTCTGGCCAGGTGCAGTCCGAGTGCGGGTAGTCGCATTCCCAGCAGGCCATGTCCACGTTGATGGAATCCAGGTTCTTCAGGCCAAACGAGTCTTCGATGAAGCAGGTGATGATGTGCTTGTTGAAGATGTCGCTGGGCTTTTTGCCGTCGAAGTTGGAGTTGGTCCAGGCGTTGTGGTGGTTGTGCGTGAAGTCGGCGCGCTCCAGCAGGTAGGGAATCCAGCCGATGCCACCCTCGGACAGGGCCATGCGCAGTTTGGGGAATTTCTTCCACATGGGTGCCCAGATCCAGTCGGCGGCCGAGTTGGCGATCGAGATCGGCATCGAGGTGATCCATGCGTCAATCGGAGATTCGTCCGAAGCGTGGGCGGCTTTCGCACCGGTACCGATGTGGCAGCAAATCACGACGTCGTTGTCTGCGCAGGCCTTCCACAGCGGGTCCCAGTGGCTGTTGTGGATGGAGGGGTATCCATGCACGGTGGGGTTGTCGGAGAAGGTCACCGCATGCACACCCAGCTTGGCCATGCGTGCGACTTCGGCGGCAGCGGCCTGCATGTCGAACCAGGGCACCATCATCAGCGGGATGAAGCGGCCGGGGGCAGCGTTGCACCAGTCCTGCAGGTGCCAGTCGTTGTAGGCCTGGATGGCGGCCAGTGAGACACCCCGGTCGTCGTAGCTCTGAAACCGCTGTCCAGCGAAGCCAGGGAAGGTGGGGAAGCACATGGAGCCCAGCACGCCGTTGGCGTTCATGTCGTCCACACGGGCCTTGATATCCCAGGTGCCGCGGCGCATCTGTTCGTAGCCCAACGGCTCCATGCCGTATTCCTCTTTGGGGCGACCGACCACTGAGTTCAGGCCCATGTAACCCGTGGCCTTTTCTTCGAACACCCACACATCACGGCCCTTGTGTTGTTCGACATGGGGCTCTCGCCCCTTGTACTTCGCGGGCATGTGGCGTGCAAATGCGTTCGGCGGTTCAATGGCGTGGTCGTCAACGCTGACGAGGATGAGGTCTTCGAGTTTCATCATGTCTCCTGTGGGTGGTGATCTGACCTGATCCAGAGTGAATCGGGTGTTTGGGCAAGTGGTAGATGCTAGATCAAAATATGAACAAAATCAATAAAACTGTTCATATATGACTTTGATTTGTGGTTGAACCTAGGGAATACACCTAGGCATGAACTTTTGCTCAAGTCTGCCCGTCATTCACTCTTTCCCGAAGCCTCATCCCCTGGGAGATCCGCGTCATCCTTCTCGGTGGGGGTGAGGGGCTTGACCAATGGCTGATCGCCTTGGGCGGTGTGCGTGGATGACCGAAGGACAGATGCGACGACCTCAGAAGTTGTGCTGCATCCCGATGTCAAAACCCGTCTTGTTGGATACCGCGACTTGATCTCTTGCGACGTTGGCATAGAGGAATGTCCGTTTTGACAGGTCGTGGTTGTAGCCAAAAGCGAACTTTTTGTTCAAAACTTTGCTGGCCGTGTCGTTCTTCAGTTGTCCGTACGCGATCTTGAGTCGGCCGGACTCTGTTTTCATGGCAGCGCCCAGCATGTAGCTTTTGCGCTTGTTACCTGTGTTGTCATCGCCTGTGCCGAAGCCAGCGGAGAGCGTCCATGCACCCATCGCCGCGCGAGCGGCAAGGAAACTCCATACATCGTTGATTCCGCCGGGATTCTCATGGCTGAAGGCCAAATAGATGGGGCCTGCCTTGTAGTCAAGGTGTGCGCTGAGTGGCCGATCTTCAGCCGCCGGGGCTGGCAGCGTGGTGCTGTTGGGATTCACCGCCGAGGCTGACTGGACCGAGAACCCGAAATCACCGAGCTTGTGTTTGTAGGTGATGGCGCCGTCGTTGCGGACGGTACCAATGCCACCGGTGCCGATGGCGACCATAGAAGAGACGCCTGTATGGATGAATGGATCTGGCGTGATCTGACTTTCTAGATAGCCCGCCACATAGTCTCGCCCGAGAGCCACGCGGCCCCAACCCCCTTCGATTGCAAGGATCGCCTGTCCTTGGAAGAACCGGACAGCAGTCAGCTCGCCGCTGTTGGACCGAAACCGGTTCTCGAGTGCAAAGGACACTTTCATGCCCTGACCAAGGTCTTCGACCCCCCTGAAACCGAAACGACTTTGAGCGCCTTCTCCGAGGACGGTCTTTTCTGACCCAATCGCGCGAACCAGTCCAGAGTCAATTTTCCCGAACAAGGTGACACTCGATTGTGAGAACGCGGTGGTTGAGGTCAGCGCCAAGATGGCCAGAGAAAGAGGTTTGAAGGCGTTTTTCATGCTTTTTCCAAGTGTGTTGTTGACGTTATTCAGGTTGAATGCCGGCGGCCCGGATGATCTGTCCCCACTGTTCGCGTTCTTTTGCCTGGTACTTCTCAAGCTGTCCCAGCGGTTGGATGAACTCAAACGTGCCAGATGCCTTCATCGCGGCTTGCACCGCTGGAGTCTTGTTGGCCTGCACCAGCAAGGCGTACATTTTTTCCACCACTGGCTGGGGTGTCTTGGCTGGCAAATAGGCCGCCAGCCAGAAACTGATATCCATGCCTTGGATTCCGTTTTCTTGGAAGGTTGGCAGGTCTGGCGCGAGCGGGCTTCTGACGTCAGCAGTCACGCCCAGTGACTTGAGTTTTCCGGAGCTGACAAAGGTCCACGCTGAAAAGTCGGTGAACATGAAGTCAATCACACCGCTCATCAGGTCCGGCATCATTGATGCACCACTTTTATAAGCAGCTCCCACCACCTTCACCCCTGCGGTCTGTTGCAGCACTTCCGCCGGCAATCGGCTGGTGATACTCGTGTATCCGAACGTGAACTTTCCGGGATCGCTCTTGAGTTGCTGAAGAAGTTCCTTGGCTGAACCCGCCTTGACCTTGTCCGGATTGGCGTACAGGTACATGGGGCCTTTGGAAAGCGTCGTCAAAGGAACGAAGCCGTTGATGGGGTCGTAGGGCAAGGACTTGATCACGTGCGGGTTACCGGTGAATGCCACATTCCCCGAAATCAGCAAGCGGTATCCATCCGGCTTCGCAGATCCAACAAGTTGGGCGGCAATTCCGGAGCTGCCACCCGGGCGGTTTTCTACAACCACAGGCACCCCCGCTGCTTTTGACAGCTCCGTGGCCAGTGCGCGGGTGTAGACGTCCGGTGCGGAACCCGCAGTGAACGGGGCCACGATGCTGATGGGTCTTTCTGGAAATTCGGCTGCAGCCGAGGCCCCAATGCCCAGAAGGAAGCACGTCAGTGCGAGCGCCTTGGACAAGGTTTGAACATTTTTCATTACATCTCCATGTTGAATAAAGAATTGAATTCTGTATATAGAATAAATTGGATTTTGGGGCTGTTGTGCTCGCATGAGAATTGGGGTTGACCCTTGGTCCTTTGTGTGCTTCCGCAAGGAAGCGCGTTGACAGGGTCGAGGCGCGAGAACCGTCGACCCAGCCGAATGCGGCGCCTCGGTGTTTTCCCTTAAGTTGCACACAAAGAGCCAAGTTGGCTCTATTTGGCTTTGACGCGTAGCGATCGAATTAGTACACTTTTCGAAAAAGTGGATAGAAATATTTCTAAGCCACAACCGTCCTGCCCGCCGAGGACCTTGCCTTGGAGACAATATGAGCCCTGCAACTTTGACTCTCACGATGGTTCTGAGCTTGGCCGTGGTCGCTGCCGCGCTCTGGCATTTCAGCGTGGAGGCTGGTCATCAGACCGCCCAGATCGACCCTGCACACCAACACCTTTCCACGCCCTTAAGCCATGTGTGGGTGGTGATCTCCCCAGGGTTCCGATGAATCCGACGGGCCCGCGAGGCCCGGGCCACTGATAGGGCGTCGAGGGTCCGCCTTGTGTCTGCCTTTGCAAACCACTTCATCGCAAACAACGAAGGTACCGAGATGCATCACCTGCCCCGGCGTCAATTTCTGGGTCTGGCGGTCAGCGTGTTTCCCGCCTTTCTCCCCGCTGTTCGTGCCCAAGAGGTCTGGCCGACCAAACCCGTCTCGATCACCGTGGCCTACGCTGGCGGTGGCGCCATCGACGGGCTGATTCGCTTCTGCACCGAACAAATCAAGAAGCGCCATCCCAACATGGTGTTCGTGATCGAGTACAAGCCCGGCGCGGGTGGAAACATCGCCGCCGAGGCGCTCACCCGCATGAAGGGCGACGATCATCAGTTCTTGATGACGGGCTCATCAACCCACGCAGCCAACGTCAGTCTGTACAAATCGCTCCCTTTTGATCCGGACAAGGACTTTGCGCCGATCGCCTCGATGGCCACCGTTCCCTACATCCTGGTGGTCAATCCCACCCGTGTGCCGGTGACCACGTTCCAGGAATTCGTCGCGCATGTCAAAGCGCGGCCGGGGCAGCTGAACTACGGGAGTTCCGCCATTGCCGGCCGGATGGCGGGTGAAATCCTGAAGCAGCGCACAGGCCTTCAGGCCACTTTTGTGCCCTACAAGGCCTTGCCACAGGTGGTGGCCGATGTCGTGGGTGGGCACCTTGACTTCGCGTTCGGTGACCCACAGGGGTACCTGCCGCACGTGCGCTCAGGCCGCCTGCGTGCGCTCGCCGTGACGACGCGCAGCCGGATATCTGCTGCCAACGACATCCCGACGCTCTCGGAACTGGGCGTTCCCGATTTCGACGTGTCCGCCTGGTTGGCGCTCTATGGCAAGGCGGGGACCCCGGCATTCGCTGTGCAGCGGTTCAACCGGCTGATCAATGAGGTGCTGGAGTCGCCCGAGGGCCAGGCCTTCATCACCGGCATTGGCCTTCAGCCTCTTCTCGGCACGCCCGAGCAACTGGCGGCCATGCAAAAACGGGACACGGTGGCGTGGGCTCAGGCCATCCGGGCGGCTGGCATCACGCCGGAGTGACCATGCTGGAAAGGGCTGGCCCGGTCAGCGCCACGTCGGTGCTGGACATCGATCCCAGCTACCTGTGCGACGGGGCGCTGGGTTTCTGGCAGATCGCAGAACGCCACCCCAAGCGCATGGCGATCGTGGACGCAGACGGCAGCACCACCTTCGGCGAAATGCGCCTGCGGGTGGATCGCCTCTCGAAGGTCCTTCGCGCCTGCGGTGTGGGCGTCGGCGATGCTGTGGCGGTGATGTTGCCGAACACCCGTGAGTGGCTGTGCAGCGCATTGGCCATTTCGCAGATCGGGGCCTACCTGGTTCCGCTGAACTGGCACTTGACCGCTGCGGAGCTGGCCTACCTGCTGTCCAACAGCCACAGCCGGGCCTTGATGGCCGATCACCGCTTTGCCAGTGCGGCCCGTCAGGCCGTTCAACTGGTTGGGTCGCCGCCGCAGGCATGCCTCGCGGTCGCAGGCAGCATCCCGGGTTTTCTGGATCTGCAACCGCTGTTGGATGGACAGTCCGATGGCCCGCCCGATCACCGTCTGGCGGGCAGCGTGATGTTCTATTCGTCCGGCACCACGGGCCATCCCAAAGGCGTTCGGCGGCCGCTCACGGGCTGGATGCCGGAAGAAGCCCTGGCCCGGACCTTGCCAAGGTATTCGGCCATGTTTGGTCTGTGCGCCGGCGACGGCGTGCATCTGGTCTGCACGCCGCTCTACCATGCCGCGCCCGGCTCGCGCGCGGTCCAGATGCTGCACCTGGGGCACCGCGTCGTGCTGGTCGAGAAATGGGACAGCGAGCGTGTGCTCGCCCTGATCGAGCGCGAACGGGTGGACAGCGTCCAGCTGGTGCCGATCCTGTTCCATCGCTTGCTTCAGCTGCCCGAGGCGGTCCGCCGCCGGCACGACCTGTCGTCCCTCAAGGTGGTGATCCACGCGGCGGCGCCTTGCCCTCCCGACACCAAGCGCCGGATGATCGAGTGGCTCGGCCCCATCCTCCACGAGTACTACGCGTGCAGCGAAGGCGGGGGCACGTACGTCAGCAGTGACGACTGGCTCCGGCACCCCGGAACGGTGGGGCGTCGCTACCCATTCAGCAGGCTGTCCATCCTGGACGACAACGGGAATGAACTCCCCGTTGGCGAACCCGGGCTGATCTACATGAACGACGGCTTTGACTTCGAGTATTTCAACGACCCGGAAAAAACCCGCGCGGTCAAACGGGGAGACATGTTCACCGCAGGCGACCACGGCTACCTGGACGAAGCAGGCTGGCTCTACCTCTGTGACCGCCGTTCCGATTTGATTCTGTCCGGCGGCGTCAACATCTACCCAGCCGAGATCGAGGCCGTGCTGATGCAACACCCGGGAGTGACCGACGCCGTGGTGTTTGGCCTTCCCGATGCCGAATGGGGCCAGACCGTGTGCGCACTGGTGGATCCGGGCGAGCAAACGTCAGCGCACGCACTGGAAGCATTGAAGGCCGAATTGATCGGTTACTGCTCGCAGCATCTGGCGTCGTTCAAACGACCCAAACACCTGCTGTTGGCACACGTTCCTCGTACCGATGCAGGGAAGGTGGGCCGCGCAGCCGCGCGACAGGCGCTGCTGGATGGGCGGTTGAAGCCGTTGGCGGGTGCCTTGCCAGCGGCCTCCATGGCGCCTTGATTCGGGCGTCAACCCGTTGGCGCTGGGAAGATCTGCCCTCAGAACAGGACAGACTCCAGCCGTTTGCCCAATTCTTTCAGTGACTCGCCCAGAACCCTGATCCTCGCTTCGGTGTCCCCGGTCTGGCTTCGGATCATGACGGCCGACACCGTGTAGGCGATGTTGTGGGAGGCGTCGCACACAGGGGCTGCGATGGCCAGCACACCCTCGGAAAAATAGCCGTCGTCCACCGCCCAGCCGCAGCGTTGGGCCAGGTGCACCTGGGCAAGGTACTCCTTGAAGGACAAGGGGCGTGCCCAGCGGATGTTGGCGAACTCGGCGCTCAGGTCGTCTTCTGAGAGGTTCATCCGCCCGACGAAAAGCCGGCCGCTGGCGCCCATCACAATGGGGAGGCGCTGGCCCAGAGGCATGTAGATGTGCAGATCTGTAGGGCTTGACTCAGAGCTGACGAGCACGATCCGATCGTTGCCCATGCGGCGCCAGAGCGTGACGGTGATGCCGCGCTCGATGGCCAGTTCCCGCATGAAGGGCAACGCCAGTTGCACACGCTGACCCTGCGTCACCAGCTGCTCGGCCAGGCGGGCCAGCCCCAGCCCGGCTGAGTAGGTTTTCGACAGCGGGTTGAAATCGACCACATCTTCCGACACCAGGGTCCGAAGAATGTTGAAGCAGGTGCTGGGGTTGATCTCCAGGTGCCGGGCAATGTCTGCCGCGCGTTCTGGTGCTCCCTTGTGCGCGAGGTATCGAAGTATCCCCACGGCATTGACCACGGGCTTCACGATCACGCCATGGCCAGGACCGGATTTTTTAGCGATGTCGGCCAAGGTCCGGTCTCCGTCCGGCGTGGCTTTGTCCTCGGTCACTGCGGATTCCATATTGTCCCGTTGTGTATTGAATGGGGCTGCTGCTTGAAAAGTGCAGGAGCGACGCGGGGTAACAAACTTTCAACAGCTTTGTGTCGCAAGTCATTCTAAATGGCGAAACGCATTCTGTATGGAGTTGCGTCTTGTCCGGAGATCGGGAAAACCCCTGCCTTCGATGCGCGCGCTTCCGGAGGCGGACTTTGTGCGAGACCCCTTGGCTGGACAAGCTTGATCTAGGGAGAACCCTGATTTTAAAATTGACACTTTATTGAATAATGTGCATATACGTAGCCATGTGCAGGCCAAACAGGGCTTGCCACACCATTTGAAGGACATGCCATGAGTTCCAACGGAATATCCCCAACACTTCGCGTCATCGTTGACCGCAGCCGTTGTTGCGGCTACGGGCTGTGTGCCCAGCTCTGCCCGGAGGTGTACAAGCTCGACGAAAACGGTCTGGTGTTTGTGGACACTGAGATCATCCCTGGGGGCCTGGAGGAAGAGGCGAAAGAAGGGGCCGCAGCGTGCCCCGCAGAAGCGCTGGTCATTGAAGAGATTCCGTCTTGAACGTGTCGGGATGGCGGCAGCGCCGGGTGCCGTGAACCGCTCGCCTTCGCGCCTAACCGTGCTCATGACCTCTTCTGCTGCGCATCGGCCCCTTTAGTTAACTGGACAACATCAACATGGACATCATTGGCATCGGGTACCTGGGCTTCGAGACCACCAAGGTGGAGGAGTGGCGGGCGTACGGACCGCAGGTCATGGGGTTCCAGATCGGGCAATCCCCAGCGTCTGATCCGGATTCGCTGTACTTCCGCACGGACGACCGCCGACACCGGTTTGCCTTCCATCCCGGCAAGGTGGATCGCCTGGCCTACATCGGTTGGGAAGCCAAAGGCAAGATCGAGTTCGAGGCCGCCATCACCCGCTTTCAGGAGCATGGCGTGGAGGTCACCCTGGGTGATGCGGCGCTGTGCGAACAGCGCGGCGTCAAGGGCGTGTTTCGCTTTCGCGACCCGGTGGGCTACCAGCATGAGATGTTTCATGGTCAGAAGTGGATGCCCCGTTCATTCACACCAGGCCGTCCTCACGGGGGGTTTGTGGCGGGTGTCCGAGGGATGGGTCATCTGGTCGTGATCACGCCGGAATGGCCACCCGAGCTGCAGGAATTTTTCATCAAGCTGATGGGCTTTCACTACTATGGTCCTGGCGCTGGAAAAGGCCAAACGGCGTTTTATCGCTCCAAGCTGAACAGCTATACCAGCCACGATATCGCGTATGGCTATGGCCCGGGAAAAATGGGCGTCCAGCACGTGGGACTGTTTGTGAAAAGCCTGCGCGATGTCGGTGAAACTTACGACATCGTCAAGCAACGCGCGATCCCGATGATGATGACACTGGGTCAACATTCGCAGGACCCGCATGCCTCCTTCTACCATTTCACCCCGGGTGGTTTTGCGTTTGAAACCATCACCGAACTGGAACCCTGGCACGACGATGGCTTTGAGCTGAATCCCGAGAAGCTGAGCACCTGGGGGCACGAAGTGGTCGGTCCGATCCTTGGCCCGAGCGTGCGCACACCCGAAGAGCTTCTGGAGCCCGAGTTGTTGGCCAAATACAAGCGGAGTTGATAGTCGCCTGGGATCTCGCGCTGACGTGAGATCCCAGTGCTTTGGTCTTCCAGCCCGCAGCGCCGCTGCGGGCTTTGCACCCGGTATTCAGACCGACTCTGAAGACGAGACCAACAGCAGGCGCGCCACATTGGCATGCGCTGGCTGTTCCAGCATGTAGCGCACGGCAGACGCCACGTCGGATGGCTGCAAAGCAGGCGTCCGGTCGGCCCGAACCTGTTGGCCGGAGGCTCTCAGCCGATCAAAGATTTCAGTCTCTGTGGTGCCTGGTGCAATGGTGCCCACGCGCACACCACTGCCTTTGAGTTCCACGCGCAGCGCGGTGCTGAACACCTCGACAGCCTGTTTCAATCCGGCGTAGACCCCCATGGACGAATGGCTCAGGTAGGCACCCACACTGGACACGTTGATGATCGATCCAGCGGTCTGTTGTTTGAATGCGCGCGCGAACACATAGGAGGTCCGAACGACGGCTTCGTAGTTGACGCGTGTCATCTGCACCAGGCCGTCGATATCGATGGTGTCCAGCGTTCCGCTGACCACCATGCCTGCGTTGTTGATCAGTATGTCGGCACGGCCAAAAGTTCGTTGGGCCAGTTCCAGCAAGGCGTTTGCGGTGGCCGGATCGTCGATCTCTGCACCCAGCGGCACGGCCGGTCCTTGGAGTCTGGCGCACAACGCATTCAAACGGTCGGTGCGGCGCGCCGTCAACACCAGGCTGCAGCCTGCGGTGCTGAGTTCGTGGGCAATGGCCTCACCGATGCCCGACGATGCGCCGGTGACGATGGCGACCTTGCCTTCCAGCGGTCGCTTTTGCTCGCTCACGTGATGCACCTCAGGCAGGGGTGTCTGTGTTGGGGTAACGCTGCGCCATGGCGGCGCCAAAGTCTCTCTTGAGGGTCGGGTAGTAGGCGATCTGCCCGCCCATGCCGCCCGCGATGTCGATCGAAGCCGCGCTGATGAAACTGGCGTGATCGCTCGACAGGAACAGCGCCATGCCGGCCACGTCTTCCGGCTTGCCGAAGCGCCCCAGAGGCACCACCTTCAGGACCATGGCGTCGAACTCTTCTCGCGGTGTGCCGACCGGCATTTCACGGTAGTGGCGGTCCCACTGCCCGGTGTCGATCCAGCCCATGTTGAGGGTGTTGACCAGGATGTTGTCTTTCGGCAATGACATGCCCAAGGATTTCGACATCGCGATGCAGCCCGCACGGTTGACCACGGACGGAATGCCGTCGGGAGTGATCTGTGTGCCGGCCAGCGCGTTGATTTCGACGATTCGCCCCCAGCGTTGTTTGCGCATGTGGGGTACCACCGCCTGGATGAACCGGAAGTGGCCCATCTGCAGCACGTTGGCGTGTTCCAGGATCTGCTCGGGTGTGAGGGTGTCGAGGTTGCCGCCACGGCCTTGACCGGCGTTGTTGATCAAGACGTCCACGCCGCCCCAGGCGGCGGCCACTTCATCCACAAAGGCTTTCACGCCAGCGGTGTCGGTGACGTCCACGGCGCGCGCGATGACGGCCTGTGCAGTCGCCGCCAGTTCGGTGCCCACCGCCTCGATGTCGGCGGGTGTGCGGGCGCACACCGCCACACGGGCGCCTTCCAGCGCGAAGGCCTTGGCGATGGCCCGGCCGATGCCGCGCGAGGCGCCCGTCACGATGACGCGCTTGTTGCTCAGATCGATGTGCATGTTGTCTCCTGGTTGTGCTGCGCGTTTCTTTTATTGTAGGCAAAAACAATAAAACTGTTCACATCAATTTTTTGCCGCTGTCAGCGCACCGCTGGCGAACGAACGGCCCAGGAACTGCTCCAGCGCCGCTGCGCACGGGCTGAGGGGTGTGCCCGAAGACCAGGCCAGCCCGACTTCCATGACCGGCAAGTGCGCGTCCATGGGCACGGCGTGGATGCGCCGCCCGTCCAGTGACCAGGGTCGGAACACCATGTCGGACAGGATGGTCACCCCCAGGTTGAGGGCGACCATTTCCCGCAACGCCTCCATGGACGAGGTCTGTATGACCTTGTGGGGCGTGTGCCCGGCGTCGGCCCAGTAGCGACGCGCATTCCGGTCACCTTCGTCCACCGTGGGCAGGATGTAGGGGAGCGTCGCCAGCTCCTCGAAACTCACGCTGCCACGGCCCGCCAGCGCATGGTTGGCGGCCATCCAGAGCTGCCGCCGGGACCGCCCCAGCACCCGGGTTTGCAGACGCTCCGGGGCTTCCAGGTTGGACAGCAGCACCGCGCCCATGTCCAGCTGCCTACTGGCCAACCGGGTCTCGATGTCCTTGCGCGACAGCTCTTCCAGCGAGAGTTCGATTCGGGGGTACAGCTCGCGAAAGCGGGCGAGGGCGGGCAGCAGGAAATACCCCAGAACGGTGTAGGTCGCCGCCAGTTCCAGCCGGCCTTCGAGGGCGCGTCCGCGAAACGGAAATTGGGCGGCCTCGTTGGCCATGCGCAAGACGGACTCGGCGTGCTGCAAGAAGCTCTGTCCTTGCAAGGTGAGGGTGACGCCTTGTCGCCCGCGCTCCAGCAACGCCGTTCCCATGGCCTGTTCCAGGTCGGCGATGGCCAGGGTCATGGCCGATTGCGACAAGCCAATTTCGTTGGCGGCCGCCGAGATTTGCCCGCAACGGGCCACGGCCACAAAGTAGTGCAGCTGGCGCAGCGTGAAGCGGGGCAGAGCAGGAAGGCCGGAAGACATTGGAAAAGCCAATATGTGAAGTTCAAAAATTGAATTCGACTATGCCACAAAGTATGAACACAATGTCAGTAACTGTATAACTCAATGCGCTGCGTGAGCGGCCAGAACCCACGCATGACCCATTCCGTCGCCCTCTCCGACAAATACGAGCTGCCCGCTGGCCGCGTCTACATGAACGGCACGCAAGCGCTGGTGCGGTTGCTGCTGGCGCAAAAGGCCCGGGATGAGGCCGCCGGGCTCAACACGGAAGGCTTTGTTTCCGGCTACCGCGGCTCCCCGCTGGGTGCGGTGGATCAGGAGCTCTGGAAGAACCGGCCGCTGCTGGAGCAGCACAAGGTGCGCTTTCAACCCGGGCTGAACGAGGAGTTGGCGGCCACGGCGGTCTGGGGCACGCAGATGGTGAGCCTGGACCCGAAGGCGCGGGTCGATGGCGTGTTTGCCCTCTGGTACGGCAAGGGTCCGGGTGTGGACCGCAGTGGCGACGTCTTCAAGCACGGCAACATTGCGGGCGGCGCCCCGCATGGCGGCGTGTTGCTGGTGGCGGGGGACGACCACGCCTGCAAGTCATCGAGCTTGCCGCACCAGAGCGAACACGCTTTCATCGCCGCCATGATCCCGGTGTTGCACCCTTCGGGAGTGCGCGAGTTCATCGAGTTCGGTCTCCACGGGTACGCCATGTCGCGCTATTCGGGGTGCTGGGTGGGCTTCAAGGTGATCAGCGACACGGTCGAGTCTTCATCGTCGTTTGACATCGATCCGACGTCGGTTGAGATCCAGATTCCGCAGTCGTATCCGATCCCGGCCGACGGTTTTTCGATCCGCTGGCCCGATCCTCCGCTGGAGCAGGAGAACCGGCTCCAGCGCGAGCGCCTGTATGCCCTGCTCGAATACGTTCGGCTGAACAAGCTCAACCGCCAGGACTGGGTGGCGCCCGATGCGCGTCTGGGCGTCTGCACCACCGGCAAAAGCTACTTAGACGTGCGCGAGGCGTTGTCGCTGCTCGGCTTGGATGAAGCGGCGGCGCAGGCGCTGGGCCTGCGCCTGCTCAAGATCGGCGTGGTCTGGCCGCTGGAGCCGACCTGCGTGGTCGAGTTCGCTCGGGGTCTCGATGAGATTCTGGTGGTGGAAGAAAAACGCCAGGTGCTGGAATACCAGATCAAGGAGCACCTCTACAACGAGCCCCACCGCCCGCGCGTGGTCGGCAAATACGACGAGTCGGGCGAATGGGTCCAGGTGCCCAGCAGCGGCATTCTGTTGTCGCCCAACGGCGAGCTGACGCCAGCAGGCATCGCCGATGTGATGGCCGCGCGCATGGCCAAGGTGTTCGGTCACGACGCGCTGCCGGCATCGGTGCGTGGGTGGATCGAGCGCCATGCGGTGGGCACCGCGCTGGTCAAGGCGGATGCCTCTGTGCCACAACGACTGCCGTATTTCTGCTCCGGCTGTCCGCACAACACCAGCACCCAGGTGCCCGAAGGTTCGCGCGCGCTCGCTGGCATCGGTTGCCACTACATGTCGATGTGGATGGACCGGCGCACGGAGACGTTCAGCCAGATGGGGGGCGAAGGGGTGCCGTGGATCGGGCAGGCACCCTACACCGACACGCCGCATGTGTTCGCCAACCTGGGCGACGGCACCTACATGCACTCGGGCTCTCTGGCCATCCGGGCCTCGGTGGCCGCCGGGGTGAACATCACCTACAAGCTGCTGGTCAACGACGCTGTGGCCATGACGGGTGGCCAGCCGGTCGAGGGCGCGCCTTCGGTGCCCCAGTTGTTGCGCCAGATCGCCGCCGAGGGGGTGAAAGAACTGCACCTGGTGAGCGATGAACCCGAGCTGTTTCGGTCGCTGGAGGACTTCCCCCAAGGCGTCAAGGTGTCGCACCGGGACACCATGGACGCGCTGCAGCGGCAGTTGCGCGAAGTCAAAGGGGTGTCGGTGATCGTGTATGCGCAGACCTGTGCGGCCGAGAAGCGCCGTCGGCGCAAGAAGAAGACGCTGACCGATCCCGCACGCCGGGTGGTCATCAACGAGGCCGTGTGCGAAGGCTGCGGTGACTGCGGTGTGCAGTCCAACTGCGTCTCCATCCTCCCGCTGGAAACACCGCTGGGCCGGAAACGGCAGATCGACCAGAGCGGCTGCAACAAAGACTTCTCCTGTGTGCGCGGGTTTTGCCCCAGCTTCGTGGTGCTCGAAGGGGCGGAGTTGCGAAAGCCCCAGCGTGAGCGCGTGGTGCCGCCCACCGATCTTCCCGAACCGGCCTGGCTTGAGCTGGAACGCCCCTGGAACATCCTGGTGGCGGGGGTCGGTGGCACCGGTGTGGTGACCATCGGTGCGCTCATGGGCATGGCCGCGCACCTGGAAGGCAAGGGCGTGCTGGTGCTGGACATGGCGGGCCTGGCGCAGAAGGGCGGGGCGGTGATGTCCCATGTGCGGCTGGCGGCCGATCCGGCCCAACTGCACGCCGCCCGTGTGGCCCGTGGTCAGGCGGACGTGGTGCTCGGCTGCGACCTGATGGTGGCCGCCGCGGGGGATGCCCTCGCATCCATGACCTCGGGGCGCACCCACGCGGTGATGAACACCGATGTGGCCCCCACGGGCAGCTTCACCCGCGACCCCGACTGGCAGGCCCCACCCGAGGCGATGCTGGAGCGTGTCCGTTCGGCGGCGGGCGAGGTCGATGCCTTCGAGGCTTCGCGCCTGGCTGTTGCCCTCATGGGGGACGCGGTGGCCACCAACGTGTTCCTGTTGGGCTTTGCCTGGCAAAAGGGCTGGGTTCCGCTCAAGGAAGCTTCGTTGTTGCGCGCCATTGAACTCAACGGCGCCGCCGTGGGCATGAACCGGGCCGCGTTCGCCTGGGGGCGTCAGGCGGCGGTGGATCTGGCGGTGGTGCGCCGCGCGGCGGGACTGCCCTCCGATGAACAGGTCGTGCTCATGCCGCCGAAGGCGGACACCTTGGCGAAGATCTTGTCGGACCGCATAGAGCGGCTCACCGGCTACCAGAATGCCGGCTATGCCCGGCGTTACGAGGCCTTTGTCCGGCGGGTCGCCGATGCCGAAAAAGCCCGCGTGGGCGGGGATCGGCTGGCGCGCGAGGTCGCGGTGAGCCTTTACAAACTGATGGCCTACAAAGACGAATACGAGGTGGCACGCTTGCATGTTGCCAGCGACTTCCTTGGCCGATTGAAGGAGCGGTTTGAAGGGGATTTCAAGCGCATCTACTACCTGGCCCCACCGCTGTTCGCTCGCCGCGATGCCCAAGGTCGCCCGGTGAAGCAGCGCTACGGCGCCTGGGTGCAAACGGCTTTTGGCCTGCTGGCCCGCTTGCGCTTCCTGCGCGGAACCGTCATCGATCCGTTCGGCTGGACCCAGGAGCGGCGCGAAGAGCGCGCAGCGGTTCCCGAATTTGAAGCGCTGGTGGAGGGCCTGCTTCAGAGCTTGGGCAGCGACAACCTCCAGGAGGCCCTGGCGCTTGCCCGCCTGCCTCAGCAGGTGCGGGGCTACGGCCACGTGAAGGCACGCGAGCACCAGGCGATGTTGAAGAAACTGCCTGAACTCATGACACGCTGGAAAGCGAAAGCCAGCCTTCCCCAAGCTTGAATCCGTTTAGAACCCGATTGCGATCCCATACACAGGAGACCCCTCATGAAAATCCTCGTCCCCGTCAAACGCGTGGTGGACTACAACGTCAAGGTGCGCGTCAAGGCCGACCAGTCCGGCATGGACCTGGCCAACGTCAAGATGAGCATGAACCCGTTTGACGAGATCGCGGTCGAAGAAGCCGTGCGCCTGAAAGAGAAGGGTGTCGTCACCGAGGTCATCGCCGTCTCCTGCGGCGTGACCCAATGCCAGGAAACCCTGCGCACTGCCATGGCCATCGGCGCCGACCGCGCCATCCTGGTCGAGACCACCGAAGAACTGCAGCCGCTGGCTGTGGCCAAGCTGCTCAAGGCCCTGATGGACAAGGAACAACCCGGCCTCGTGATCCTGGGCAAGCAGGCCATCGACGACGACTGCAACCAGACCGGCCAGATGCTCGCGGCTCTCGCTGATTTGCCACAAGGCACCTTCGCCAGCAAGGTTGAAGTGGTGGACGGCAAGGTGAACGTCACCCGCGAAGTCGATGGTGGCCTCGAAGTCCTGAGCCTGAGCCTGCCGGCCATCGTCACCACCGACCTGCGCCTGAACGAGCCGCGCTACGTGACGCTGCCCAACATCATGAAGGCCAAGAAGAAGCAGATGGACATCGTCAAACCCGAAGACCTCGGTGTGGACGTGAGCCCGCGCCTCAAGACCCTGAAGGTCAGCGAGCCGCCCAAGCGCGGTGCCGGCATCAAGGTGCCGGACGTGGCGACGCTCGTCGAAAAACTCAAGAACGAAGCCAAGGTCATCTGAAGACCGCTGACATCAACGATCCAGAGGAACACAGAACATGACCGCACTCGTCATTGCCGAACACGACAACGCCACCATCAAGGGCGCCACGCTCAACACCGTCGCCGCCGCCGCCCAGTGCGGGGGTGAGGTGCACGTGCTCATCGCCGGCCACAACGCTGGCCCGGCTGCCGCAGCGGCGGCACAAGTCGCTGGCGTCGCCAAAGTCATCCACGCCGACGCCGAGTACCTAGCGCACGGCCTGTCCGAGAACATGGCCGCCCAGGTGCTGGCCATTGCCTCGAACTACAGCCACATCCTGTTCCCGGCCACGGCCAGCGGCAAGAACATTGCCCCGCGCGTGGCCGCCCAGCTCGACGTGGGCCAGATCAGCGACATCACCAAGGTGATAGCTGCCGACACGTTTGAACGTCCGATCTACGCCGGCAACGCCATTGCCACCGTGCAGAGCGCCGACGCCACCAAGGTGATCACCGTGCGCACCACCGGTTTTGATCCCGCAGCCGCCACCGGTGGCAGCGCCGCCGTGGAAACCCAGGCCGCACAAGCCGACAGCGGTAAGAGCACGTTCCTCGGCAGCGAAATCGCCAAGAGCGACCGCCCCGAACTGACCGCCGCCAAGATCATCGTCAGTGGTGGCCGGGCGCTGGGCAGCGCCGAGAAGTTCAACGAGGTCATGACCCCGCTGGCCGACAAGCTGGGAGCGGCACTCGGCGCCAGCCGCGCGGCGGTGGACGCGGGCTATGCGCCCAACGACTGGCAGGTCGGCCAGACCGGCAAGATCGTGGCGCCGCAGCTCTACGTGGCCTGCGGCATCTCGGGCGCCATCCAGCACCTGGCCGGCATGAAGGACAGCAAGGTGATCGTGGCGATCAACAAGGACCCCGAGGCGCCGATCTTCTCGGTGGCCGACTACGGCCTGGAGGCCGATCTGTTTATCGCTGTGCCGGAACTGACTCACAGCTTGTAGCACGCGCTTGGTCAGCCTTGGCAAAACACCTTGTTCCTGTGCAAGAAAGTGCGTCGGTTTGCTGAGTCACTTCGACCACCTCATACAAAGGGTGTGTCCACAGCTGCAAGGTATTGCGGTAGACGTAGGGCAAGCGGATAGGCCACCAGCCAGAAGGCCCGACTGGCGCACAGCTTCATGTGTGAGACCTGCACCCGGTAGTAGATGCCACCGATCACCATGCCTTCCTCGCTCCAGTCGAACTGGAAGGCCTCGCCCAGTTCGAAGGCCAGTGGCACAAAGGCGTTGCCAGCAGACCCCTGACCTTCGCCCTGGCGCCATGCCCGGATGAAGTCGGTCACCCGCGTATACCCGCCCTCATAGCCCGCGCGCCTGATCTCGGCGTACAGCGCTTTGGCCGTGCGCCGCTCGTGTTTGGGCCGACGTGCATCGGCCTTCAAGGCCTGCCTGAGCGCGTCATGGAACGCCGTGAGTTTGCTGGGCTGTTCGCCGCGCCGGTACTTCGGTGGGCCGTCCACCTCGCCGTGCAGCCACTTCGCCACCGTGTTGCGCGAGAGCCCTGTCATGCGCGATATCTCGCGCTCCGATTTGTTCTTCCGGGCATGCAAATGCCGGATCCTGCCAATCATGTCCATGGTGATCACTCCTTGTCCTCTGCTGCACAAAAAAACAGCAGAGTAGGTTGTTCACCTGGCTCAGTTTTGGGTCGGCACTACCCTCAAAAGTGGCTCAGTTTTCGGTCGGCGCCAACACTTCGGGCAGGCTTTCGAAGAAGAAACATTCAGGCAGGAAAGCCGGTGCAACGTGGTCGATGTCCCTGGCTGATACGCCGCAGGCAAAGAAGCTCTCCCGCCAGTGCCGGACCACATCGACCAGACGGTTGATTTCCGCACGCGCATCGGCCACAGACAGACCAAACCGCCCGGCCTGCGAAATCAGGTTGTAGATGCTCGCCGTGCGGCCGTGATCGCCAATGCTCAGGGCCAGGTCGCGCCTCTCTAGGCTGACCACAGGGGAGGGCACCAGATCGTAGGCAGGCGACAACCGCCATCCCTTCTGCCTGTGCAGCAGGGCGTGGTTGCGGGGGTGGTCGTCGTTGTTGGTCACGGCCGCGTTGAAGACCATGCGCCGGAACAGCTCCGTGCAATCGGCCTCTGGCTTGTCCGACCAGCGCCGCAGGTTGTCGGCCAGCAGCGGATAGGACCAGCGCTCCCGGTCCAGGTGGCTGTCGCCACAGTCGAGGACGGTCAGCCCGCTGACGAGGCCGAAGCGCAGATAGCCCTGGTTGGTGTGTTCACGGTCGAAGCGCTGCACCATGAGCACATCGCTGGCGCCCACCGCCTGCAGCCGAGCCTGCGCGACGTTCAGGCCACAGCGGCGTGCGAGGTCGAGGGTCGCGAATTCGACGCGCTGCAGATTGAAGCGATCGTCGCGTGCGGGAAACTTGCCGAGCCACAGGCTCTGCGCGTCCTCGATCGTGGCCTTGGGGCGCGCCCCGCCCATGCTGGTGCCAGGGTCGAGCTGTTCGAGCAGATGTGCAGCCACTGGTCGCCCGTCCTCGATCGCCTGGGTCGCCGCGATCAGTTCGGCCAGCTGGTGCGTGCGGTTGTAGGTGCGCCTCGGCGCGGGGGGATCCACCTTCAGCCCGAAGCTCAGGCAGCCCGCCCCGTCTTGCGGTCCGTGCAGCAGGAAGTCGATCTCCTGAAGGTCAGCGGCGCTTCGCTGCAGGGTGTGCTCGATCACACGCCGACCCCAGGCATCGGGGCTGGCGTCCCGCACTGCTCCTGGGATTCCCTTGAGCTGCGTGAACTCGAACACCGTCCTGGCCAGCGGAAGCCGAAACGGATCGAGCGCGACCGCGTCCGGGCGTTGCAGGTAGCGGTCGCCGTACCGGAACCGCCCGATCTGCGTCCCGTCGGGCAAGGTCTGCACCTTGAGCAGTGCGGCTGGCACCGTTTCCAGGGTGCCGGGCAACTGGATGTAGACGTAGGCCTGGCGTTCAGAAGTCATAGCTTTCGCTGGGCTTTGTGGACCTGCCCGCCCGCGCCGGACGGCGCGAGGATTCGAGTGCCTTGCCGTGCAGGTCGGTGTCGGGGTCGGCGACAGCGTCCAGCGTCTTGTCCAGGCCCAGCGCCCAGAGCACGGTGAAGCACACGCCGACCGCTGTGCCCGGCCGGCCGAGCTCCAGCGCGGTGAGGGTGTTGCGGTTGATGCCTGCCTTGCTGGCCAGATCGGCGACGGACCAGCCCCGGCGGATTCGTGCTGTCCGGATGCGCTGTCCGAGCTGCGCCACCTGTTCGACCACCTGCGGCGGCGTTGAGAAGTTGCTCATTTAGATGGGCGTTAATGGATTTAATGCTCATCATAATAGGCAAAAATCAATCTGATGGCAACACGGTAACATCCATTTTGATGCTCTAAGTAGGCACAAGGCCAGATAATGCCCAGTATATTGGGCATATTTGGGAAAATTCTGAAATGAGAGTGATCGGTCATGCCGTGCCTGTCTGCGCCATGATGCTGTCAATCTGCTTTCCCAGCTTGTCCCACGCTGCCTTCTTCTCGTCGGCGAACTCGTGGTGCAGGTAGTGGCGCCGCACCCGGCTGCCGGCCATCACGTGGTTCTGGCAGCGGTCGATGATGTCGGGCAGGACGCCCAGCGCCTGCATCATGGTGGCGCCGGTGCGCCGCATGTCGTGCGGTGTCCACTCGCGATGGCTGCCGCTCTTGAGCACCAGCGCGTTGTCGTTGGCACGGCGTGACAGGTCCTTGCGGACCTTGAACTGGATCTGTCGGTCGCCCACCTGCTTGGACACGGTCTTGACGTCGATGTGGGTGTCTTCCTTGTGGTTGCGTGCCGGGAAGCAGTAGGGCGATGCTCCGGTGAGCGCCTTGAGCGCCTGGAACTGGCGCAGCGAGAAGTCCGAGAGGTAGACCCGGTGACCCTGCTTCTTACCCATCGGGCCCTTGACGTTCTCGACCGGGATGGTCCAGTAGCGCTCCACCAAGTCCACGTCTTCCCAGCGGGTCATCAGCAGCTCGCCGATGCGGCACAGCGTGCCCAGGCAGATCCAGATCGCCAGCTGGGTCTCGCGCTTGAGCGGTCGCTGCACCTCGTACTTGTGACCGGCCGGGGTCTCTTCGTAGTCAGCCTCCATGCGCTCGAAGATCTCCTGCAGTTCCTGCAGCTCCCTGGCCGACAGGACGCGGTCGCGCTCGTTGACCATGTCGAAGTCCTTGGAGACGATCTTGCGGATCTCGATCAGGTCGGCCGGGTTGCCCTCGATCAGCAGGCCGCGCCAGGGCTGCCGCTTTTCGGCCCAGGCGAAGAGCTGCACCAGGTCCTGGTGCACGCGCACGGACATGCGGTTCACGCCACGGGCCACCATGGTCCGCAGGACCTTGCGCAGGTCGTGCTCGGTGATGCTGCGCACGGGCTTCTCGCCCAGCACAGGCAGCACGTCCTTCTCGAAGGAGCGGCGCAGTTCGGCGTTGCCGTCTTTGCGGGCGACGCCATCGGCCAGCCAGGCGTCGAACATGTCCTTGAAGGGCTTGTTCTGGCTGGCTTCGGCGGCTGCCTGCGCAATCGTCGCTTCGACCGCGGCCTGGTTCTCGATGCGCTCGGCCTTCTTGTGGTCATTGGGGTTGACGCCGGAACGGACCAGATCGCGCGCCTCATCGCGTTGCCGGCGGATCTGTTCCATGGACATGGCCGGCCAGGTGCCACAGTAGTGCCAGGCCACTTTGCCGTTCCATTTGAAGGCGAACTTGAAGTGGATGGAGATGGTCTGGTCGCCGACGACCCGGACTTCGCCGGTCAGGCCGTCGCCGTCGCTCAGCATGTCGCCGCGCCACGCCTGGGGTACGGCCTTGAGCTCCAGAGCCGTCCACTTTTTGCCTTTTCCTGACTTCGGATATCGCGTCATACAGGTCCTGGGGGGTAAACCGGGGGGTAAACCGAAAAAACGCTGTCAGTGTATTTCGTGGGACGACCTGGGATCAAGTATTCAATGTAAATATATGATTTTGAACGACAAATGTCGTCCCATAACGTCCCGGGAAATCCCGCAAGATTTCACGTATATTTCGATGGGGTGCAAGGGGTGGCGAGTTCGAATCCCGCCACGCCGACCATTTATATCAAGGGCTTGTTGCTAGAAATCTAGCAGCAAGTCCTTTTCTTTTTGTGTCCTGGTTTCAACCCATGGGGCAGCCGTTGTGCGCTTGTCTCGATGGCGGTTGACCCGGTCAGGATCGTCACACGATGCCACGTTCCCGCAGCAGCTCGATCACGCGCTCAGCCGCTTCCTCGGAAGAAAGGGTCGAGGCCGGCAGCACCAGCTCCGCGTTCTGCGGGCGTTCATACGGCGAATCGATCCCCGTGAAGTTCTTCAGATCTCCACGTCGTGCCTTCTTGTAGAGGCCCTTGACGTCGCGCTCCTCGGCCACGGCCAGCGGTGTGTCCACGAACACCTCGATGAACTCGCCTTCGGCCACCAGTGAGCGGGCCAGCTGGCGCTCGGCCCTGAACGGCGAGATGAAGGCGGTGAGGACGATCAGGCCGGCGTCCACCATGAGGCGTGCGACTTCGCCCACGCGGCGGATGTTCTCCACACGGTCTTCTTCCGTGAAACCCAGGTCCTTGTTCAGGCCGTGGCGGACGTTGTCACCGTCCAGCAGGTAGCTGTGGCGGCGCGTCTGCGTGAGGATGCCTTTGCGCGCATCGACCATCAGGATCGCGACGTCGGCCGTCGAGGCGCCGGTCACCATGTTGCGCGTGTACTGCTCGTGGCCGGGGGTGTCGGCGACGATGAACTTGCGCTTGTCGGTGGAGAAGAAGCGGTAGGCCACGTCGATGGTGATGCCCTGTTCGCGCTCCGCGGCCAGGCCATCCACCAGCAGGGCGAAGTCGATGGCATCGCCCTGGGTGCCGAACTTCCGGGAGTCGGCGACGACGGCAGCGAGCTGGTCTTCGAACAGCATCTTGGACTCGTAGAGCAGGCGCCCGATGAGCGTGCTCTTGCCGTCGTCCACGCTGCCGCAGGTGATGAAGCGCAGCAGGCTCTTGTGTTCGTGGGCCTTGAGATATTCGCCGATGTCGGTGGCGATGAGGTCGGAAACGTGTGCCATCAGAAATACCCTTCCTGCTTCTTCTTTTCCATGGACGCGGCGGCATCGTGGTCGATCACGCGGCCCTGGCGTTCAGAGGTGGTGGTGAGCAGCATCTCCTGGATGATCTCGGGCAGCGTGGCGGCTTCGGACTCCACGGCGCCGGTGAGCGGGTAGCAGCCCAGGGTGCGAAAGCGCACCTTTTTCATCATCGGCACTTCGCCCGGTTTGAGCGGCATGCGGTCGTCGTCCACCATGATCAGCGTGCCGTCGCGGCGGACCACCGGGCGTTCGGCCGCGTAGTACAGCGGCACGATCGGGATGTTTTGCAGGTGGATGTATTGCCAGATGTCGAGCTCGGTCCAGTTCGAGATCGGGAACACGCGGATCGACTCGCCTTTGTGCTTGCGCGCGTTGTACAGCTTCCAGAGCTCGGGACGCTGGTTCTTGGGGTCCCAGCGGTGCTGCCCCGAGCGGAACGAGAAGATGCGCTCCTTGGCGCGGGACTTCTCTTCGTCGCGGCGCGCGCCGCCGAAGGCCGCGTCAATACCGTAAAGGTCCAGCGCCTGCTTCAGGCCCTCGGTTTTCATGATGTCGGTGTGGATGGCCGAGCCGTGCGTGAAAGGATTGATGTCCTTCTCGATGCCGTCCGGGTTGATGTGCACCAGCAGCTCCAGGCCCAGTTCCCTGGCCATGCGGTCGCGGAAGGCGTACATCTCGCGGAATTTCCAGCGCGTGTCCACGTGCAGCAGTTTGAACGGGGGCTTGGACGGGTAGAACGCCTTCATCGCCAGGTGCAGCATGACGGCGCTGTCCTTGCCGATGGAATAGAGCATGACCGGGTTGTCCGTCTCGGCCACGACCTCTCTCATGATGTGGATGCTCTCGGCTTCGAGCCGTTGCAGGTGGGTCAGCGTCATGGGTTGGCTTTCGGATGACTGGGGTGACAGAAGGGGGCGGTGGGTGGCGGGGCGGACCGGTGCGTCCGTGGCGTCCGTCCCCTCGGGTTCCTGGAGGGCCACCGACCCGCTGCGCTGCTGCAGCCAGGCAGCGATTTCCGGCAGACGCTGCAAAGTGGTGGCGCCTGCCAGCAGGAAGGTGGTGGGCTTGTGGCTGGCATCGGCCAGCGGACGCCAGAGCGCCAGGTGGTCGCTGGCCTGCAGGGCGTCGCTCGCATGCAGGCGCCAGTGGATGGCGCCGCGGCTGTCGACCGCCACACGGCTGAGCGGTCGGCAGCCCAGGGCCTGGTAATGGCCGGGGTCGAGCCGCAGCGGGAAGCTGCGCAGCTGATAGCGCTTGTGTCCGGGCTGGCTCGGGGGCAGGGCTTGATCGGGAGGGTACAGGCCGATGCGGCGGCACCACTGGAGGATGCCTGTGCGCCCGACCACCAGGCCGTGTTCGCTGAACCATTGCGCCACCTGGTTCACGTTCCAGGCCGCTGGGCCGTCGCCACTGAGCATGTGGCGCAGCAGGGCCAGTTCCAGGGCGGGGCTGAATGCCGAGGCCTGCGCGGCCGGGCGCCCGCGCCGGGGGTTGACGGTGACGGCGGCCCAGCCACCCGTCTTGAAGGCCTTGACCGCCGCGATGATGGTGGGCGCGCTCAGCTGGGTGGCCTGTTTCACAGCGCTCAGGGTGTGGCCTTCCAGCCGCAACTGCACCGCCTGGCGGCGCTGGCTGTTCAAGGCTTCGACGGTGAGCTGGTTGCCGCTCAAGGGGGCTTTCCCTGTGTTAAACATTTAATTGAATGAATCATGTTAAACCATTCGATAGAATGATCGGCATGTTTGTCTGAGGGGAGTCCCGTCCATGAGCGCACCCAACCACGCCGACCTGTTGCAGCAACTGGTGCCCATCGTGCGCGCTGCGGGTGAGCTGGTGATGGCGGTGTACGCCACCAACTTCGACGTGGTCAGCAAAGACGACGCCTCGCCGGTGACAGCGGCCGATCAGCAGGCGGAAGACCTGATCACCGAAGCCCTGGCCCGGCTCACACCCGGGATTCCGGTGGTCGGCGAAGAGGCGGTGTCGGGTGGCGCACAGCCCGACATCGGTGAACGCTTCTGGCTGGTGGATCCGCTCGATGGCACCAGGGAATTCATCAGCCGCAACGGCGAATTCACGGTCAACATCGCGCTGGTGGAGCACGGGCAGCCGGTGTTGGGTGTGGTGCTGGCCCCGGCCCTGGACGCGTTGTACGCGGGTGGCGTGGGCTTGGGCGCTTGGTTGGAGCAGGGTGGGCAGCGCACGCCGATTGCCTGCCGTGCCGTGCCGCCTGAAGGCCTGTCGGTGGTGGCCAGCCGCTCGCACGGCGACGCGGCCGCGCTGGACGCGTTTCTGGCCGGGCGCAAGGTCGCGCACAACGTCAGCGCAGGCTCATCGCTCAAACTGTGCCTGGTGGCCAGCGGGCAGGCCGATGTGTACCCCCGTCTGGGCCGCACCATGGAGTGGGACATTGCCGCCGGCCACGCGGTGCTCAGCGGGGCCGGTGGCGCGGTCGAACAGCTGGACGGACAACCGCTGCGCTACGGCAAACCGGGCCTGGACAACCCCCACTTTGCCGCCTGGGGGCTGCGCTGAAGCGCGGCGGACCTGCGATGACCGCTGCCCTGACACTGTTGTCCAACATGGTCCTGCTGGGGCGGCTGGTCCAGGGCCGGTGGTCGGCTGCGGTGTTGGCCTGTGGGCCGCGGCGTATTTCCTGTTTGGCCTGATCGACGAAAAGGCCTTGCTGGCGCGCTGTTTCAATCTGGCGCTGGCGACGCTGATCCTTTTGCTGCTGGTGTCGCTGGAGCTGGAGCGTTCGGCGCTGCTTCCGCTGCTGGACCGAATTTTCCGGCAGAAGGCACTCCCGGCTTCGCGCCAGCAGTCACCTGTCGCCGATCGGCATGTTCCAGCAGACTTGGGTGGGGGGTGCCGGTGGCATTGGCCTGCATCGGCAGGGCGACAGCCGGGTGCGTCCGCACCTGAGCGGGTGCCAGAGCGCACAGGCACTGGAGTCTCATGAGCGGCGCAGCGCCGCGTGCACCCGCGCCGCGGCGTACGCATCGTTCGCCGCGTAAACCAGCTGCGCTTCGCTCAGGCGTGGGTTGGCCCAGTTGGAGGTGGCGGCCTTTTTTGACTTGATGAAGCGCTGGTTGAACAGCACCGCCACCGCGCCCTTCACGCCCATGTCTTTGCGGTAACCCTGCTGGCGAAAGACGTGGTTGAGCTCCAGCACGCCGGCCGGTTCCACCAGCAGTTTGCTCACGATGCGCTTGGTGTCGTCGCCGAGGCCAAAACCGGCTTTGGTGAACGCGGCGTCGGCGAGCAGGCCCGCCACCAGCTCGCGGCAGGCCGGGTCGTGCAGCTGGAACACCCAGGCGTGCTGCAAAGTGGCGAGCTGCACGATGTGCGGCCCGTCGGACACCTGGTCCTTGAAGAACGTGGGTTTGCTCTCGGTGTCGAAGCCCCAGGCCGTATGGTCACGCAGCGCCGCTGCGGCTTCGCGGGCCTGTGCCACCGTGTCCACCTGCGTGATGCGGTCCAGACCCAGGCGGTCAAATTCGGGCAGCAGCGCGATGGCTTCCTTGTCGGGCGTGGGGCGGGTGGTTTGCATGGTGTCGGTGGCGGGTGGCTGCTGCTGGCGGGATCGATAATCAGGGCATTGTGCAACGCACCCCGATACACCCCTTTGCGCCCGATGCCTTCATGACCTACACACTCCAGCTCTACGTGTCCGACGACACCACGCCAGCGCAGCGCCAGGCGGCAGAGCGGCTGTTCCGCAAAGCGCTGGAGGCCACCCTGGGTGATGCCGCATTGGTGGCGCCGGTGTACGCGGCTTATCAGGCCATCGTGGCCCGTTACGGCGACACGCCGGACCCCGAGGCGCTCACGGTGGAGGAGCGCACGGTGCTCGAACACTGGCAACTGGCCGAAACCGCTGCCATCGAAGCGGTGTTCGGCCCGCACCGGCACCTGGACGAAGGCGGCTACCAGATCGTCTTGCCCGCATAATCGCTACCCCGTTCACGTCCTCCCTGGGCGCTCATTCCCTTTGAAGGACTTTCCCATGAGAAAAACCTATCCCCTGCGGCCCGAAGGCAAAAATCCCGACCGCGTGCTTGATGCCGTCAAGCACGACATCCGCAAATACATGAAGCGCGAACGCCGCCGCGATCTGCCTGAAGGCGCGACGTTCTGGGATTTCGACTGCCGCTTCGGTGCGGACAAGGACAGTGCTCAAACCGCCAACCCGGCCGAGCTGATCGGCCTGCTCGATGTGTTGGCCAAGGCGGGTGGCGAGCAATGTTACGTGGAACTGCTGGCCAAGCCCGGTGTGCGCCAGCCACGACCGGCTGGCCAGGAAGTGATCGACGATGCCGGGGCTTCGCCGGCGCCTTCCGATTCCGACGACTGATGCTTTGCGGTGGGTCACCCGGCAAGCGGGTGGCCGATGGCTTCGCCGCTACTCGGGCTGGCCGGTCTTCGCGGCCGCCGCTGCGCGCAACTTGTCTTTCTTGCTCGGGCGTTTGCCCTTGATGCCGCCGCCCGCCGGCCCGGCCGGTGCAGCCACATCGGTGGGCTCGAACCCGGGCAGCTGCTCCAGCGGCAGGCTCAGGCCCTGGCGTTTTTCGATCAGGCGCCAATGGGCCTCGGTGTCGGCACTCACGAAGCTCACGGCCAGCCCGCTCTCGCCCGCCCGGCCGGTGCGACCGATGCGGTGCACATAGTCCACCGCCGAGCGCGGCAGGTCGAAGTTCACCACCACGGGCAGCTGTGCGATGTCGATGCCGCGCGCGGCGAGATCGGTGGTGACCACCACGTCCCAGCGCTTTTCCTTGAACTCCTGCAGCGCCTGCTTGCGCGCGCCCTGGCTCAGACCGCCGTGGAACGACGTGGCGAACAGGTCGCCATGGTGCAGCTTGGAAGCGAGCCGCTCGGCCGCGTACTGCGTGGCCACGAACACGAGCACGCGCTCCCAGCCGTTGTCCTTGATCAGCTGGCGCAGCAGCTGGGTGCGGCGGCTTGCATCGACTGCGATGGCGCGCTGCAGGATCACGGCTCCTGCCTGCGCCGGGGCGGGCACGTCTACGCGCTGCGGGTCACGCAGCAGGCCACCCGCGAGCGCTTCCACAGCGGGCGGGAAGGTGGCCGAGAAAAACAGGTTCTGTCGCTTTGCGGGCAACAGGGCGAGCACGCGGTCCAGCTCGTCCGCAAAACCCAGGTCGAGCAGACGGTCGGCCTCGTCCAGCACCAGCAGCTCCACCGCCGAGAGCCGCAGCGCGTTGTGCTCCACCAGGTCGAGCAGGCGCCCGGGCGTGGCGACCATCACGTCGGCGCCGCCGCGCAGCGCCATGAGTTGCGGGTTGATGGACACGCCACCAAATGCCACCGCGATGCGCGGGCGGGAGGGCAGGTGTTGCGCCAGGCTGCGCAGCACCTCGCCCACCTGGGCGGCGAGTTCGCGCGTGGGCACCAGCACGAGGGCGCGCACGCGCCGCGGTGTGTGCAAGGTGCCGGCTTGCAAGCGTTGCAGCAGCGGGAGCGCGAAAGCGGCGGTCTTGCCCGACCCAGTCTGGGCGGTGGCCAGCAGATCGGCGCCGCTCAGCACAACGGGGATGGCTTCCAGCTGGATGGGGGTGGGCGCGGTGAAGCCGAGTTCGGCGGCGGCCTGGGCGAGGGTGGGGGCAAGCCCGAGGGAGATGAATGGCATGGGGGGTCGAGTTTAACGGTCGGCCCCCGCGGGGCAGCCCCGCGTTACGATGCGGGCCCATGAAAAACAAGTTGTCTTCTTTGGGCGGCCTGGTGTATTCCACCGAAGCGGGCCGCATGTGTCCCGCTTGCCGGCAACCGGTGGCGCGGTGCATCTGCAAGCAGGCGGTGGTGCCTGCGGGCGATGGCACCGTGCGCGTGTCGCGCGAAACCAAGGGGCGGGGCGGCAAGGCGGTGACGCTGGTGAAAGGCGTGGCGCTGGATGCCGCGGGCCTGACGGCGCTGGGCAAACAGCTCAAGGCGGCCTGTGGCACGGGCGGGACGGTGAAGGACGGCGTGATCGAGATCCAGGGGGATCACGTGGACAAAGTGATGGCCTCGTTGCAGGCAGCGGGCCACAAGGTCAAGCGCGCTGGAGGCTGAAAGGGCGCTTCGTCAGACGAGCTTCGCCCACCACAGCCGCAGGCGCATGCCGATCTCGCTGGTGTAGCCCACGCTGGCGTTGCGCAGACGGCCATCGGCATCTACCACCACGAACGCGGGCACGGCGCGAAAGCCCAGCGTTTGCGCCAGTGCGCCGCGCGTGTCGACCGCGGTGGCCCAGGGCAATTCCCGTTTCACCAGCACACGCGCCACGGCATCGGCCGGACCGGACTGCATCGCCACGGTCAGCACCGGCCAGTCGCGCCCCAGGCGCGTGACGCTGTGTTCCTCGGTGCGGCAGATCGGGCACCACTCGGCCCAGATGTGCAGGGCCACCGGCTGGCCCGGGTGCTGCGCGCGCCAGGCGGCCAGAGTGGTGTCGACACGGCTGCCGTCGGGCTGGATCAGGGTGAAGGCCAGCTCGGGCGCAGAGCCCGAGGGCACGTTGCGCGTCTGCCAGGCCTGCACGCCGAACACCACGGTCAGCACCATCGCCAGCGTGCCGAGGTGGTGTTTCCAGCGTGTGCGCAGGTTCTGGCGCAGGCGATCCCACCAGCCGGGAGTGGTGTTCATGGGCGGTTCAACGCAGCACTTCGAGCAGGCGGTCGAGACCACCTTCGTTGATGGCGACCATGGCCTGCTCGCGCACCTTCGGCTTCGCGTGGTAGGCCACCGAGAGGCCTGCCACGCCCATCATGGGCAGGTCGTTGGCGCCGTCGCCCATGGCGATGCACTGGCCTGGTTCGATGCCCAGCAGCGAAGCCACTTCCAGCAGCGTGCGGCGCTTTTCGGCGCCGTCGCAGATGTCGCCCCAGGCCTGGTCCACCATGCGGCCGGTGAGTTGGCCGCAGTTGGGGCCACTCTCGATTTCCAGCACGTTGGAGCGGGTGAAGTCGATGCCGAGGCGGTCGCGCACCCGGTCGGTGAAATAGGTGAAACCACCCGAGACCAGCAGCACCTTCAGCCCGGCGGCCTTGCAGGCTTTCACCAGCGTTTCGGCGCCCGGGTTGAGCTGCAGGCGTTCGGCCAGCACCTGCTCCATGTGCGCCACGGTCACACCACGCAGCAGCGCGACGCGTTGGCGCAGGCTTTCCTTGTAGTCGGTGATCTCGCCGCGCATCGCAGCTTCGGTGATGGCGGCGACCTCGGCCTTGCGGCCGGCCGCGTCGGCGATTTCGTCCACGCACTCGATGTTGATGAGCGTGGAGTCCATGTCGAACGCGATGAGCTTGAAGTCCTTGAGTTTCAGCGGAGGCGTGAAGCCTTGAACGGTGAGGCCGGGGGCGAATTCGGTGGTGGAAGTCATCCCGGAATTATCGCGGGAGCCGGAATGACCGTTCCGATCAGCCTCTCAGGACTTGGGTGGTGACAGCACCTGGCTCATCGTTCTGATCTGCGTCTTCAGATCGCCGCCCACCAGGTCCGCCACCGATTGCTGGTCGCTGGTGACGGTGAAGCCGGCTGCCTGCAACCGGGTCTTGACGTCGTCGGTGCTGGTGCCCGCCACCTGGGCCAGCACGGTGATCGGGGCCTTGGCCAGAGCGCGCACCGGGGGTGCAAAACCCGGCTCACTGCCTGCGCTGCCGCCGGCCGGAATGAAGCTCAACGCCAGCACCAAGGCAAACGCCCCCATGATCACGCGACCCGGGGTCTGGCTGAAATAGCGCTTGAAGGCCGGCATGTGCAGCAGCACGTGCAGCGAGACGCCGATCACCATGACCCAGCTCAGCCATTCGTGCGCGGTCTTGTTCAGGCCACTGTCGAGGTGAAAGAACATCAGCACGCCGGTGACGGCGGAGAGCAGAAAGGCGCCGATCACGACGGGCGTGATCCAGGGGCGGTGGGTGGACAGGTTCATGGGGTTTCCCTTCGGTTCAGAAGCCGCGATGGTGCGGCGCCAACATGAAGTTTCTTGGCGCGCACGTGAACGGCAGGT
This sequence comes from Hydrogenophaga sp. L310, assembly GCF_055703065.1. NCBI lineage: Bacteria > Pseudomonadati > Pseudomonadota > Betaproteobacteria > Burkholderiales > Comamonadaceae > Hydrogenophaga > Hydrogenophaga sp. L310. Next base: position 243,435 of record NZ_JBVPZA010000001.1, read on the forward strand.
GAACGCCGCGCCCAGCGGCGGTGGTCCTTGATGCAGATCAAGCCTCGGCTGGCGCAGCCTCGGGCTTCAGTGGCTGCCCCAGAGAGCGCAGCACGTCGCGCACCAGCTGCACCCGGTCTTTCACCTCCGGCAGGGCGCGTTCGATGCGCAGCTTCTCGTTGCCCGCCAGCTTGATGTGCCGGTTCTTCTGGATCAACTCGATGATGCGCATCGGCTCGATGGGCGGGTTGGCCTTGAAGGTGATGTTGGTCACCCCCGGCGCCGCGTCCACCTTCACCACGCCGTAGGGCGCGCTGATGCATCGCAGGCGGTGCACGTCGATCAGCGTCTGCGTCTGCGGGGGCAGCTTGCCGAAGCGGTCCACGATCTCTTCGAGCAGCGCATCCACCTGGTCGGTGGTCTTGGCGGTGGCGAGCTTCTTGTAGAACGAGAGGCGCAGGTGCACGTCGCCGCAGTAGTCGCTGGGCAGCAGGGCGGGGGCGTGCAGGTTGATGTCGGTGGTCACGCTCAGCGGGCTGAGCAGGTCGGGCTCGCGCCCGGCTTTCAGCGAGCGCACGGCTTCGTTGAGCATCTCGTTGTAGAGCTGGAAGCCCACTTCCAGCATGTTGCCGCTCTGGTTCTCGCCGAGCACCTCGCCCGCACCCCGGATCTCCAGGTCGTGCATCGCGAGGTAGAAGCCGCTGCCCAGTTCTTCCATCTGCTGGATCGCATCGAGCCGCTGCGCCGCCTGCTTGGTCAGGCCTTCGATGTCCGGGACCATGAGGTAGGCGTAGGCCTGGTGGTGGCTGCGGCCGACGCGGCCGCGCAGCTGGTGCAGCTGGGCCAGGCCGAACTTGTCGGCGCGGCTCATGACGATGGTGTTGGCCGTGGGCACGTCGATGCCGGTCTCGATGATGGTCGAGCACAGCAGCAGGTTGTAGCGTTGCGCCACGAAGTCACGCATGACCCGCTCCAGGTCGCGCTCGGGCATCTGGCCGTGGGCGATGGCGATGCGCGCCTCGGGCAGGATTTCTTCCAGCTTCTGCTTGCGGTTCTCGATCGTCTCGACTTCGTTGTGCAGAAAGTAGACCTGCCCGCCGCGCTTCAGCTCGCGCAACACGGCCTCGCGGATCACGCCGTTGCTCTCGCTGCGCACGAAGGTCTTGATGGCCAGGCGTCTCTGCGGCGCGGTGGCGATGACCGACAGGTCGCGCAGGCCTTCGAGCGCCATGCCCAGGGTGCGCGGGATCGGTGTGGCGGTCAGCGTGAGCACGTCGACCTCGGCGCGCAAGGCCTTCATCTGCTCCTTGTGGCGCACGCCGAAGCGGTGCTCCTCGTCGATGATGAGCAGGCCGAGGTCCTTGAACTGCGTCTTCTCGCTCAGCAGCTTGTGTGTGCCGACGACGATGTCCACCGAGCCGTCGGCGATGCCCTTTTGTGCCGCGGTGATTTCCTTCTGCGAGCGGAAGCGGCTCATCTCGGCGATCTTCACCGGCCACTTGCCGAAGCGGTCCACCAGCGTCTGGTAGTGCTGCTCGGCCAGCAGCGTGGTGGGAGCGAGGAAGGCCACCTGGCGCCCGCCGGTCACGGCCACGAACGCGGCGCGCAAGGCCACCTCGGTCTTGCCGAAACCCACGTCGCCGCACACCAGCCGGTCCATCGGGCGCGGGCTGATCATGTCCTGGATCACCGCATGGATCGCGCCGCGCTGGTCGGCGGTTTCGTCGAAGCCGAAGTCGTTGGCGAAAATCTCGTAGTCCTGCGCACTGAAGCGGAACGCATGGCCCTGGCGCGCGGCGCGGCGCGCGTAGATGTTCAGCAACTCGGCGGCGGCGTCGCGCACCTGCTCGGCCGCCTTGCGTTTGGCCTTTTCCCACTGGCCGCTGCCCAGGCGGTGCAGCGGCGCCTCGTCGGCGCTCACGCCGGTGTAGCGGCCGATCAGCTGCAACTGGCTCACCGGCACGTAGAGCACGGCCTTGTCGGCGTATTCAAGGTGCAGGAACTCCATCAGCGCGGGCGTGCCGTCCGGGTTCTTTTCGCCCATGTCCATGTGGACCAGGCCGCGGTAGCGGCCGATGCCGTGCGCGTTGTGCACCACCGGGTCGCCCACGTTGAGCTCACTCAGGTCCTTGATCAGCGCGTCAACGTCGCTGACCTGCTCCTGCCTCTTGCGCCGGCGCGTGGTGGGGCCGGCGGCGAAGAGTTCGGTCTCCGTGACGAAGTCGATGCCGTCTTCGAGCGAACTGAAACCGACCGTGAGCATCGAGGTGGCGATGCCGGTCTTTTCGTCGCTGGCCTGGAACTCGGCCAGCGAATCGAAGGCCGGCGGGTTCAGGCCACTGGCGCGCAGGAAGTCCAGCAGGCTCTCGCGCCGGCCATCGCTCTCGGCCAGCAGCAGCACGCGGTGTGGCGTGTTGCGGATATGGCCCTGCAGGCGCGAGAGCGGGTCTTCGGCGCCGCGCAGCACCGAGAGGTCGCCCAGCTTCTGCGCGAAAGCGTTGTCTTCGATGTCGTCCACGCCCGAGCCAGCGCCGGGCCGCCCCAAGCTGGCGAGCGCCCCCTCGGGGGGCAGCGAACCCTGCGCAGCAGGGAGCGTGGGGGCACGGGGTCTGATGGCGAGCTGCGCGTGGGCGTTGGCCCCGGTGTAGAACTGCTCGGCCGAGAGGAACAGGCTCTCGGGCGGCAGCGCCGGGCGCTCGGGGTCGCCCTTGACGAGGCGGTAGCGGTCCTGCGTGTCCTGCCAGAAGCGCTGGAAGGCGGGCTCCAGGTCACCGTGCAGCACAACCGTGGCCGCTTCGCCGAGGTAGTCGAAGACCGTGGCGGTCTGCTCGAAGAACAGCGGCAGGTAGTACTCGATGCCGGCGGTGGCCACGCCGTTGCCCATGTCCTTGTAGACGCGGCTCTTGGTCGGGTCGCCGTCGAGCAGTTCGCGCCAGCGGCTGCGGAATTTGGCGCGTGCGGCGTCGTCCATCGGGAACTCGCGCCCGGGCAGCAGCCGCACCTCGGGCACCGGGTAGAGGCTGCGCTGGCTGTCGGGGTCGAAGGTGCGGATGCTGTCGATCTCGTCGTCGAACAGGTCCACGCGATACGGCACCTGCGAGCCCATGGGGAAGAGGTCGATCAGCCCGCCGCGCACCGCGTATTCACCCGGGCTCACCACCTGGGTCACGTGCTGGTAGCCCGCGAGCGTGAGTTGGCCCTTGAGTTTGGCTTCGTCGAGCTTCTGCTTGACCTTGAACTGGAAGGTGTAGCCGGCCAGGAAGGACGGTGGCGCCAGGCGGTACAGCGCGGTGGTGGCGGGCACCAGCACCACGTCGGCACCGGTGTCCTTGTCGTGCTGCTGGATGCGCCAGAGCGTGGCCAGGCGCTCGGAGATCAGGTCCTGGTGCGGCGAAAAGGTGTCGTAGGGCAGGGTCTCCCAGTCCGGGAACAGCGCGCAGCGCAGACCGGGCGCGAAGAACGCCATCTCGTCGATCAGGCGCTGCGCGTCGGTGGCGTCGGCGGTGACGATGGCGGTGAGCCGGCCAGCCGCTTTCTCGCCCACACCGAGCTGGGCCAGCAGCAGCGCATCGGCGGCGCCGGTCGGGCGGGGCAGGGTGTAGCGTTTGCCGGGAGTGAGTTTGGGCAGGTCCATGGGCGTTGGTGGCTCGCGCGGTGCGGGGTGCAAGACCTCGGGTCCTGCAGATCCCATGACAAACACCCCCCGCCTGTTGAGGTGGGGGGTGTGAAAGCACTGATTCTAGAATGCGGTCACTTCCATGACCGACACCCTTCTTCCAAATCCCCCCAACCTGGCACCCCGTTGCCACGTCGTGCTGCCTTGCGCAGGAACGGGATCGCGCGCAGGAACCGCTGCGCCCAAACAGTACGAGCCCGTGGCCGGACGGCCCATGGTCTTGCACACGCTGGCCGCGTTCCAGGCGGTGGAGCGCATCGGGCGTTGCCTGGTGGTGGTGGCGCCCGGCGACCACTTTTTGAGTCTGGACGATCCACGCACCCAGCTCGCACGCTGTGGTGGTGCCACCCGGGCTCAGAGTGTGTTCAATGGCCTGCAGGTGCTGCTGGACAGCGGGGCCGATAACAGCGACTGGGTGCTGGTGCACGATGCGGCGCGCTGCCTGGTCACCCCGGCGCAGATCGAGCATCTGATGGACGCCTGCGCGCACGATGCCGTGGGTGGCCTGCTGGCGCTCAAGCTGCCCGACACGCTCAAGGTGGAAACCGCGGGCCGGGTGGCTGCGACCGTGGACCGCTCGGACAAGTGGCTCGCGCAGACGCCGCAGATGTTCCGCATTGGCGCCTTGCGCGCGGCACTGGCCGCCCAGGCAGACAATGGCTTTGCCGGTGTGACCGACGAGGCCAGCGCCATGGAGCTGGCGGGGCTGCAACCGCTGCTGGTGCCCGGCAGCGCGCAGAATTTCAAGGTCACCTATCCGGAAGACTTTGCAATGGCAGAAGCCATTCTCAGGAGCAGAACATGAATGCCGCGCACATGTCTTTTCGAATCGGCGAGGGCTGGGACGTGCATGCCCTGGTACCCGGTCGTCCGTTGATCATCGGCGGCGTCACCATTCCCCACGCCATGGGTCTGCTGGGTCATTCGGATGCTGACGTGCTGTTGCATGCGATCACCGATGCGTTGCTGGGAGCGGCTGCGCTGGGCGATATCGGTCGCCATTTTCCGGACACCGATGAACGCTTCAAGGGTGCCGATTCCAGCGTGTTGCTGGCCGAAGCGATGCGCCGCGTTCGCGCGGCCGGTTTCGAGGTTGGCAACATCGACAGCACCGTGATCGCGCAGGCACCCAAGCTGGCTTCCCACATCGCCGCCATGGGCGAGGCCATTGCGCGTGCACTCGGCGTGGCGGTGCACCAGGTCAATGTGAAAGCCAAGACCGCCGAGAAGTTCGGACCCGTAGGGCAGGGATTGTCGATCGAAGCCCGGGCGGTGGTTTTGTTGACCGTGACACCCTGAGCGGGTTCGGCCTCAGGCTTTGGCGAGCGGCAGCTTGATGTGCGCAGCCAGTCCGCCGGTGCTGCTGTTGGCCAGGGTAAAGCGTCCACCCATGCGGGCAATCGCCCGCTCGACGATGGCCAGGCCCAGGCCGGTGCCGGTGGCCGAGGTACGGGAGGCATCGCCCCGGAAGAACGGCTGGGTCAGCTGGGCCAGCATCTCCGCATGCACACCGGTACCGTGGTCACGCAGTTTGATCAGCACCCATTCGTCCTTGGTGCGGGCGGCGATCTCGATCCGCACCCGACCACTTTCCGGATCCCTGCCATAGCGCTGGGCGTTTTCCAGCAGGTTGGAGAACACGCGGTGCAGCTCCACCGCGTCGCCCATGACCACCGTGTCGGCAGGAATGGCGGTGAGCACCTCCACGTCTGGCGCGCTGCCCAGCGAAAACACGGCGGCGTCGATGACCTGGTTGAGACTCACGCGCTCGGGCTCCAGGTGGTCGGGGCGCGCGTAGTCGAGAAACTTGTCGATGATGGCGTTGACCTGTTCGATGTCGGCCGCCATGTGCTCGCGGGCCTGCGGGTCGCCCACGCTCATCTCGGTTTCCAGCCGCAAACGCGCCAGGGGCGTGCGCAGATCGTGGGAAATGCCGGCCAGCATGAGCGCGCGGTCCTGCTCGATCTTGGAGAGTCGCTGGGCCATGCGGTTGAAGCCGATGTTGACCTGGCGGATTTCGCTGGTGGCCACTGTCTCATTGAGCTGGCTGGCGTTGAAATCCCCTTCGCGCACCCGGCTGGCGGCAAACGAGAGCTTCTTCAACGGGCGGTTGATCAGCCGCGCAATCAGGGCCGCTCCGGCCAGGGAGAGCAGGGCGGCCGTGCCGAGCCAGATGAGCCACGTGATGCCGGCCACCAGTTCGACGCGTGAGGGATCGGTCTGCAGCCAGTAGGGATCGTTGTCGATGCTGAATCCGATCCACAGCCCGCCCGTGTTGTTCACTTCACGGGCCACCACGGTGTCTGGTCCCAGGCGGGCCTTGACCTGTTCGCTGATGCGGCGGCTGAGCGAGTCGGTGTTGTAGAGACGGTAGGTGTCGCCCGGCTCGCGCGGTGCGATGCGCACCTTCTCTTCGTCTGCCAGTGTCTTGACCAGAGACACCCGCGCGATGGAATCGGCGTGGATCAGGCCAGCGCGGGTCAGGTTGACCAGCGAGGCCAGCTGCTGGGCGCTTTGCAGCGCACGGGGTTCAAACTCCAGGGCGCGAAAGGTCTGCAGCCACGCAATGATGCAACCCAGCAGCAGCATGGCCAACAGGAAGAACGTGCGCCAGAAAAGGCTGACTTCCCTGGGCGGACGAATACCCAGTGGCGCGGGGGCCGTTTCGAGAGCAGCGGGCTGGGTTTCAAACGGAACGCGCGACTCTTCGGACATCAGGCGCTGCCGTCCGGCACGAACACATAGCCCACCCCCCAGACCGTCTGCAGGTAGCGCGGCGAGGCTGCATCCTCTTCGATCAGCTTGCGCAGGCGCGACACCTGCACGTCCAGGCTGCGGTCGAACGGTTCAAACTCACGGCCGCGGGCGAGCTGGGCCAGCTTCTCGCGCGACAGCGGCTGGCGCGGGTGGCGCACCAGGGCCTTGAGCATGGCGAACTCGCCGGTGGTGAGGGGCAGGTCCACGCCCTCCTTGCGCAGGGTGCGCAGGCTCAGGTCGAACTCGAACGGACCAAAGGTCACCATCTCGGCATCCTGCGACGGTGCACCGGGCACTTCGGTCGGCGGTCGGCGGCGCAGCACGGCGTGGATGCGGGCCAGCAGTTCGCGCGGGTTGAAGGGCTTGCCCAGGTAATCGTCGGCGCCGACTTCAAGCCCGACGATGCGGTCCACGTCTTCGCTCTTGGCGGTCAGCATGATGATGGGTGTGCGGTCGGCGTTGGCGCGCAGGCGGCGGCAGATGGACAGGCCGTCTTCGCCGGGCATCATGAGGTCAAGCACGATCAGGTCCACCGCTTCACGTTGCAGCACGCGGTTGAGGGCCTTGCCGTCTTCGGCCAGCATCACTTCAAAGCCTTCCTGCATCAGGTAGCGGCGCAGCAGATCGCGGATGCGGACGTCGTCGTCTACGACCAGGATCTTGTTCGGGCGGGTGTTGGTTTGTGGCATGGCAGCAACTCTCGGAAAATGTAACAGAGGCCATTGTGGCAGCGCCAAGTGCTTGTCAGGCCACGTTTTTTGTGTTCTTGACAGGCTGTTACAACTGTTGCCCAAGGGGTCAGGACCGTTACCATGCTTGCCTCCCACAATGATGCTTTTATCCATGCCCCGTTCCAACATGAAGCTGGTTTTTTCTCTGGGAAGTCTTTTGCTGTGTCTCTCGCCCACGGTCGGTGCCGCGGAGGTTCCCGCCCATCAGGACCAGGTTCAGGCAGCGGCCATGGTGCTGCCTTTGGAGTCTTCCGCGGGCGAGCCGCGTGGCCCGGTGCGGCTGCGTGATGCCTTGCGCTATTCGGACAGCGACAGTGACGCGGAGGAAGTCAAACCCTACCGACTCTCGGTCGAAGAACGGCAGCGGTTGCGCGAGCAGTTGCGCAACCAGTCGTTTGATCAACAACCGAGAAAGTAGAGTTCCATGCTGAAAACCTTCCTGAATAAAAACGGCGCTGAGATTTCATTTGTTCCTGGTCGGTCGCTGCTGGTCGCGTTGGCCTGTGGTGGGCTGCTGTCGGGTGGATGGGCCCAGACCCCCGCCGTTGCCCATGAGCCGGCCCATGTGGTGAACCTGTCCGCGAGCAGCTTTCTGGAGGTCGAGCAGGACTGGCTTTCCATGAGCCTGAGCACCACGCGCGAAGGCAACGACGCCACCGCGGTCCAGAGTCAGCTCAAACAGGCGATTGACGCGGCGCTGGCCGTGGCCCGGCCGGCGGCGCAGCCGGAGTTGCTGGAACTGCGGACCGGGCAGTTCAGCCTGTATCCGCGCTATGGCACCAACGGCAAGATCAACGGTTGGCGGGGCAGCGCCGAACTGTGGCTGGAGGGGCGCGACTTTGGCCGCATCAGCAGCACCGCCGGCAAGGTCCAGACGCTCACGATGGGCGAGGTGGGTTTTTCGCTGTCGCGCAAGGCCCAGCAGCGACTCGAATCGGATGTGCAGGGGCAGGCGATCGAGCGCTTCAAAGGCAAGGCAGCTGAAGTGGCCAAGGGTTTTGGTTTCAGTGGCTACACCCTGCGCGAGGTGTCGGTCAGTTCGGCCGACCAGGGCGGTGGACCGGTGCGCCCGCGCATGATGGCCATGGAAGCCAAGACCTCGATGGCCGATGCCCCGGTGCCGGTCGAGGCGGGCAAGAGCATGGTGAGCGTGACGGTGTCCGGTTCGATCCAGCTGCGTTGAGTAACGCTGCTCCCAGGCAAAAGGCCCGCATCGCGGGCCTTTTGTTTCGCGTTGTTGGCCTGTTATTGCGCCACCCAGCCACCGTCCATGTTCCAGGCCACGCCGCGCACGTTGTTGCTGGCGGGCGAGCAGAAAAAGACGGCCAGTTCACCCAGCTCCTCCGGGGTGGTGAACTGCATCGAAGGCTCTTTTTCGCCGAGCAAGACGTTCTTCGCTTCTTCATTGGAAACGCCCAGCGCAACCGCTTTGGCGTCCACCTGTTTCTGCACCAGCGGCGTGAGCACCCAGCCCGGGCAGATCGCGTTGCAGGTCACGCCGGAGGTCGCGTTTTCCAGGGCCGTCACCTTGGTCAGGCCGACCACCCCGTGTTTGGCCGCCACGTAGGCCGACTTTTCAGCCGAGCCCACCAGGCCGTGCACCGAGGCCACGTTGATGATGCGGCCCCAGTTGGCCGCGCGCATGGCCGGAATCGCCAGGCGGGAAGCGTGGAAGGCGCTGGTGAGGTTGATCGCGATGATCGCGTCCCACTTCTCCACGGGGAAGTCTTCAACCCGCGCCACGTGCTGGATGCCGGCGTTGTTGACCAGGATATCCACACGCCCGAACCGCTCGGCGGCGAACTTCATCATGTCTTCAATCTCGGCGGGTTTGCTCATGTCGGCACCGTGGTACGCGACTTGGACCCCCAGGGCAAGGATCTCGGCTTTCGGGCCTTCGACATCGCCGAAACCGTTGAGCACGATGTTGGCACCCTGGCGCGCGAGCGCTTTGGCGATGCCCAGGCCGATGCCGCTGGTGGAACCGGTGACAAGGGCAGTTTTGTTGGCAAGCATGGGTAAGCTCCTGTTCCATTACGATAGGTTGAAAACACTGGATTCATTATCACGGAGACACAGGGAAGGGCCCGGTTCATGCAGTCACCACAGCTTCGATTTCTGCCCGTCAGCGGGCCTGCTCCCCGCGACGGGGGGGTGCGCCGCATGGCTTACTGGGACTGGACTTCCGACCCGAAGGCACAGGGGCGCCATGTGGTCATCTGTGTGCACGGGCTTTCGCGTCAGGGGCGAGATTTCGATGTGCTGGCGCAGGCGCTGACACCGCGCTCGCGTGTGCTGGCGGTCGATGTCGCTGGTAGGGGGTACAGCGACTGGCTGGCCGATCCCATGGCGTACCAGTTGGGCAACTACGTGGCCGATCTGGCGGCGCTGGTACTGCAGGTGCGGGCCGAAGTTCCCGACGCCGCGATCGACTGGGTAGGCACCAGCATGGGCGGCCTCATCGGCATGGCGATCGCGGCCCAGCCCGCGCTGGCTCCGCGCCGGCTGGTGCTCAACGACGTCGGTCCGGTGATCGAATGGGCGGCCCTGCAGCGCATCGGCGACTATCTGGGCCAGAACCCATCGTTCGCCAGCGAGCAGGATGCGGTGGCGTACCTGGCCTCCATTTCCACCGGCTTTGGGCCTCACTCACCGGCCCAATGGCTGGCTTTTTCCCGGCCCATGTTGCGCGAGCGCGATGGGCGCTGGTGGCTGCATTACGACCCGGCCATCGCACAGCCTTACAAAGCGATGACCACCGGTATGGAAGAGGCGGCCGCTCGGCGGTTTGTGCAAGACGGTGAGCGCACGCTCTGGGCGCTCTACGATGCCATCGGCGCGCCCACCCTGTTGCTGCGAGGTGCCGACTCCGATCTGCTGACCCGTGCCACCGCATCCGAGATGGGTCAGAGAGGCCCGCGGGCGCGCTGTGTTGAATTTTCAGGCGTCGGACACGCGCCGACGCTGTTGGTCCCCGATCAGGTCGCCGTGGTGCAGGAATTTTTGTGGGCGGTGTGAGCCGACCTACTGAGTTGAGATGAAACGTTCGCTTGCCACTTTTCCGCCCGTGGGGGCGCCTTCCCCGTCTGAGGTGGCCCCAACGGGCCTGGGAACTTCTTCGGCCATCGTGGCTGCCACTTCCGACAGCTTGCCCCACCAGGCGCAGGCACTGGCGCGGGCGCGCGCTTTCGCCGAACCGCTGCTGGCCTCCGAGCAACTGGACACCGGCGAAAACACCCTGGCCCATGCCGATGCCGTGGCGGCCATCCTGAGCGACATTGGCGGCTCCGAAGCCATGCAAGCGGCCGTCTATCTGGTGTACACCTGTCCGTACCTGAACCGTCCGCAGGAGGTGATTGCCAAGGCCTTTGGTGACAACTTTGCCGCCCTGGCCATGGAGACCACCAAGCTGGTGCAGCTGCAGCATCAGGCGCGCATCAAGTCGGCCGAGGTGCTGGCCAAGAAAGTCGAAGAGCGCCTGGCTGCGCAGGACCAGGCCTTGCCCGTTGTGTCACCGGGCAAGGCGCCTGTTTCGGAGCTGGCGGCAAGCCAGACCGAAAACGTGCGCAAGATGCTGCTGGCCTTTTCGCGCGATCTGCGCGTGGTGATGCTGCGACTGGCCTCCCGGCTGCAGACTTTGCGCTACTTCGCTGCGTGCAAGGGCGACCCGGGCGAGGCGCTGGCCAGCGAGTCGCTGCATGTGTTCGCGCCGCTGGCCAATCGGCTGGGCATCTGGCAGATCAAGTGGGAGATGGAAGACCTGGCTTTCCGTTTCCTGGAGCCTCACACCTACAAACAGGTCGCCCGCCTGCTGGACGAGAAGCGTGCCGAGCGTGAAGCGCATGTCGAACAGGTCCGCCAGCAGCTGGAGCAGGACCTTCAGCGCCAGGGCATAAAAGCTTCGGTGGAGGGCCGGCCCAAGCACATCTACAGCATCGTCAAGAAGATGCGGGGCAAGGCGCTCGATTTTGACCAGGTGTTCGACATTCGTGCGCTTCGGGTGGTGGTTCCACAGACCGACGACTGCTACGGAGTTCTGGCGCTGGTGCACGCGCACTTCAAACCGGTGGCCGAAGAGTTTGACGACTACATCGCCAAGCCCAAACCCAACGGCTACCAGTCGCTGCATACCGTGGTGCGCGACGAACAGGGCAGGGCGTTTGAAATCCAGATCCGTTCCCAGGCCATGCACGACCACGCCGAGCACGGCGTCGCCGCACACTGGGCCTACAAGGAAGCGGGCGCGAAAGGGTATGCGGGCGTTTCGGCGAGTTCGGAATACGACGCCAAGATCGCCGTGCTGCGCCAGCTGCTGGCCTGGGAACGCGACCTCAGTGGCAGTGCCAAGGGTCTGTTCGACGACCGCATCTATGTGCTGACGCCCGATGCCGCGATCGTGGAGTTGCCTCAGGGTGCCACCGCTGTGGATTTCGCCTACACCGTGCACACGAACCTGGGTCACCGTTGCCGGGGCGCCCGCGTCGACGGCGCCATGGTCACGCTGAACACGCCGCTGCAAAACGGGCAGACGGTGGAGATCACCGCGGCCAAGGAAGGCGGGCCGTCGCGGGACTGGCTCAACGCCGACCTGGGTTACCTCGTCAGCCACCGGGCCAAGAGCAAGGTACGCGCCTGGTTCAATGCCCTGGCCATGGAAGAAACCATCGCCAGAGGCCGCGACGCGGTTGAAAAGCTGCTGCAGCGCGAGGGCCGCACGGCGCTCAGGTTTGACGACCTGGCCACGGCCATGGGCCTGGCTTCAGCGCAGGCGCTGTTTGAGCAGGTCGGGAAAGACGAGCTCTCGCTGCGGGCCATCGAAACCCATCTGCGACCCGCTGAGCCTTCCGAGCCGGCCGAAGAGCTGGCGTGGCTGAAGAAGCCGCGCAAGCGCACCGGGCCATCGCCGGGCGGTGTTCTGGTGGTGGGGGTCGACTCGCTCATGACGCAGCTGGCGAAATGCTGCAAACCTGCCCCGCCAGACGACATCTGCGGGTTCGTGACGCGCGGCAAGGGTGTGAGCATCCACCGCAGCGATTGCAGTGACTTCGCGCACCTGCAGCGCAAGAGCCCGGACCGTGTCATCGAGGTGCAGTGGGGTGGACAGACCGGCGGTGGGCGCGATGGTTCGGCCGAGGTGTATCCGGTGGACGTGGCGGTCGAGGCGCAGGACCGGCAGGGCCTGCTGCGCGACATTTCCGAAGTGTTTGCCCGTGAAAAAATGAACGTGATCGGTGTACAGACCCAGTCGGTCAAAGGCGTTGCGTGGATGACGTTCACCATCGAGGTGCTCGACTCTCGCCAGGTGGCGAGAGCGATGGCGGTGGTGGGTGATGTGGCTGGTGTTCGCGTGGTGCGCCGAAAATGAAACAGTCTGGCAAAAAGCCGCACTGAAAGCTGCTATACTGCGAGGCTTCGGACAGTTTGTAGGCGCGTAGCTCAGCTGGTTAGAGCACCACCTTGACATGGTGGGGGTCGTTGGTTCGAGTCCAATCGCGCCTACCAAACCTTTTCCGATGCATCAAAGGCCTGACGGTAACGTCTGGCCTTTTTTTGTGTCCAGAATGCGATCGAGCGCAGCGCCGGGCCTCGCGGTAGCCCACAGGGTAAACCCATGCAGACAGTTGTCAGGATGGGTTCCTAGAATGTGCCGTATGCTCTGACCAGCTCTGGTTCCCGAGCCGCTCCCATTCTGAAAGTCCAGCAGTGCAAAAAAGCAAGGCCGAAGCCAGCAGCGCCAACCCGGGCGTCTTGCGCATCATCAAGAAATACCCCAATCGGCGTCTGTATGACACCGATACCTCTTCCTACATCACGCTGGCCGAGGTCAAGGCGCTGGTGATGGACAACGAGCACTTTGTGGTGCGAGACGCCAAGACCAATGACGACCTGACCCGCAGCATCCTGCTGCAGATCATCCTGGAAGAAGAAACCGCGGGCGTGCCCATCTTCACCGAGCAGGTGCTGGCCAACATCATCCGCTTCTACGGTCACGCCATGCAGGACTTCATGGGCTCGTATCTGGAGAAGAACGTGCAGATCTTCATGGATCTGCAGAACAAGATGACCGAGCAGACGAAGGGCCTCAACCCCGAAGTCTGGAAGCAGTTCACCAATGTGCAGTCGCCCATGATGCAAGGCATGATGGGCACCTACATGGAGCAGTCGCGCAGCGCGTTCACGCAGATGCAGGAGCAGATGCAAAAGAACAGCGAGCAGATGCTGGCCGCACTCGGTCTCAAGCGCTGACACGGTCACCTGTTCTTCCGAGCCGGGTCTGAGACAATCGGGCCATGACTGAAACTGTTGCCACCCCGGGCGCCGCGGCGCCCAAGGTCGGTTTTGTGAGCCTGGGTTGTCCCAAGGCGCTGACCGACTCCGAACTCATCCTCACGCAGCTCAGCGCCGAGGGTTACCAGACTTCCAAGACCTTTGCCGGTGCCGATCTCGTGATCGTGAACACCTGCGGTTTCATTGACGATGCGGTGAGGGAAAGCCTGGACACGATTGGCGAAGCCCTGGCCGAAAACGGCAAGGTGATCGTGACCGGGTGCCTCGGGGCTCGCGAAGCCGATGGCGGTGGCAACATGGTGCGGCAAATGCATCCGAGCGTGCTGGCCGTGACCGGTCCGCACGCCACCCACGAGGTGATGGAGGCGGTGCACCTGCACCTGCCCAAGCCGCACGACCCGTTTGTCGATCTGGTGCCTGCACAGGGCATCAAGCTCACGCCGCGCCATTACGCCTACCTGAAGATCAGCGAAGGCTGCAACCACCGCTGCACCTTCTGCATCATCCCGTCCATGCGCGGTGATCTGGTGAGTCGACCGATCGGTGATGTGCTGACCGAAGCACGCAAACTGTTCGAAGCGGGTGTCAAGGAATTGTTGGTGGTGAGCCAGGACACCTCGGCTTATGGGGTGGATGTGCAGTACCGCACCGGGTTCTGGGACGGCAAGCCGGTCAAGACGCGCATGTTTGATCTGGTGCGCTCGCTGGGCGAACTGGCCAAGGGCTTTGGTGCCTGGGTCCGCCTGCACTATGTGTACCCGTACCCGCACGTGGACGACATCGTTCCGCTGATGGCCGAAGGTCTGTGCCTGCCGTACCTGGACGTTCCGCTGCAGCACAGCCACCCCGATGTGCTCAAGCGTATGAAGCGCCCAGCCAGCGGCGAGCGCAACCTGGAGCGCATCGCGCGTTGGCGCGAGCTGTGTCCGGAGATTGTGGTGCGCAGCACCTTCATTGCCGGCTTCCCTGGTGAGACCGAGGCCGAGTTCCAGCATCTGCTGGATTTCGTGCAGGAAGCGCGTATCGACCGTGCCGGCTGTTTTGCCTATTCGCCGGTGAGCGGCGCTGCAGCGAATGCGCTGGCCGGCCCGGTGCCCGATGCGGTGCGTGAAGAGCGTCGTGCGCGCTTCATGGCGGTGGCTGAAGGCGTGTCGGCCGACAAGCTGCGCGAGCGCGTTGGCGCGACCATGCAGGTGCTGGTGGATTCGGCGCCGGGCATGGGCAAGAAGGGTGGCGTGGGCCGCAGCTATGCCGATGCGCCGGAGATCGATGGCGTGGTGCGGCTGCTGCCGCCCGAGAAGATCAGCAAGACGCTGAAGGTGGGCGAATTCACCAAGGCGCGCATCGTGGCCGCAGAGGGGCACGACTTGCTGGCGGTGCCGTTTTGACCTTGGCCGCTTTGGCATGCCGCGCTGATGGCCTTCAGGTGGTCATCCGCGAAACCCCGGATCTGAAAGTGAAAAGCCGGCGCGCTGTGTGCGTGCCGGCTTCATTGTTTTTCCGTTCGGAAAAACAAAAAAAGGGCTTGCAAACATCGCGTTTGCAAGCCCTTATCATTGGTGCCCAGGAGAGGACTCGAACCTCCACGCCTCTCAGCGCTAGTACCTGAAACTAGTGCGTCTACCAATTCCGCCACCTGGGCATTTCAGGAAAAACGCTAGTATAGCATCAAAAATTGAACTCAAAAAGTGAACTCAAAAAGTGAACGAAAAAAACAGCCTGCTGGCCGAATTTGAAGGTGTCGTGTCGGGTCATCGTGACGGACATGGCTTTGTAGTCCGCGATGATGGCCAGGCCGACATCTATCTGCCCTCCAACGAAATGCGGGCGGTGTTGCACAAGGACCGAGTGAAGGCGCGCATTGTGCGGCAGGACCGCAAGGGTCGTCCCGAAGGCCGGGTGACGGAGATCATCGAACGCTCAAAGTCACCCATCATCGGGCGGCTTCTGCAGGAAAGTGGCGTCTGGCTCGTCGCGCCCGAAGACAAGCGCTATGGGCAAGATGTCTTGATTCCCAAAGGCGCCACGGGCTCTGCCAAGCCGGGACAGGTGGTGGTGGTCGAACTGACCGAGCCGCCGGCCCTGTATGGCCAGCCGGTCGGCCGCGTGAAGGAAGTGCTGGGGGAAATCGACGACCCGGGCATGGAGATCGAGATCGCGGTACGCAAGTACGGCGTGCCGCACGAATTCTCCGATGCGGCCACGGCCCAGGCGCGGGCGCTGCCGGACCATGTGCGCTCCAGCGATCACAAGAACCGCGTCGATCTGCGCGATGTGCCTCTCGTCACCATTGATGGTGAAGACGCCCGCGACTTCGACGACGCGGTGTATTGCGAGCCGGCCAAAGTGGGCCGGGGCAAGGGCTGGCGCCTGCTGGTGGCCATTGCCGATGTGAGCCACTATGTGCAGACCGGCTCGGCCATCGACATCGACGCCTACGACCGCGCGACCTCTGTTTATTTCCCGCGTCGCGTCATTCCCATGCTGCCGGAGAAGCTCTCCAATGGCCTCTGTTCGTTGAACCCGGGCGTGGAGCGCCTGTGCATGGTCTGCGACATGCTGGTCAACGCCAAGGGCGATGTGCATGCCTACCAGTTCTACCCAGCGGTGATGTTCAGCCATGCGCGTTTCACGTACACGGAAGTGGCCGCCATCCTGCAGAACACCCGAGGCCCGGAGGCGGCGCAACGCAAGCCGCTGATTCCGTATCTGTTGAACCTGCACGATGTGTACCGAGCTTTGTTGACGGCTCGAAATGTGCGCGGGGCGGTGGACTTCGAGACCACCGAAACCCAGATCGTGTGTGACGAATCGGGCCGCATTGAAAAGATCGTTCCGCGCACCCGCAACGATGCGCACAAGCTGATCGAGGAAGCCATGCTGGCGGCCAATGTCTGTTCGGCCGATTTCATCAGCCAGGGCAAACACGTGGGCCTGTTCCGCGTGCACGAAGGCCCGACGCCTGAGAAACAGGACATCCTGCGCAACTACCTCAAGGCCATGGGCGTGTCGCAGACCATCAGCGACAACCCCCAGCCGTCCGAATTCCAGCAGATCGCTGCAGCGACCAAGGATAGGCCCGAGGCGCAACAGATCCACACCATGCTGCTGCGCTCCATGCAGCAGGCGATCTACACACCCATGAACGAGGGCCACTTTGGTCTCGCGTTCGAGGCCTACACCCACTTCACCAGTCCGATCCGCCGTTACCCCGATCTGCTGGTGCACCGCGTGATCAAGGCCATCCTGGCCCAGCAGCGCTACCAGCTGCCGGCTCTGCCAACGCCGGGCGAGGCGCACGCCAAGCTCAGCAAGCGCCTGGCCAGCCGCGCCAAGCCGCCTGTGGCTGGCGAGCCGGTGAAAAAGCTGTCGACCGACATACTCGCCTGGCAGGCGGCCGGCCTGCATTGCAGCGCCAACGAGCGGCGTGCCGACGAGGCCAGCCGCGACGTGGAAGCCTGGCTCAAATGCAAGTACATGCGCGAGCACCTGGGTGAGGAGTTCAGCGGTGTGGTGAGCTCGGTGACGAGTTTCGGTTTGTTTGTCACGCTCGATGCGATGTACGTCGAGGGTCTTGTGCACATCACCGAACTGGGTGGCGAGTACTTCCGGTTCGACGAAGCGCGCCAGGAGCTGCGTGGCGAGCGCACCGGGATCCGTTACGCGCTGGGCACCCGGGTGCAGGTGCAGGTGAGCCGTGTGGATCTGGATGGCCGGCGCATCGACTTTCGCCTGGTCACCGGTGAGGACGATCTGCTGTTGCGCGCGATGCGAGACAAGACCGGCGCAGGCGCTGCTGCTGACGGTGAGACCACCACCGGGCGGGGGGGGAAGGCCAGGCGGAATCGCCCGGCCGAGTCGGCGTCAAAACCCCGTCCGGCGAGTGCCGCCGACGCCCTGGTTCAGGAGGTCAAGGCGTCGGTCAAGCGTGCGGCGAGCAAAAAGACGGCTCGGGGCAATGCGCGACCCTCGGCGGGCAAGGTGCGCAAAGGGCGACGTTAAGGACCGGGGTCTGTTTTGGATGGGGGCGGGCTGGCGAGATGATCGGCCTGGCCCAGAGCTTGGCGCCGTCGCCGGAGCCTTCTCTGGCTTGTTCTGATCAAAGGTCCGTTTTCATGAGTGTCCTGTTTTTTCTGCTGGAAACCCTGTTTTTTTTCCTGATCGCCGCCGCATTGCTGCGCGCCTGGATGAACCATTTGCGGATCCACATGTCTGCGCAGCCCGGGCGCCTGGCCATCGCGGTCACTGACTGGCTGGTGCGACCGGTGCGGCGCATCCTCCCCAAGTCCCTGGCGCAAAGCCGCGTCGATTGGGGCAGCCTGATGGCGGCCCTGTTGCTGGCGCTGGCCTATGGGGGGCTTTGGTTGATGCTGGCCTCGCTGTTCGCCGGGATACCGGCGTCGTCGGCTGCTCTGGTGCTGGCCATTCCAACCCTGGCCGTGAAGTTGCTGCTGCGGGTGGTGCTGCAAGGCTTGATGATCCTGTTGCTGGTCTATGCCGTGTTGTCCTGGGTGCAACCCGGTTCACCGGTGCTCTCCACGCTGGATCGCTTGTGTGGGCCGATTCTGCGACCGGTGCGCCGCATCATCCCGCCGATCGGAGGCGTCGACCTGTCGGTGCTGGTGTTGGTGATCGTGCTGCAGGTGGGCCTGATCCTGCTGGGCTGAAGCGCCGGGAGCCGGGCCGGCTCAGAGGGCTTGTTCGGCCAGCATGCTGGCGGTGAGGTGGCCAGCGCCCTTGGTCTGCATCCACCGGTCGGCGAGACGGCCATGCTGGTGCACGGCACCAGCCACCCGTTGAACGGTTTGCTCGAAGCTTCCCGGGGGCAATGCCAGGGCACTGCCGATCATGCCGGCGAGCACGTCGCCGGTTCCGGCCGTGGCCAAGGCTGCGTTGCCACTGGCGTTGATCATCGGAATCCGACCCGGTGCGCTGATCACGGTGCCCGACCCCTTGAGCACACAGACGGCGGCAAACCGGTCGCTCAGGCGCTGAGCCGCCGACAGCCGGTCCGACATGACCGTGGCGGTGTCGCTGCCGAGCAGGCGGGCCGCTTCCAGCGGGTGGGGCGTCAGCACCGTGATCCAGCCGGATGATCTGCGTTCCTGCAGGCGCTTTAGAAGGCTGTTGTCCCGGGCGATAGCGTTGAGTGCGTCGGCGTCCAGCACGAGTGTGGGTGCCTGAGCCAGCACCGCAGGCAACAGTTCCGCCACCGAATCGCCACCCCCACACCCACAAACGACGCTGGCGTTTTGCAGCAATGCGCTGCTCATCAGTGCCTGCACCGATCGGAACATCAGCTCGGGGCACACAGGGTCCCAGCGCACTGCTGGCCCGCCGGGGGTCTCACCCAGCAGCGCAACATAGACCCGGCCGGCCCCGCCATGCAAGGCCGCGCGGGCGGCCAGCACGGCAGCACCGGTCATGCCCGAGCCGGCGTGGGCGATGTCCTGTCCGCCGATGACCACCACCTCGCCATAGCTGCCTTTGTGGCTGGCATGGGCTCGCCGCAGCGGAGCGCCGCCATGCGGCGACTCGCAGAGGAGTTGCGCCTGGGCCAGAACGCCGTCGCAGGGCGGTGCGCCCAGGTCGTCGAACCAGACCTTACCTGCCGCGTCGCGGCCATCTGCGGTGAAGAGGCCGGGCTTGAGTGTCAGGAGTGACAAGGTGTGGCGCTCGTTGGGTGCTTGAGCGGCCGCCCCTGGAGCGCGCATCAGCACGCCGGTCTCCGCATCCAGTCCGCTGGGAAGGTCGACGCTCAGCACGGGTGCGTCACTTGACCGAAGGACTCGCAAGTGCTCGGCCAGCACCCCTTCAGGCGGGCGACGGCCGCCAATGCCCAGCAGGGCATCCATGGCGAAATCGAAGTTCGAAGGGGGGGGCGTCTTGAATTTGCACGCCAGCGGCAAGTGCCTGTTGCAGGGCCTGCGCCGCGTCTGCGGGCTGTCGTGCTGGGTCGCCACACAGCGTGACCACAATGTCCAGCCCGCCCATCGACCGGCTGAAGCGATGGAGATGGGTCGCAGCCACGAGCCCGTCGCCTCCATTGTTGCCGGGGCCGCAAGCTATCCAGATGCGCCGCGCGTGGGGCGCCAGGGCTCTGGTGAGCTCGGCCACGCGCAGGCCAGCGCGGGCCATCAATGTATGGGGTGGTAGGGAGCTGGTGGCGATGCGCTCGATCGAGCGCGTGGCCTCTAGACCATAAAGTGGCTCCGAACCATGACCGCCAACCCGATGCATGTTGATCAGGCTGCGGGAATTCTCAGCACCTGGCCCGGGTAAATCTTGTCGGCGTGGGTCAACATGGGTTTGTTGGCTTCAAAGATCTGCGGGTATTTGTTGGGTGTGCCGTAGAACGCCTTGCTGATCTTGGACAGGTTATCGCCCTTGACCACGGTGTACCACTGCGATTCGGGTTCGGGTGCTGTGACGGTCATCATGTCGTTGACGGTCGTCACGTTGGCCACATTGCCGCAACACAGCACAACCTTTTCCCGCGTGGCCTGATCGGGTGCAATGCCGGCCACGGTCACTGTTTCGGTGGCGCCATCGAATGTGATGTCCAGCCCTTCCACGTTGAGCTTCATGCTTTCAATATAGGTGGCAATGGCCTGGGCTGCGGTCTGGTTCAGGGCCGCAACCTGGTTCGCGCTGGGAGCGGCTGTGGCGGGTTGTGCCGCCTGCGCCTTGCCAATGCCAAACAGTTTTTCGCCGGCTTCCTTGATGAAACTGAACATGCCCATGGTTTTGTTCCTTTGAGGGGTGAACGGAAAGGGCATCGTGCAGGCGCTGCACGTTTGCGTCAAGTGCGGGTGGAGGGTGGCCTTTGAAGCGAAGGACAGCCAGCGTCCGATACTCTGCAGTCAGAAGAGACTCTGAGGGGATTTCGCCGCGGGCGGGTCCCTTTGGGGTCACATGTTGGCCGGACCGGCAGCCGGTAGACCCGCGCTGCCTGCCTGCTATAATTGATTGGCTTTGCTGAAGGGTGTTCTGAGTGTGTACTCGGGGGCCCGATGGCCAAGTAATCGCAAACCAGCCCAACCGGGTGTTGTCGGAGCATGTGAAGGAAGTCCGTTTGGCTTCTTTCGCTCCAGGCAATCAGGGCTGGATTTTAGTCCCAACCTCAGGAAAGTAATCCCATGTCTATCTCCATGCGCGAAATGCTGGAAGCCGGTGTCCACTTCGGTCACCAAACCCGCTTCTGGAACCCCAAGATGGCTCCGTACATCTTCGGTCACCGCAACAAAATCCACATCGTCAACCTCGAAAAGACGCTGCCCCTGTTCGAAGAGGCAGCCAAGTTCGTGAAGCAGCTGTCTGCCAACCGCGGCACCATCCTGATGGTGGGCACCAAGCGCCAGTCGCGCGACATCGTGGCCCAGGAAGCCCGCCGTGCTGGCGTGCCATTTGTTGACCAGCGCTGGCTCGGCGGCATGTTGACCAACTTCAAGACGGTCAAGACCTCCATCAAGCGTCTGAAGGATATGCAGGCCCAGAAAGAAGCCGGCCTGGAGAGCATGACCAAAAAAGAGCAGCTGATGTTTGCTCGCGAAATGGAAAAGCTGGAAAAGGACATCGGCGGCATCCAGGACATGGCCGCTCTGCCCGACGCCATCTTCGTGATCGACGTGGGCTTCCACAAGATCGCCATCCTTGAAGCCCAGAAGCTGGGTATCCCGCTGGTGGGTGTGGTGGATACCAACCACAACCCGGTGGGCATCGACTATGTGATCCCCGGCAACGACGACTCGGCCCGTGCTGTGGCGCTGTACGCCCGCGGTATTGCAGACGCTATCCTTGAAGGCCGTTCCAGCGCGGGCAACGACATCGTCAAGGCTGTCAAGGCCGAAGGTGCTGACGAATTCGTCGAAGTCAAGGAAGGCGCGGCCGCCTGAGCCTCGCCACTGCGCGCAAGAGGGGCTCCTGTAGCCCCTTTTTTACAAGCAAAACTGATCAATTGAAAAGTCCGCCCGGCCCATTCGGGGGAGGCGGCCAACGGAGAACTGAAATGGCAATTACCGCAAGTATGGTCGCCGAACTGCGCGCCAAGACCGATGCACCCATGATGGAGTGCAAGAAAGCCCTGACCGAAGCCGATGGCGACATGGCCAAGGCCGAGGAACTGCTGCGCGTCAAGCTCGGTACCAAGGCGGGCAAGGCTGCCAGCCGCGTGACCGCCGAAGGCGTGGTCGCCAGCTTCATCAATGGCACCACCGGCGGCCTGATCGAAGTGAACTGTGAAACCGATTTCGTGACCAAGAACGACAGCTTCCTGGCCTTGGCCAACGCTGCTGCCCAGCTGGTGGCCGAGCACAACCCGGCCAGCGTCGAAGCGCTGGGCGCTCTGCCTTACAGTCAGGACAGCTTTGGCCCCACGCTCGAAGACGTGCGCAAAGGCCTGATTGGCAAGATCGGCGAGAACATGAGCTTCCGCCGCTTCAAGCACTACAGCAACGGCGCCAAGCTGGTCAGCTACCTGCACGGCACGCGCATTGGCGTGGTGGTGGAATTTGACGGTGAAGAAGTGCCCGCCAAGGACACCGCGATGCACATTGCCGCCATGAAGCCCGTGGCCCTGACCAGTGCCGACGTCCCGGCCGAGTTCATCGAGCGCGAGCGTTCGGTGGCCACAGCCAAAGCGGACGAAGCCAACAGAGAGCTTGTGGCCGCTGGCAAGCCGACGCAGAGCGCCGAGATCGTTGCCAAGCGCATTGACGGCGCGGTGCAGAAGTACCTGAAGGAAGTCAGCCTGTTCAACCAGCCTTTCGTGAAGAACGACAAACAGACCGTTGAGCAGATGCTCAAGGCCGCTGGTACAACCGTCAAGGGCTTCACCATATACGTGGTGGGTGAAGGCATCGAGAAGAAGGTGGACGACTTCGCCGCCGAAGTCGCCGCGCAAGTGGCCGCAGCCAAAGGCGCCTGATCTGACGCTGGACGCTGCCAGCTCCTTCGCCGAGACAAGACAACGGGCCGCATGGCCCGTTGTC
The DNA here is from genome assembly GCF_055703065.1 of Hydrogenophaga sp. L310. Taxonomy (NCBI): domain Bacteria; kingdom Pseudomonadati; phylum Pseudomonadota; class Betaproteobacteria; order Burkholderiales; family Comamonadaceae; genus Hydrogenophaga; species Hydrogenophaga sp. L310. The sequence continues at coordinate 265,856 of NZ_JBVPZA010000001.1, forward strand.
TTGTGTGATGCCTGCACATTGCGGTGATTGTGTCGCTTGCAGGGCGTTCTGGGCCGGCTCCTCGGTACACTTGCCGGTTGAGCTTACCGATTCTGATTTCCTGAAAGTTGTCCATGCCAGCCTATAAACGCATCCTTCTTAAATTGTCGGGTGAAGCCCTGATGGGCGACGATGCATTCGGTATCAACCGCGCCACCATTGTTCGCATGGTGGAAGAGATCGCTGAAGTCACGCGCCTCGGCGTGGAGGTGGCCATCGTCATCGGTGGAGGCAACATTTTCCGTGGCGTGGCGGGTGGCTCGGTGGGGATGGACCGGGCCACGGCCGACTACATGGGCATGCTGGCCACGGTCATGAACTCGCTGGCACTGGCCGACACCATGGAAAAGGCCGGCCTGGTGGCGCGAGTCATGTCGGCCATCGCGATCGAGCAGGTGGTCGAGCCCTACGTTCGCCCCAAGGCGCTGCAGTACCTCGAAGAGGGCAAGGTGGTTGTTTTTGCTGCCGGCACCGGCAATCCGTTTTTCACCACCGACACAGCCGCCGCCCTGCGTGGCGCTGAAATCGGTGCCGAGATCGTGCTCAAGGCCACCAAGGTGGACGGTGTCTACAGCGCCGATCCGAACAAGGACCCGAGCGCCACTCGCTACACGGCGCTGACCTTTGACGAAGCCATGGCCAAGAACCTCCAGGTGATGGACGCCACGGCCTTTGCGCTGTGCCGAGACCAGAAACTGCCCGTCAAGGTGTTTTCGATTTTCAAGCCGGGCGCCCTGCGCAATGTGGTGCTCGGTGGCGACGAGGGCACCCTGGTCCACGTCTGACGTCCACTGATTCACCGAAACCTGTCGAATTGAGGAGCATTCATGAGCATTGCTGAAGTCCGCCAAACCGCCGAACACAAGATGCAGCAGTCGGTGGAATCGTTCAAGAGCAACCTGGCCAAGGTGCGCACGGGACGACCCAACCCCCAGCTGCTGGACACGGTGCATGTGGATTACTACGGATCCATGTTGCCTCTGTCGCAAGTGGCCAACCTCACACTGCTCGATGCCCGCACGATCGGTGTGGCGCCTTGGGAAAAGGGCATGGGCGCGAAGATCGAAAAAGCCATCCGCGAATCCGACCTGGGACTGAACCCTTCCAGCCAGGGTGACCTGATCCGCGTGCCCATGCCACCCATGACCGAAGAGCGCCGCAAGGAGCTGACCAAGGTCGTGCGCGGTGAAGGCGAGTCGGCCAAGGTGGCGATCCGCAACCTGCGACGTGACGCCAACGAACATGTCAAGAAGCTGGTCAAGGACAAGCTGGCGTCGGAAGACGATGAGCGCCGTTCGACGGACGACATCCAGAAGCTGACCGACCGCATGATCAACGAGGTGGATCGGCTGGTTGCTTCCAAAGAGCAGGACATCATGGCGGTGTGACGCGGGTGCGTCATCCCTGCCTGTTTGCTGAACCCGAGTCTTGATGGCCGATTTTTTGCCTGCCGATCCGAAAACACCTGACACCGTGCCGCGCCATGTGGCCATCGTGATGGATGGCAATGGTCGTTGGGCCCAGCGCCGCCATCTGCCGCGGGTGGCCGGGCACAAACAAGGGGTCGATGCGCTGCGCAACACGGTCCGGGCCTGCCTGGAGCGGGGCGTTCAGGTGCTCACGGTTTTTGCCTTCTCCTCCGAGAACTGGAGCCGTCCTGTGGACGAGGTGTCCGGACTGATGGATCTGCTGGTCATGGCGTTGTCGCGCGAGGTACCCAAGCTGACCAAGAACGGTGTGCGCCTGTATTTTCCGGGCGATCGCAGCGGGCTTTCGCCCCGGGTGGTTCAAGGTCTTCAGCGTGCTCAGGACGCCACCGCCCACAACCAGCGCATGGTGCTCAATGTCTGTTTCAACTACGGCGGACGCTGGGACATTGCGCAGGCGGCGCGCCGCCTGGCGGCCGAGGGGCGCGAGATCACCGAAGCCAGCCTGTGCGAAACCACGGCGCTCGCCCATTCGGGGGATCCGGACTTGCTGATCCGAACGGGCGGCGAGATGCGGATCAGCAACTTCCTGTTGTGGCAAGCCGCGTACACCGAGCTTTTTTTCACGTCCTGCCTGTGGCCCGACTTTGATGCGGCGGAGCTGGACCGCGCTTTCGCCGACTACGCCGGCCGTGAGCGCCGCTTCGGTCAGACATCCGATCAGCTGGAAAAGAACCCGCCTGACAAGGCCAAAGTCGGACCCTACCATGCTTAAACAGCGCATCATCACCGCGCTGCTCTTGATGGCGGTCTTGTTGCCCGCCTTGTTCTATCCGTCCAGCGAGCCTTTTGTGCTGCTGTCGCTGCTGCTCATCGTTGCAGCTGGCTGGGAGTGGGCGCGGCTGAATGCCTGTGCGCCGGTCATGGCCAAAGCGGTGGGTCTCGTCCTGGGGCTGGTGTTGCTGGCGTTCTGGCTGCTGGGTGGGCTGGACCAGACCTGGCGGTCGGTCTGGCTGCTGTCTTCCATGGCCTGGGTGGGTCTGGCGGTGGTGATGCTGCGGCGCGGTGTGGCCGGATGGAGTGCATGGCCTGCGGCGATCCGGTTGGGGCTGGGGTTGCTGTTGCTGGCCTGTGCCTGGCTGGCGCTGGTGCAGGCGCGTCAGCTGGGCCTGGGTTTCTTGCTCTCGGTTTTGAGCCTCGTCTGGATGGCGGATATCGCGGCGTACGCCGGCGGGCGTGCGTTCGGGCGCCGCAAGCTGGCACCGACACTGAGTCCCGGCAAGAGCTGGGAAGGTGCTGTCAGCGGTCTGGTGGGCGTTCTGTTGCTCGGACTCGGATGGCTCTGGTTTGATCGGCTCGGTCTGACCGATCAGCCCAGCCTGTTCACCCGTTTGCAGGAGCGCGGCGAGCTGCTTGCGTGGTTGGCCGTGATCGGTCTGTCCGCCATGAGCGTGGTGGGGGATCTGTTGGAATCACTGGTCAAACGCAGCGCAGGCATGAAAGATTCCAGCCAGCTGCTGCCGGGGCACGGCGGTGTGCTGGACCGGGTGGACGCTTTGTTGCCCGTACTGCCACTGGCCATGATGCTGGTCACCCTCTGAACACCATGACATCCCTTCGACAGAACGTCACCATTCTCGGTTCGACCGGATCGATCGGCACCAGCACGCTGGATGTGATCGCACGCCATCCCGACCGCTACCGGGTGTTTGCCCTCACTGCGGCCACACAGGTGGAGATGTTGCTTCAACAGTGCCAGGCTTTTTCCCCGCGCTACGCCGTGATGGCCAGCGCGTCCCATGCCGCGCAACTGGCCGCGCGCGTGAAAGAGCTGGGCTTGCCGGTCCAGGTGCTGGCGGGCGAGCGCGCTCTGTGTGAAGTCAGTTCCGACCCCGACGTGCACGCCGTGATGGCGGCGATTGTGGGGGCGGCCGGGCTGGCCCCCAGCCTCGCCGCCGCGCAGGCTGGCAAGAAACTCCTTCTGGCCAACAAGGAAGCCCTGGTGGTGGGCGGTGAACTGTTCATGCGGGCGGTGCGCGAGGGTGGTGCCACTTTGTTGCCCATCGACAGCGAACACTCGGCCGTGTTCCAGTCGCTGCCCGAAGATTCGGCCACATGGGAGCGCCGGGTGGAGAAGATCGTGCTCACGGCTTCCGGCGGGCCGTTCCGCCAGCGTGATCCGCAAACCCTTCATCTGGTGACGCCCGAAGAGGCTTGCGCCCACCCCAACTGGGTCATGGGACGCAAGATCTCGGTGGACTCGGCCACCATGATGAACAAGGCGCTGGAGGTGATCGAGGCACGCTACCTGTTCGGTCTGGCGCCAGCGCAGATCGAGGTGGTGATCCATCCGCAGAGCGTGATCCACTCCATGGTGCAGTACCATGACCGTTCGGTGGTGGCCCAGCTGGGCACGCCCGATATGCGCGTACCGATTGCCTATGGACTTGCCTGGCCCGAGCGCATCGTGTCGGGTGCGGCGGCGCTCGATTTTTCGACCCTGGGCGCGCTCAGTTTCGAAAAGCCGGACGACGAGCGTTTCCCGGGGTTGCGACTGGCCTGGGAGTCTCTGGCCGGTCCGGTCGGCACCACCGCCGTGCTCAACGCGGCCAACGAGGTGGCCGTGGCCGCGTTTCTCGACCGGCGACTGCGTTTTGACCAGATTCACGCGGTCAACCATGCAACTTTGGGCGCCATGAGCTCCTCCAAGCCGGTGGGCCTGGGCGATCTGATGGCCATCGATGCCGAGGCACGCGCAGTGGCTGGCACGGTGGTTGCGCGTTGCGCGGCCTGACCGGAGTTCCTGACGGTCGCGGACACCGGCGGTCGGTGTCTCCCTGAACAAGCTTGTCCCCGTCATTGCAGGACCCTCCCCATGTTGACCCTGATCGCTTTTGTGGTGGCCCTCGGCCTGCTGATCACCGTGCACGAATACGGGCACTACCGGGTGGCGGTGGCCTGTGGCGTGAAGGTGCTTCGTTTCTCGGTCGGTTTCGGCAAACCCCTGCTGCGTTGGCAGCGCAAGGGCAGCCCCACCGAGTTTGTGCTGTGTGCGCTGCCTCTGGGCGGTTATGTGCGCATGCTGGACGAGCGCGAAGCGCCGGTGGATGCCGCCGAAAAGCACCTTGCGTTCAACACCCAGCCGCTGAAATCGCGCGCCGCCATCGTGGCAGCTGGGCCTGTGGCCAACCTGTTGCTCGCCGTGGTGCTGTACGCGGTGGTGAACTGGTCGGGCGTGGATGAGCCCAAGCCGGTGCTGGCGGCACCGGTGGCCGGTTCACTGGCGCAACAGGCGGGGCTGCAAGGCGGGGAGTGGGTGTCTCAAGTCGGCGCAGGCGCCGATTCGGAGCCGGTGGCTGTGCTGTCGTTTGAAGACCTGCGCTGGCGATTGACCCAGGCCGCACTGTCGGGCGAGGACATGACGCTGTGGGTGGCGCGCGAAGAGGGTGACCCTGCGCGTGCCATCACCTTGCCCTTGAGCACGCTGGACGTGCGCGAAGCCGACGCGAGCCTGTTCCGGCGCATCGGCATCCTGGCGCCCTGGACCGCACCGCAGTTGGGCGATCTGCTGCCAGGCGGAGCAGGTGAAGCCGCCGGCTTGCGAGCGGGCGATCTGGTCTTGCAGGTGGACGGACGGCCCGTGGCCGATGGTCAAAGCCTCCGGACCCTGATTCGCGAAGCGGTGGGGCCGCAAGGCGAGCCTCGGGTGCAGCAGTGGCTGCTGCAGCGGGGCGCCGAACGCCTGACCTTGCCCGTGCAGCCGAAACCCGAGCAGCACGAAGGGGTCTGGGTCGGGCGTATTGGGGCCTATGTGGGCGCAGCGCCCGCCATGACCCTGGTGCGTCATGGTCCGGTGGACGGGCTGTGGCTGGGCGCCGTGCGCACCTGGGAGGTTTCCTGGCTCACGCTCAAGATGATGGGGCGCATGGTGATCGGAGAGGCTTCGATCAAGAACCTCAGCGGCCCCTTGACGATCGCCGACTACGCGGGCAAGTCGGCCAGCCTGGGCCTGACGTCCTATCTGCTTTTTCTGGCGCTGATCAGCGTCAGCCTGGGGGTGCTCAACCTGCTGCCGCTGCCGGTCCTCGATGGAGGGCACCTGATGTATTATCTTTGGGAGGGTGTGACTGGACGTCGTGTGTCAGACGTCTGGATGGAGCGCCTGCAGCGCGGTGGTGTTGCGATTCTTTTGGCGTTGATGTCCGTCGCCTTGTTCAATGATGTGGCCCGCTTGGCTGGCTGAACGTTCTTCCTCATGAAAATAATCACAAACAGACTGCGTGGCCTGTCGTTCACGGCGGCTGCATCCCTCCTTCTGACGGCATTGCCGGCATGGGCCGTGGATCCCTTCACTTTGCGAGACATTCGCGTCGAGGGCCTGCAGCGTGTGGAGCCCGGCACCGTGTTCGCCTCGTTGCCGTTCCGGATCGGTGAACAATACAACGATGAAAAGGGCTCCACGGCGATCCGCTCGCTGTTTGGTCTGGGCCTTTTCAGCGACGTTCGACTGCAGGTCAATGGTGATGTGCTGGTGGTGATCGTCGAGGAACGCCCCACGGTGGCCGATGTGAGTTTCTCCGGCATCAAGGAGTTTGATGCCGAGGTGCTCAAGAAATCCCTGCGCGATGTCGGTCTGGCTGAAGGACGGCCTTTTGACAAGGCGCTGGCCGATCGTGCCGAGCAGGAACTCAAGCGCCAGTACATCAACCGCAGCATGTACGCCGCACAGGTGGCCACCACGGTCACGCCGGGTGAGCGCAACCGGGTCAACCTGAACTTCAGCGTGATCGAGGGCGATGTGGCCAAGATCAAGGACATCCGCATCGTCGGCAACCAGGCCTTCAGCGAGGCCACCCTGCGCAACCTGTTTGACCTGGATACCGGTGGCTGGCTGAGCTGGTACACCAAGTCCGACCGCTACTCGCGCGCCAAGCTCAATGCCGACCTCGAGAACCTGCGTTCGCATTACCTGACGCGCGGGTACCTGGAGTTTCGGGTCGACTCGACCCAGGTGGCCATCTCGCCCGACAAGCAGGACATGTCGGTCACCATCAACATCACCGAAGGCAATCGCTTCGTGGTGTCTTCGGTGGCCTTGGAGGGTGAATACCTGGGCAAGGAGGACGAGTTCAAGTCGCTGGTGACCCTGAAGGTCGGCGAGGCCTACAACGCCGAGGACGTGAGTCGCACGGTCAAGGCGTTCACCGACTATTTTGGTGGGTTTGGCTACGCTTTCGCACAGGTGGAGGCTGCCCCCGAGATCGACCGCGTCAACAACCGGGTGGCCTTCGTGTTGCGTGCCCAGCCCTCGCGCCGCGTTTACGTGCGCCGCATCAACGTGGAAGGCAACAACCGCACGCGCGACGAAGTCATCCGCCGCGAGTTCCGCCAGCTCGAATCGGCCTGGTACGACAGCGACCGCATCCGCCTGTCGCGCGACCGGGTGGACCGTCTGGGTTTCTTCACAGAAGTCGGCATCGATACCGAACCCGTGCCTGGCACCAATGACCAGGTGGACCTGACAGTGAGCGTTGCAGAAAAGCCCACCGGCAACCTGTCCATCGGCGCCGGCTATTCCCAGGCTGACAAGTTGTCGTTCCTCGCCAGCATCAAGCAGGAGAACGTGTTCGGCAGCGGCAACTACCTCGGCCTGGACCTCAACACCAGTGAGTTCAACCGCCAGTTCGTGCTGAGCACCACCAATCCGTATTTCACGGCGGACGGCATTTCACGCACCTTTGACCTGTATTACAAGACCACACGTCCCTACGACGCACAAGGTGGTGACTACCAAATTTCGACTCCCGGCGTGGGGGTGCGCTTTGGCGTGCCGTTCACCGAGCGCGACACCGTGTTTTTCGGCCTTGGTGCGGAGCGTGTGAAGGTGGAGGAGGGTGATCAGTTGCCCGAAGCCTACCGCGACCAAGGGGGCACCTACCTGCCAGCCACCATCGGCTGGGCACGCGACGAACGCGACAGTGCGCTCGTACCGTCCGAAGGCCGTCTGCAGCGTATCAATACCGAGTTTGGTCTGGGCAGCGACAAGCGCTATGTCAAGCTGAGCTACCAGTTTCAGCAGTACGTTCCCTTGACGCGGCAGTACACGATGGCCTTCAACACCGAACTGGGTGTCGGCAAAGGCATGGGTGGCAAGCCTTATCCAGTGCTGCGCAACTTCTACGGTGGCGGTCTCGGTTCGGTCCGCGGCTTCGAGCAAGGTACCCTGGGCCCCACATCGGCGGTCATCGGCTCAACCACGGGTGAGACCGTCAACATCGGTGGTGCGCGCAATTTTGTGGCCAATCTCGAGTTCATCGCTCCGTTCCCCGGTGCGGGCAACGACCGCACCTTGCGCTGGTTCGGCTTTGTCGACGTGGGCAATGTGTTTGGCGAATCGCAGAAAGTGGACTTTGGCGAAATGCGGGCCTCTGTTGGCGTGGGCCTGAGCTGGATTTCACCCATTGGCCCACTGCGTTTCGCCTATGCCAACCCGGTGCGCAAGTTCGACGGGGATAGAATCCAGAAATTCCAGTTTCAGATCGGAACGTCCTTTTGATGAACAAGTTTCCTCGCCTCTTTTTGCATGGGTTGCTCTCGGTGCTCCTGATGGCTGCCGCAGGGACGTCTGTGTCTGCTCAAGAAGTTCGGATCGGCGCGGTCAACCTGGACTCGATTGTGCGGGACTCGGCGTTGGCCAAATCTCTGACGGCGAAACTGGAACAGGATTTCTCGCCGCGTGAGAAAGAGCTTCAAGCCCTGGGTGTCCAGCTCAAGAGCTCATCTGAAAAGTTTGAACGTGAGGCACCGACGTTGCCCGAAGCGCAGCGGATCACCCGCCAGCGTCAGCTGGTCGAGCAGGATCGCGAATTCCAGCGCAAGCAGCGGGAGTTTCAGGAAGACCTGGCCCTCCGGAAGAGTGAAGCCCTTCAACAAGTGGTTGATCGGGCCAACCGCGCGCTCAAGAAGGTCGCCGAGGCGGAAAAATACGACCTGATCATTCAGGACGCCGCCTATATCAACCCGAAGCTCGACATCACGGCCAAGGTGATTGATGCTTTGAACAACGCCAAATAAGGCGTTGCGGGTTTGACGTGTCCAGATCCCTGGGGTCTATTGTTGAGGCCCTGGGTGGTCAGTTACAGGGCGACGCCCAAGCACTCATCCAGCGTCTGGCACCACTGTCCACTGCGGGTTCGCACGACCTCGCGTTCGTGGCCCAGGTCCGCTACGCCAGCCAGATCGAGACCACCCGCGCATCGGCGCTGATCGTTCCACCGGCCTTGCAGGCCGTCGCGGCCCTTCGTGGCGCCTGCATCGTGACGGACGATCCCTACCTCTACTTTGCCCGCCTGACCCAGTGGTGGCGCGCGCAGCACGAGCCCCGACCCGAACCCCGGATCGATCCGCTGGCCAGCATCCACCCTGACGCCTTGATCGGCGAGGGCGTGGACATCGCCGCTTTCGTGACCGTCGGACCCGGTGCCCGCATCGGTGCCGGTGCGCGTCTGGGCTCACACACGGTGATCGGCGCGGGAGCCGTGGTCGGGGCCCACTCACTGCTGCACCCGCGCGTGACCCTGGGCGAGCGCTGCAGCGTGGGTGAACGCTGCGTGCTGCACCCGGGCGTGGTGATCGGTGCCGACGGATTCGGTTTTGCGCCGCACCGGGGTCAGTGGGTCAAGATCGAGCAGTTGGGCGCTGTGCGCATCGGCAACGACGTCGAGATCGGGGCCAACACCTGCATCGACCGTGGCGCGCTGGATGACACGGTCATCGAAGACGGCGTCAAGCTCGACAACCTGATCCAGATCGGCCACAACGTGCACATCGGAGCGCACTCGGCCATGGCCGGTTGCGTGGGGGTGGCGGGCAGTGCCACCATCGGGGCCCACTGCACCGTGGGCGGCGGAGCGGTGGTGCTGGGGCATCTGACCCTGGCCGATGGTGTGAACATCTCGGCCGCTTCCGTGGTGACACGCTCCATTTCCAAGCCTGGTCACTACACCGGCATGTTTCCGATCGACGACAATGCGAGCTGGGAAAAGAATGCCGCCTCCCTCAAACAACTCAACCGCCTGCGCGAACGGCTCAAGGCCGTGGAGCAGGCCATCGAACAAGCTACGAAAAGCACGCTCAAGCCATGATGGACATCCACCAGATTCTCAAGAAGTTGCCACACCGTTATCCGTTCCTGCTGGTGGACCGTGTGCTCGAACTCGAACCGGGCAAGCGCATCAAGGCGCTGAAGAATGTGACCATGAACGAGCCCTTTTTTGAAGGGCACTTTCCGCACCGGCCTGTGATGCCCGGTGTGCTCATGCTCGAAGCCATGGCGCAGGCGGCCGCCTTGCTGGCATTCGAGGTGGTGGGTTCGGTTCCCGATGAGAAGTCGGTCTATTACTTCGCCGGCATCGACGCTGCGCGCTTCAAGCGCCCAGTTGAACCCGGTGACCAGCTGATCATGGACGTGACGCTGGAGCGCATGAAGGCCGGCATCTTCAAGTTCAAGGGTGTGTGCACCGTGGACGGCAAGATGGTCTGCGAAGCCGAGTTGATGTGCACCATGCGCACCGTCGCCTGATCGCAGCGGAGATCAGTTCGTGACACAGATTCATGCCACGGCGCTGGTGGACCCGGCTGCCGAGATCGATGGCACGGTCAGCATCGGTCCTTACACCGTCATCGGCCCGCATGTGAAGATCGGTGCTGGCACCACGGTGGGCGCTCATTGCGTCATCGACGGGCGTACCACCATCGGCCGGGACAACCGCATTTTCCAGTTCAACTCGCTGGGCGCGGTCCCGCAGGACAAAAAGTACGTCGGCGAGCCCACCGAGCTGACCATCGGCGACCGCAACACCATCCGCGAGTTCTGCACCTTCAACCTGGGCGTGCCTGGTGCGGGTGGCGTGACCAGTGTCGGCAATGACAACTGGATCATGGCCTACACCCACATCGCCCACGACTGCCACGTCGACAACCACACGACCCTGGCGAACAACACCACGCTGGCCGGGCACGTGCACCTGGCCGACTGGGTCACGGTGGGCGGCCTCACCGGCATTCACCAGTTCGTGTCGGTGGGCGCACACGCCATGATCGGCTTCGCCAGCGCGGTGTCGCAGGACGTGCCGCCTTTCATGCTGGTGGATGGCAATCCGCTGGCAGTGCGCGGCTTCAACGTCGTGGGTCTGCGTCGCCGCGGCTTCACGCCCGAGCGGGTTGCCGCCGTCAAACAGATGCACAAGCTGCTGTACCGCCAGGGCCTCACCCTGGAGCAGTCACGCAGTGGCATCGAGGCACTGGCCAGTGGCATGCCCGAGGCTGCCGCCGAAGTGGACATGATGAACCGCTTCCTCGCCTCTGCGACCCGCGGCATTGCCCGCTGACGGTTTGCCGGCCCCCTACATGGAAGTGCAACGCCGGTTTGCGATGGTGGCTGGCGAGACGTCCGGCGATCTGCTCGCCGGCCTGCTGTTGCAGAGCATGCGCCAGCGCTGGCCCGATCTGGTGGCGGCCGGCATCGGAGGCCCGCGCATGGTCGAGCAGGGGTTTGACGCCTGGTGGCCCAGCGACAGGCTGGCCGTTCGGGGCTACCTGGAGGTGCTGCCCAAGCTGCTGGGTATTCTGCGCATCCGTAAACGCTTGCGCGAGCGCCTGCTGGCACAGCCGCCAGCGCTGTTCATCGGCGTGGACGCACCCGATTTCAATTTCGGACTGGAAGCCGACCTCAAGGCCGCGGGTGTCCGCACCGTGCATTTCGTCTGCCCCTCCTTCTGGGCCTGGCGGCCTGAGAAGATCGAGAAGGTGCGGCGCGGGGTCGACCATGTGCTGTGCATTTTTCCGTTTGAGCCAGCTTTGTTGGCAGAGCATGGCATCGCTTCCACCTACGTGGGCCATCCGATTGCACATGTGATCCCCATGGAACCCGATCGCGCGGCTGCCCGGCGCCAGCTGGGCTTGCGCGACGAGGACCGCGTGGTGGCGATTCTCCCGGGCAGCCGTGCCTCTGAGGTGCAGTACCTTGCAGCGCGTTTTTTTGCCGCCGCAGCCTTGATGCTCAAAGCCCGGTCGGACCTGCGTTTTGTCGTGCCAGCGGTGCCTGCGCTGCGCGTACGCATCGCCCAGCTGGCGGCGGCCAGCGGTCTGGGTGACGCGCTGAGCCTTGTCGACGGTCAGTCGCACGCCGTGCTGGCCGCCTGCGATGTCACGCTGATCGCCAGCGGCACCGCCACCCTGGAAGCTGCCCTCTTCAAGCGGCCGATGGTCATCGCCTACAACATGAACCGCCTGTCCTGGCACATCATGCGCCGCAAACAACTGCAGCCCTGGGTGGGTCTGCCGAACATCCTGTGCGGTGAATTTGTCGTGCCCGAGCTGCTGCAGGACGCCGCAACACCCGAGGCACTGGCCCGCGCCACGCTGGACTGGCTGGACGCTCCCGACAAAGTCACCGCCTTGCAGGCGCGATTCGCTGAATTGCATCAAACCTTGCGCCGTGACACCGCCCAACTCGCCACCGATGCGATCGAAAAAGTTCTTCAAGGCTGAACAGGCCGCACTGGTCTGGGACGCGCCCGGCCTGGTGGCCGGCGTGGACGAGGCCGGGCGCGGCCCGCTGGCCGGTCCGGTGGTGGCCGCGGCCGTGATCCTGGACGAACGCAAACCCATCAGGGGCCTGGCCGACTCCAAGCAGCTCACCGCCAAAAGGCGGGAAAAGCTCTACGACGAGATCCGCGCCAAGGCGCTGTGTTGCAGCGTCGCGATGGCCTCGGTGGAAGAGATCGACCGCCTGAACATCCTGCAGGCCACCATGCTCGCCATGCAGCGCGCGGTGCAGGGGCTGCGCCTGAAGCCGAACAAGGTGCTGGTCGATGGCAACCGCCTGCCGGCGCTGGACGTGCTGGCCGAAGCCATCGTCTCGGGCGATGCCCTGATTCCGGCCATTTCTGCGGCCTCGATCCTGGCCAAAGTGACCCGGGACCGGTTGCTGGAAGATCTGCACCTGCGGCACCCGGAATACGGGTTCGACCGACACAAAGGCTACGGCACGGTGGTCCACCTGCAGGCCCTTCAAACCCACGGCGCCTTGCCCGAGCACCGCCGCTCCTTTGCACCGGTCGCGCGCGTGCTGACCGCCGCTCAAGCCAAACCATGAACGTTCCCACCACCATCACCTCACGCGACAACCCGCTGCTCAAGCGCCTGCGGCTGCTCGTGCAGGACAGCACGGCCTACCGCAAACAGGGCCAGGTGTGGCTGGAAGGTGATCATCTCTGCCGAGCGCTTCTGGCCCGTGGACACAGGCCGGCCACCGCGGTTTTTTCCGAGACGTTCTGGCCCCAGGCGCCGCACGATCTGCGCGATGCGGCGGACCACATCGTCACCGTTCCCGACGCGCTGATGGCCGGCATCAGCGGTCTCGAGTCGCCGGCGGGTGTGGGGTTTGTCTGGGATCTGCCCCAAGCGGCCGTGTTGCAGAGCGGCGCCGCAGCGGTGGTGCTGGACCGGTTGCAGGATGCGGGCAACGTGGGCTCCATCCTGCGCAGCGCAGCGGCCATGGGCTTTGCCCAGGTGCTGGCGCTCAAGGGCACGGCGGCGCTGTGGTCGCCCAAGGTGTTGCGCGCCGGCATGGGGGCCCACTTTGGCCTGCACCTGGTGGAAGGGCTGTCGGTGGACGATCTGGCCGGCCTGTCGGTACCGCTGCTGGTGACCAGCTCGCACAAGGGCGATTTCCTGCACCAGGCCAGGTTGCCCTGGCCCTGTGCCTGGGTGCTCGGGCACGAAGGGCAGGGCGTGAGCCCGGCTCTGGAAGCGCTCGCAACGCAAAAGGTGCGTATCGCCCAGCCGGGCGGCGAAGAGTCGCTCAACGTGGCGGCGGCTGCGGCGATCTGCCTGCATGCCAGCGCGGCCGGGCGTTGAAACCGGGTTACCCGCCTGCACGAGCCCTGAAACATGCCCGTTTTCGGGGCGTGGTGAGTCGGATCGCAGAGGGTGAGCGGCTATAATTCCGGGGTTTACCCGCAATCGACGCAACCCGCTGCGTCCGCCCCGGCTTCCTGCCCAGGTTCCCCGTCCTTTCCCCCGGCTGCGACCCGTTCGCGGCGCTCCGGGAGCGGGCGCGAATCTTCCCCGGTTGATTCCCATGGCGGGCGCGGTTGCGTCCAAAAAATCTCTGGAGAAAACCGTGCTTCCCGTCCATCCGAAAGCCCTTCTCGCGCTCGCCGACGGCACGGTCTTTACAGGCATTTCCATCGGTGCTACCGGCCAGACTTCGGGCGAAGTGGTGTTCAACACCTCGCTCACCGGCTACCAGGAAATCCTGACCGATCCGAGCTATTGCCAGCAAATCGTCACGCTGACCTACCCACACATCGGCAACACCGGTGTGAACCGTGAAGACGTGGAGGCCTCGCGCATCCACGCCGCTGGCCTGATCATCAAAGACCTGCCCCTGCTCGCGTCCAACTTCCGCAGCACCGAGACCCTGTCCGAATACCTGCAGCGCGAAGGCACCGTCGCCATCGCCGATCTGGACACGCGCGCGCTCACGCGCCGCCTGCGCACCCACGGCGCGCAGAACGGTTGCATCGTGGCGCTGGCCGCTGGTGAAGCCCTGACCGAGGCGCACCGCGCCCAGGCCATCGCTGCCGCCAAGGCAGCGCCCAACATGGCGGGCCAGGATCTGGCCAAGGTCGTGTCGGCCGAAGCGCCCTACGCCTGGACGCAGACCGAGTGGCAACTCGGTTTCGGCTACGGCGAGCAGATCGCGCCGAAGTTCCACGTCGTCGCCTACGACTTCGGCGTCAAGCACAACATCCTGCGCATGTTGGCTCAGCGTGGCTGCAAGATCACCGTCGTGCCAGCGCAGACGCCCGCGGCCGACGTGTTCAAGCTCAAGCCCAGCGGCGTGTTCCTGTCCAACGGACCCGGCGACCCGGAACCCTGCGACTACGCGATCGCCGCCACGCGCGAGATCATCGAGAGCGGCGTGCCCACTTTCGGCATCTGCCTCGGGCATCAGATCATGGCGTTGGCCAGTGGCGCGAAGACCTTCAAGATGAAGTTCGGCCACCACGGCGCCAACCATCCGGTGAAGGACCTGGACAGCGGTCGCGTGAGCATCACCAGCCAGAACCACGGTTTTGCGGTAGATGAGAAAGACCTGCCGGCCAACCTGCGTGCCACCCACGTGAGCCTGTTCGACGGCACGCTGCAAGGCCTGGCACGCACCGACCAACCGGCTTTCTGCTTCCAGGGCCACCCGGAAGCCTCACCCGGTCCGCACGACATCGGCTATTTGTTCGACCGGTTCATTGCGCTCATGCAACAGCGTGTGGCCGCCTGATTCCCACCAAGGTCCTTCCATGAAGCTCTTCAGTTTTCCGGTGTTTGCGGTGGAGAAGGCGATAGCCAAGCGCATGCTGACGCTGGCGGCGCCGCACAAGGACTGGTTTGCCCAGCGCTGGGCGCAGAAGCCCTACCGCAAGGCCTTCGTGGAGAACAAGGCCATGCCGCTGGTGACGCTGCTGGCCAAGGGCAAGACCTGGGACGACGAGACCTTCAACACCGAGATGGCCGCCTGGGACGCGCTGTTCTTCCCGGCCGAAATCGAGGTGTTGCGTCCGATGATCGAAGGCGACGGCCTGCTGCAGCTGATGCAGAAAAACGTGCCTGCCGAACGCGTGCAGGCGCTGCTGAACAAACTGGAAACCCAGCGCCAGGCTTGAGCCTGCGCAACAAGACACAAGCGAACCATGCCCAAAAGAACAGACATCCAGACCGTCCTCATCATCGGCGCCGGCCCGATCATCATCGGCCAGGCCTGCGAGTTCGACTACTCCGGCGTGCAGGCATGCAAGGCGCTGCGCGAAGAGGGCTACAAGGTCGTGCTGATCAACAGCAACCCGGCCACGATCATGACCGACCCGGCCACGGCCGACGTCACCTACATCGAACCCATCACCTGGCAGACGGTGGAGAAAATCATCGCCAAGGAGCGCCCGCTCACCAGCGGTGGTTTCGCCATCCTGCCGACCATGGGTGGCCAGACGGCGCTGAACTGCGCGCTCGACCTGTGGCACCACGGTGTGCTGGACAAGTACGACGTGGAGCTGATCGGCGCCACACCCGAAGCCATCGACAAGGCCGAAGACCGCCTCAAGTTCAAGGACGCCATGACCAAGATTGGTCTGGGTTCTGCGCGCTCAGGCATCGCCCACAGCATGGAAGAAGCCTGGACGGTACAGAAGACCGTGGGGTTCCCGGTCGTGATCCGCCCGAGCTTCACGCTCGGTGGCACCGGTGGTGGCATCGCCTACAACCCGGAAGAGTTCGAGACCATCTGCAAACGCGGCCTGGAAGCTTCGCCCACCAACGAGCTGCTGATCGAAGAATCGCTGCTCGGCTGGAAAGAGTACGAGATGGAAGTGGTGCGCGACAAGGCGGACAACTGCATCATCATCTGCTCGATCGAGAACCTGGACCCGATGGGCGTGCACACCGGTGACTCGATCACCGTGGCCCCGGCCCAGACACTGACCGACAAGGAATACCAGATCCTGCGCAATGCCTCGCTGGCCGTGCTGCGCGAGATCGGTGTGGACACCGGCGGCTCCAACGTGCAGTTTTCCATCAACCCGGCCGACGGCCGCATGGTGGTGATCGAGATGAACCCGCGCGTGTCGCGGTCATCGGCACTGGCCTCCAAGGCCACGGGCTTCCCGATCGCCAAGGTCGCGGCCAAGCTGGCCGTGGGCTACACGCTGGACGAGTTGCGCAACGAGATCACCGGCGGCGCCACACCAGCGTCCTTCGAGCCCTCGATCGATTACGTGGTGACCAAGATCCCGCGTTTCGCGTTCGAAAAATTCCCCACCGCCGACAGCCGCCTGACCACGCAGATGAAGTCGGTCGGCGAGGTCATGGCCATGGGCCGCACTTTCCAGGAGTCGTTCCAGAAAGCCCTGCGCGGCCTGGAAGTGGGCGTGGACGGCATGAACGAAAAGACCCAGGACCGCGAGATCCTGGAGCGCGAACTGGGCGAACCCGGCCCCGAGCGCATCTGGTACGTGGGCGACGCTTTTGCCGCCGGCTGGACCATCGACGAGGTGCACCACTTCACCAGGATCGACAAGTGGTTCCTGGTGCAGATCGAAGAGATCGTGAAGATCGAACTGCAACTGGAGCAAACCAGCCTGGACGCGATCGACGCCGAGACCCTGCGCGGCCTGAAGAAGAAGGGTTTCTCGGACCGCCGCCTGGCCAAGCTGCTCAAGACCAACGACGGCACCGTGCGTGCGCGCCGCATCGCGCAGAACATCCGCCCGGTCTACAAGCGCGTGGACACCTGCGCGGCCGAGTTCGCCACCGACACCGCTTACCTGTATTCGACCTACGAAGGCCACGGCGATGGCGAGTGCGAAGCCGAACCGACGAACAACAAGAAGATCATGGTGCTCGGCGGTGGCCCCAACCGCATCGGCCAGGGCATCGAGTTCGACTACTGCTGCGTGCACGCGGCGTTGGCCATGCGCGAAGACGGGTACGAGACCATCATGGTCAACTGCAACCCGGAAACCGTGTCCACCGACTACGACACTTCTGACCGCCTGTACTTCGAGCCGCTGACGCTGGAAGACGTGCTGGAAATCGTGGACAAGGAAAAACCCACCGGCGTCATCGTGCAGTACGGCGGCCAGACGCCGCTCAAGCTCGCGCTCGGTCTGGAGGCCGCGGGCGTGCCCATCATTGGCACCAGCCCTGACATGATCGACGCCGCTGAGGACCGTGAGCGCTTTCAGCAACTGCTGCACGAGCTCGGTCTGCGCCAGCCGCCCAACGCCACGGCGCGCGCCGAGCCTGAAGCGCTGGAAAAAGCCGCAGCCCTGGGCTACCCGCTGGTGGTGCGCCCGAGCTATGTGCTGGGTGGCCGCGCGATGGAAATCGTGCACGAGCAGCGCGACCTGGAGCGCTACATGCGTGAAGCGGTGAAGGTGAGCAACGATTCACCGGTGCTGCTCGACCGCTTCCTGAACGACGCCATCGAATGCGACGTGGACGCGATCCGCGACCACACCGGTCGCGTCTTCATCGGCGGTGTGATGGAGCACATCGAACAGGCCGGCGTGCACAGCGGCGATTCGGCCTGTTCGCTGCCCCCGTACTACCTCAAGCAGGCCACGGTGGACGAGCTCAAGCGCCAGACCGCGGCCATGGCACAAGGCCTGAACGTGATCGGGCTCATGAACGTGCAGTTTGCCATTCAGGAAGTGGACGGCCAGGACGTGATCTACGTGCTGGAAGTGAATCCGCGCGCTTCGCGCACGGTGCCCTTCGTCTCCAAGGCCACGGGCATCCAGCTGGCCAAGGTGGCGGCACGCTGCATGGCCGGCCAGTCGCTGGAGGACCAGGGCATCGGCGCCGAAGTGAACCCGCCATACTTCAGCGTCAAGGAGGCTGTGTTCCCGTTCGTGAAGTTCCCGGGTGTGGACACCATCCTCGGCCCCGAGATGAAGTCCACCGGCGAAGTCATGGGCGTGGGCAAGACCTTCGGCGAAGCCTTCGTCAAGAGCCAGCTGGGTGCCGGCACCAACCTGCCGCGTCCACACAAGGCCGACGGCAGCCCGTCGGGCAAGGTCTTCCTGACCGTCAAAAACGGCGACAAGCCGCGTGCGGTGGAAATTGCGCGCGCGTTGGTGGCCATGGGCTTCGAGCTGGTCGCCACGCGGGGTACCGCCGCTGCGATCGCAGCGGCCGGCGTGCCGGTGGTGACCGTGAACAAAGTGACCGAAGGCCGTCCGCACATCGTTGACATGATCAAGAACGGCGACATCAGCCTGGTCATCAACACGGTGGAAGAGCGGCGCAACGCGATCACCGATTCGCGTGCGATCCGCACCTCGTCGCTGCTGGCCCGCGTGACCACCTTCACCACCATCTTCGGAGCCGAAGCGGCGGTGGAAGGCATGAAGTACCTGGACAGCTTGGGCGTGATTTCGGTGCAGGAGATGCACGCCCAACTGGCCATCTGACGCCGCCGGGTTGCCCCGGTTGATTCCTGGATGCCCGCCGGGGCATAATGTCCCCATACACCGCCGACCGGCAACGCTCGGCGGTTTCCTTTTGTACCTTGCGGGCCGTCGGGCCTGTTTTTCCGAGACTCTGGAGCGTTCACATGTCCACCTTTCCGATCACCAAACGCGGCGCAGAAAAGCTCAAGGAAGAGTTGCAGCGGCTGAAGACCGTGGACCGTCCCTGGGTGATCGGCGCGATCGCGGAAGCACGGGCCCAGGGCGACCTGAGTGAAAACGCCGAATACGACGCGGCCAAGGATCGCCAGGGCTTCATCGAGGGCCGCATCGCCGAGATCGAGAGCAAGCTCTCGACCGCCCAGATCATTGACCCGACCACCGTGGATGCCGGCGGCCGGGTTGTGTTTGGCGCGACGGTGGACCTGGAGGATGTGTCCGATGGTGCCGCCCTGACCTACCAGATCGTGGGCGAAGACGAGGCCGACCTGAAGCTCGGCCTGGTCAACATTGGCAGCCCGATCGCACGCGCCATGATCGGCAAGGAAGAGGGCGACACCGCCGAAGTCCAGACCCCGGGCGGCACGCGCCGCTTCGAGATCGTGGCCGTGCGCTACGCCTGATGCCCATGCAGCGGCTGGCGGTGTTCCTGGCGGCGCTCTGGTGGGGCGGCATCTCGTCCTTGAGTTTTGTGGCCGTGCCGACACTGTTCGCCAGCCTGGGCAGCCCGGCGGTGGCCGGGCCGGTGGCCGCGAAGCTGTTTTCGCTGCAGTGCTGGGCGGGGCTCGGGCTCGGTCTGGCCTTGTTGCTGATCCTGCGCCGTCAACGTTCGTTGGGGCACTTCCCGCTGGCGGGTGAGCCCGTGGATCCGGAGCAACTGCGAACCATGCAGCGCGTGCTGACCACCATGGGCTTCGTGCTGGCGGCCATGTTGCTGGCCTTGCTGCAGGAGTTCGGCGTGGCGCAGCAAATCGTGACGGCACGCGCCACCGGCGGCGACCTGCGCCTGTGGCACGGTCTGGGTAGCGTGATGGTGCTGGGGCAATGGCTGTGCGCTGGCGTGGTGCTAGCGCGCCTTTCCAGGTAACCCCTCCGCGCCGCCTCCGGCGTCACCCCCAAGGGGGCGGCACTGGCGGCCCGGCAAAGCCGGTTCCGCGGTGCCCTGGGTCGAAGTCCGCTCGCGCCGGGGGACTTACGTCGCGCGTTCGGCTGATTCGAGGGTATTGACCATCAGCATGGTGATGGTCATGGGGCCCACGCCTCCGGGCACCGGGGTGATGTAGCCCGCCACCTCTTTCACGCCGGCAAAGTCCACGTCGCCGCAGAGTTTGCCTTCGTCGTTGCGGTTCATGCCCACGTCCAGCACCACGGCGCCGGGCTTGACCATGTCGGCGGTCAGCACATTGCGCTTGCCCACCGCGGCCACGATCACGTCGGCCTGCAGCGTCATGGCTTTGAGGTCCTTCGTGCCGCTGTGGCAGATGGTGACGGTGGCGTTCTGCTGCAGCAACATCAGCGCCATGGGTTTGCCCACGATGTTGCTGCGGCCGATCACGACCGCGTGTTTGCCTTTGAGGTCGTAACCGATGCTCTCCAGCATCTTCATGCAGCCATAGGGCGTGCAGGGCCAGAAGCCGGGCAGGCCGGTCATCAGGGCGCCGGCGCTGGCGATGTGAAAACCGTCCACGTCCTTGGCGGGCGAAATCGCTTCGATCACTTTCTGCGCGTCGATGTGTGCCGGCAGCGGCAGCTGCACCAGGATGCCGTGGATGGTGGCGTCGTGGTTGAGCGCGTCCACACGGGCCAGCAGGTCGGCTTCGCTCATGCTGGCCGGCCAGGTCTCCAGCACCGAATGCATGCCGGTGTCTTCACAGGCCTTGACCTTGTTGCGCACGTAGACCTGTGAAGCGGGGTTGTCACCGACCAGGACCACGGCCAGACCGGGCGTGATGCCCTTGGCCTTGAGCGCGGTGACGCGCGCGGCGACATCGGCGCGCAGTTGGCGGGAGAGGGCGTTGCCGTCGATCAGTTGGGCGGTCATGGCGTGGGTGGTGGAGTGGTTTGGAAATGGAAACGCCCGCCGAGGGCACCGGCGGGCGTTGGACTGGAGGGTGGCTTGCTCAAGCCTTGGCTGGTGCCTGCCCCAGGGCAATCTTGAGCAGATCGGCCACGGTGTTGGCGCCGAGCTTTTCCATGATGTTGGCACGGTGCGCTTCCACCGTCTTGATGCTGATGCCCAGGTCGTCGGCGATCTGCTTGTTGAGGCGCCCGGCGACGATGCGCTCCAGCACCTGGGCTTCGCGTCCGGTCAGCTTGGAGAGCAGGGCGTCGCGGCTGGCGGCCTGCTGGTGCGTGGCGAAAGCCTCCTTGGCCGTTTCCAGCATGCGCTCGACCAAGGCCACCAGCTGGTCTTCCTTGAAGGGTTTCTGGATGAAGTCCAGCGCGCCCTTTTTCATGGATTCCACGGCCATGGGCACGTCGCCATGGCCAGTGATCAAGACGATGGGCAGGGGCGACTGGCGTTCGATCAGCTTTTCCTGCAGTTCCATGCCGGTCATGCCGCCCATGCGGATGTCTGCAATCAGGCAGGCCACTTCGCGGGCATCGTAGCGGCTGAGAAAGGCTTCTGCCGATTCGAAACAGCGGACCCGGTAATCCTTGCCTTCGAGCAGCCATTGCAGGGAGTCGCGAACGGCTTCGTCGTCATCGACCACATAGACATTGCCTTTTTTGGGGATCAAACTCATCTCGATCTTTCTGTATCCGTCAACGACGCGGAAGGTGCAGCGGGCGCCGTATTTTCTGGCAGGAGTCGGGTTTGCACCGGTATCCAGAAGCTGAAACAGCAACCCACCACCTCTTCGCCATTGTAGATGTTCTGTACCTGCATCCTGCCGTGGTGCGACTCGACGATGCTGCGGCACAACTTGAGGCCGATGCCCATGCCTTCGCTCTTGGTGCTGTAGAAGGCTTCGTAGATGCGTTCGATCATTTCGTCGGGCACGCCGTTGCCGGAGTCGCGTACCGAAAACTCCACCACTTCTTCGTCGTCCAGGCGGCGCGGGCCGACGCGCAGCTCCACATAGCGCTCGCCCGGTGGACGGCCCGCCTGGGCAATCGCCTCGCCCGCGTTCTTGAGCAGGTTGATGAGCACCTGCTCGATCAGGATCGGGTCGACCATCAGGCTGGGCAGGCGCGCGGCCACGTAAGGCGACAGCCGCACCTGCTGGCGCCGCAGCTCGATGTCGGCCAGCTCGATCGCGTTGGCCACCATCTGCGCCACGTCGGACGGCATGGGGTTGGGTTCGCTGCGTTTCACGAAGGCCCGGATGCGCTGGATGATCTGGCCGGCGCGCTGCGCCTGGCGCGAGGTTTTCTCCAGCGCGCCGAGCAGCTCCTCGTTGCTGATGCGCTGCTCGCTCAGCCGCGTGATCATGCCGTTGCAGTAGTTGCTGATGGCGGTCAGTGGCTGGTTGAGTTCGTGCGCCACGCTCGATGCCATCTCGCCCATGGTGATGAGGCGGCTGGCGGTCTGGGCGCGTTCGGCCTGGCGCGAAGCCTGCTCTTCGGCGGTGCGCCGCGGGGTGATGTCGCTCGCAATGACCATCTGGGCGAGACGGCCGTCCACCCAGGTGAGGTAGCGCGTGCGCACCTCCAGCCAGCGGTCGAGCTCCTCGACAAACACCTCGGCGTTTTCCGAGCCGGCATCGGTCAGCGTTTCGGTGGGCATGCCGGCGAAAGCGTCGACCGCATCGCCGTCGTCCGGGCTCGGCGATGGCTGGGTGCCTGCCAGGTCGACCAGGTGCCGATGGCCCTGGCCGCGGGTGCCGAACCACAGGCGGTACATCTTGTTGGCGAACAGCATTTCGTCGCTGCCCAGCGGGGCGACGGAGACCGCGGAGTCCAGGCTTTCCAGCACCGTGGTGAAGCGCTCGTACGAGGCCGAGAGTTCTTCGCGGATGCGCTTGGGCTCGGTGATGTCGGTCATCGACGTCATCCAGCCGGTCTGGTGGCCCTTGGGGTCGATCAGGGGCGAGACATACATGCGGGCGTCGAAGATGCTGCCGTCGCGCCGCTGCACCCGCACCTCGAAGCCGCCCGGCGTGGAGCGGCCGCTGAGCTCGTCTTCCAGGCGGGCAGCGAGCTGGTCGTGGTCTTCGTCCGGCCAGTAGGGGAAGGGCGCCGTGCGGCCCACCAGCTCGCCCTCGGTCCAGCCCGTCATGGAGCAGAACGCCGGGTTCACGTAGGTGATGCGGCCTTGCAGGTCCAGCGCCCGCATGCCGGTCAGCATGGAGTTTTCCATCGCGCGGCGGAAATTGGTTTCGGCCACCAGCGCCTGCTGCGCCTGCACGCGACGGCGCGTGTGGCGCCAGGTGCCAAGCAGCATCCAGACCGTGAGCGCGCTGAGCGCACCGATGACCCAGAAGAAGCCGCTGCCGACGATGTCCTGCGAGGTGCGATAACCCTGCGCCTTCAGGATCAGGCCGTTGCCGACCGGTGACACAGGCACTTCGTGTTCCAGCGGCTGAGACGACCAGGGCAGCAGGCGCAGCACGGTGTTGGGCGACTGCAGGCTGCCGGCCAGCACACGTCCCCGGTCATCGATCAGGGCCACGGCGTAGCGCGCCATGATCTCGGGCGGAATGCCGAAGCGCAGCAGGCCGTCGACCGAATATTCGCCCATCACCGTGCCGGCGAAACGGCCCTGCTCGGTCAACGGCACCTGCAGCATCAGCGTGGCCTGGCGCGGATCTTCACCCAGCGGCCGCGAGTAGATGGGTTGACGCAGGTCGCGCGCCAGGTCAAACGAGCCATCGGTTTCGTTGGGGGCGAGCGTGCTCCCGGGCAGCCGGACCAGAGCGGGCGGCGCGCTGGGCGAGGCGTAGGTGGTCAGGACATGGCGACGACCGTCCACCCAGCTGACGGCCAACAGCTCCGGGAACTGGCTGATCAGGTTTTCGGCCTGGAACTCGAACTCTTCGCTGCTGATTTCCTTGTTGTCGACCTCGCGCGCCAGGCGCATCAGCTGTTCCTGGCGTTCCAGCAGGCGCAGGCGCAGGCGTTGCTGCGCGTATTCCACGTCGCGGGTGACGGCTTCCTGCTCGCGCTCCAGCTCTTCGTAGCGCAGGTAGGTGATGGCCACCACGATGGCCGACAGAAACAGCAGCACGGCCAGCAAAGGCGCCAGGGTGGCAAAGCGGTCCTGGCGGGATGGCGGCAGGCGCAGCCACCACTGGCGCAGCAGGGCCAAAGGCGAGCGCTTGTCCGGCTGCGGTGAAGGGGTATTCGTGGTGGGCGGCATGGATGATCGAGTCTACGTGAGGCGACACGCCACCGCTCTGAACGCCGCGAACAAATGCCCCGGGTTGCAGTTTCATCCCGTTTTCTAGAATTTCATAATGTAGAAATTGAAAGCACATATTGAAATTTATCCGCCAATGTGCAAAAATTCACCACAGCGCGGAAAGGCCGCTTTAAGCTTGATTTCAAACCAACAGGAGACAGACATGTCAGCGTCAGACGCTCTCAATGACCGTGGTGTGGGGGACATCGATTCCCAGGAAACCCGCGAATGGATGGAGGCGCTGGGCGCCGTGATTCAGCGCGAGGGCCCGGAGCGCGCGCACTTCCTGCTGGAACAGCTGCTGGAGGAAGCCCGCCAGAACAGCATCGACCTGCCATTCTCTGCAAACACCGGCTACGTCAACACCATCGAGACCAACCAGGAAGCCCGTTGCCCGGGCAACATCGAGATCGAAGAACGTCTTCGCGCCTACATGCGCTGGAACGCGATGGCGATGGTGGTCAAGGCCAACCGCCACAATCCCGAAGACGGCGGCGACCTGGGTGGCCACATTGGCTCATTCGCTTCGCTGGCCCACATGTTCGGCGCCGGCTTCAACCACTTCTGGCACGCCGAGAGCGAAAACCACGGTGGCGACTGTCTCTACATCCAGGGCCACGTGTCGCCCGGCGTGTACGCACGCGCCTACCTCGAAGGCCGGCTGACCGAAGAACAGCTCCTGCACTTCCGCCAGGAAGTGGATGGCAAGGGACTGTCGAGCTACCCGCACCCCAAGCTCATGCCCGAGTTCTGGCAGTTCCCCACCGTGTCCATGGGTCTGGGTCCGCTGATGGCGATCTACCAGGCGCGCTTCCTCAAGTATCTTCACGCCCGCGGCATTGCGAATACCGAGAACCGCAAGGTCTGGGTGTTCTGTGGCGACGGTGAAATGGACGAAGTCGAGTCGCTGGGCGCCATCAGCCTGGCCGCGCGCGAGAACCTCGACAACCTGATCTTCGTGGTGAACTGCAACCTGCAGCGCCTGGACGGTCCGGTGCGCGGCAACGGCAAGATCGTGCAGGAACTCGAAGGTGAGTTCCGCGGTTCCGGCTGGAACGTGATCAAGCTGCTCTGGGGCAGCAACTGGGACCCGCTGCTGGCGCGCGACAAAGACGGCGCCCTGCGCAAGATCATGATGGAGACGCTGGACGGCGACTACCAGGCCTTCAAGGCCAACGACGGTGCCTATGTGCGCAAGCATTTCTTCGGTCGCGACCCGAAGGCACTGGAGCTCGTCTCGCACATGAGCGACGACGACATCTGGAACCTGCGTCGTGGTGGGCACGACCCTCAGAAGGTCTACGCCGCGTACCACAAGGCGGTCAACCACAAGGGCCAGCCGACCGTGCTGCTGATCAAGACCGTCAAGGGTTTTGGCATGGGCAAATCGGGCGAGGGCAAGAACAACGTGCACCAGACCAAGAAGCTGACCGACGAAGACATCAAGATCTTCCGCGACCGCTTCAACCTGCCGATCCCCGACAGCGAGCTGCCCAAGCTGCCGTTTTACAAGCCAGCCGACGACACACCGGAAATGAAGTACCTGCACGAGCGCCGCCAGGCCCTCGGCGGCTACCTGCCCAAGCGCCGCACCAAGGCCGACGAGAGCTTCACCGTGCCCTCGATCGAGATCTTCAAGAGTGTGATGGAGCCGACCGCCGAAGGCCGCGAAATCTCCACGACCCAGGCCTATGTGCGCTTCCTCACCCAGTTGCTGCGCGACCAGGCCCTGGGCCCGCGCGTGGTGCCCATCCTGGTGGATGAGGCCCGTACCTTCGGCATGGAAGGCCTGTTCCGCCAGATCGGCATCTACAACCCGGCTGGCCAGCAGTACACCCCGGTCGACAAAGACCAGGTCATGTACTACAAGGAAGACAAGGCCGGCCAGATCCTGCAGGAAGGCATCAACGAAGCCGGTGGCATGAGCAGCTGGATCGCGGCGGCCACCTCCTACAGCACCAGCAACCGCATCATGGTGCCGTTCTACGTGTACTACTCGATGTTCGGCTTCCAGCGCATCGGCGACCTGGCCTGGGCCGCGGGCGACATGCAGGCGCGCGGTTTCCTGCTCGGTGGCACCTCGGGCCGCACCACGCTCAACGGCGAAGGCCTGCAGCACGAAGACGGCCACAGCCACATCCTGGCCGGCACGATTCCGAACTGCATCTCCTATGACCCGACCTTCGCGCACGAAGTTGGCGTGATCCTGCACCATGGCCTGAAGCGCATGGTGGAGAAGCAGGACAACGTGTATTTCTACCTGACCCTGCTGAACGAAAACTACGCCATGCCGGGCCTCACGCCGGGCACCGAAGAGCAGATCATCAAAGGCATGTACCTGTGCAAGCCGGGCGCCCAGGGTGAGCAGCGCGTGCAGCTGCTGGGCTCCGGCACCATCCTGCGCGAGAGCATCGCCGCCCAGGAGCTGCTGGCCACCGACTGGGGCGTGCAGGCCGATGTGTGGAGCTGCCCGAGCTTCAACGAGCTGACCCGCGACGGCCAGGACGCCGAACGCTGGAACATGCTGCACCCGACCGAGCCGCAGCGCGCGCCCTTCGTGGCGCAACAGCTGGAGAAACACGCCGGCCCGGTGGTCGCTTCCACCGACTACATGAAGAACTACGCCGAGCAGATCCGTCCGTTCATGCCCAAGGGCCGTTCGTACAAGGTGCTGGGCACCGACGGTTTTGGCCGCAGCGACTTCCGCAGCAAGCTGCGTGAGCACTTCGAGATCAACCGCCACTACATCGTCATCGCGGCTCTGCGCTCGCTCGCCGATGAGGGCAAGCTGCCGATGGCCAAGGTGGCCGAGGCGATTGCCAAATACGGCATCAAGACCGAGAAGATCAACCCGCTCTACGCGTAAATATCCGGAGACAAGAACATGGCACTGGTAGAAGTGAAGGTCCCGGACATCGGCGACTTTGATGAAGTGGCGGTCATTGAACTGCTGGTGAAGGTGGGCGATACGGTCAAGGCCGAGCAGTCGCTGATCACGGTCGAGTCCGACAAGGCCTCGATGGAGATCCCGTCCAGCACCGCTGGCGTGGTGAAAGAACTGCGTGTCGCGCTGGGCGACAAGGTGAAAGAGGGCTCGGTGGTGCTGGTGGTGGAAGCCGCTGGTGAGGCCGCTGCGCCGGCGCCTGCGGCCGCTCCGGCCGCTGCTGCGCCCGCACCAGCACCGGCCCCGGCAGCGGCGCCTGCCGCCGCACCGGTGGCTGCCGCTGCGCCGGAGGCTGCCGCTGCGCCGGAGGCGGCACCCGCAGCATCCGGCCCGGTGCAGGTCCTGGTGCCTGATATCGGCGATTTCAAGGACGTCGCCGTCATCGAGGTGTTCGTGAAGCCCGGCGACACCGTCAAGGTCGAGCAGAGCCTGATCACGGTCGAGTCCGACAAGGCCTCGATGGAGATCCCTTCGTCGCACGCTGGCGTGCTCAAGGAGCTCAAGGTCAAGGTCGGCGACACGGTCAACATTGGTGACCTGCTGGCCATCCTGGAGGGCGCCGCTGGCGCGGCCGCTCCAGCCCCAGCAGCCGCAGCGCCCGCCTCTGCAGCTGCGCCAGCCGCCGCCGTGGCCGCTCCCGCGGCCGCCACAGCGTCGGTGGAAGCCGCGCCCGCCCACAACCCCACCGGCACCCCGGCGCTGGGCCTGCCGCACGCCTCACCCTCGGTGCGCAAGTTCGCCCGCGAACTCGGTGTGCCGCTGGCCGAAGTTCAGGGCAAAGGCCCCAAGGGCCGCATCACGCTGGATGACGTGCAGGGTTTCACCAAGTCGGTCATGGCCGGT
Organism: Hydrogenophaga sp. L310; assembly: GCF_055703065.1. Classification (NCBI taxonomy): domain Bacteria; kingdom Pseudomonadati; phylum Pseudomonadota; class Betaproteobacteria; order Burkholderiales; family Comamonadaceae; genus Hydrogenophaga; species Hydrogenophaga sp. L310. The sequence goes on from NZ_JBVPZA010000001.1 coordinate 293,483, forward strand.
GCGGTGCAAACCGCCGCTCAGAAGGCCAAAGCCCCGGCTTCCACCGGTGGTGGCGGCTCCGAGTTGGGCCTGATTCCCTGGCCCAAGGTGGACTTCGCCAAGTTCGGCCCCATCGAGCGCAAGGAGATGGGCCGCATCAAGAAGATCAGCGGCGCCAACCTGCTGCGCAACGCAATCATGATTCCGGCCGTCACCAACCACGACGACGCCGACATCACCGACATCGAAGCCTTCCGCGTCTCCACCAACAAGGAAAACGAGAAGAGCGGCGTGAAGGTGACGATGCTCGCTTTCCTGATCAAGGCATCGGTGGCCGCGCTGAAGAAATTCCCCGAGTTCAACAGCTCGATCGACGGTGATTCGCTGGTCTTCAAGCAGTACTGGCACATCGGCTTCGCGGCCGACACGCCCAACGGCCTGATGGTCCCGGTGATCAAGGACGCCGACAAAAAGGGCGTGCTGCAGATCAGCCAGGAAATGGGCGAGCTCGCCAAGAAGGCGCGCGACGGCAAACTGAGCCCCGCTGAAATGAGTGGTGCCACCTTCACCATCTCGTCGCTGGGCGGCATCGGTGGCCGGTATTTCACGCCCATCATCAACGCCCCCGAAGTCGCCATTCTCGGCGTCTGCAAGAGCAACATGGAACCGGTGTGGGACGGCAAGCAGTTCGTGCCGCGCCTGATGCTGCCGCTGTCGCTGACCTGGGACCACCGCGTGATCGACGGCGCCGCTGCGGCTCGCTTCAACGCGTACCTCGGCCAGATCCTCGGCGACTTCCGTCGCGTTCTTCTTTAAGGACGGAACATGTACCCCCACGCTCATATTCATTCGCTGCCCCCCAAGGGGGCGCAAGCCTCCCTTGAGGCGGCTCGGCGGGAGGCTTAAAGATGGCACTGATCGATATTCAAGTTCCCGACATTGGTGACTTCGACGAAGTGGCCGTGATCGAGTTGCTGGTCAAACCCGGTGACACCGTCAAGGCCGAGCAGTCGCTCATCACCGTGGAGTCCGACAAGGCCTCGATGGAGATTCCTTCGTCGCACGCGGGTGTGGTGAAAGAGCTCAAGGTTGCGCTCGGCGACAAGGTCAAACAAGGCTCGGTGGTGCTGGTGCTGGACGGTGAGGGCGCTGCCAGCGCGCCCGCCGCGCCAGCCGCAGCACCTGTCGTTGCTGCGCCAGCACCCGCTGCTGCTCCGGCCGCAGTTCCGGTCGTTGCCCCTGCCGCCGCCAGTTTCGGCGGCAGCGCCGACCTCGAATGCGACCTGCTCGTGCTCGGCGCCGGGCCCGGCGGCTATTCGGCCGCCTTTCGCGCCGCCGACCTCGGCCTGAAGGTCGTGATCGTCGAGCGCTACGCGCAACTGGGTGGTGTGTGCCTGAATGTGGGCTGCATCCCGTCCAAGGCGCTGCTGCACGTGGCGGCCGTGATGGACGAAGTCAGCCACATGGCGGACCTGGGCGTGGAGTTCGGCCGTCCGGTGGTCAACATCGAGAAGCTGCGCGGCCACAAGGAAAAGGTCATCGGCAAGCTCACTGGCGGCCTGGCCGCGATGGCCAAGATGCGCAAGGTCACCACCGTGCGCGGCTATGGCGCCTTCGTTGGCCCCAACCACGTCGAAGTGGAAGAGACCACCGGCACCGGCCAGGAGAAGACCGGCAGCAAGAAGGTCGTGGCCTTCAAGAAATGCATCATCGCCGCCGGCTCGCAGGCGGTGCGCCTGCCTTTCATGCCCGACGACCCGCGCGTGGTGGACAGCACCGGCGCACTGGCCTTGAAGGATGTGCCCAAGCGCATGCTGATCCTGGGCGGCGGCATCATCGGCCTGGAAATGGGCACGGTCTACAGCACGCTGGGTGCGCGCCTGGACGTGGTGGAAATGCTCGACGGCCTGATGCAGGGCGCCGACCGCGATCTGGTCAAGATCTGGCAGAAGATGAACGCCAGGCGTTTCGACAACATCATGCTCAAGACCAAGACGGTGGGGGCCAAGGCCACGCCCGAAGGCATTGAGGTGACGTTTGCCGCAGCGGAAGAGGGCGGCACTGCGCCCGCGCCGCAGGTCTACGACCTGGTGCTGCAGGCCGTGGGCCGCACGCCCAACGGCAAGAAGATCGCGGCCGACAAGGCCGGGGTGGCGGTGACCGACCGCGGCTTCATCAACGTCGACATCCAGATGCGCACCAACGTGCCACACATCTTCGCCATCGGCGACATCGTGGGCCAGCCCATGCTGGCGCACAAGGCGGTGCACGAGGCGCACGTGGCGGCCGAAGTGATCGCCGGGGAACTGCAGGGCAACAAGGAGCTGGCAGCGGCCGCGTTCAACGCCCGCGTGATCCCCAGCGTGGCCTACACCGACCCCGAAGTGGCCTGGGTGGGTCTCACCGAAGACCAGGCCAAGGCGCAGGGCATCAAGGTCAAGAAGGGCCTGTTCCCCTGGACGGCCTCGGGCCGCGCGATTGCCAACGGCCGCGACGAAGGCGTGACCAAGCTGCTGTTCGACGACAGCCCTGAAGCACACGGCCACGGCAAGATCCTCGGCGGCGGCATGGTCGGCACGCACGCCGGCGACATGATCGGCGAGATCGCGCTGGCGATCGAGATGGGCGCCGACGCGGTGGACATCGGCAAGACCATCCACCCACACCCCACGCTGGGCGAGAGCATCGGCATGGCGGCGGAGGTGGCGCATGGGTCGTGTACCGACCTGCCGCCGGGGAAGAAGTAACCCGTTTCAGCGCTCAGGCAGCAAAGGCCCGAACCGGCAGCGGTTCGGGCCTTTGCCATGTGGTCAGCGAGCATCCATCGGAACGGAGCAGGGTGTGGTGGCGTTTCAACGAGGGGCACTGCTTGCCTGAGCCGTGCACCCGCCGATACAGGGAAGCAGGGTAGGGAAGATCTTCCAGAGAACAGCCACCCAAGTGCCTGACAATCCGGCTTCAATGAACACCGACCACGCCCCATCCAAACCTTCGCAAGGCGCACTTCGTGTGGCGCTGCTGTATGCCGTTTTCGCCGGGCTGTGGATCCTGCTGTCCGACTGGGCCATGGGGCTGCTGTTCCGCGACCCCGAGTCGCTCGTGTGGGCCAGCACGGCCAAAGGCTGGTTCTTCGTAGCGGTCACCACCCTGGTGCTCTATGTGCTGGTTGCGCGCCTGGTCGGTCAGCTGAATGCGTCGCACCAGCGTGAACGGGCGGAAGCCGAAGAGAAGTGGCGGGCAACGCAGCTGCTCGCCGCGATCGTCAAGAGTTCCGACGACGCCATCTTTGCCAAGGATGACCAGGGGCGCTATCTGCTGGTCAACAACGCGGCGGCCCGGTACATGGGCAAGTCCGCCGAGGACTTGCTGGGACACGACGATCGTGTCGCATTCCCGGACGAACAGGCGGCGCTGCTCATGGCCATCGACCGCCGGGTTTTCGCTTCCGGACAGGTTGAAACCAACGAAGAGCGATTGAACACCGCCGAGGGCGAGCGGGTGTTTCTCGCCACCAAGGGACCTTTGCGCGACGAGCTGGGCAGGGCTTTCGGCACCTTCGGCATCTCGCGCGACATCACCGGGCGCCGACAAGCAGAGAAAGCCCTGCACGACAGCGAAGAACGCCTGCGGTTGGCGCTGGCGGCCGGCAAGCAGGGCCTCTATGACATGAACCTGGAGACGGGCTCGGTGACGGTGAGCCCGGAGTACGCCGCCATGCTCGGTCACGACCCGCTGTCGTTCCAGGAATCGTGTGCTGCCTGGCGTGAGCGCCTGCATCCAGAGGACCGTGCCGGGGTGCTCAAGACGCTGGAGGCGTATCTGGGCGGGCAATTGCGTGCCTACCGCGTCGAGCATCGCCTGCGCACCCGGGAGGGTGGTTGGAAATGGATCCTTTCACTGGGCGAGATCGAGGAACGGTCCGCCGACGGACGACCGCTGCGCATGCTGGGGACCCACACCGACATCGACGCGCTCAAGGCGGCGGAGTCCGCTCTGCGCGAAATCAACGCTACCCTGGAAGCCCGTGTGGCCCTGCGCACGGCCGAACTGACCGCCGCGAACCGGGAGCTCGAGACGTTCGCCTACGCCGTCTCGCACGACCTGCGGGCGCCGCTGCGCTCGATGAGTGGCTACTCCCAGGCGCTGCAGGAGGATTTCGGTGCTTCATTGCAAGGCCAGGCAAAGTCCTATCTCGATCACATCGCGGCGGCCGTCCACAAGATGGGTGAATTGATCGACGGCCTGCTGGCCTTGTCGCGCAGCACGCGTGGCGAGTTGCGGCAAGACCGTGTCGATCTGTCGGCGCTGGCGCGCCAGCGGCTGGGCGAACTGGCCGAGGCAGAGCCCGGACGGCGGGTTGCGGTCGAAGTCGAGGACGGCATCATCGTGCAGGGCGACGAGCGCATGCTCGCCAGTGCCCTCGTCAACCTGCTCGACAACGCCTGGAAATACACTGGCGCGACCGCGGCGCCTTCCATCCGCGTGCATCGGGGCGAGGTCGGCGGCGTGCGCGGGTTCTGCGTTTCAGACAATGGTGCCGGCTTCGACATGGCCCACGCCGAGCGCCTGTTCAAGCCTTTCCAGCGCCTGCACCGCCAGGAGGAGTTTCCTGGCATCGGCATCGGGCTGGCCACTGTGCAGCGCATCGTGCACCGGCATGGCGGTGCGATTGCTGCACATGCGGTGCCAGGCAACGGTGCCACGTTCTGCATTGCCTTGCCGCAAGTCCCCCTGGGGTCGGATCAGACGCCTTCCGCCTGAACCACAAAGGCCGCACAGGGGTTCATGAGGTGCTGGTCAACAGCCTGGCCATCCATGCAGGCCGGTTCAGCGGCAGTTCAGCAGCACCTGCTTGAGGTCAAGAAAGCCCTGCAGGATTTTTTCAATGGCGTCCTGCTCGAAGGTGATCATGCCGTCGTCGATGGCGTTCTGCTGCACCTCCGCCACCGTGGCACGGCTCTGGATCTTGGCCTTGATGGCGGGCGTCGCTACGAGGACTTCATAGACGCCCATGCGGCCCTTGTAGCCACTGCCATCGCACACGGGGCAGCCCACGGGGGCATGCAGCATCACGCTGCCGTCAGCGGCGCCGTAGCGGGAGCGCCAGCGGGTCACCATCTCCTGCGGGTTGGCCTGCGTATCCCGGCAATATTCGTGGGCCAGGGCATCCATCTCTTCGCTCGAAGCCACCCGGGCGGTGCTGCATGCGGTGCACAGCCGCCTGACCAGGCGCTGGCCCACCACGCCCAGCAACGCGTCCGAGAAGTTGAACGGGTCCAGGCCGAAGTCCAGCAGCCTGATGATGCTTTCCGCAGCGCTGTTGGTGTGCATCGTGGAGAACACCAGGTGCCCCGTGAGCGACGCGGCAATCACGGTGCGCGCCGTTTCCGGGTCGCGGGTCTCGCCCACCATGATCACGTCGGGGTCGGCGCGCATGAAGCTGCGCAACACGTTGGGAAAGGTCAGGTCCAGCTTGGTGTTGACCTGCACCTGGCACAGCCCCTCCTGGGTGATCTCGATGGGGTCCTCAACCGTCCAGATCTTGCGCTCGGGCGTGTTGATGAAGCTCAGCAGCGAATGCAGCGTGGTCGTCTTGCCCGAGCCCGTGGGGCCGCAGACAAAGAGCAGCCCGTAGGATCGTCCGGCGATGGCCTTGAGGGCGGACAGGTCACGCGGCGAGAGGCTGAGCTGGTCAATGGACAGCGCGCGCGGCGGTGCCAGCAGGCGCATGACCACGTCTTCCAGGCCATTGGCCGTGGGCATCATGATGACGCGCAGTTCGATGTGCCTGGGGCCGAAGTCGTCAAAGCGGATGCGACCGTCCTGCGGCCGGCGGTGCTCGGAGATGTCCAGCTCGCTCATGATTTTCAGGCGCGAGACCAGCGCCGAGCGGAAGTTGGGCGGCACATTGGTGTAGGGCGCCATCACACCGTCCACCCGGAAGCGCACCCGGCTGGGCTTGTCGGCGGCGCCCGACTCGATGTGGATGTCCGAGGCGCCCTGGTCGAAAGCATCCACGATCATCTTGTTGACCATGCGCACCAGCGTGTTGTCCGAGTCGGTGACCGACTGCAGCACGGACACCACCCCTTTGGGGCCTTCCAGACCGAGCTTTTCCACCAGGCTGGCGATCTGCTCCTCCTCTGTCGTGCCGCCATAGAACTGCTCGACGGCGGCCTGCAGGTCTTCGCGCACCGCCATGGCAGGATCGACCTTGAGCCCGGTGAAGAACTCCAGCTCATGCAGCGCCTCCCACGACAGCGGGTTCTCCATGCCGACGGCTATCCGCTTGTCCGTCCGGTACAGGGGCATCACCAGGTATTTGTGCGCAAGTTCTGGCGAGATGGCCAGGATGGCGTTGGGGTCGTACTGGAACCGCGCCAGGTTCACGGTCGGCATGCCCAGCTGCTCCACCAGCACCTTGCGGATGACCTCGTGCGTGACGGCGCCCATCTCCAGCAGGACCTCGCCCAGGAGCTTGCGCCGGTCACCGGCCTGGCGGTCCAGCGCCTCTGCAAGCTGCTCCACGGTGATGATGCCGTTCTGCACCAGGATTTCGCCGAGCTTGCGGGTTGACGAGCTTTTTTGCCGCAGCAAGGCGTCCTCAAGCGCCTCGCGCGTGACGATACCCGGCTCCGCCAGGTACTCGCCTGCCTTGCGGGTACGCAGGTTCTGCTGGGTGACGAGCGCCGCCTGCAGGGCATCCCGCGTGATGTCGTTGGCCGAGTGCTGCGCCTGCCCCAGCGGCTCGCCCAGCCGGTAGCTGCCCACGGCATCCGCAGGCAGGAACCAGCGCAGCACCGTCCCGCCATGGTCCACGACAAACAGGAACATGCCCGCCTTGCTGGACAGTGCAGAAGTGACCTGCGCCTCCAGCACGGTCCCGTCCTTGAAAGTGATGGTGCAGCTGCGTGCTTCGCGCCTGGGCCGGGCCTCCGCCGAACCGGCGGACACAGGTAGCGCGATGGGCTCGACCTCGATGGCACGGGTGAGGTAGAGGCTGCGGAATGCCGCGAACGGCAGCATCTGCACCGGTCCGCCGGCCGGCATCATCTCAAGGCGCCCCGCCTCGAAGTCAATCCGGACAACTGTGGCCCTGAGCTCGTCCCCGTTGAGCATGGTGACCAGGCACGGCTCGGCACCCGAGGCCGCGCCCGGGTCCAGCACGGTCATGTGGTGGGGGGCTGGCCAGTTGAGGCCCGCGGTCGCCGCCGGCGGACGCTTGTCTGTGGAGGGCAGTGTCATGTCGGTGCTTCCTTGCGTTCTGCAGTCTCAGTTCGCGCATGCCATCGTCTGTTGGGCACCGTACCCTGTCAGGCAGGCAGCGCTGGGGCGGCCGGTGTCGAGGCGATCACCACGCGGTTGCGCCCGCCGGTTTTGGCCAGGTACATGGCGCTGTCGGCAGCCTGGACCAGCTCGTCCTGCGTGGTGCCGTGCTCCGGGAACTTCGCCACGCCGAAGGACGCAGTGACCCGGATGGCGGTGTCCCCGAATGCAATGGACATCGCTTCCAGTGCGATGCGCAGGTTCTCTGCGCGCTGGTACGCCAGCTGGTACGCCAGGTTGGGCTGTATGTCCGCCAGCAGCAGGAGGAACTCCTCGCCACCGTAGCGGCACACGATGTCGCTGCCCCGGGCATTGCGGGAGAGCAGGGCGGCGAATGCCTTGAGCACCTCATCGCCCGCCAGGTGGCCCCAGGTGTCGTTGACGCGTTTGAAGAAGTCGATGTCGCACATGATGATGCCCATCTCGTGGCCGGAACGTCGTGCCCTGATGAGTTCCCGTCCTATGGTTTCGTCCAGATAGCGGCGGTTGTACAGACCGGTCAGCGGGTCGCGGATGGCCTGTTCGCGCAACAGTTCCTGCAGCGTCTGCACCTCGCGCTCGGCCTGCTTGCGCAGCGTGATGTCGCTGCCCACGGCAATGACGTAGTCGCCAGAAGACATGTTGACGCGCATGGTGCTGAAGGTGTAGTCGCGCGGGCCGCGCAGGCCGGTGACGCGGGTCTCGGCAGTGGCCGATCCGTGTTCCAGGGTCTGCCGGATGTGCTGCATGATCCGCGGCCGATCGGCGGCATCGACGAAGTCAATCGCATGGGAAGAGGCCATCTGTGCGTCCGACAGCCCCAGCAGCTCCTTCTGCCGGTCGTTCCACCGGATGTACTTCCCGGACGTGTCTAACACGCAGAAGGTGCCCGGCAGGCTGGCGATCAGTTTGTCCGAAAAATTGCGTTCGTCCTGGACTCTGCGTTCTTCCAGCCTGCGCTCCGTGATGTCGCGAAAGTACCAGACCCGGCCGTAGTAGGTGCCGTCCGTACCGAGCATCGGCGCGGAGTAGAGGTCGATGATGCGGCCGTCCTTGAGGGTGACTTCCTCGCTGCTCTTTTCGGTCTTGTGCTGGTATACAGACTGGATGCGGGCAAGATCTGCCTGTGGGTCCTGCATCTGCGCCACGGCGAGCCTGAGCGCATCGGCTTCCGAACCGGTGTCCATCACGCTTTGCCCGATGCCCCACAGATCGATGAAGTTGCGGTTGTAGGAAATGATTTTTTCATGGCCATTCACCACCAGGATGGCCTCGCGCGAGAGCTCCTGCTGCGTTGCGAGGATGGTGTTCTTGAACACCAGCTCCTGCCGCACCAGCGACTCCTTGTACAGGCGGTGCATGCTGAAGAGCAGGCCGATCAGGACGCAGAGATAGGAGGCGATCTTGAGCAGGTGGGCGCCGTCGAACATCGCGTCAAAGAGCTCGCTCGACGTCGCCATGAAGAGCGCCTGCCCCATGAAGCCGATGATGAGGCTGAGCACCAGCCAGTGATCGAAGTGGTACACCCGCCAGTGGCCCTTGCGCAGGTACGCCAGCAGGGCGAGCAGGAAGAACAGCGCAGCCAGCAGGTCCTGGGGGCGGGTGATCAGGCTGCCGTCCTGGACGGCAGGTGGCATGGGCAGCAGTTCGACCACGCCATAGCACGCCAGCGCCAGCACACCCACCATGGCATAGACCACCCCATCGGCGATCCTGCCGGCCGGGCCCAGGCGCTGTTCGCGCTGCCAGAACAGGCAGCTGAGCCAAAGCAGCAATGAGAGGTAGGTGCGCGAGACGGTCCAGCTCCAGTAGATACGCGATGCCGAAGCGGCCGGGAACTCGTGCATGAAGTGGGCGGAACTGAAGACGCCGTGAAAACCGTCCAGGACCGCCGTGGCCACAAACCCCATGCCGATGAAGAGGAACATGGTCTTCTTCTCGCTGTAGTAGCGGACCAGCGCCAGGCAGCCCACGACCGCCGCCAGCATGGTCGACACGGTTTCAAGCAGGGTGTGAAACACCATGTCGCTTTTCCAGCCGGCGTGGCGTACAGACAGGAAAGCCAGCAGGATCAATACGGTCAGGCCGGCATAGCTGACCACCCTGCGCATTGCAGTGTCGGGCTCGGGTGCAGGGTGAAGAACTTCAGGCATGGTGGATGTCCGCAGGGATGTCACCCGTGCCTGGCACGGCCAGGAACTTCGCCTCGAACTCATCGGCCGGCACCGGCTTGCTGAACAGGAAGCCCTGCATCTCGTCGCAGCTCAGCCCGCGCAGCAGGCCGGCCTGTTCCTCGGTCTCGACGCCCTCCGCCACCACCGTGAGCTTGAGCGTGTGCGCCATGTTGATGACGATGGCCACCAGCGCGAGCGCCTGCGGGCCGTCCGTCATCGCCGTGACAAAGGAGCGGTCGATCTTCAGGGTATCAATGGGCAGCCTGGACAGGTAGCTGAGCGACGAATAGCCGGTGCCAAAGTCGTCAATGGCGATGGTGATGCCCAGCGCGCGGATCTCCCGCAGGCTGTCGATGGTGATTTCCATGTCCTTCATGATCACGCTCTCGGTGATCTCCAGCTCCAGTCCCTGCTGCGAGAGCGGGTTGGCAGCCACCAGGCGCCTGACTTCGGCGCTGAAGCCGGCATCGCGCAGCTGTACGGACGAAACATTGATGGCCAGCCGCACGACAGGCAGGCCCGCCGCGCGCCAGCGCAGATAGTCTTCGACGATCTTGCCCAGCGCCCAGCGCCCGACTTCATGGATCATGCCGGTGTCTTCCAGCAAGGGGATGAAACGGTCGGGCGGAACGAGCCCGGTTTCCGGATGGTTCCAGCGCAGCAGGGCCTCGGCACTGGTGAGCTTGCCGGTGGCAAGATCGACTTTGGGCTGGTAGTGAAGAACGAACTGGCCCTTGGTCAATGCCTGGTGCAGCTGGTTCTCCATGGTCAGCTGGCTGCTCACACTGGCGTTCATTTCCGGGTTGTAGAACAGGTAGCTTGCGCCCCTTGCCTTGGCACGCTTGAGCGCGGCCTCGGCGTTCCTGAACAGCACATCTGCATCGGCGCCATCGCCCGGGAACAGCGCAATGCCGGCTTGGGCGGCCACGCGGAACGCCTTGCCGTTCAGCATGAAGGGGTGTTCCTTGAAGGCGAGCGTGGTGTCCTCGATCATCCGGCCCACGCTCGACTGCTTCCGGAAGAACTGGGGCAGGACCACAGCAAAATGGTCCGCGTCCAGGCGGGCCACAAGGCTGGCGTCGCCCATGGCCTGAGTCAGCCAGGCGGCGACTTGCCTCAGCAGCTCGTCGCCGGCATCGCGGCCCAGGCTGTCGTTGATGTTCTTGAAACGCTCCAGGTCGATCAGGACCACACCCAGTTCGTTTTGTTCGGGCGCAGCGCTGCGCACGAACTGTGCAACGCGTTCCATGAACAGCTTGCGGTTGGCCAGGCCCGTCAGCTCGTCATAGTAGTCAAGGTATTGCAACCGCTCCTCGGCCTTGTGCTGCAGCGAAGTGTCCAGGTGCAGCACAACGGCGCCGTCCAGCCGGTCCCGGGCCAGGGGCATCACCATGAGCAGGATCCAGCGCTGCACGGTGGGCGAGTGGCACGGGTACTCGGTGACGAAGCTCTTGACCTGGCCGTCAAGGACGCGGCGGATGCCGATGGAAATCTGTCCTGCCATGGTGGCTTCATCACCCTGTGTGCTGCCACAGATATCCAGATAGTTCATGCCCAGACCGAAGTTCGGGCTCGCCATGCCGTTGGCCGCTGCGAAATGCCGCCAGGCTTCGTTGACTGAAGTGATCACGCCTTGGTTGTCCAGCACGGCAATATGGGCCGGGAACGCATTGAGGATCGATGCCTGCTTGGCCGCCTCCGTCAGCCGCAGTTGCTCCTGGGCATGGAGCAGAAGGAAGGTCTTGCCCTCGTGGTCGGCGACAGTGTCCACCTCCCCGGCCGTCAGGTCCTCCAGGCGCTGGCTGGTCTCGAACAAGGTCCTGATCAGCGCCGCGACTTCAGCCGTGGCGGCAGTGCCTGCCGCATCCGCCATGTCCGGTGCCGGCAGCACAGCCTGGGTGTGGCTCAATGCGCCCACCATGACGCGCGCCGGAGCAGGAGCCAGCTTGAGCAGTGCTGGCGTCATGAAAATCCGGTCGGTCAGCGCCCGCTCAGGCTCCTGGCAGACATCAACAACTTCTATGTCGTGTCGGCCAGCCAGTTGTTCATTGCACAACGCGTACAGGTTTTTTCTGGCGAGCGCCGAATTGGGTGCATCGCCCGCCACATAGAGACGGAAGCTGTACCGGGCACCGCTGCTCACGGTGTGGTCGACTGGGGCAGGGTTTGGGTCCACGTGTCAGTCAGGTTGACGGCAACCTCAATGCCGCTCGCGCCGAGCAGGAAGGGAAATTTGTCTTCATTGAATGAGGATCTTCGGTATGTCTGCACACGCACGTTGCGTTGCAAAAATTCCTTGTACCACGGTTTGCTCCCGCCGTTCGGGCAACTTCGGCGCCTGTCGGCGTGTTGTGCCGGCTCAGGCCTCGGCCTGCACCGGTCCATCGAGCTTGAGCTTCCCTTCCTTCACGTAGCGCCGGAAGTCGCCAATGGGCATGGCGGCAGAACCGTGGGTATCCTCCTCGACCCAGCTCAAGGTGGCGTCGGTATTGGAGAGCGATACCTCCACCGGGCCTTCGCGAATCTCCACGGCAGGGCCGTCGCCTCCCCGGTATTCAACCTTGCCCACAATGCGTGCGGTTTGAGCCATGTGTGTCCTTTTCAGTAAAGCGCGAGCTTGGCACATCCATCTTCGCGGGTCGGTTCGTCAACGCACGGAAGTGCCTGCGCCGTACGCAAGGCCTTGCCATGAGCCAGGGCGCCCCCCAACATGGACCAACCGCTGGCCTGGGCGTGTTGGTGCTGCTCCATGCCGAGCGGCTCGCCACCGCCAGCGAACCGGATTGGATCCACGGCAGACGCATCGGCATTTGCGGCCTCGGCAATGCGCCAGGTTGATACGGCGGTACTGGCCGGTTCGGCCCTGGGCGATCGCTCGGTGCCAGGCACAGGCAAAAGCCCGCGCAGCGAGGTGGCTTGCGCGGGCTCATGGCGACTCACGTTGGCAGTGAGGCGGCGGGTTGTTTGAAAGGCTCAGTTGCCGCGTGGTTCCACGTACGGCCGGGTCCCGTAGAAGTCGTGAACGCCCTTTTCCCAGGCCGTGTCGGCCATGTCGGGCCAGTCGTTCTTGTCGAAGCCGGGCGCGCTCTCCAGGCGGTCCATGCTCGCGTCGAGCACGAAGCGCTTGTTGATCGTGTCCAGCTTCAGCGCGGTCCATGGCACGGCAAACAGTTTTTCGCCCAGGCCCAGGAACCCGCCAAACGACAGCACCGCGTAGCTCACCTGTCCGGTGCGCATGTCGAGCATGATTTCCTTGATGTCGCCCAGGTCTTCGTCTTTGGCGTTGACGACGTCGTTACCCAGCAGGGTGTCGGCGCCCATCAGGTACGGGCCAGGGCCGCGGTTGCGCTGCGGGACGGTGTCGTCCATGGCGGTGGTGGCAGCGTAGATGCCGAAGGAATCGCGTTCTTCGTAGTTCATGTGATGTCTCCCAAAAAAAGAGGGGGTGCATGGAGGGGCGAGGTCTGCGTGCACCAGCGTGGCTTTGGGACACCTGGCAATTGCAGGGGTGAACGGGTCGCGTGTCGGGCCGCACGGCACCGCCGGCTCGACCACGCAAAGTTCAGGCGGTCATCAACAGAGGCTGGCGTTGGCGGTGCACCACCAGGGTGGCCAGCCCGAGGTCGGAAACCCCTGACGACCGGCGAGGCGCGGTGTGGGCGCCCAACAAACGGTCATAGGCCTGTCGCACCACGCCGTAACACTCGCAGCTGCGCGCTTCCAGGCCGCGGCGGTCGATGATGGAAATGTGGCCCCGGCGGTAGTCGATCAGCCCGGCCTTCTGCAGCTTGAGTGCACCGCCGGTGACACCCTCGCGGCGCACGCCCAGCAGGCAGGCAATGCGTTCCTGCGTGATCTGCATGTCGGTGCCTTCCTGGCGGTCCAGGTGCAGCAACAGCCAGCGGCACAGCTGCTGGTCCAGCGCGTGGTGGCGGTTGCAGGCCGAACACTGCGCCATGTGGGTGAACAAGGCCTGGGTGTAGCCCAGCAACTTCTGCATGAAATCGGGCGAGCGGCGCGTGTGGTGCAGCACGGCCGCCGCGCTCATGCGCCAGGCCTGGCCCGGTCGCTGCACCACGGCGTCGCTCAAGGGGTTGGCGCCGCCCATGAAGGCGCAGACGCCGACCATGCCTTCACTGCCCACCACGGCCACTTCGGCCGAGGCGCCGTCGGCCATCGAGGACACGAGGGAGACGGTGGCGCTGGCCGGAAAGTGCACATGGTGCAGTGCCTTGCCGCTGGAATGCAGGACGGTGCCGGCCTCCAGATCGACCCAATCCAGGTCGGGCTCGAGATGCTGCCATTCGGCGCTGGAAAGGGCGGCAAGCAGTTGGTTCTTGTTGAACCGTGATGCGGTGGCTGTCATGCGGCCTCCTTGGACATGTCGTTCCATCGGAGCCCCGACCATTGAAGGTCATGAGACTGTCGATGTCCCTGCTGGCCTGGATGGCGGGAAGCAGGGTTGAACGCAATGTAGGTGGCCTGTCAGCCTTTCGTTATGTACAAAGACATGAATGCATACCCAGGTGTTACCGGTTGTCAGCGACCACTGGGTGTATTGCAGGTCCGTGGAACGGTCACACCAGAGGGCGCACGGGCGGGCGGCCATCTCCGTACAGGTCGGCCAGGCGCGCGAGCGCCTTTACGTCCCGCATATACAACCGACCTTCACCAATGGTGTGCAAACCCCGGCGTTCCAGTTTGCGCAGCGTCTTGTTGGTGTGTACCAGCGAGAGTCCGAGCGCATCGGCGACATGTTGTTGCGTCAACGGAAACGGCACACCGCTCGTGCCGCCATCGGCCTGCAGCGCAGCGGCGCGCTTGAACAGCAGGATCAGCAGCATGGCAATGCGCTCTTCGGCGCTGCGCCGCCCCACGGAGAGCAGCGTGTCGTCCACCAGCGATTCTTCGTGCGCGGTGAGCCAGGTCACATTGAAGCCCATGGTGGGCGAGCGGCGGTGGATCTCCCACAGCGAGTCGCGCTGGAACACGCAGAACACCGCATCGGTCAGCGTCTCGACGCCGTGGGCCGCGGCATCGCCCATCTTCTGCTGCACACCGATGAAATCGCCCGCGAGCAGGAAGTTCAGGATCTGACGGCGCCCGTCGCTCAGCGTCTTGAAGCGAAACGCCCAGCCCTTTTGCAGCGTGTAGAGCGGCGCGTCGACCTGACCTTCCTGGATCAGTGTGCTGCCCACCGGCAGGTGCATGTCCTTGCGCTTGAGCGACTGCACGAGTTCCAGTTCGGCGTCTTCGTGCGCCTGGAACAGGGGCAGTTTTCGCAAGGGGCACTGGGTGCAGGCCAGCGCGGCGACGGGTGCACGTTCAATGGGTGTTGTGGCGGCGGCATCTGAAGTCATGCGCGATTGTGGCGCAAGGCCGCAGGGAGCAGCGTGCTGGACATGCCTGCCCAGAAGCCGGCGGCTTCAGCGCTCACCAAGGCAGTAACCCGGACCGTTGTGGGTCCGGATTGTTTGTCGTCTGGCTGGCGGATACGGGTGCACTTCAAGGGGGGATTCCCAACGGCACAAGGTGCAGCCCGGAATGGTCTTTGGAGATGACTGAAAAATGCTGATACCTGTATCCGTATATGTTTTACAGACGGCCGTCAACCCGAAGCTTCCCGCCTCCCCAGAAAATACCCGTGCCAGTAGTCTTCGGGTTCCATCAATCCTTTGGCTCCAGGAGTCCACACGCATGCCACACGCTCGCCGCTTCGTACACCGCCCCACCCGCACCGCCATCGCTGCGGCCGCGATTGCGCTGGTGGCCCTGCCCGCCGCCGCCACCAACGGCATGAATCTGGAAGCCTACGGCGCCAAGGCCGGAGGCATGGGTGGCGCCTCGTTTGCCCATGAAAACGGCAACTCCGCCCTGATGAACAACCCGGCCACGCTGGGTCTGCGCCAGGAAGGCAGCAACCTGGGCCTGGGCCTGACGGTGTTGATGCCGGACGTGAACACCCGCATGAACCACCCGCAGGCCGGCACCCTGAACGCGAAGTCGGGCGGAGATGCCTATTACATGCCTTCGCTCTCCCTGATCCGCAAGTCCGGCAAGTTCACCTACGGCGCCGGCATGCTGGCCCAGGGTGGTATGGGTACCGAGTACGGCAGCAATTCCTTCCTGTCCGGTGGCACCGGCCTGCCCATGCGCTCCGAAGTGGGCTTCGGCCGGCTGATGTTCCCACTGGTCTACAACGTCAACGACAGCTTCACCGTGGCCGGCCAGATCGACTATGTGTGGGCCAGCATGGACGTGCAGATGCTCATGCCCGACGGCTCGGGCCACGCCAGCTTCAGCGACAAGAACGACTTCACCGGCGAAGCTTCCGGCAATGGCTGGGCCTTCAAGCTGGGCGCCCACTACAAGGTCTCCAATGACCTGGCCTTTGGAGCCACCTACCACAGCAAGACCGACATTGGCGACCTGCAAGGCAGCGGCACCTTCACCATGCTGCCGGGGGGTATGCAGATCCCCACGCAATTCAAGGTGGTGGACTTCCAGTGGCCGGAAACCTATGGCGTGGGCGTGGCCTGGCAGGCCACGCCCACTTTCATGCTGGCGGCCGACATCAAGCACCTGGCCTGGTCGAACAGCATGAAGGATTTCCGCCTGGGCATGAACATGGGCGGGGGTTGGATGGTGGGCGCGATGCCGCAGAACTGGAAAGACCAGACCGTCATCATGATCGGCGGCCAGTACATGCTGGCGCCGGGCCTGGCCCTGCGCGCTGGCTACAACCACGCCAGCAACCCCGTTCCCGACAGCACGCTCAACCCGCTGTTCCCGGCCACGATCGAGTCCCACTACACCCTTGGTTTGGGCTGGAACATCGGCGGCGGCCACTCGGTGGCCGGCTCACTGGCCATTGCGCCCAAGGTGACCCGCACCAACCCGAACATGTTCGGCCCGGGCATGGCGGGTACGGTGTCGCACAGCCAGAAGACGCTGCGCATCAATTACAACTACAGCTTCTGATCAAGGCTTCTGCGCGCTGGGACACTCGGTAACAAACGCAGACCATTGCTGCTTGCGGTGCGAGGGTCTGCGCACTATGCTGAACCGTGGAGATCGCCACGGTTCAGCAAGATCATGAAAAGTCCATCACTCAGTCGCAGGAAAACACGCATGCCCGATCGCAGGTTTGCCTTGGAGCAGTACCGCTTGCGGGCCGGCGTGTACGACAACGAACTCGCGATGTTCGAGCCACTGCGCCGGGAGGCGGTGGCGAGTCTGCAACTGCGTCCTGGTGCGTCCGTGCTGGATGTCGGCTGTGGCACCGGTCTGAGTTTTCCTCTGCTCGCCGATGCCGTGGGTCCGCACGGCCGGATCGTGGGGATCGAACAATGCCCGGAGATGTGGGTCAAGGCGCGTGAACGTCTCGCGGCTGTCGAGCCCTGCGAGGTATCGCTGATCAATGCGCCGGTCGAATCAGCGCGCTGGACGGGGCATGCCGATGCCGCGCTGTTTCACTTCACGCACGACGTGTTGCGTCGCCCTGAGGCGATTGCCAATGTGCTGCAGCACCTCAAGCCGGGTGCGCGTGTGGTGGCAACCGGGTTGCAGTGGGCCGGCCCTTGGGCCTGGCCGGTCAATCTCTTTGTCTGGGGTGCGGCACTGCGTTCCGTCAGTACCCTGGATGGCCTTGTTCAGCCCTGGAGCGGCTTGGCGGCTCACGTGCCGGGGCTGGACGTCCGCTCCACATGGATGGGCGGCATCTACATCGCCAGCGGAACCTGGCCGGGCCATCAGGCCACCGGTAACCCCTCGTAGCGCGGCCGCTTCGGTGCGACGGACGAAGTACTGGTGGTCCGGATGGTGGTCGTGGTCAGCAATGCCGATCAACACGCCTGGGCTGACCGCCGTCCAGTGGCCATGCATACCCGGGAGCGCGGTGGCGAAGCTGTTGTGCTGCAGCCACTGTTCCCTCGCTTTTGTGGCGTCTGGGTTGGCAATGGGCATGCGGTGAGCGCGCTGCAAGACCGTTGGAGCGCTTCATTTTCCGATGTAAATATAAGTTAATCATTATTGACTTGCATCAATCGATGGCCCGGATCGTGTGACCAGAATGCCTCTGACTTTCACGGACAGGAGACATGATGGGCAACAACGTCAAGGTGGTCACCACAGGCCGCACACGCAAGCGGGTCAGCTGGTTGCAGAGGTTCCGTGCACTGCTTGCAACCTCGCTGCTGGGATCGCTGGCCTGGTCGGCGAATGCACAGACTTTGGACGCCGACCTCGCTGCCGGAGCCCGCTTCGCCGCAGAACACTGCGGCTCCTGTCACGGGGCCACCGGACAGAGCGCGGCGCCCAATTTCCCGCGCCTGGCGGGACAGAACGAAACCTACCTGGTCAAGCAGTTGAAGGACTTCGCCTCGGGAGACCGCAAGAGTCCCCTGATGAAAGAAAAGGTGGCCATGATGGACGATCACATGATCCGTTCGCTGGCCGCGCACTATGCGAGCCAGAAAGCCTCCAGCACCCCGTCCGATGACCCGCAGCTCATGGCGGTGGGGCAATTCGTCTACGAGCGGGGCAATGTGTATGCGGGGTTGCCCGCGTGCCTGTCCTGCCACGGCACCCATGGCCGTGGCAGCGCCAGCATGCCACGCCTGGCCGGTCAGCACCCCAGCTATCTCGAGTCGCAGTTGCTCCATTTCCACCAGCGCGAGCGCAGCAACGACAGCGCGATCATGACCGTGATCTCTGCGCGCATGAGCCAGCTGGAAACCAGGGCCGTGGCCGAATACCTGGGAGCCCTGAAATGAAGCCCGGGCCTTTTGCATCCGCCTGGCGCCGTTTCGGGCAGGCGGTTGCCATCTTCAACGCAGGTGCGCTGTAGCTCGCAGGTCAGGTCATGGCCATCGACGCGGACAAGGTCCCCGCCGCCAAACCATCGGCCTCTGGCCTGCACCTCGCGGCCATCGAAGCGGCCGAGATGAAGCAGGGCGCACCGGGCAAGGTGCTGTTCATCGACATCCGCACACGGTCTGAAGCCATGTACGTGGGCATGGCCCCATCTTGGTGGACCACCTGGTGCCGTTCCTGGAGTTTCCTGAAGTCTGGGAGTGGAGCTGCCCGCAACGAGTTTGTGCAACTGTCCAACACCCATTTTGTTCAGGATGTGGAAAATTGTCTGGCCCGGGCCGGTCTGAGCCAAGACGAAGCCGTGGTCCTGATCTGCCGCTCGGGCATTCGCAGCAACCACGCCGCCGGACTGCTCGCGCAACACGGTTTCAACAGAGCCTACAACTTGATCGCCGGATTCGAGGGCGATACCGCCAAAGACGGCGAGCGAAAAGGGCTGCGGCTGGTTCAGCGCACCGCCGTATTGATCGATGACTGCATTGGCACGCGTCGGGCGCCATTGAACCGGTTGCTCCAGTACGCGACGCGCATGTCTTCCAGCCGGACAGAGGCGCCTGAGCGTGGGGCATGGATGAACTTCCCTTCGCCGACATAGATGCCTACGTGGCTGAAAGCCCGTTTCATGGTGTTGAAGAAAACCAGGTCTCCGGGCTTGAGTTCGCTGCGATCGATCGCCTCTGTCGCGGCGGCCTGGTCCACCGCCCGACGTGGCAGCACCTTGCCCACCGATTGCTCAAAAACCGTGCGAACCAGACCACTGCAATCAACCCCGGTTTCAGCACTGTTGCCGCCGTAGCGGTATGGGACGCCCAGGAACCCCATGGCGTTGATCACGAGGGTGGAGGCCGAAGCCCCCACGTTGTCGCGTACCTGCTGCAATTGCTCGCTCAGCCGTGAGATGACGCCTTTTTCTTGTAGCAGCACGTCCATGTCTTCATAGACGACTTCGCCGGGAACGGCATGCGCCAAAGGCATGCCAGCCAGCAACAGAACAGGAATCCAACGCTTCATGGTGTCAGGTTAAGGGTGAAGCTTTGTGAAGTCAAGCGAGGAAAGACATGCAATGCGTTGATTTATTTGAATATTGAGCCATTGTGCCATCCGACTTGGCCGGGAGGCATGCGCCTTTGTCACAATGCTGGGCACGACCGGCTTCACCGCCACCTGGCCGGTGTGTTCCAACCTACCAAAGAGACTGTCCGATGCTGCTTGATGCCGCCGATTCCCAGCTGGTGCTGGTCGACTACCAAACCCGCTTGTTGCCCGCGATCCACGAGGCGCCACTGGTGCTGGCCAATGCGGTTCGCCTGGCCCGCATAGCTCAATTGTTTCGGGTACCTGTTTTTGGCACCGAACAGAACCCCGACAAGCTCGGCGCCAACGACGCGGAATTGCGGGGCTTGTGCCATAAGACCCTGAGCAAGATGAGCTTCAGTGCGGTCGACGCCGGTTTGCTGGACTGGTTGCGACCTGCGACCCGACCGGCATCAGGCAACGCCCGCAGCCTGCCCAAACACCTGCAAAAGGCCGCCCCGAGCCAGGCGCCCGAGCGCAATACGGTGGTGATCGCCGGTTGTGAGGCCCATGTCTGCCTGCTGCAGACCGTGCTGGAACTGATCGAGCAGGAGATCGATGTCTGGGTCGTGACCGACGCCTGCGGCTCGCGCACCGAGCGCAACCGCGATGCGGCCTTTGACCGCCTGGCGGGGGCTGGCGCTGAACTGCTCACGACGGAGATGGTGGCCTTCGAGTGGCTGCGCACGGCTGAACACCTGGCGTTTCGCGAGGTTCATGCGCTGATCAAGTAGGGGGTACGGATTCGCTCGATGGAGCGTCGGTTGTCCAGCACCGAAGCAAACGGGCTTCCCGCGAAAGCGGGTTGGGTGGTGCGATGGTCTTGTCAGACTGTCGCAAGTCTGAACGCCATAATTATGAATTCAGTTTTTCTCGACCACGCCGGGAGTCCCTGGGCCCCGGCGCGGTCGTTGTCGCATCTCAACCGACCACCACGCAGGAGACTCACATGAGCAACGTTCAGGGTTACGCCGATTTCCACCGCCGATCGATCGAAGACCGCGACGTCTTCTGGGCCGAGCAGGCCAAGCTGGTGGACTGGCACAAGCCCTTTGACCGCGTCTGCAATTACGACAACCCGCCGTTCGCCCGCTGGTTTGAAGGGGGTCTGACCAACCTGTGCCACAACGCGGTCGATCGCCACCTGGCGGACCGTGCCGACCAGAACGCCCTGATCTTTGTTTCGACCGAGACCAACGTCGAAACGATCTACAGCTTCCGCGAACTGCACGCCGAAGTGCAGCGCATGGCCGCCATCCTGCAGGACCAGGGCGTGAAGAAGGGCGATCGTGTCCTGATCTACATGCCCATGATTCCGGAGGCCGCGTTCGCCATGCTGGCCTGCGTGCGCATCGGTGCCATCCACTCCGTGGTGTTCGGCGGTTTCGCCAGCCACTCGCTGGCCAGCCGCATCGAAGACGCGTCGCCCGTGGCCATCGTGAGTGCCGACGCCGGGTCGCGCGGCGGCAAGGTGGTGGAATACAAGCCGCTGCTGGACGAAGCCATCAAGCTCTCGGCCCACAAGCCGCAAAAGGTGATGATGGTCAATCGCGGGCTGGCGGCGTTCAACACGGTAGAAGGCCGGGACGTGGATTACAGCGCCGAGCGCGCGCGCCACATGGACACCGTGGTGCCCTGTGAGTGGGTGGATGCAACCCATCCGAGCTACAC
This sequence comes from Hydrogenophaga sp. L310, assembly GCF_055703065.1. Lineage (NCBI taxonomy): Bacteria > Pseudomonadati > Pseudomonadota > Betaproteobacteria > Burkholderiales > Comamonadaceae > Hydrogenophaga > Hydrogenophaga sp. L310. The sequence continues at coordinate 314,560 of NZ_JBVPZA010000001.1, forward strand.
GCTCTACACCAGTGGCACCACCGGCAAGCCCAAGGGCGTGCAGCGCGACACCGGCGGCTACACCGTCGCACTGGCGGCGTCCATGAAGCACATCTACATGGGCGAGCCTGGCGAGACCTATTTCTCCACCAGCGACATTGGCTGGGTCGTGGGGCACAGCTACATCATCTACGGCCCGCTGATCGGTGGCATGGCGACCATCATGTACGAAGGCCTGCCGATCCGGCCCGATGCCGGCATCTGGTGGAGCCTGGTCGAGAAGTACAAGGTCACCGTCATGTTCAGCGCACCCACGGCGGTGCGCGTGCTCAAAAAATACGATTCGTCCTTCATCAAGAAATACGACCTTTCCAGCCTCAAGGCGCTGTTTCTTGCCGGCGAGCCGCTGGACGAAACCACCGCGAAGTGGATCTCCGACGAACTGGGCAAACCCATCGTGGACAACTACTGGCAGACGGAAACCGGCTGGCCCATTCTGGCGATCTGCAACGGTGTGGAGAAGGCCGACAGCAAGTTCGGCTCGCCGGGCAAGGCGGTCTATGGCTACAACGTCAAGCTGCTGGACGACCAGACCGGCGAAGAGCTGCAGGGTGGCAACCAGAAGGGTGTCGTGGCCGTTGAGGGCCCGCTGCCGCCCGGTTGCATGCAGACCATCTGGGGCGACAACGACCGCTTCGTCAAGACTTACTGGTCCAGTGTGCCGGGCCGCATGGTCTACAGCACCTTTGACTGGGGCATCCGTGACGAGGACGGCTACTACTTCATCCTGGGTCGTACAGACGACGTGATCAACGTCGCTGGCCACCGGCTGGGCACGCGCGAAATCGAAGAGAGCATTTCCAGCCACCCGAAGATTGCCGAGGTGGCGGTGGTGGGCGTGGCGGACCAGCTCAAGGGGCAGGTCGCCATGGCGTTCGCCGTGGTGAAGGACGCCTCCGTGCTCACCGACGATGCCGCGCGCCAGAAGCTGGAAGGCGAAGTGATGAAGCTGGTGGACGAGCAGCTGGGTGCCGTGGCTCGCCCGGCGAGGGTGCGCTTTGTCAACGTCTTGCCCAAGACGCGCTCGGGCAAGTTGCTGCGCCGCGCCATCCAGGCGGTCTGCGAAGGCCGCGATCCGGGCGATCTGACCACCATGGACGACCCGGCCGCATTGCAGCAGATCAAGGATCTGCAGGGCTGAGATTCACCGCTGGCTTGCCGCCAGCATTCCGTTGAGACCCGGTGGCGTCGCCAGACGCACCGGGTTTCTTTTTGGGGTTGTTCAACAGGGGGTTAATCCCGACAAAAACGCATGGTCAAAGTCCGGTTTTGTAAGTATGATCCATGCTTATATTGACAAAAGTGTGGTCTGCCATGGAACAAATGATCGAGTCCGATGCCAATGTCGAGAAGGTGCGCGTGTTCGAAATGGCCGCCGAGCTGTTTGGCGTGCTGGCCACGCCCATGCGGTTGCGCATCCTCAGCGCGCTGTGCGACAAGGAAAAATCGGTGTCCCAGCTGCTGCAGGAAATCAACACCACCCAGCCCAACCTGTCCCAGCATCTGAACCTGCTGTACCGGGCGGGTGTGCTGGCCAAGCGCAAGGAAGGTACCCAGGTCATCTACCGGGTGCAGAGCGAAAAGGCGGTCACGCTGTGCCGCACGGTCTGCACGCAAATCGCGATCGAAATGGACGAACCCAGCGCTGTGCCGGCATCCGAGCGCCTTTCGCCACGCGTGGTTTCCTGATTCCAGATCGTTGCGCCTGACACGGCGCTGTCGCATCGCGCGGCTGCAACATCGCCCGGGTGATTCCACCCCACGGGCTTCTTCACTGCATTCTTTTTCCCTGAGCCTGCGCTCTGGTGGCACAATCACGGGCTGCAGTCAGGTCCTTCCACAGTCACTGTCGCATCCGCCAATCGGTTAAGCCGTGTCGCGGGAGGTTTCTTTAACCAGCTAATGTTTCCCAGAGGGAAGCGGAGGTCAGCGAATCTATGAGCAATTCCCCATCGAATGGGGGCAACGTCTATGTTGCCTACCAGAACAATTCCTATCTCTTCGGTGGCAACGCGCCGTACGTGGAAGAGATGTATGAAAACTACCTGGAAAATCCAGGCAGCGTGCCGGACAACTGGCGCGGTTACTTCGACGCCCTTCAGCACGTGCCTGCCGGTGACGGCTCCGACGCCCGCGACGTCCCACACCAGCCGGTCATCAATGCTTTTGCCGAGCGCGCCAAACAAGGCGGTACCAAGGTCGTTGTGGCCGCGGGCGCCGACTCCGATCTGGGCCGCAAGCGCGTCGCCGTCCAGCAGCTGATCGCCGCCTACCGCAACGTCGGTTCCCGCTGGGCCGATCTGGACCCGCTCAAGCGCACCGAGCGTGACAGCATTCCCGAACTTGATCCCGCGTTCTACGGTTTCTCCGACGCCGATTTCGAAACTGTCTTCAACACCAGCAACACCTTCTTCGGCAAAGAAGTCATGTCGCTGCGTGATCTGCTCAACGCGCTGCGCGAAACCTATTGCGCCAGCGTGGGTGCCGAGTACATGTACATCAGCGACCAGATCCAAAAGCGCTGGTGGCAGGAAAAGCTGGAAGCCATCCGCAGCAAACCTGCGTTCAATGCCGAGAAGAAAAAGGACATTCTCGACCGCCTGACCGCGGCCGAAGGCCTGGAGCGTTTCCTGCACACCAAGTACGTGGGCCAGAAGCGCTTCTCGCTCGAAGGTGGCGAGAGCTTCATCGCCGCCATGGACGAGCTGATCCAGCAGGCCGGCGCACAGGGCGTGCAGGAAATCGTGATCGGCATGGCCCACCGTGGCCGCCTGAACGTGCTGGTCAACATCCTGGGCAAGATGCCCAAGGACCTGTTCGCCGAGTTCGACCACACCGCTCCTGAAGACCTGCCCGCCGGTGACGTGAAATACCACCAGGGCTTCAGCTCGGACGTGACCACCCCTGGCGGTCCGGTTCACCTCTCGCTGGCCTTCAACCCTTCGCACCTGGAAATCGTGAACCCGGTGGTGGAAGGTTCGGTGCGCGCCCGCATGGACCGCCGCGGTGACCCCCAGGGCAAGCAGGTGCTGCCGGTGCTGGTGCACGGCGACGCCGCGTTTGCCGGTCAGGGTGTGAACCAGGAAACCCTGGCGCTGGCCGCGACCCGTGGCTACACCACGGGCGGCACGGTGCACCTGATCATCAACAACCAGATCGGTTTCACCACCTCCGACCCGCGCGACCTGCGTTCCACGCTGTACTGCACCGACATCGTCAAGGGCGTCGAAGCCCCGGTGCTGCACGTCAACGGTGACGATCCCGAAGCCGTGGTGCTGTGCATGCAGCTCGCGCTGGAGTACCGCATGACCTTCCGCAAGGATGTGGTCGTGGACATCATCTGCTTCCGCAAGCTGGGCCACAACGAGCAGGACACGCCGAGCCTGACCCAGCCGCTGATGTACAAGAAGATCAGCGCCCACCCCGGTACCCGCAAGCTCTACGCCGACAAGCTGGCCGCGCAGGGTCTGGGCGAGACGCTGGGCGATGACATGGCCAAGGCCTACCGCGCCGCGCTCGATGCCGGCCGCCACACGGTGGATCCGGTGCTGACCAACTTCAAGAGCAAGTTTGCGGTCGACTGGTCGCCCTTCCTCGGCAAGAAATGGACCGACGCGGGTGATACCGCGATCCCGATGGCGGAGTGGAAGCGCCTGGCCGATCGCCTGACCACCATCCCGGACAGCGTGAGCCCGCACCAGCTGGTGAAGAAGGTCTACGCCGACCGCGCGGCCATGGGCCGTGGCGATATCCCGGTGGACTGGGGCATGGGCGAACACATGGCGTTTGCCTCTCTGGTGGCCAGTGGTTTCCCGGTGCGTCTGTCCGGCGAAGACTGCGGCCGTGGCACGTTCACGCACCGCCACGCCGTGATCCACGACCAGAACCGTGAGAAGTGGGACACCGGCACCTACACGCCGCTGCAGAACGTGGGCGACAACCAGGCGCCGTTTGTGGTCATCGACTCCATCCTGTCCGAAGAGGCGGTGCTGGGCTTTGAATACGGTTATGCCTCCAACGACCCGAACACGCTCGTGATCTGGGAAGCCCAGTTCGGCGATTTCGCCAACGGCGCCCAGGTGGTGATCGACCAGTTCATCGCTTCTGGCGAAGTGAAGTGGGGCCGTGTCAACGGCATCACGCTGATGCTGCCGCACGGTTACGAAGGCCAGGGCCCCGAGCACAGCTCGGCGCGTCTGGAGCGTTTCATGCAGCTGGCCGCCGACACCAACATGCAGATCGTGCAGCCCACCACGGCGAGCCAGATCTTCCACATCCTGCGCCGCCAGGTGATCCGCAACCTGCGCAAGCCGCTGGTGATCTTCACACCCAAGTCGCTGCTGCGCAACAAGGACGCCACGTCGCCGCTGTCCGAGTTCACCAAGGGCAGCTTCCAGACGGTGATTCCCGAGAGCAACGCCGCCGTGGTCAAGAACGCGGACAAGGTCAAGCGCCTCATCTGCTGCTCGGGCAAGGTGTATTACGACCTGGTCAAGAAGCGCGAGGAACGTGGCGATGACGACGTGGTCATCCTGCGTGTGGAGCAGCTCTACCCGTTCCCGCACAAGGTGTTCGGTGCCGAGATCAAGAAGTACCCCAACGCCACCGACATCGTGTGGTGCCAGGACGAGCCGCAAAACCAGGGCGCCTGGTTCTTTGTGCAGCACTACATCCACGAGAACATGCTCGATGGCCAGAAGCTGGGTTACGCCGGCCGGGCCGCTTCGGCCTCGCCCGCAGTGGGATATGCGCACCTGCACCAGGAGCAGCAGAAGACCCTGATCGAAGCCGCTTTCAGCAAGCTCAAGGGCTTCATCCTCACCAAATAATCCGGACCCGCGCCGGCCTGGTGCCTCCGTCAAGGGGCGCGAAGATGGCTGGCGCGAATCGCAAAAAATCAAGGTAGAAGACACATGGCAATCGTAGAAGTCAAAGTTCCGCAGCTCTCCGAGTCCGTGGCCGAGGCCACCCTGCTGCAATGGAAAAAGAAGGTCGGTGACGCCGTCACCGCCGACGAGACTCTGATCGAGATCGAGACCGACAAGGTGGTGCTGGAATGCCCGGCGCCGTCGTCCGGCGTGCTGGTGGAAATCCTGCAAGGTGATGGCGCCACCGTGGCTGCAGAACAGCTGATCGCCCGCATCGACACCGCCGCCGTGGCCGGTGCCACTGCGCCTGTCGCCGCAGCTGCACCTGCCGCAGTAGCACCGGCACCTGTGGCCGTTGCTGCCGCCGCAGCCTCCACGAGCAAGGCCGGCGTGGCCATGCCCGCCGCTGCCAAGCTGATGGCCGACGGCGGCATGGCGCCGGGCTCAGTGCCCGGTACCGGCAAAGACGGCCGCGTGACCAAGGGTGACGTGCTCGCCGCCGCTGCGGCGCCCAAGGCCGCCGTGGCCGCGCCCGTGGCGATCCCGACGGGCGCGCCGACCAAGGTGCTGCCGCAGGTGGCGACCGTGGCCCCCGATCTGGGCGACCGCCCCGAAGAGCGCGTGCCCATGACCCGCCTGCGTGCCCGCGTGGCCGAGCGCCTGCTGCAGTCGCAGTCGACCAACGCCATCCTGACCACGTTCAACGAAATCAACATGGCTCCGGTCATGGACATGCGCAAGCGCATGCAGGAACGCTTCGAGAAGGAACACGGCGTCAAGCTCGGTTTCATGAGCTTCTTCGTCAAGGCCGCCGTGCACGCGCTGAAGAAGTTCCCGGTGCTCAACGCCTCGGTGGACGGCAACGATATCGTCTACCACGGCTACTTCGACATCGGTATCGCCGTTGGTTCGCCGCGCGGCCTGGTGGTGCCCATCCTGCGCAACGCCGACCAGATGAGCTTTGCCGAGATCGAGAAGAAGATCGCCGAATTCGGCCAGAAGGCCAAGGACGGCAAGCTGGGCATGGACGACATGACCGGTGGCACCTTCTCCATCTCCAACGGCGGCACCTTCGGCTCGATGATGTCCACCCCCATCATCAACCCGCCGCAGTCGGCCATCCTGGGCGTGCACGCCACCAAGGAACGCGCCATGGTCGAAAACGGCCAGGTGGTGGTGCGCCCGATGAACTACTTCGCCATGTCCTACGACCACCGCATCATCGACGGCCGCGAAGCCGTGCTGGGTCTGGTGGCGATGAAGGAAGCGCTGGAAGATCCGGCTCGCCTCTTGTTCGACATCTGAAGAGATCGGATTCACTCCCTTTCTTGCTCACTTCGTGTAGCCGAATCCCCCCTCAAGGGGGCAATCCCAGCGGCCCGGCGAAGCCGGTTCCGCGGGATTTCTGGAAGTTGTGGCGTCGCGTGTCTGCGTTGACGTTCCTTCCGGGGTTTGAAAAACCTCATTGAAAGAACAAACATGTCTCAAGCATTTGACGTCGTCGTGATCGGCGCCGGCCCCGGCGGCTACATCGCCGCCATCCGCGCTGCCCAGCTGGGCTTCAAGGTCGCGTGTATCGACGAGTGGAAAAACGCCGCTGGCGGCCCGGCCCCGGGCGGCACCTGCACCAACGTCGGTTGCATTCCGTCCAAGGCCCTGCTGCAGTCCAGCGAGCACTTCGAGCACGCCAACCACCATTTCTCCGAGCATGGCATCAGCACCGGCAAGGTGACGATGGACGTGGCCAAGATGGTGGGCCGCAAGGACACCGTGGTGAAGCAGAACAACGACGGCATCCTCTACCTGTTCAAGAAGAACAAGATCACCTTCTTCCACGGCCGTGGCTCGTTCTTGAAGGCGGCTGACGGTGGCTACGAAGTCCAGGTATCGGGTGCCAAGGAAGAGGTCCTCACCGGCAAACAGATCGTCATCGCCACCGGCTCCAACGCCCGCGCGCTGCCCGGCACGCCGTTCGACGAGGTCAACGTGCTGTCCAACGACGGCGCGCTCAAAATCGGCGCCGTGCCCAAGAAGCTGGTGCTGATCGGCTCCGGCGTGATCGGCCTGGAAATGGGCTCGGTCTGGCGCCGCCTGGGCGCTGACGTCACCATCCTCGAAGGTCTGCCGACCTTCCTCGGCGCGGTGGACGAGCAGATCGCCAAGGAAGCCAAGAAGGCCTTCGACAAGCAGGGACTGAAGATCGAACTCGGCGTGACCGTCGGCGAGATCAAGACCGGCAAGAAGGGGGTGAGCGTGGCCTACACCAACGCCAAGGGCGAAGCTCTGACGCTGGACGCCGACAAGCTGATCGTCTCGATCGGCCGCGTCCCCAACACCGTCGGCCTGAACGCTGAAGCCGTGGGCCTGGCGCTGGACGAGCGCGGCGCCATCATGGTGGACGCCGAGTGCAAGACCAACCTGCCGGGCGTGTGGGCGGTGGGCGATGTGGTGCGTGGCCCCATGCTCGCGCACAAGGCGGAAGAGGAGGGCGTGGCCGTGGCCGAGCGCATCGCGGGCCAGCACGGGCATGTCAACTTCAACACCATTCCCTGGGTCATCTACACCAGCCCCGAGATCGCCTGGGTCGGCCGCACCGAACAGCAGCTCAAGGCGGACGGTGTGGCGTACAAGGCGGGCACCTTCCCGTTCCTGGCCAACGGCCGTGCCCGCGCGCTGGGCGACACGACTGGCATGGTCAAGTTCCTGGCGGATGCGACCACCGACGAGATCCTGGGCGTGCACATCGTCGGCCCGATGGCTTCAGAGCTGATCTCCGAAGCGGTGGTGGCCATGGAGTTCAAGGCCAGTGCGGAAGACATCGCGCGCATCTGCCATGCGCACCCGTCGCTGTCGGAAGCCACGAAGGAAGCCGCACTCGCGGTGGACAAGCGCACCTTGAACTTCTGATCCGGGTTCGCCCTTGTCGGTCCGCAGCACCTACGAAGCCGCGCTCAAGGAGCGCGGCTACACCACCGACCCCGCCCAGCAGCGTGCCATCGATGCGCTGGAGCGGTGTGCGTCCGAGTGGGCAACGTACAAGCAGCGCCGCTCCAACGCGCTGAAGAAGATGTTTGTCAACCCGGAGATCCCGCGCGGGGTTTACATGTTTGGCGGGGTGGGGCGGGGCAAGAGCTTCCTGATGGACTGCTTCTACAACGCGGTCCCTCTGCGCCGCAAGACGCGGCTGCACTTCCACGAGTTCATGCGCGAGGTGCACCGGGAGTTGCGCGACCTGCAGGGCACAGTGAACCCGCTGGACGAACTGGGCGCGCGCATCGCCAAGCGCTACAAGCTGATTTGTTTTGACGAATTCCATGTGGCGGATGTGACCGACGCCATGATCCTGCACCGCCTGCTGGACGCGCTGTTCAAGGCCGGCGTGGGCTTCGTCACCACCTCCAACTTCCATCCGGACGGCCTGTACCCGGACGGTCTGCACCGCGACCGCATCCTGCCGGCCATCGAGCTGCTGAAATCGCGTCTGGAGGTGCTCAGCGTGGACAACGGCACCGACTACCGCCAGCGCACGCTCACGCACATCCAGCTGTACCACTGCCCGCTGGGACCGAAGGCCGACGCGGCAATGGAAAAGACCTTTGGCGAACTGGCCGAAATGACCGACCAGGACCCGGTGATGCACATCGAGTCGCGCGAAATCCGCTCGCTGCGCCGCGCTGGTGGCGTGATCTGGTTTGATTTCCGCACGCTCTGTGGCGGGCCGCGCTCGCAGAACGACTACCTGGAAATCGCGTCGCAGTTCCACACGCTGCTGCTGTCCAACGTGCCGCAGATGGCGGTGCGCCAGGCGTCCGAGGCGCGCCGGTTCACCTGGCTGATCGATGTGCTGTACGACCGGCGTGTCAAGCTGGTGATGTCGGCCGCCGTTCCGCCGGAGCAGCTGTATCTGGAAGGGCCGATGTCGCACGAGTTCCCGCGCACGGTATCGCGCCTGGGCGAGATGCAGTCGGCCGAATACCTGACGCTGGAACACCGGCAGGTGGATACCGGTCTTACTTGACGGCGTAGCCCCCACACTCCGCCGCTGCGCGGGTCGCTGCCCCCAAGGGGGCTGTTTCGCCTTGGGGCAGCCCGGCGGCGAAACCCGCATGGCGCAGAAAAGCGTTCAACCCAAGGGGTCAAACTTGACGATGGTCAGCGACAGATTGTCGCCCATGCCTTTGGCACGCGAACGCGCTTTCTGGATCAGGAATTCGCACGCTTCACGCGGGGTGAGCATGGCCACCGTACTGGCGAGTTCTGCCGGCGTGAAGTAGTGCCAGACACCGTCGCTGCAGGCGAGCAGGGCGTCTCCCGGCCCGAGCTTGTGCGCCACGTGGATGTCCACCGGGGGATCGTTGTCGGTGCCCAGGCAGCCCATGAGGATGTTGGAGTGGGGGTGGTCCAGCGCCTCTTCTTCCGTGATCTCGCCCTGGTTGACCAGGGTCTGCACATAGGAATGGTCCATGGTGCGAAAGATCATCTGACCGTTGCGGAAGTGGTAGATGCGTGAATCGCCAGCGTGGATCCAGTGGCTGTCGCCACCCGGGTTCACCAGGAAGGCTGCGACAGTGCTGTGCGGTTCCTGTTCGGCAGAGACCGCTGTCAGCTTGATGACCAGATGCGACTCTTCCACGATCTGGCGCAGCATCGCCGACGGGTCGTCGGTCTCGGGATCAAAGCGTTCAAAGAGCTGTCGCGCGGTCAGCATGACCTGGTCCGATGCCTTGCGCCCACCGCTGCGTCCCCCCATGCCATCGGCGATCACCGACAGCAGGCAGCCGTCGTGGCGCTGGTGGTGGAGCAGGCAGACCTGGTCCTGCTGGTAATCGCGATCACCCCGGTGGATGCCGGTGGACGCGTGGATGCGGTAGCCTTTGGACATGTGGATCAAAAATCAGGGCGACACAGGCGGTGTCGAGGCGATGCGAATGGTAACGAGAATTCCCTACAGAGACCGAGACTATCACCAAATGCGCTTGATTCATCCGGCTGGCGGGCCGTGGTGTGTGGTGTCCTGTTGCGCCTTGTCCACCATCGGGTTGTCGGTGCCAGCGGGAGGCGTCGTTTGACCGGTTTTGTGGACGCGGTCGAGGCTGTTTTTGCCGCCGATGGACCCTTGGCTGTGACCACCCCCGGAGGTCTGCAGCCGCGCCAGGCGCAGATTCACATGGCGCGCGCCGTGGCCGAGGCCCTGGAGGCGCAGACCTGGCTTGCGGTGGAGGCCGGTACGGGTGTGGGCAAGACCTTTGCCTACCTCGCGCCGCTGTTGTTGAGCGGACGCCGAGCCCTGCTGTCGACCGCCACCCAGTCTCTGCAGGAACAGCTGTTTGCGCGCGACATCCCGGCGCTGAGCCGGGCGCTGGGTCTTCCGGTGCGGGTGGCCTTGCTCAAGGGCCGCGCCAGCTACGTCTGTCTGCAACGGCTGGAGCAGGCGCGCAGCGGGCCTGTGGCCGGCACGTTGCGCGACCCGGCGCTGGCCGCCGGGCTGGAGCACGTGCAACGCTGGGCCAGCGCATCGGTGCAGGGCGACCTCGCCGAATTGGCGGGGCTTGATGAGCGCTCGCCGCTGCGCCCCTGGGTCAGCTCCACGCGAGAGAACTGTCTGGGGGACGCTTGCCCGCGGCTGGCGAGCTGTCATGTGAACCGGGCCCGGCGTGCGGCCCAGCAGGCCGACTGGGTGGTGATCAACCACCACCTGTACTTCTCGGATCAGGCCGTGCAGGCGTCTGGCCTGTCGGAACTGTTGCCGCAGGTTGAGGTGGTGGTGTTTGACGAGGCCCACCGGCTCAACGAGATCGGGGTGCAGTTCATGGGCGTGTCGCTGGACTCGGGGCGATTGCGCGCGCTGGCGCGCGAACTGGCGAGCCAGGGGCCGGTGTGGGCGCGCGGTCAGCGACCCTGGGCGCATCTGGCGCTGGAGCTGGAGCAGGCCGTTCACCACCTGGCACGGGTTCCACGGTCGGGTGCGGTACCCGCTGGGCGTTGTCGCTGGTCGTCGCCAACCCCCGAGGGGCTGGATCCGCGACTCTGGACGCAGGCCTTGCATGGCCTGGCCCAGGCCCTGCGCGCCATGGAGCAGGCGCTGGAGGCTACCCAGGGTGCTGCGGTCGAGCTGCAGCGCCTCCTGGACACCGTGCGGGGATTGTTGGCCGACTGGCCCCGCTGGACAGAACCACCGACGGCCAGCACAGCCCGTGAAGCCGTGCGTTGGGCCGATGTGGACGAGGCCGGTGGCTGGCGCCTGGTCAGCGTGCCGCCGGACGCTTCGTCCCGCTTTGCGCTGGCGGGCACGGCGCCTCAGGCGGCGCGCAGCTGGATATTCACTTCGGCCACGCTGGGCGGCGACGATGCGCTGCGCTGGTTCACCGAGCCGCTGGGCCTGCATCACCACGAGGGGTTGCGCACCCTGCGACTGCCCAGTCCGTTTGACCACGCCTCGCTGGCCTCCCTGTATGTGCCCCACGACCTGCCGGAACCCGGTGAACCCGATCACACGCCGCGGCTGGCGCAGGCGGTTGCGCGTTGGGCGTCGCGCCTGGGCGGGCGCACCCTGGTACTGACCACCACCCTGCGCGCGGCCAGCCGCATGACCGATCTGCTCGCTGAAATGTTGCCCATCGGCCCGGGCGCTGCGCTGCAGGTGCTGGGCCAGGGTCGTTTGTCCCGGCGTGCGCTGCTGGCGCGGTTCCGCGCGGCTGCCGGCGTTGGTCAGCCGGGTGCCATCCTTGTGGCGTCTGCGTCGTTCTGGGAGGGTGTGGATCTGGCCGGTGATGTGCTGCAGCTGCTGGTGATCGACAAGCTGCCTTTTCCCTCACCCGGCGATCCCTTGATCGAGGCGCGGGCCCAGAAACACACCGATGCCGGGCTCAGCGCGTTCAACGGTGTCTATCTGCCCCAGGCAGCGCTGGCGCTCAGGCAAGGGGTCGGGCGCCTGATCCGCAGCGAAACCGACCGCGGGGTGCTGGTGATCGGAGACCGGCGTCTGCTGACCCGGTCCTATGGCAATGCCTTGCTGGCCGCGCTGCCACCGATGCGGCGACTGGTGGACGAAGACGAAGTGATGCGCGCGCTGAAAGAGCTCGCGCTCACCAGAGCTTCCACCAGGGCTCGCTGACGGACTTGCCACCCTGGCCGAGGTAGGCGCTTTGCGGGTAGTTGGCCTGCATCACCCGGCGGGCATCGTCACGCAACTGGGTCATGCCGAGTGCGTCGTAGCTGCGCACCAGAATGAACAGCGCTTCTTCCAGTGCCGGGGCGTCGGTGTAGTCGGTCAACGCACTCTGCACCCGGTTGATGGCGGCCACGTAGGCGCCCCGGTTGTAGTAGTAGCGGGCGACGTGTACCTCGTACTGCGCCAGTGAGTTCACGATGTAGGTCATGCGCACGCGCGCATCGGGCGCATAACGCGAATCGGGGAATCGTGTCACGACCTCACGCAGCGATTCGAACGAGGCCTTGGCCGCCTTCTGGTCGCGCTCGGACAGGTCCTGCCGCGCAAGCGAACCGAACAGGCCCAGGTTGTCATTGAAGTTGACCAGGCCCTTGAGGTACAGCGCATAGTCCAGCGCGGGGCTGGCGGGATGCAGGCGCAGAAAGCGGTCGAGCGCGGCCAGGGCCTGTGCCTGTTCGCCGGCTTTGTAATGGGCGTAGGCCTTGTCAAGCTGGGCTTGTTGGGCCAGCGGCGTGCCGGCTGCACGGCCTTCGAGCTTTTCGTACAGCGTCACGGCCTTTTCGAAGTTGCCGGCATCGCGCTCTTCAATGGCTTCGCTGTAAATCTTGTTGGGGCTCCAGCCCACGGTTTCGTCCACCGGCGTGCTGCTGCACCCCCACAGGGCGAGCAATGGTCCCAGCGTGCACAAAGACACAGCCGATAATCTGAACGAACGCTTCACACGCACACCTTTACAACAGGAAAACAGGTCTTGGCAGCAGAAATTATATCGACGGGGGGGCAGCCGACACCGGGGATGACCCCTGAGCCTTCCGAGCCAATGAACGGCGGCGATGACGTCCTGCTGGAAACCGAGACCCGTTGTTGCGAAATTCCGGTCGAGATGCACGGCTGGCGGGTCGACCGCGCACTGGCCCGCCTGATTCCCGAGTTCTCGCGTTCCTACCTGCAGCAGCTCATGGCCGATGGTGCGGTTCAGTTGCTCGGAACCACGGTCCACAAGCCGTCGGCCCGCGTCCAGGTGGGGCATCTGCTGCGGGTCGAATTGCGCCCTACGCAGCAGGCCATGGCCTTCGTCGCCCAGCCGATGGCGCTGGACGTGGTTTTCGAAGACACGCACCTGCTGGTGATCAACAAGCCCGCCGGGCTCGTGGTGCACCCGGCGGCCGGGAACTGGAGCGGCACGCTGCTCAATGGGCTGCTGGCCCACCACGCTGCTGCAGCCCAGTTGCCGCGCGCGGGCATTGTTCACCGGCTCGACAAGGACACCTCGGGCCTGATGCTGGTGGGCAAGAGCCGGCCGGCGGTGGACGCCCTGGTGCGTGCCATCGCTGCACGAGAGGTGCATCGCGGGTATCTCGCGCTGGCGCAGGGCCGCTGGAAGGGCGCGGCCGAGCAGGTGGTGGACCAGCCTGTGGGCCGCGACACCCACAACCGCTTGCGCATGGCGGTGCTTCGGCCCGGTGCCACCAGTGGCAAACCCGCCCAGACCACCATCCGGCTGCTCGACGGCAACGACCAGGCCTGCCTGGTGGCCTGCAAGCTGCACACCGGCCGCACGCACCAGATCCGGGTGCACATGGCCTGGCTGGGGCATCCGCTGGTGGGTGATGCGCTGTACGGCGGCAAACCTTTGTTCGGTATGCTGCGCCAGGCCTTGCACGCCACGCGCCTGCGTCTTTTGCACCCGATCTCGGGCGTTCAGCTCGCATTCCAGTCCGCGCCACCGGGCGATTTTCAGGAAGCACTGGAACAGGCCGGGCTCCATTACAATGATGCCCAGTTGGGGTGACGCCACCCTGGCTGTGCAAAAGCCTTCAGCAGGCCGCTTTTTCGGGATGGTTCCCGATGATTTTGACAGCCCCACCCGGATGGCTCCGCCCGATGCCCTGATGTTGCGGACCGCCTGGTGACCCAGCCCCGCCGCCGGGCGGGCACACCAGCAGCCTTCGCATCCTCCGCAGCCCGGACCGGACAACCGGTTTTTGACAGACACCAGCGATGAACACCACGGATGCCCGACGCGTCCTCGAGACCGCTTTGATCTGCGCGCCGCAACCGCTCTCCGTGCGGGAGCTGGGCGTGCTTTTCGACATGGAGGTCTCGCCCGACACCCTCAAGAGCCTGCTGGCTGACCTGCAGCTGGAGTGGGCTGGTCGCGGCGTGGAGTTGGTGCAGGTGGCCAGCGGCTGGCGCTTCCAGAGCCGGCCGGACATGCGTCCCTACCTGGACCGGCTGCACCCCGAAAAGCCCCCCAGATACACCCGCGCGACGCTGGAAACGCTGGCCATCATCGCCTACCGCCAGCCCGTCACCCGGGGTGACATGGAAGACATCCGCGGCGTGACCATCAACTCACTGCTCCTGAAGCAACTTGAAGACCGGGGCTGGGTCGAAGTGATCGGTCACCGCGAAACGGTGGGACGACCGGCCCTGTTTGCCACCACCCGCCAGTTTCTGGACGATCTGGGCCTGGCTTCGCTGGACCAGCTGCCGCCGCTCGAAGGCAGCGAGGTGCAGGAGTCCGCGCTGGACAGACTGGACTTCGAGGCGCTTTCATCGAGCCTGGTGCCCGAGGCGGGCGAAACCGTTGAGGTGTCATTGATAGACGCCGAACCCACCGAATCCGAAACCGCGACCGAGATGCCCGAGCCTTCCACAGGAACACCATGACCATGGCGAACACCCCCACACCTCCAGACACCCCCCGCGAGGTCGAAATGGTCGAACCCGTCGGCCACGACACGACCGCGCCGCAGGCGCAGAGTGATGTCCCTGTGGCGCCGGCCCGGCCCCCGGTCGAAGCACCCGTCGCATTGCAGTTCGATGACGTGGTCAGTGGCGCATTTGATGCTGAGCAGGAACAGGACCTGCCACTGCCGACCAAACGCGTGCTCGCGCCCCAAGCCGACTCGCCGAAGCTGCACAAGGTGCTGGCGCAGGCGGGCATGGGCTCGCGGCTGGAGATGGAACAGTTGATCCTGGAAGGTCGCATTTCCGTCAACGGCGAGCCCGCCCACGTGGGCCAGCGCATCCAGTTTGGCGATGTGATCAAGGTCAATGGCAAGCAGGTGCGTGTGCGCATGACACCGCCGCCGCCGCGCGTGCTGGCCTATCACAAGCCTGCAGGCGAAGTCGTGTCCCATGATGATCCGCAGAACCGCCCCACCGTGTTTCGCCGCCTGCCGCGCCTGTACCAGGGCAAATGGCAATCGGTCGGGCGACTCGATCTGAACACCGAAGGCCTGCTGTTGCTGACCGACTCGGGCGAACTGGCGAATCGCTTGATGCACCCGCGTTTCGGTCTGCAACGCGAGTACGCGGTGCGCGTGCTCGGTGCCTTGTCCAATGAAGAAAAACAGCGCCTGCTCGACGGTGTGCGACTGGACGACGGTGTGGCCCAGTTCTCGAGCATCGAAGACGGCGGCGGTGAAGGGGCCAACTGCTGGTACCGCGTGACCATCGGCGAGGGGCGCAACCGCGAGGTGCGCCGCATGCTCGAAGCCGTGGGTCATGCGGTCAGCCGCCTGATCCGCATCCGTTACGGCGCCATGATGCTGCCGCGGGGGCTCAAGCGGGGTGTCTGGGTGGAGCTGGACCAGCAGGACATCGACCGACTGACCGCTGCTGCCGGCATGCCGGCAGCCACTGGCGACGACCGTGCACCCCGTGGCCGGCACCCGGCCACGCGCGGTAAGCCGGCACCCAAGGGTGGCGGGCGCAACTACGGCAACCCGCCCGGCAGCCGGGGTGAAGCGCCCGCTGTGCGGCGCAGCAGCATGTTTGGGACACCCTCCGACAACCCCAAGGCCCGTGGCGGCAAGCCCGGCGGGCAGGGCGGCGGCGCTGCCCAACCCGATCCCTTGAAAACCTCGTTCGGCTACATCGGCCAGGACGCCCTGCAGCGCAAGCGCGAGCAGGATGGCGCTCGTGGCGGTCCGTCCGGCGGTGGTCGCCGCCGTGGTGGCGGTGGCGGGCGTTCTGGCGGGCGCTGAGCTTCCAGGGCTGCGGCGCGTGCCCCGTGCAAGTCACGGGGCGATGTAGAATCAAAGGCTTTGCAGCACCGCGAAAAAATCGTTTTTATCAATAAATTCAAGGACCACCATGGCCATCGAACGCACCCTCTCGATCATCAAACCCGACGCCGTTGCCAAGAACGTGATCGGCCAGATTTACGCCCGTTTTGAAGCTGCCGGCCTGAAGGTCGTGGCCGCCCGCATGGCCCACCTGTCGCGCGGCGAAGCTGAACAGTTCTACGCTGTGCACAAAGAGCGTCCTTTTTTCAAGGACCTGGTGGACTTCATGATCTCTGGCCCGGTGATGATCCAGGCGCTGGAAGGCGAAGGCGCGATTGCCAAGAACCGCGACCTGATGGGTGCTACCGACCCGAAGAAGGCCGCAGCCGGCACCATCCGCGCCGACTTCGCCGACAGCATCGACGCCAACGCCGTGCACGGCTCTGACGCCCCCGAGACGGCCGCCGCTGAAGTGGCGTTCTTCTTCGCCGGCATGAACGTCTACACGCGCTGAAACAGCCGCGCGTTGATCATGTGATGACGGCCAACCTGCTCGACCTTGATCTTGAGGGCCTGGCCGCCTTTTGCGAACAGCTGGGCGAAAAGCGTTTCCGCGCCGTCCAGCTGTTTCGCTGGATCCATCAAAAAGGGGCCTCTCGTTTCGACGAGATGACCGATCTCGCCAAAAGCCTGCGCGAGAAACTGCCCTCGGTCTGCCACATCACCGACCTGCCGGTGCTCTCGCGCCAGGAATCGACCGACGGCACCATCAAGTGGCTTTTCGATGTGGGTGACGGCAACGCGGTGGAAACCGTGTTCATTCCTGAAGACGATCGGGGCACCCTCTGCATTTCTTCCCAGGCCGGATGTGCCGTGGGATGCCGTTTCTGCTCCACCGGCCACCAGGGATTTTCGCGCAACCTCACCACCGGCGAGATCCTGGCGCAGCTCTGGCACGCCGAACATTTCCTGCGCAAGCACCTGAAGTCCTCCGACCGCGTGATCACCAATGTGGTGATGATGGGCATGGGCGAGCCGCTGCAGAACTACAGCGCCCTCGTGCCCGCCCTGCGCGTGATGCTGGACGACCACGGTTATGGCCTGTCACGCCGCCGGGTCACGGTGTCGACCTCGGGTGTCGTACCGATGATCGACCGCCTGGCGCAGGACGTGCCGGTGGCGCTGGCCGTTTCGCTGCATGCGCCCAACGATGCCCTGCGCGACTCGCTGGTACCGTTGAACCGCAAATACCCGATCGCCGAGCTGCTCGACGCCTGCCTGCGTTACCTGCCGGCCGCGCCGCGCGACTTCATCACCTTCGAGTACTGCATGCTGGAGGGGGTGAACGACCAGCCCGAGCACGCGCAGCAATTGCTGAAGCTGGTCAAGACGCGCGGTGGTCGCGGCGTTCCGTGCAAAATCAACCTCATTCCGTTCAACCCCTTCCCTGACTCGGGGCTCAAGTGCTCACCGCGTGCCGTGGTACTGCGCTTCGGGCAGATCCTCAACGAGGGCGGGGTGGTCACGACGGTGCGCAAGACCCGTGGCGATGACATCGACGCTGCCTGCGGCCAGTTGGCGGGCGACGTGCTCGACCGCACCGACGCAGCCCGCCGCCTGGCCGAGCGCCGCCAGGACGCCGCCGTGCAACCCATCCGATTCGTGCACACAGCCAAGGACCCACAGGTATGACAGACGCATTTGCCCACAGCCACCGGGATCACGCTCCTTCCATGTTGCCGGCCGCTTCGTGTGTGGTGCCCGGCGCCCGGGCAAACGGCGAAGGACAGCGATTCTGGGTCAGCACCGTGATGCTGTGGCTGCTGCTGGCCGCCGGTGTGGCACTGTTGTCGGCTTGCGCCGGGGCACCGGCTTCGGCCACCACGACCACGGCCGAGCCGATCACCGATTCCGATGAACCCGAGACGCGCAAGCGGGCCCGGATTCGCCTGGAGCTGGCGTCGAGCTATTTTGAACAAGGGCAAAACACGGTGGCGCTGGACGAAATCAAGCAGTCGCTGGCCGCCGACCCGGGCTACGGGCCGGCGTACGTGTTGCGCGGGCTCGTCTACATGCGGCTGAACGATGCCCGGCTGGCCGAGGACAGTTTCCGCCGCGCCCTGCAGATCAATCCCCGTGACCCGGACGCACTGCACAATTACGGCTGGTTCACCTGCAACCAGAACCGTTACACCGAAGCCATCCAGCTCTTTACCCGGGCGCTGGCCAGCCCGGTCTACGGAGGCCAGGCCAAGACCTACATGGCCAAGGGGATCTGCCAGACCCGCATGGGCCAGCTGGCCGAGGCCGAAGGCAGTTTTGCGCGCTCCTACGAGCTGGACGCCGCCAACCCCATCACAGGCTACAACCTGGCGGCGCTGCTCTTCAAACGGGGTGACGACACGCGTGCCCAGTTCTATATCCGGCGTCTGAACAACTCCGATCTGGCCAATGCCGAGACGCTGTGGCTGGGCATCAAGGTTGAGCGCAAGTTGAACAACACCGCTGCGGTCGGCCAGCTGGCGCAACAGCTGGAGCGGCGGTATCCGAAGTCGCGTGAATGGGCGGCCTACCAACGGGGTTCGTTCCATGAATGAGTCGGTGATCCACGATCAACAGGTCAACGGCGCCTGCGCTGTAGAACCGGTCTGGTCCGCACCGGTGCTGCTGCGCCAGGCGCGGGAAGCCGCGGGCCTGCACATCGCCGCACTGGCGGCGGCGCTGAAGGTGCCGGTCAAGAAGCTGGAAGCGCTGGAAGCCGGGCGTTATGACGAGCTGCCCGACCTGACGTTTGCACGTGCACTGGCGTCCAGTGCCTGCCGCCAGCTCAAGACCGACCCGGGTCCCATCCTCGAACAGATTCCCCAGGGGAACATGCCTGTGCTGGGCGACTCCCGACTGACCATCAATGCGCCCTTCAAGGGCGATCAGGGTGCGTCGACCTTCAGTCCCCTGGACGGACTGCGCCGTCCGGCGGTGTTGATTGCTTCGCTGGCGCTGCTGGGAGCGCTGTTGATTGCGTTGGTGCCCGACTGGAGTGCCTTGCCGGGGAAGGACCTGCTGACAGGCGCCACGGGTGTTTTCAGCAGCGATCCCACGACTGGAAAAGTGGTGACGACCGTTGTGCCACCTGCGCCGGGTTCAGACTCGCCGGACTCCAGCGCCGTGTCGCAGGTGTCCACTGTGACCGACGTGCTTGCTGCGCCAGCCTCTGGCGCACCGGCCGAGCCTGTGCTGGCTCAGGCTCCAGTGCTTTCTGAAACGCCACCCGTTGCGCTCGCTGAACCGGTCGCTTCGGGCAGCCTCCTGATCCTGCAGGCGACCAGCGACTCCTGGGTCGAAGTGATCGACGGCACGGGCAAGGTGCAGGTGCAGCGCATGCTCAAAGCGGGTGATGCGCTGAATTTTTCCAGCCCGCCGCCCTATTCGGTGGTGCTCGGTCGCGCCGATGCGGTGCAGGTTCAGGTGCGCGGGCGTCCATTTGACGTGACGCCTTTTGCCCGCAACAGCGTGGCCCGATTCGAGGTGAAATGACCATGGACATGCCCGTAGCCAACCGGTCTGTGATGGAGAACAACCCAACCGCTGCACCGGTCGCACTGGCTGGCGCCCGACCGCGCAGGACGCGGCAGGGGGTGGTGTCCTGGGGCGATCATCACGTGACGGTGGGTGGTGACGCGCCGGTGCGCCTGCAGTCCATGACCAACACCGACACGGCCGACGCCATCGGCACCGCGATCCAGGTCAAGGAGCTGGCCATCGCCGGGTCCGAGCTGGTGCGCATCACGGTCAACAACGACGAAGCCGCCAAGGCGGTGCCCCACATCCGCGAGCAGCTCGACCGCATGGGCATCTACGTGCCCCTGATCGGCGACTTCCATTACAACGGCCACAAGCTGCTGAGCGATCACCCGGCCTGTGCCAAGGCACTGTCCAAGTACCGCATCAACCCCGGCAACGTGGGCAAGGGTGAAAAAGGCGACCGCCAGTTCGCCCAGATGGTCGAGATCGCGGCGCGCCACGACAAGGCCGTGCGCATCGGCGTGAACTGGGGCAGCCTCGACCAGGATCTGCTGGCCCGCCTGATGGACCAGAACTCGCAGCGTGCCGAGCCCTGGGACGCGCGCCAGGTGATGTACGAGGCGCTGATCATGTCGGCGCTCGACTCCGCGGCCAAGGCCGAGGCGCTGGGTCTGAACGGCAACAACATCTTCCTGTCCTGCAAGGTCAGTGGCGTGCAGGACCTGATTGCGGTCTACCAGGCCCTGGCCCAGCGCTGCGATTACGCGCTGCACCTGGGCCTGACCGAAGCCGGCATGGGCACCAAGGGCGCCGTGGCATCGACGGCGGCGCTGTCGGTGCTGCTGCAGCAGGGCATCGGCGACACCATCCGGGTGTCGCTCACGCCGCAACCCGGCGAGGCCCGCACGCAGGAGGTGGTGATCGCTGCCGAGATCCTGCAGGCGCTGGGCTTGCGCGCCTTCGTGCCCAGCGTCACCGCTTGTCCGGGTTGTGGCCGCACCACCAGCACCACCTTCCAGGAACTCGCCAAGCAGATCGACGACTACCTGCGCTCGTCGATGCCGGCCTGGCGCGCGCGTTACCCCGGTGTCGAGAACCTGAAGGTCGCGGTGATGGGCTGCATCGTCAACGGCCCCGGTGAAAGCAAGCACGCCGACATCGGCATCAGCCTGCCAGGTACCGGCGAAGCGCCGGCTGCGCCCATCTTCATCGATGGCCAGAAGGCGATGACCTTGCGCGGCGAAGGCATCGCCCGCGAATTCCAGCAGATCGTTGAAAACTACATAGAAAAGAGATTCGGCGCAGCTGTCTGACTTTGTCTCTGGTGCCGCTGGACGGTGCCGGCATTTCAGATGGTGCCCGGTCGCACCGCATTCCCATGGCAGAAAAACTCAGCGCCGTCAAAGGCATGAACGACATCGCTCCTCCCGTGTCCGCACACTGGGAGTGGCTCGAAGACAAACTGCGCTCGCTCATGCAGCGCTACGGCTACCGCAACCTGCGCACACCCATCGTGGAGCCCACGGCACTGTTCGTTCGCGGCCTGGGCGAGGTGACCGACATCGTCGAGAAGGAGATGTATTCCTTCGAAGACCGGCTCAACGGCGAGCAGCTGACCCTGCGCCCGGAAAACACCGCCGGTGTGGTGCGTGCTGCGGTTGAACACTCGTTGCTGTACGACGGTGGCAAGCGCCTCTATTACATGGGGCCGATGTTCCGCCACGAGCGCCCGCAGCGTGGCCGCTACCGCCAGTTCCACCAGTTCGGTGCCGAGGCGCTGGGCTTTGTCGGCCCCGATGTGGACGCCGAGCTGATCGTGCTCGCCTGCGACCTCTGGGCTGAACTGGGTCTGGAAGGCATCGAGCTGGAAATCAACAGCCTGGGCCAGCCGGCCGAGCGCCAGGCGCACCGCCAGGCGCTGATTGCCTACCTGGAAGGCCACGCTGACCAGCTCGATGAAGACGCCAGGCGCCGTCTGCACAGCAACCCACTGCGCATCCTGGACACCAAGAACCCGGCGATGCAGGCGCTCGTCAACGCGGCGCCGCGCCTGATGGACCACCTGGGCACCGAGTCGCTGGACCACTTCAACCGCCTGCGTGGTCTGCTCGACGCCCACGGCATCGCCTACCGCATCAACCCGCGCCTGGTGCGCGGCATGGACTACTACAACCTCAGCGTGTTCGAGTTCGTGACCACGCAGCTGGGGTCGCAGGGCACGGTCTGCGCCGGTGGCCGCTACGACGGCCTGTTCGAACAGATTGGTGGCAAGGCCGCACCGGCCGTGGGCTGGGCGCTGGGCATGGAGCGCATCCTGGAGCTGCTGAAAGAGCAGGGCAGGCTGCCCGAACAGCCCACGCCTGATGCCTACGCCGTGGTGCCCGATGCGGGCAGCGTGTCCCGGGTCATGCCGGTGTTGCGCGCCCTGCGCCAGCAGGGCGTGCGGGTGCAGATGCACGCTGGCGGTGCCGAAGGCATGGGCAGCATGAAGTCGCAATTCAAGAAGGCCGACGCCAGCGGGGCGCGTTTTGCACTTATCTTTGGCGCCGATGAGCTGGCGCAAGGTTTGGTGTCGGTCAAGCCCTTGCGCGGTTCGCGTCCGGGTGAAGGGGCAGGGGACATGCCCGCCCAGGTGACCCAGCCGCTGGCCGATCTGGCCGCCTGGGCGCAGAGCCTGCGCTGAGACCTTTTGCTCCGGGCATGCCCCGGTCAGCCCTGGCCACCGGCAGCGCCCTACAATCCCACGTTACTCACTGACTACCACCCATGGCCAAACACCTCGACCTTGAAGAGCAGGAACAGCTCGACCAGATCAAACACTTCTGGGACCAGTACGGCAATCTGATCACCTGGGTCTTGATCGCTGCGTTTGGCAGCCTGGCTGCCTGGAACGGCTGGAACTACTGGCAACGCGATCAGGCGACCAAGGCATCCGCCCTGTACGAAGAAATCGAGCGCGCCGCACTGGCGGGCGATGCCGACAAGATCGGGCGGGCCTACGCCGAAATGAAAGACCGCTTTGCCAGCACCACGTTTGCCGCACAAGGGGCTTTGCTGGCGAGCAAGACGCTGTACGAAGCCGGCAAGGCCGATGGTGCACGCGCGGCGCTCACCTGGGTGTCGGAAGAGTCGTCGGACACATCGCTCCAGGCCATCGCCCGTTTGCGGCTGGCGGCGCTGGATGTGGAATCCAAGGCTTTTGACCAGGCCTTGAAGACACTGGAAACGCCGATGCCCAAGGCCTTCGAGCCGCTCGCTGCGGACCGCCGGGGCGATGTGTTCCTGGCCCAGGGGAAGACCGAAGAAGCCAAGGCCCAGTACCAGGCCGCATGGCGTGCGCTGGGTCCACAAACCGAATACCGCCAGCTGGTGGAAGTCAAACTCGCGTCGCTGGGGGTGGATGCTTCCACGCTGGGCGGCGCTGCGGAGGTGACGCGTTGATGAAGTCAATCATGCCCCAGGGAACTGGGTTTTCGGTGCAACCGGCTAAACGGAGGCGTTCGCTCCTGTCTGGGCTGGGTGTCGCCGTGGTCATCGGGCTGTCCGCCTGTTCTTCTTCGCCCGCCAAATTTGAACCGGCGCCCCTGCCGCCACCTGCGGCTTTGCTGGGCGCCAATCTCGCCTGGTCGACCCAGGTGGGGACATCCGGGACCGCTTTGATGCCGCTGGTCACGCCCGGCCGCGTGTTCGTGGCGGGCTCCACGGGCACCGTAGCGGCGCTCGATGCCGACACGGGCAAGGATGTCTGGCGCGTGGATCTGCGCACCGGCATTTCGGCGGGCGTGGGGTCGGATGGCCAGACGGCCGCCGTGATCACGCAGTCCAACGACCTGGTGGCCATTGCCGAGGGGCGTGAACTCTGGCGCGTGCGCTTGCCGGCCCGCGCGTTCACGGCGCCACTGGTGGCGGGGCAGCGCGTGTTTGTGCTGACGGCGGACCGCAGCGTGACGGCCTTTGACGGTCGGACCGGTGCACGCCTCTGGAGCCAGGCCCGCCCGGGTGAACCGCTGGTGCTGGGGCAGTCTGGCGTGCTGCTGGCGGTGGGTGACACCCTCGTTGCCGGCTTGTCCGCGCGCCTGACCGGCCTGAATCCCCTCAACGGCACGATCCGCTGGGAGGCCCTGGTGGCCAGCGCCCGGGGCACCAACGAGGTCGAACGCCTGGTGGACCTGGTGGGCACTGTCAGCCGGCAGGGCGACAGTGTCTGTGCGCGCGCCTTTGGCGCCGCAGTGGGTTGTGTGGACACCAGCCGTGGCGCTGTGGTGTGGAGCAAACCCGCACGCGGTTCCACCGGCGTGCATGGCGACGACCGCATGGTGTTTGGCACCGAATCCGACGGCCGCGTGGTCGCCTGGCAACGCGCCAACGGTGAACGCAGCTGGGAAATCGAACGCCTCAAATACCGCGAACTCACGTCGCCGCTGGCCGTGGGCCGCGTGGTGGCCATTGGCGACAGCAAGGGACTGGTGCACCTGCTGTCCCGCGAGGACGGCAGCGAAATGAACCGGCTGTCAACCGACGGGTCACCGATCGTCGGTGCCCCGGTGCTGGCCGGGCAGATCCTGGTGGTGCAGACGCGCAACGGCGGCGTCTACGGCTGGCGTCCCCAATAACGATTGCAGGGCGAACCGCCGGTTCGCCTGGTCCTGAACGAAAGCTCTGTAGTGAAACCCGTCATCGCTCTGGTGGGGCGCCCCAATGTGGGCAAGTCCACCCTGTTCAACCGCTTGACGAGTTCTCGCGACGCCATCGTGGCCGACTTTGCCGGCCTGACCCGTGACCGGCACTACGGCAATGGCAAATCGGGCAAGCAGGAATACATCGTCATCGACACCGGTGGCTTCGAGCCCGCGGCCGAGTCTGGCATCTACAAGGAAATGGCCAAGCAGACCCGACAGGCCGTGGCCGAGTCGGACGTGGTGATTTTTGTTGTCGATGCGCGCGCCGGCGTCAACGCCCAGGACCATGAAATCGCCAAGTACCTGCGCCGCCTGGGCAAGCCCACCGTGCTGGTGGCCAACAAGGCCGAGGGCATGACGCAGGGTCTGCAACTGGTGGAATTTTTTGAGCTGGGTCTTGGCGAGGTGGTGCCGGTGTCCGGCGCACACGGTCAGGGCGTGCGCTCCATGCTGGATCTGGCGCTGGAGGCGATCCCGGGTCTTGCCGAAGAAGACGAAGAAGCGGCGGAAGTCGACACCGGTGTGATCCGCCTGGCGGTGGCGGGGCGTCCCAATGTGGGCAAGTCCACATTGATCAATGTCTGGCTGGGCGAAGAGCGCCTGGTGGCCTTTGACCTGCCAGGCACCACGCGGGACACCATTTCGGTGCCCTTCGAGCGCGGTGGACAAAAATACGAGTTGATCGACACCGCAGGCATCCGTCGCAAAGGGCGGGTGTTTGAGGCCATTGAAAAATTCTCGGTTGTCAAAACGCTGCAGGCGATTGAAAACGCCCATGTGGTGCTGCTCTTGCTGGACGCCACCCAGGGCGTGACCGATCAGGACGCGCACATTGCGGGCTACATCCTGGAGAGCGGACGCGCCGTGGTGCTGGCGATCAACAAATGGGACGCCGTCGATGCCTACCAGCGCGAGCAGATCGAGCGCCAGATCGAAACCCGACTGGCGTTCCTGAAGTTCGCCTCGCTGCACCTGATCTCGGCCCAGAAGCGCCAGGGTCTGGGCCCGGTCTGGAAGTCGATCGCGCAGGCTCATGCGTCGGCCATGCGCAAGATGTCCACCCCCGTGCTCACGCGCTTGCTGATGGAAGCCGTGGCCTTCCAGGCGCCCACCCGCAGCGGCATGTTCCGCCCCAAGATGCGCTACGCGCACCAGGGCGGCATGAACCCGCCCGTGATCGTGATCCACGGCAATTCGCTGGAACACGTGCCTGACGCATACACCCGCTTCCTTGAAGGCCGCTTCCGCAAGGCGTTTGACCTCGTGGGCACGCCGCTGCGCATCGAGTACAAGACGTCGGAGAATCCATTCAAGGAGTGAGCGTCTTTCCCGCCATCGCCTGTTCAAGCACAGCGGTGTGGTATGGTGCGCCTCCTATCAACTTTTTTTGAACACGGAGCATATCGTGAGCAATAACAAAGGCCAGCTCTTGCAAGATCCCTTCCTGAACCAGCTTCGCCGGGAACACGTTCCCGTGTCGATTTACCTGGTCAATGGCATCAAACTGCAAGGCCAGATCGAATCGTTTGACCAGTACGTCGTGTTGCTGCGCAACACCGTGACACAAATGGTTTACAAGCATGCGATCTCCACCATCGTGCCGGGCCGCCCGGTGCAATTTTCCGCAGCCGGCCCGGACGAAGCGCCAGCCTCTTGATCCAGCCCCTGAACCCTGCCGTGTTGGTCACGGCACAGGCGGCTGTTGAATGGCATTGAACCCGTCCGCCTCTCAAAACCCGTCCACCCCTGCGGTCATTCTGGTCGGGGTGGATTTCGGGCTGCCGCATTTTGACGCCGAACTCGAAGAACTCGGTCTGTTGGCTCAGACGGCGGGCTTCACCGTGGCCGATCGGGTCAGCTGCAAGCGCCGCGCACCCGACCCGGCCCTGTTTGTCGGGTCTGGTAAAGCTGAAGAGATCAAAATGCTCGCCCAGTCCACGGGTGCCAGCGAAATTCTTTTTGACCAGGCGCTGAGTCCGGCGCAGCAGCGCAACCTGGAGCGCACGCTCGGCCTGCCGGTCAATGACCGAACGCTGCTCATACTGCAGATATTCGCCCAGCGCGCCCGCAGCCATGAAGGCAAGCTGCAGGTGGAGCTCGCTCGCCTGCAATACCTGTCGACCCGGCTGGTGCGCCGCTGGTCGCACCTGGAGCGGCAAAGCGGCGGCATCGGCATGCGCGGAGGACCTGGTGAAACCCAGATCGAGCTCGACCGCCGCATGATCGGTGACAGCATCAAGCGCACCAAAGAGCGGCTGGAGAAGGTCAAGAAACAGCGGGCCACGCAACGCCGCCAGCGCGAACGCCGGGATGCGTTCGCGATTTCGCTCGTGGGCTACACCAACGCCGGCAAGTCGTCGATCTTCAATGCCCTGGTCAAAGCCCGCGCGTACGCGGCCGACCAGCTGTTCGCCACGCTCGACACCACCACCCGGCAGTTGTATCTGGGCGAAGCAGGGCGTTCAGTGTCCTTGTCCGACACCGTGGGATTCATCCGGGATCTGCCCCACGGGCTGGTCGACGCGTTTGCGGCCACCCTGCAGGAGGCCGCCGACGCCGATCTGCTGCTGCATGTGGTCGATGCGTCCAACCCCTCGCATCTGGAGCAGATTGCTTCGGTGCAGGGTGTTCTCAAGGACATCGGTGCCGACCGTGTGCCGCAGATCCTGGTGTTCAACAAGCTCGATGCCATGGACCCGGCTGCAGTGCCCCGCGTGCTGGAAGATGTGATGGAACTTGATGGCGTGTTGATGCCTCGTATTTTTGTGAGTGCCCTCACGGGCGACGGTCTTCCGGCGTTGCGGGCCTTGCTGGCGAAGCAGGTGACGCCGTCCGAGGGCCCGGATGGCGGCAATACCGCGGGGGAGATGTCCTTGATCGGGAATGAGCGGCCCTGATTGGGCACAATGTCATGGTTTTGATTCGAATAGAAGTTGGCAACACATGGATGTGAATCTGCAATCATCGAGCCGCGGTGCTGAATCCGGCGGGCGCCGCAAAGGCTGGCGTGGCCTGCTGGGCGTGTTCAATCTCAACGATCCCCGCTGGGGCCGTGGCGACGACGCCCGCGATGGCGACAAGCCGCAGTCCGGCGAGCCGGACTCCGGCCGGGATACCGACGAGCGGCCCAAGGGTGAGCAGAAGCCACCGCGTGGCCAGGGCCCCAATCAGGGACCGCCCGATCTGGATGAACTCTGGCGTGACTTCAACCGCAAGCTCGGCGGCATGCTGGGCGGCAAGGGTGGTCGCGGCGGCGGGCAGGGTGGTGGCAATGGTTCCGGTGGCGGATTGCCCAGCTTCAATCCAAGTCCCAAGACCACGGGCATTGGTGCTGGCCTGATTGTTGGCGTGGTGGCGCTGATCTGGCTGGGCACGGGTTTCTTCATCGTGCAGGAAGGCCAGCAGGCCGTCATCACGCAGTTTGGCAAGTACCACAGCACGGTCGGTGCCGGTTTCCAGTGGCGCCTGCCATACCCGGTGCAGCGTCACGAGACGGTTTTTGTGACCCAGATCCGCTCGGTCGATGTGGGTCGTGACAACCTGATGCCGGCCACGGGTCTGCGCGAGTCGGCGATGCTGACCCAGGACGAAAACATTGTCGAGATCAAGTTCGCGGTGCAATACCGTTTGAACGATGCCCGTGCGTTCCTGTTTGAAAGTCTGGATCCCGATGCTTCGGTGATCAAGGTGGCGGAAACGGCTGTGCGCGAAGTGGTGGGCAAGATGAAGATGGACGCCGCGCTGGCCGAAGAGCGGGATCAGATCGCACCGCGGGTGCGTGCCCTGATGCAGACCATCCTGGATCGTTACAAGGTCGGTATCGAAGTGGTGGGTATCAACCTGCAGCAGGGCGGCGTGCGGCCGCCCGAGCAGGTGCAGGCGTCTTTCGACGATGTGCTGAAGGCTGGCCAGGAACGTGAACGGGCCAAGAACGAAGCGCAGGCCTATGCGAATGACGTCGTGCCTCGCGCACGGGGTGCGGCTTCCCGCCTGACCGAAGAGGCAGAAGGCTACAGGGCTCGCATCGTGGCGCAGGCCGAAGGTGACTCGCAGCGTTTCCGCTCGGTTCTGACCGAGTACCAGAAAGCGCCCCAGGTAACCCGTGAGCGCATGTATACCGATGCCATGCAAGAGGTGTACTCGAATGTGACCAAGGTGGTGGTGGACTCCAAGTCGGGTTCGAACCTGCTGTACCTGCCGCTGGACAAGCTCATGCAGATGACCGGGCCGAGCGCCGCGGCACCTTCCACCAGCGCGGCACCGGCGACCACCTCTCCAGCCACGCCCGCGTCCCGCAGTCTGGACAATGCCGCCCGCTCCCGTGAGCGGGAGAGCCGCTGAGCGCTGGCTCAAGTACACGCGATGAGAAAGCAACGCAAATGAACAAACTGGGTTTCATACTCACATCCCTTCTTGTGGCGCTGGCAATTGCCAGTTCCATGCTGTTCGTGGTGGATCAGCGCCAGTTTGGCGTGGTGTTCCAGCTGGGGCAGATCAAGCAGGTCGTCACCGAGCCGGGGCTGAACTTCAAGCTGCCGCCGCCGTTCCAGAACGTGTCGTACATCGACAAGCGGCTGCTCACCCTGGAGAGCACCGACACCGAGCCCTCGCTGACGGCCGAGAAACAGCGCGTGGTCATTGACTGGTATGTGCGCTGGCGCATCAGCGAGCCGCAGGAATACATCCGCAACGTGGGTGTCAATGAGCGCGCGGGTGCCTTGCAGCTCAATCGCGTGGTACGCAACTCGTTCCAGCAGGAGGTGAACAAACGCACCGTGAACGAACTGCTCTCGACCCGTCGCGAAGACCTCATGGCCGACGTGAAACGCGAGGTGCTTGAAGCGGTGCGCGGTGCCGAGAAGCCCTGGGGCATGGACGTGGTGGATGTGCGCATCACCCGCGTGGACTACGCCGAGAGCATCACGGCGTCGGTGTACCAGCGCATGGAAGCCGAGCGCAAGCGCGTGGCCAACGAATTGCGTTCTACCGGCTTTGCCGAGGGGGAAAAGATCCGCGCCGATGCCGACCGCCAGCGTGAGGTGATCGTGTCCGAGGCCTATCGTGATGCGCAGCTCATCAAGGGTGAGGGCGATGCGAAGGCCGCTGCGGCATTCTCCGAAGCCTTTGGCCGCGACCCTGCGTTTGCCCAGTTCTACCGCAGCCTGGACGCCTACAAGGCCAGCTTTGCGGGCAAGTCCGATGTCATGGTCGTCGACCCTTCTTCGGACTTCTTCAAGGCCCTGCGCAGCAGCAACGTCGCCAAGTGATCCGGGGCTGCGCATGGCTGATCTGTTCTGGGCAGCGCTGGCGCTGGTCCTGATCTTCGAGGGGCTGCTTCCCTTCATCGCACCCGGCGCCTGGCGCCGGGTTTTTTCTGAAATGCTCAAGTTGCACGACGGCCAGATCCGGTTTTTCGGGCTGTGCAGTCTGTGCGCGGGTGTGCTGCTCTGGTGGTGGGTCGGCTGAGTGGCTGAGCCGTCTGCCACGCAGACCGATATCAATTGACTGGCCAGGGTGCCGCCGAGCGGTCTGCCGGGCCGGTAAAATCTCGTTTTTAACAGCGTTCCCCTATGCCCATGTCTGCCTGGGTCCTCCCGGATCACATTGCCGATGTCCTGCCTTCCGAGGCCCGTCACATCGAAGAACTCCGCCGGGGTTTGCTGGACACAGCCCGTAGCTACGGCTATGAACTGGTCATGCCGCCGCTGCTGGAGCACCTTGAATCCTTGCTCACCGGCACCGGCGAGGCGCTCGATCTGCAGACCTTCAAGCTGGTGGACCAGCTCTCGGGTCGCACGCTCGGCCTGCGCGCCGACAGCACGCCCCAGGTCGCCCGCATCGATGCCCACCTGCTCAATCGCCAGGGTGTTGCGCGGCTGAGCTACTGCGGACCGGTGGTGCACACGCGCATCGACCGCCCCCTGGCCAGTCGCGAACCTTTGCAGTTCGGTGCGGAAATTTATGGCCACGCCGGCCTGGAGGCCGACCTCGAGGTCATTGAGCTGGCGCGCGCCTGCCTGTGCGGTGCCGGTGTGGAACAGTTGCTGCTCGACATGGCCGACGTTCGGATCATCGACGCCGTGCTCGCCCCGGTGCCACTCAGTGCAGCCCGCACGGCGCAAATTCATGCGGCGCTGGCGATCAAGGATGTGGCCGAGTTGCAGTTGCTGTCTCGTGACTTGCCGGCGTCGGTGAGCCGTGATCTGTGCGCTCTGCCGCGCCTGTTCGGCGGTGTGGCCGTGCTGGACGAAGCCCGCCGCACCTTGCAGGCGTCACCCGAGCTGCACGCCGCGCTGGACAGCCTGGCCTGGCTGGCGGAGCAGGCCCGGGGCCTGGAAGTGTCGATCGATCTCGCCGATCTGCGTGGCTATGCCTATTACACCGGCATGCGCTTTGCCCTGTTTGCGCAGGGCACGGACGGTGAGTCGGTGGAGTTTGCGCGCGGTGGTCGTTACGACGAGGTGGGCGCCGTGTTCGGACGCAACCGCCCGGCGGTCGGCTTCAGCCTGGACATCAAGGAGCTGGTATCGGCCATCGCGCCGCGCCCTCTGGTGGCCGCGATCCGCGCGCCCTGGGGCATGGACGTGGAATTGCGCGAAGCCATCGCCAGCCTGCGGGCCCAGGGCCACACCGTGGTGTGTGCCTTGCCGGGCCATGAGCACGAAGTCGACGAGTTTCATTGCGACCGCGAGCTGGTGCAGGTGCCAGCGCAGGGCGGGGTGTGGACACTGAAGAACATTTAACCGGAAAAAGCAGATGATCAAAAACAGCAGCGCCGTGGTACCCGGGCGCAACGTGGTCGTGGTGGGCACCCAGTGGGGTGACGAAGGCAAGGGCAAGCTGGTGGACTGGCTGACCGAAACCGCACAGGGCGTGGTGCGTTTCCAGGGTGGCCACAATGCGGGCCACACGCTGGTGATCAACGGCGTGAAAACCGCGCTGCACCTGATTCCCAGCGGCATCATGCGCACAGGCGTCAAGTGCTACATCGGCAACGGGGTGGTGCTGTCGGTGGGCAAGCTGTTTGAAGAAATCGCCGGTCTGGAGAAGGCCGGTGTGGAAGTGCGTTCGCGACTGCGCGTGAGCGAAGGCTGTCCGCTGATCCTGCCGTTCCATGCCGCCATCGACATCGCGCGCGAAGCCGCCAAGGTAAAGGCCGGTACCGAAAAGATCGGCACCACCGGTCGCGGCATCGGTCCGGCCTATGAAGACAAGATCGCCCGCCGCGCCCTGCGTGTTATGGATCTGAAATACTCCGAGCGTTTCGCCACCAAGTTGCGTGAGTTGCTGGACCTGCACAACCACATGCTCAAGACCTATCTGCACTCGGCCGAGATGGTCTGGGACGAAAAGATCGCGGCCTACATGCAGGATGGTGCGATCCAGTTCGACGCGGTGTACAACGAGGCCATGGTCCAGGCCGAACAGCTCAAGCCCATGATTGCCGACGTTTCGCGCGAGCTGAACGAAGCCCATCAGCAAGGGGTGAACCTGCTGTTCGAAGGCGCGCAGGGCACGTTGCTCGACATCGATCACGGCACCTATCCGTTTGTGACCTCCAGCAACTGTGTGGCGGGCAACGCCGCTGCGGGTGCGGGCGTGGGTCCGAGCCTGTTGCACTACGTGCTGGGCATCACCAAGGCCTATTGCACCCGTGTCGGTGGCGGCCCGTTCCCGACCGAGCTGGAGTGGGAGAAAGAGGGCACGCCGGGCTGGCACATGGCCACCGTCGGTGCAGAAAAAGGTGTGACCACCGGGCGCAGCCGTCGTTGTGGCTGGTTCGATGCGGCTTTGCTCAAGCGCTCGGCCCAGGTCAACGGTCTGACAGGTCTGTGCATCACCAAGCTCGACGTGCTCGATGGCCTGGCCGAGCTCAAGCTCTGCACCGGTTATGAACTCGATGGCGAAACCATCGACATCCTGCCCATGGGGGCCGACGAGATCGCGCGCTGCACGCCGATCTACGAAACGTTGCCGGGCTGGACCGATTCATCGGTGGGCGTCACGCGCTACGACGATCTGCCGGAGAACGCGCGCCTCTACCTGACCCGCATCCAGGAGACCACAGGGGTGCCGATCCACGTGGTCTCGACCAGTCCGGACCGCGACCACACCATCCTGCTCCACCATCCGTACCATGCCTGATGGGATCCTGCACGGAATCGTGCAGAATGAAGACAGACCATCCAACCCGGAGTCCCCATGCTGACCGAAGACGGCAAACACCTCTACGTTTCCTACGATGAGTACCACAACCTCATCGAAAAGCTGGCGCTCAAGGTGTACCAGTCGGGCTGGCGGTTCGACACCATCCTGTGCCTGGCGCGCGGGGGCATGCGTCCGGGCGACGTGCTGTCGCGCATCTTTGATGTGCCCTTGGCCATCATGTCCACCAGTTCGTACCGCGCCGCCGCGGGCACGCAGCAGGGCAATCTGGACATCGCGCGCTACATCACGACCCCCAAGGGCGAGATCGCCGGCAAGGTCCTGCTGGTGGACGATCTGGCCGACTCCGGCCACACGCTCAAGGCCGTGATCGAGATGCTGAAGAACAACTACGCGCCCATCACCGAGCTGCGCAGCGCGGTGATCTGGACCAAGCAGCTCTCGACCTTCACACCCGACTACTCGGTGGAATTCCTGCCCACCAACCCCTGGATCCACCAGCCGTTCGAGGGGTACGACAGCATGCGCCCCGAGCAGCTGCTGGAAAAATGGAAGCTCTGAGCTGAATGAGCGATCTCTCCACCCAACTGATTCACCATCCGTACCGCCCGCCTGAGGGCTTCGACGCTGTCGCGCCGGGCGTTCACAAAGCATCCACTGTCATCTTCCCCCATGTGCAGGCACTGCGCACGCAGGAGTGGAAAGACAAGAGCGGCTACACCTACGGCCTGCACGGCACGCCCACCACCTTCATTCTCGAAGAACGCATTGCCACCATCGAAGGCGGGCGCTTTTGCGTGCTGGCGCCCAGTGGCCTGTCGGCCGTGTCACTGGTGGACATGGCCTTTTTGCGGCAGGGTGACGAACTGCTGATCCCCGACAACGCCTACGGGCCCAACAAGGCTTTCGCCAGCGTCGAGCTGGCGGCCTGGGGCATCACGCACCGCTACTACGATGCGCAAAATCCGGCCGACCTGGCCGCCAAGATCAGCCCCGCCACGCGCCTGGTGTGGCTCGAAGCGCCGGGGTCCGTCACGCTGGAGTTCCCCGATCTGCCCGCGCTGGTGGCCACGGTGCAACAGGCCAATGCCGCCCGCGACGGCGAGCGGCCCATCCTGACCGCGCTCGACAACACCTGGGGTGCCGGGATCGCGTTCAACGCCTTCGAGCTGGGGGCGGACATGTCCATGCAGGCGCTCACCAAGTACCCGAGTGGCGGGTCCGACGTGCTCATGGGCTCGGTGGTCACCCGCGACGAGACGCTACACCAGCAGTTGCTCATGACGCACATGCGCCTGGGACTCGGGGTCAGCGGCAACGACACCGAACTCGTGCTGCGGGGCCTCAACACCATGGCCCTGCGCTACCAGGCACAGGACGCCGCCACGCGCGCACTCGCCACCTGGATGCAGGCGCAGCCCGGTGTGGTGCAGGTGCTGCACCCGGCCTTGCCCGGTTCTCCAGGTCACGCCAACTGGCGCCGTGACGCGAAGGCCGCAGCGTGTCTCTTCAGCGTGGTGTTTGATCCGCGTTTCAGCCTGGCACAGGTGGACGCCTTCTGCGATCGGTTGAAGCTGTTCAAGCTGGGCTGGAGCTGGGCGGGTCCC
The DNA here is from genome assembly GCF_055703065.1 of Hydrogenophaga sp. L310. Lineage (NCBI taxonomy): Bacteria > Pseudomonadati > Pseudomonadota > Betaproteobacteria > Burkholderiales > Comamonadaceae > Hydrogenophaga > Hydrogenophaga sp. L310. The sequence goes on from NZ_JBVPZA010000001.1 coordinate 348,628, forward strand.
ATCAGCCTCTGCGCGCCGTACAACGTGTCTTCGATCCGCACCCAGGCCTGGCCCCACAAGGGGGGCTTTGTGCGCTTTGCCGTCGGTCTTGAAGCTGTTGATGACCTGCGCGCCGATCTGGCGCAAGCGCTGGCTACACTCAACGCCTGACCGATCCTTCCAACCCCTCCAAAGAAAGACTGTTTTGGCCACTCCCAATTACGGATACGAAAAGCGCCAGCGCGAGCTCGCCAAAAAGAAAAAGAAGGAAGAGAAGTTGCGTGCCAAGGCTTCGGGCAAGCCGCACGACGGCAGCGATGTGCCCGAAGCGCCGACCGAGCAGACCCCTGATTCTGGCCAGAACGCCGCCCCGGGCGGCGAGGGCCGGGGCTGATCACCTGCCGTCGCGTTCAACCACCCATCCGGTCACAACCGTCTGCAGGAAGCAGCGCGGTCCAAAGAAGCCTGACATGGTTGTTTTTGGCCTCAGAGTCCGATGACACTGGCCAGCACCACATCGACCGGCGCCTCGTAGTCGGCCAGCACCCAGGCACGGCCGGGGTGTTCGGCGGCTTCCTGCAGCAGCGCGCTCAGGAAACGCATGGAAGGGGTGTCCAGCGCGGCAAAGGGCTGGTCGATCAGGGTGAGTGGCGTTCCCGATGCGAATGCCGCGGTGAGCAGGACTTTGCGCTTGCTGCCGGCGGACAGCATGTACATCGGTTTTTCGATGTGTGGGTCCAGAGCAAAGCCCTGGATCAGATCGGCCAGGGCCTCTGGGTCGAAGTTCGGGTATCGGCCAGGCAGGCTCTGGAACCAGGTTGCTGCGCTGATCTGATCGATGGACTCGCTGCGTGGATCGGTGCGAAAGACCTGCTGGCGGTAACGCTCGGGATCTTCGTGCAGGCTGTCGCCCCGAATCACCAGGGTGCCGGACTGGGGATGGGTATCTCCCGCAAGCAGCTGAAGCAGGCTGGTCTTGCCGCTGTGTTCTTCGCCGCTGATCAGGCTCACACCCGGGGGAACGTCGAAGCTCAAGTCTTCGAAGAGGAATCGCTCCGGCCAGCGGAAGCACAGCCCTTGGGCTTGCAGAACGGGCGAGGCTTTCTTCATGGGTGTTCTGTTAGGTCTCAGTACGTGATGTTGTAGAGCGTGCCGCGGTGGTTGAGCACGGCGCTGCGTGGCCCGACGGTCTCCAGTCTCAGGCCGGGCTCGATTTCCTGTCCCTCGTGCACCACCTTGCCGTTGGCAATCAGCATGCGATGGGCGGGGTTTTTCGAGTAGGAAGATCCGCTGACTCTGACCGTCGGCCTTCCGCTGGCATCGGTTGTGGCCAAAGGGCGCGGTGCCGCTGGTCGCGGGGGCAGGGTTGTCTGCGGTGGCGGTGTGACCACCGAGTCGACGGTATTTTCATTTTCCGTGGCGGCGTCAGCCGCCATAGCCTCTTCAACGATCTCGGCCTTCGCCTGATTTGGCTGCGGGCGCGGGGGAGTTGACTGTGGTTGGGCGGGTGCCGGGGTCGGGGCTTCGACGGGCGGCTCTGGCGCCAGGATGGGCAAGCTGGGCGTGGTGGGTGGCGCTGCGTCGACCCGAGGTGGCTCCACGGATGCTGCAGCGGTGCGCATGTCGGGTGCCATGGGTGTATCTGGCGCGCGAAGAAACCACCACGTCAGCGCCGCCGCCGCGAGCAAGACCAGAACGGCAATGGCCCACACGGTTTGACGGTGCCATGTTGCGCCCGGTGTGGTTGCCGGGTGGTTTTTCCCTTGGCTGTGAAGACCGGGCACGTGGCCGCGCTCGCGATCGGCATCGGCCCGTTTGAGTGCGTCGAGGATGTAGGACATGGTGGGCGGGGCCTCCTGGCCGTCTTTCAGAGGGGCTGCAGCCGGGGTTCGTCCACACCGCGGGCGCGATTGACCTGCATGAACGTGACAGGGCCCGCCTGGCCGTTCGCGTCGATCCCGTTGGCGCGCTGAAACGTCTGCACGCGGGCGTCCAGAGTGGTCGTGCCCGGCGCCAGCTTGCCGTCACGCTGCAAAGTGCCGAGCTGGGTGTTGAGCCACTCGGCCGCCAGTCCTTGACGGCCGTCGACCAGCCGGGTCGATTGCCCTGGCGGCAGTCGCCACAGGGTGGCGTAGTCACCGCGCCAGATGTCGGCAAGCCCGGTCAGCGGGAGTTGCCAGCGGTGTTCCCCGGCCTGCAGCACCGCGCTGTCCGTGCCCATGGCGACGAGCATGGCCCAGGCGACGGGTTGGCCGGGCAGGCGCAGGGTCAGGAGGCCGGGGCGGTCCAGCTGTCGCAGGCCGTGCAGCGTCATGCGTCCGGTGCGATAGCACTGCAACCCCTGTTTCAGTGCGGTGCTGCAGGGGTCGCCTTCTTCCAGTGGCTGGTCCCATATCCGGCCGAGAGCGCGCCAGGCCAGGGTTTCGGAGCGCAGGAGGTCGCTGAACGCGGGCACCTCAACGAGGGGTGGTGGTTCGACATCGCGCACAGTGGCGGGCGCGGTGGGCTCGTCGGTCGGCGCAGGATCGGCCATGGCTGGCTGCCGTGGCGCAGCCGCCGGCGGCGGTGCACCCGCTTCGGCGGCGAGCTTGGCTGGGTTCTTGTCAACGTGCATGGCCGCGAACACCAGCAGCGCGCCGCTCACCGCGCCCGTTGCCACCAGCGCGAGGCTGGCCAGCGGACGGCGTGAACGGGTGGGCGCCGAGGGTTCAAACACCTCGGTGGCGGCCTTGTCCACCACGGCGCGTTCCACGCGGTGCTGGCCGCTGGCGTAGGCACCGAGCAGGGCGCGGTCGCACAGCAGGTTGATGCGCCGCGGCACGCCAGCAGTGAGCGTGTGAACCCGGCGCAAGGCGTCGCGCGTGAAGGGCAGGGGCCCGTGCAATCCCGCCACATCCATGCGGTGCTGGATGTATTGCTGTGTCTCAGCTTCGTCGAGTGCGTCAAGGTGAAAGCGTGCAATGACACGCTGCGCGAGTTGTTCCAGTTCAGGTCGGGCCAGCAGGCGGCGCAGCTCGGGCTGTCCGATCAGGATGATCTGCAGCAGCTTGCGGGTGTTGGTCTCCAGGTTGGTCAGCAGGCGCAGCTGTTCCAGCACGTCGGCCGACAGGTTCTGCGCTTCATCGATGATGAGCACGGCGTGCTGTCCTGCGGCGTGGGAGGCCAGCAGAAAAGTGTTGAGCGGGTCGATGTGGTCTTTGGCGGTGGCCTCACCCGGACCCTGGTGGCTCACCACCACCCCGAACTCGTCACAGACGGTGCGCAGCAGCTCGACGACCGTGAGCTTGGGGTTAAAGATGTAGGCGACCCGACAGTTCTCGGGGGTCTGCTCCAGAAAGCAGCGGCAGATGGTGGTTTTGCCGGTGCCGATCTCGCCGGTGAGCAGCACAAAACCGCCACCGCCCTGAACGCCGTACAACAGATGGGCGAGCGCCTCCCGGTGGCGTTCGCTCATGAAGAGGTAACGCGGGTCGGGCGCGATGGAAAAAGGGTCCTGCTTCAGGCCAAAGAATTCGGCGTACATACCCGCAGCATAGCGGGGGCCGGAGGCTGGAACAATCGCGCCCGGCATCTGTTTGCCGGGCGCGCGTCAGATGCGTTCGATCAGGCCGCGAGCGCCATGGCAGGCATGCTGGTGGAACTGGACTTGCTGCTGCTGGTGCTGGCAGAGGCGTTCACCGAGCACTCGATGTCGCCGGAGAGCTGGCCACCTTCTTCGATCACGACCTTGCCGTAGCGGATCTTGCCGGTGACGCGGCCGGTGGCGTAGATCACGAGCTTCTGGCGCACGGTGAGGTTGCCGTCGAACACACCGTGGATTTCAGCGATGTCGATTTCAGCCGAGCCTTTGAAGGCGCCTTGTTCGGCGATCTGGATCACGCGCGAATCCATGGTGGCTTCCACCAGACCTTCGACCACCAGCGTGTCACAGTCGGTGATCTCGACGCCCTTGAGCTTGATGTTCGGTCCCACGGTCAGCTTGCTGCCGCCTTCGGGAATCGCAACGCTGGTGCGCGCCGGAGGGGTTGATGGTGTGGGGGTGGGTATGGGCTCGGACGCGGTGGTCGCTTGCGGCGTCACGGGAGATGAGCTGTTGCTGCCAACGCCGTAGCGTTGCGTGGCCATGCCGGAGTTCAGGGTCTTGGGTTGTTCGGTCTCGCGTTTGCCAAAGTGCAATGCCATGTCAGCTCCTTCAAAAGTGAAGCGCCCATGCTAAAGGCGACGCGGCTTACATTCCCGTTTGTCCCGTAAGAGTGGTAACGGGAAGAACGGTACATGCGGTTGCCTGTTTTTCATTTTTTCTTGTAACGGCACAGCCCTCCCGATGCGACGAACGGGCCCTGCGCTACAGTGCCCCACCATGTCCGATCACTGGGTGCTGGGCACCCGTCCTGCCTCGTCCATCGCCGTGCCCCTGTCGCAGGTGGTGGCGCTGCTGACGCGCCTGGGCCTGGCGGACCGGCACGCCGTGGCCGAGGACCTGTTGCGCCTGGTGGGCGCGCAGCTGCCGCTGGCGCAGTGCACGATCTTTGCCTTCGAAGGCCAGCGCCGGCCCCGCACCGTGGCCATGGGCGACCGCTCGCGCACGCAGGCGCTGCCCGATATTTCCGAAGCCTACGTCTCGCGCTTCTACCGACTTGACGGCAGCGTGGCGGTGATGCGCCAGGAGTTCGCCGCGGCGCAGAAGGCCGGCATGGCCGAGCCTCGTATCGTGCTGCACCGCCAGCGCGGTGAAGACATCGCCCACCCCGAGTACCGGCGCATCTGCTACGAGCTGCCGCAGGTGGCCGAGCGGCTGGCCGTGATGGCGCTCTACGAGGGCCGGCGCTGGCTCTCGGTGAACCTGTACCGCGGCACCGAGCACGGGCCATTCGACGATGCGGCCATTGCTGTGGTGGAAGCGTTTGCGCCGCTGATCGTGCACGCCGTGCGCCTGCACCACACCGGCCAGGCCCTGAGCCAGGAGCTGCCCGACCTGGTGCTGGCGCGGCTCGCACGGCGCTTTCCGGCGCTGACCCAGCGCGACCACGACGTGCTGCGCGCGCTCATCGAAGGCCTGGGCACCGAGGCCCTGGCCGAACGCCTGGGCCTGACGCTGGCCAGCGCACAGACCTACCAGAAGCGCCTCTACCGCAAGCTCGGCGTGGCCGGGCAGCGCGAACTGCTGGCCTTGCTGCTCGACGGCGGCGCCTGATCCGGGTCTTCCCGAGGTGGGTTCGGTTTGTTCCCATATGGGGACATCTGCATCATGGGCATTGCCTACACTGCGCCCACCAACAGGAGACAAGCCATGCACCAGCCGCACGCCGAACCCCGGCGCTCCATCTACTACGACTACCAGGTGTTCGACGCCTGGTTGCCATCACAGCACCCGCAGCCACAGCACCACGCCGTGGTGATCGCCGGGGCCGGCCCCATCGGACTGGTGGCCGCGCTGGAGCTGGCGCGCCACGGCGTGAAGTGTGTGCTGCTCGAATCCGAGCGCCAGGTGTCCGAAGGCAGCCGCGCCATCGTGTTCACGCGCCGCTCCATGGAAATCCTGCAGCAGGTGGGCGTGGCCGACCGGGTCACCCAGAACGGTCTGCCCTGGCGCTTTGGCAACTCGGTCTACCGCGGCCAGCGCGTGTTCCGCATGGAAGCGCCGCACGACCCGGACGACCGCTTCTTCCCCATGATCAACCTGCAGCAGCAGTACCTGGAGGAATACCTGATCGATGCCGTGCGGGCCAACCCGCTGATCGAGCTGCGCTGGGGCAACCGCGTGAACGCCGTGACGCAGGGCGGGCAGGGCGCCACGCTGGAGGTGGACACACCCGAAGGACCTTACACGCTGCAGACCGACTGGCTGGTGGCCGCCGACGGCGCGCGTTCCGGCATCCGTTCGATGCTGGACCTGAAGCTTGAAGGCGCGTCCTACGAAGGCCGCTTCGTCATCGCCGACATCCGCATCGATCTGCCGCTGCCCACCGAACGCCTCGCGTTCTTCGACCCCGACTGGAACCCCGGCAACACCATCCTCATGCACCGCGAGCCGCACGGCATCTGGCGCGTGGACTACCAGCTGCCGCCCGGCGAAGACGCCGAAGCCGCCCTGAAACCCGAGTCGCTGAAAGCCCGCATTGACGCGCAGCTGGCCATGATCGGCCACGCCGGCGTGCCCTGGGAGATGGACTGGTGCTCGGTGTATTCGGCGCGCGCGCTCACGCTGCCGGATTACGTGCACGGCCGCGTGCTGTTCACCGGCGACGCGGCGCACCTGCTGCCGATCTTTGGTGTGCGCGGCGCCAACACCGGGTTCCAGGATGCGCAGGCGCTGGCCTGGCGGCTGGCGTTCGTGGTCCAGGGCCTGGCCGCCGCGCCGCTGCTGGCCGGCTACAGCAGCGAACGCGTGGGCGCGGCGCGCGAGATCATCGACGAGGCGGGCAAGAGCACGCGCTTCATGACCCCGCCCACGCGTGGCTTCCGCCTGCTGCGCGACGCGGTGCTCTCGCTCTCGCTCAGCGAACCTTTCGTGGGGCCGCTGTACCACTGGCGCACCTCGCGACCGCACGAGTACCGCCATTCGCCGGCCAACAGCGCGGGCGACGACAACGCGCTGTTCAAAGCCGGGCCGGGTCACGGTGCGCCACCACAGAACGTGCGCCTCGGTGCCGACGACCACCTGCTGGACCACCTGGACCACCGCTTTTCGTTGCTGTACTTCACCGAAGGTGCCGCCGTGCCCGAAGCGCTGCTAGCGGAGGTAAACGGGTTGCGGGCGCGGGGCCTGCCGCTGCGCATGATCGCCGTGGGCAGCGCCCGGCCGGTCGCCGGCGCCGATGAAACCCTGGCCGATACCGACGGCCACCTGCGCGAGCGTTACGGTGTGTTCGCTGGCGGTGCCGCCTACCTGCTGCGACCCGACCAACACGTGTGCGCCCGCTGGATGAGCCTGGATGCAACGCGCCTGCGCGCCGCCCTGCTCAACGCCGCTGGTCTGAAAATGGAAGCCTGAACATGAGCCAGAACACCTTGACCATCCCCGGCCTGGAGCAGGTCTACGACGCACTGGCCACCGCCATTGACGGGGCAGGACCGGAGAAGACGGAGCTGTTTCTCGTCAAGCTCGCGCTGCTGAACGCCAACGCGCTGGCCGATCCGGCGCTGTTCCAGGCGCACATCAACGCGGCACTGAAAGACCTTTGACCCAAGCAGCCCTATGAAGTGGCGGGGCAGGGGGTAAACCGTACACTTGCGGGTTATCCCCCGATTGCCCCCCATGAACGCCCCCGTCGACGTCTCCTTTTTCGCGCGCGCCGCCAAACCGCTGACCAGCTACCGCCCCTACTGGGCCAAGCGGTTCGGCGTGGCGCCGTTCCTGCCCATGAGCCGCGCCGAGATGGAGCAGCTGGGCTGGGACTCTTGCGACATCGTGCTGGTGACCGGCGACGCCTACATCGACCACCCCAGCTTCGGCATGGCGGTGATCGGCCGAGTGCTGGAGGCGCAGGGTTTTCGCGTCGGCATCATCGCCCAGCCCGACTGGCAGAGCGCCGAACCCTTCAAGGCGCTGGGCAAGCCCAACCTGTTCTGGGGCGTGACCGCGGGCAACATGGATTCCATGATCAACCGGTACACGGCGGACCGGAAGATCCGCAGCGACGACGCCTACACCCCCGGCGACGTGGGCGGCAAACGCCCCGACCGCGCGGCCATCGTCTACAGCCAGCGCTGCCGAGAGGCCTACAAGGACGTGCCCATCGTGCTCGGCGGCATCGAAGGCAGCCTGCGCCGCATCGCCCACTACGACTACTGGAGCGACAAGGTGCGCCGCAGCATCGTGGTGGACGCCAAGTGCGACCTGCTGCTCTACGGCAACGCCGAACGCGCGCTGGTGGACGTGGCGCACCGCATCGCCGCACGCGAACCCATCGAACACATCACCGACGTGCGCGGCACCGCTTTCATCCGCCGCCCGCACGACCCCACGGCCGAGGGCTGGATCGAGATCGACTCCAGCGAGGTGGACCAGCCCGGCCACGTCGAAGACCACATCAACCCCTACCAGACCACCAGCGAACAGGCGCAGGCCCAGGGGCAGAGCTGCTCCAAGGAAGATGGCTCCCAACCCCCGCTCCCGCCTGCGGGAGAGGGCCGGGGTGAGGGCTCTTCAGCCTACAAACCCATCACCATCCACCGCCCCCAAGGCGCCGGCGGCGTGGCCAAGTTGTCGCGCGACCGCAGTGTGATCCGCCTGCCCAGCTACGAGCAGGTGAAAAGCGACGCCGTGCTCTACGCCCACGCCAACCGCGTGCTGCACCTGGAAACCAACCCCGGCAACGCCCGTGCGCTGGTGCAGGCGCACGGCGAGGGCGCCACGGCGCGCGACGTGTGGATCAACCCGCCGCCGATCCCGCTGACCACGGCCGAGATGGATGTCGTGTTCGACCTGCCGTACGCGCGCGGCCCTCACCCGGCCTACGCCGACGAACACGGAAAACACGACGGCGCGACCAAGATCCCGGCCTGGGAAATGATCCGCTTCTCGATCAACATCATGCGCGGCTGCTTCGGTGGCTGCACCTTCTGCTCCATCACCGAGCACGAAGGCCGCATCATCCAGAGCCGCTCGGAAGACTCGATCATCAAGGAGGTCGAAGACATCCGCGACAAGGTCGACGGCTTCACCGGCGTCATCTCCGACCTCGGCGGCCCCACGGCCAACATGTACCGATTGGGCTGCAAGAGCCCGCAGATTGAGGCCGCCTGCCGCAAGCCCAGCTGCGTCTACCCCGGCATTTGCCAGAACCTCACCACCAACCACGACCCGCTGATCAGGATCTACCGCCGCGCGCGGGCCCTCAAGGGCATCAAGAAAATCCTGATCGGCTCCGGCCTGCGCTACGACCTGGCCGTGAAGAGCCCGGAATACGTGAAAGAACTGGTGCAGCACCATGTGGGCGGCTACCTGAAGATCGCTCCCGAGCACACCGAAGGCGGGCCGCTGTCCAAGATGATGAAGCCCGGCATCGGCAGCTACGACCGCTTCAAGACGATGTTCGAGAAGTACAGCGAAGAGGCGGGCAAGAAGCAGTTCCTCATCCCGTATTTCATCGCGGCCCACCCCGGCACCAGCGACGAGGACATGATGAATCTTGCAATCTGGCTGAAGAAGAACGGTTTCCGCGCCGACCAGGTGCAGACCTTCTACCCCAGCCCCATGGCCACGGCCACGGCGATGTACCACACCAGCCTGAACCCGCTCAAGGGCGTGCACCGGGACGACCGGGCCGAGAAGGTGGACATCGTGCGCGGCGACAAACGCCGCCGCCTGCACAAGGCTTTCCTGCGCTACCACGACCCGAACAACTGGCCGCTGCTGCGCGAAGCGCTCAAGACCATGGGCCGCGCCGACCTGATCGGCAACGGCAAACACCACCTGATCCCGACCTTCCAGCCCATGACGGACGGCAGCTACCAGAGCGCGCGCCGCAAGAACAGCACCGCCGTGGGCAAGGCCAGCGAGAAGATGGCCGCGGTGGTGAAGCCGGGGATGAAATCGGCGCAGCCCCAGCGCGGTGCGATCTTGACCCAGCACACCGGCCTGCCGCCGCGGGCAGGCGTCGGCGCCAAGGGCTCAAAACACCGAAGCGAACGCTAGGAGTCAGCGGCGTTGCGCCGTGACAGTGACCTTGTCACCGTGCGGTCACTGCCCGGGTCTACAGTGAGCGGAACCATCTGTCACTCACCACGGAGCTCACCCATGGCCTTCACCTCCCCGGATCGTCGTCACTTTTGCCTGCAGCTGGGCGCGGGCCTCGCAGGCCTGAGCGCTGGTGCCACCTGGGCCAGCAGCTTCCCCGAACGCAGCATCAAGATCATCGTGCCCTTTGCGCCCGGCGCCGGCACCGACGCCATGGGCCGCCTGGTGGCGGGCAAGCTGGCCGAGCTGCTCAAGGTCAGCGTGGTCGTGGACAACCGGACCGGTGCCTCGGGGGCGCTGGGTGCGCAAGAAGTGGCCAGGGCCACGCCCGACGGTCACACCCTGCTGCTCGCGGCCGCACCGTTCACCACCGTGCCTGCCGCATTGCCCACCGCCGGTTACGGCCCGATCACCAGCTTCACCCCCGTCGGCATGATCGCGCACGGCCCGCTGGTCTGGGCGGCCAACAAGGACCTGCCTGCCAACACCTTGCCCGAACTCGTGGCCCTCGCACGCAGCCAGCCGGGGCGGCTCAACTACGGCTCGGCTGGCGTGGGCGGCATCAACCACCTGGTGCTGGAATCGCTCAAGGCGCGCACCGGCACCTTCATCACCCACATCCCGTACCGCGGCATCGCACCGGCCACGTTGGATGCGCTTTCCGGCCAGGTGCAACTGCTCACCGGCACCATTCCCGCGCTGGCACCCTACATCCGTGACGGCCGACTCAAGGCCCTGGCCGTCACCAGCCCCGACCGCAGCCCCGCGCTGCCGCAGGTGCCCGGCATGCAGGAGGCCGGCATGGCCGATTTCAATGTGCTCAACTACTTTGCACTCGTGGCACCGAAAGGAACACCGGAGGCTGTGATCAGGTCACTCAATGCCGCGCTGGAGAAAGTGATGGAACTGCCTGATGTGAGGGAACGGCTGGACAAGGATGCGCTGGCGCCCGCGACCGGCACGCCCGCCCAGCTGACGCAGTTCCTGCAGCGCGACTTTGAGGGCTGGAAGCAGGTGGTGCAGCGGCAGGGGCTGAAGATCGATGCGTTTTGACGCCTGCGCCTGAACGCAGGCAGGCATCGGGTTAGCGCGCACGTTGAAAGGGCCTTCTGGCTGTGGAGGAAGGCTTTGTGGCGTTGTTGCCATGGCACGTTGGCGGCGCCTCAGACGGTGATGCGCGGCTGGCACGCTTGAGATAAGTCATGAAACCTGCAGATGATGCGGCGTATTGCTGGTATTTGCTTCACAATTTGTTTCATCCACAGGGTAATCCCTGTCCCCAAATGAGAGAAAGCAGCCCGTGGCATACCTGAACTGGACCCCTGACCTGGAAACTGGCATTCGCGAGATTGATGGGCAGCACAAGCGCATCGTGGAATACATCAACCAGCTCTACGATGCCCGCACCAGCCATGACCGCGCCGGGGTCGGTGCCGTGATCGACGAAGCGGTGGATTACACGCTGTCGCATTTCGCGTTTGAAGAGGCACTGATGGTTGATGCCGGCTACATGTACAGCGGCCCGCACAAGAAAGTGCATGAACTCTTCACCCGCAAGGTGGGCGATTACCGCCTGCGCTTCGAAGCCGGAGAGGATGTGGCTGACGAGTTGCACGCCATGCTCTCTCGCTGGCTGTTCAACCACATCCGCAACGACGACAAGAGCTATGCCGACGCGGTCAAGGTCTACATGAAGAACCGGGGTCAGTCCGAGGGCAGCGTCAAGGATCAGATCAAGGAAGAGCTGATCCGTGAACTGCATCTGAAGAAGAAGCGCGGCTTCTTCGCACGCCTGTTCGGCGGCAGCGAATAGCCTGGCAATTTCAGACCCGTTCGTGCAAGAAAAAAAGGCCGCTGATGCGGCCTTTTGCGTTGCTGCGCTGAATAAGGTGACGGACCTTGACCCCGGCACTGGCTCCACAGTTAGGGCTGCTTGGTTCCCCACCTGACCCGGTTGGCCGCTTCACCATGCGGGAAGGCCCGTCAGGATCGATTGTAGGCGATGACGGCCACCCTTTGCCGACCAAGGGCGCCGCTTAGAATCGCTGCCATGTCCTACGTCGTTCTGGCCCGCAAGTACCGCCCGCGCAATTTCACAGAAATGGTGGGGCAGGAGCACGTGGTTCAGGCCCTGTCAAACGCGCTGACCACACAGCGCCTGCACCACGCCTACCTGTTCACCGGCACGCGCGGCGTGGGCAAGACCACGGTCTCGCGCATCCTGGCCAAGTCGCTCAACTGCCTGGGGGCCGACGGGCAGGGCGGCATCACCGCCGAGCCCTGCGGGGTCTGCCAGGCATGCACCGACATCGACTCGGGTCGCTTTGTCGACTACACCGAGCTGGACGCGGCGTCGAACCGCGGCGTGGACGAGGTGCAGGCGCTGCTGGAGCAGGCGGTCTACAAGCCGGTGCAGGGGCGTTTCAAGGTCTTCATGATCGACGAGGTGCACATGCTCACCGGGCATGCGTTCAACGCGATGCTCAAGACGCTCGAAGAACCGCCCGAATATCTGAAGTTCGTGCTGGCCACGACCGACCCGCAGAAGGTGCCGGTCACCGTGCTCTCGCGCTGCCTGCAGTTCAACCTGCGGCCGATGGCGCCCGAGACCGTGCTGCAGCATCTGGAACAGGTGCTGAAGGCCGAAAACGTGCCGGCCGAGACGCAGGCGCTGCGCCTGATCTCGCGCGCCGCGCGGGGTTCGATGCGCGACGCGCTCTCGCTGACCGACCAGGCCATTGCCTTCGGTGGTGGTCAGCTGAAGGAATCCACCGTGCGCCAGATGCTGGGTGCGGTGGACCGTTCCTATGTGCTGCGTCTGATCGACGGGCTGGCGCGCGGTGATGGCGCGACCGTGGTCGACACCATCGACAGCCTGCGCCTGAATGGCCTGAACGCCGCTTCGACACTCGAAGAAATGACCGGCCTGCTGCAGCGCATGGCAGTGCTGCAGGCGGTGCCCGAACGGCTGGCCTTGCAGGAATCGGACGACCCCGACACGCCCGAGATCGTGCGCCTGGCGCACGCGCTGCCGGCCGACGAAACCCAGTTGCTCTACAGCCTGTGCCTGCACGGCCGTGCCGAGCTGGGCCTGGCGCCCGACGAATACGCCGCGCTCACCATGGTGCTGCTGCGGCTGCTGGCGTTCAAGCCTTCGCAGACGGCGACCGGCGCCGCGGCGGAAAAAAAAACACTGAAATCCGGGGCTGAGCCGCCTTCGCCCCCGGTTCGGCCGCCCGCCGTGGCGCCGCCATCTGTTTCAGTGTCTGCGCCAGCGGTGGTTGCGCCGGCCGTTGCAGTCATCCATCGACCCGTTGTGCCGGCGCCTGCGGCAGCGGAGGCGAGGCCTGTGCCGTTGCCATCGGTCGCGCCCGCCACGACGCAAAGACCAGTGCCGGTTTCAATGCCACAGGTGGCCGCTGACGGGCCCGCTCTCGAAGACGACGACCCGCCCTGGGTGGACGAACCTGAAGAACCGCCCGTCGAAGAGGGCGTACAGACCTCGCGTCGGGTGGTGGCCGTTCCAGTGCGCGACCCCGGGCCGTCGCAGCGGCTTGACCAGTTGAAGGAGCCGGGTGAAATGGTGCCGGTGGTGGAGCCCGTGGTCAGCGCCGAAGGCGATTTCTGGTTCGACGCCGTGATGCAGCTGGTGCGCGCCGAGACCATCACGGCGCTGGTGCGCGAGCTGGGCCTGCAGTCTCAGCTGATGGCGCGCGACCAGGGGCGGTGGCTGTTGCGCGTAGAGCGCGAATCGCTGAACCAGGGCAACACGCGGGAACGTCTGACGACGGCGTTGCAAACCCTCGGCCATCACATCCAATTGGCGCTGGAGATCGGCCCGGTGCAGGACTCCGCTTCGCTGCGGCTGGCCGCCGATGCCGCGCGCCGGCAGCGCGAAGCCGAACAGATCATCAGGGACGACCCGTTCGTGCAAAACATGATGCGCGACTTTGGCGGCAAAATCGTGCCCGGTACGCTCAAAGCCATCACGGATTGAGACGATTCATTTCATTCACCATTCATTGAAAACACAAGGAAGATCATGTTCAACAAAGGACAACTCGCCGGCCTCATGAAGCAGGCCCAGGCCATGCAGGACAACCTGAAAAAGGCCCAGGACGAGCTCGCTTTCATCGAAGTCACAGGCGAGTCCGGTGCCGGTCTGGTCAAGGTGCTCATGACCTGCAAGCACGACGTCAAGCGCGTCACCATCGACCCCAGCCTGCTGGCCGATGACAAGGACATGCTCGAAGACCTGGTGGCAGCCGCTTTCAACGCTGCGGTGCGCAAGGCCGAAGAGACCAGCAACGAGAAGATGGGCAAGCTCACGGCCGGCATGCCGGGCTTGCCTGGCGGGATGAAACTCCCCTTCTGACACTTGACAGTCTCATCGCGTGGCCGAAACCCACTCCCTTGAACTGCTGGTGCAGGCGCTGCGGCACCTGCCGGGGGTGGGGGTCAAGTCGGCCCAGCGCATGGCGTTTCACCTGCTGCAGCACGACCGCGAGGGCGCTCAGCAGCTGGCCCAGGCGCTGCAGCACGCCTGTGCCTCAGTGCGGCACTGTGCGCTGTGCCATACCTTCACCGAAGACGAGATCTGCCCGACCTGCCGCGATGGGCGGCGTGATCGCAGCCAGTTGTGTGTGGTGGAGAACCCTGCCGACCAGTCGGCGCTGGAACGCACAGGGGCCTACAAGGGCCTGTACTTCGTGCTCATGGGTAAGCTCAGCCCGCTCGATGGCGTGGGTCCGCGCGACATCGGTCTGCAAAAACTCTTCGACCGCATCGACACGCTGGTGGACGGCGCGCGCGAGGTGCGCGAAGTGATCCTGGCGACCAACTTCACGGCCGAGGGTGAAACCACAGCGCATGTGATCGCCCAGGCGCTGAAAGCACGTGGCGTGAACGTCACCCGGCTGGCGCGCGGTGTGCCGGTCGGCAGCGAGCTGGAATACGTGGATCTGGGCACGATCGCCCACGCCCTGGTGGACCGGCGCTGACCGGCCGCATTCAACGAAAGCTTTGCATGAAATTCGTGGGACTCACCGTGGCCTACTGGGCCGTGATCGTGGCGGCGCTGCTGCCCATCGTGTGTGCGGGTCTGGCCAAGTGGGGCACGTTCGCCAAGCCGCGACGCGAAGGTGGCTATGACAACCACAATCCGCGTGCCTGGCTGGCAAAACAGGTCGACTGGCGTGCGCGCGCCAATGCGGCTCAGGCCAACAGCTTCGAGGCGCTGCCGTTTTTCATGGGTGCGGTGATCATTGCCCACCAGCTCGGCACCTACCAGACCCGGCTGGATCTGCTGGCCTTCTTCTACATCGTGCTGCGACTGGTCTACATCCTGTTGTATGTGGCCGATCTGGCCACGGCGCGCAGCATCGCATGGGCCCTGGCTCTGGTGGTCAACATCGCGATCCTGTTTGTCTGACACAGGCGGCCAGCCGTTACTTTTGCTTGCTTTTCCTCTCGGTGGAAACCCGCTCGGGATTCGTCCTGATGCGGGTTTTTCATTGGGCGCGTACGCTGAGAAACTGAAAACAGGTCGTCAGTGAGGATGTGTCATGTGGAGTCGCCGTGGGTGGGGTCGTGTGTGTGCGTCGGCGTTGCTGACGGCAGGCCTGCCTGTGGTGTTTGCGCAGTCGCGCCCTCCCACCAGCGCCGCGCCCGCCGTTCCACGCAACACGCTGGGCCGCGTGGTGATGGCGGTGGAGAACCGCTCTTCGTTCTGCTACCTGCCGCTCACGATCGCCGATCGGCTGGGCTATTTCGCTGCCGAGGGACTGGACGTCCAGCTGCGCGAATTCACGGAGCCGGGTCAAGCCCTGCTGGCCATGCTCAGCGGCGCCACACACCTGGTGTCAGGGCCCTACAGCAACACCATCAGTCTGCAGATGCGGGGGCAGTCGATACGGTCCATCGTGTTGCAGGGGCGCACGCCGCAAATCGTGCTCGGCGTTTCGCAGCAGACCATGGGGCACTACCGTCAGTTGCGCGACTTGCGCGGTCGCCGTGTCGCGGTGACGGCTCTGGGTTCGGCCAGCCACCGCATTGCGCGCCTGCTGTTGACCAGGGCGGGGCTGGGTCCGCAAGACGTCGGGTACCAGGCGTTCCCCAGTGCACCGGCCGCGGTGGCGGCTTTTCGCTCGGGACAGGTGGATGCCATTTGCTACACAGATCCATTGATCACCCTGCTGGAGCAGGCGGGGGAACTCAAGGTGGTGGCCGACACGCGCACCATGCGGGGCAATGCCGATGTGTTTGGTGGTCCGCTGCCCGCGGGTTGCCTGAGCGCCTCGGCCGACTTTGTGGCGAACAACCCGAGGCATTGTCAGGCCATCACCGATGCGATGGTGCATGCCCTGAAGTGGCTGCAGACCGCGGGGCCGTCCGACCTGATCAAGATCGTGCCCGAAGCCTATTTTCTCGGAGACCGGGCGCTGTACCTGGCGGCTTTCAGTCGGGCCCGTGAGTCGTGGACACCCGATGGTCTGATGCCCGAAACCGGCCCCCAGACCACGGTTCGCATGCTCGCGCATTTTGACGATGCGCAGCTGTTGCAGCGGGTGAACCTGGGCCGCACCTTCACCAACGAATTTGCGCAGAAGGCGAAAGCACGGTTTCGCGCCTGAACCCGCGGCAAGGCGGACAACATTCTCAGTTCTTGCGCGCTTTCTTCTTGCTCGCCGTGCGCGTGGGTTTGATGGCGGCTTTTTGGGTGCTGCGTTTGACGCTCTGACCCTTGGCCTTCGTGCTTTTCCTGGTGATTTTCTTGCCGCTTTTCGCTGCGACCGCGCTGGAGCGCTGGGTCTGGACCAGTGACAGGCGCTGGCCGACCCTGAGTTTGGAACTGACCCGCAGCCTGTTCCAGCTCGCAAGGTTCGACGCACTCACGCCATGGCGGGCCGCCAGGCTGCCGAGGGTGTCTCCCCTGCGGACGATCACGGTGCCACGGCGCACGATGATTTCCGGTTGCAGGCTGAGGCTGGCGTTGTCGGCGACGAATTCGCTCACGTCGCGGTTGTGCTGGTCGCTGCGCGGCACCAGCAGGCTGGAGCCTGCACGCACCTGCATGCGCGGCGGGATGTTGTTGACTCGCAGCAACTCGGACTCGCTCATGCCCACGCGGCTGGCGGCTTGTGCGGCCGTCATGGTGTTCGGCACGACCCAGGCCGTCCAGCTCGCGAGCGGGCCCTTGTGGTCGGCCAGCCGGCGTTCGAAGATGTTGGCGTTGTCCCAGGGCAGCAGGATGTAAGGCGTGCCGGCCGCCATCACGATGGGTTGCGTGATCGAGGGGTTCAGGGCCCGGAAATCCTTCTCGCTCACATCCGCCAGGCTGGCGATGAGCGCCACATCGATGTCGCGCGACAGGGTCAGGGTGTCGAAGAAGGGGTGGTTGCCGATCCGTGGCAACTGCGCATTGAAGGCCTCGGGCCGGGCCAGGATGTTCTTGACGGCTTGCAGCTTGGGCACGTACATGCGTGTTTCCAGCGGCATGTCGATGTCGGTGTAGCCGGTGGGCCGGCCTTCGCGCTGGTTGCGCGTGATGGCGCGGTTGACGTTGCCCTGGCCCCAGTTGTAGGCGGCCAGCGCGAGGTGCCAGTCGCCAAAGCGGCGGTGCAATTGCTCCAGGTAGTCGAGTGCGGCGCGGGTAGAGGCCAGTACGTCTCGGCGGTCATCGCGGAATGCGTTTTGCTTCAGGTCGAACGACTGACCGGTGGCGGGCATGAACTGCCACATGCCGGCCGCGCGAGCGCTGGACACGGCCTGCGGGTTGAACGCGCTCTCGATGAAGGGCAGCAGTGCCAGCTCCATCGGCAGGTTGCGGCGTTCGACTTCTTCGACGATGTGGAACAGGTAGCGGTTCGACCGCTCGGTCATGCGCTGCATGTAGTCGGGACGGCTGGCATACCACTGCTCGCGGTCGCGGACCAGATCGTTCTGCAGATCCGCCATGGCAAAGCCGCGGCGGATGCGTTCCCAGATGTCTTCCGGCGCAGAAAGCGTCACGACCGGTGGCAAGCTGGCCTGTTCGGAGACGATGGCGCTCAGCGGTGGGTGGGCTGCCTGGGGCACGCCGGGTGCCGTGGACCGGGTCTCACCCGGGGAGGCGGCGGTGGTCTGGCGCGGCGCTGACACACCGGCACAACCGGCCATCAGCAGGGTCAGGCCCAAGGCCCAGAACAGACCACCCGGACGGACGCGCGACGGCGTCACTGGCTGATGGTTACAGAGGGGATCACGGGGCGGAGGCAGAACGGTCTGGGCTGAGGCGAGTGTCATTTGAAGTTGTTTTTCCATTCCCTGAGCGTGGCCAGCACGCTCACGGCATCGGAGACTGCGCCAGGTGCATGTGCGCCGGCCGCATCGGCGACCGCGGGCACATGGGTGCGCAGGAAGGGGTTGATCTGCTTTTCCAGCGTGATGGAGCTGGGCAGCGTGGGAAGGTTCCCGGCGCGCAGTTGGGAGCAATGGGCAGCGTGCTGCGCGAGTTCGGCATTGCCGGGCTCGACGGCCAGGGCAAAACGCAGGTTGGACAGGGTGTATTCGTGCGTGCAGCAGACCCGGGTGGCGCCGGGCAGCTGGGCCAGGCGGGTCAGTGAGTCCAGCATCTGCGCCGGTGTGCCCTCGAACAGCCGGCCACAGCCGGCCGAAAACAGGGTGTCGCCGCAGAAGAGCAGGGGCTTGCCATCCACGTCGGGGCAGAAATAGGCGATGTGTCCCGCGGTGTGGCCCGGCACCTCGATCACCGTCCAGTCAAGGTCCAGCGCACTCACGGTATCGGTGGCACCGACGCGCAGCAGGGGCTCGGGCATGGGTTCGCTTGCGGGGCCGATGACGCGTGCACCGGTGGCCTCGCGCAGCGCAGCCACGCCGCCGGTGTGGTCGGCGTGGTGGTGGGTGATCAGGATGGTTTCGAGGGTGAGCCGGTGCTCGGCCAGCCAGGCCAGCACCCCGACGGACTCGCCGGGATCGACAACCAGCGCCCGCTGCCCGTCGTGCAACACCCAGATGTAGTTGTCGCTGAACGCGGGTAGGGGAAAAAGTGTCATGCGCGGAGCCCGGTGTGAATGCGGGGTTGGCGTGTAGAGTACGCGGAAAAGCCGGGTTTGGGGGTGCCGGACTTGCGCCGGCTCCGTCTTTTCATCTCACACCATGTATCCGCCCATTATAAGTTTGACCGACTGGTTTCAGACCGCTCCCGGGCGCTACTTGCTGGACTGGGAGCAGCGGCAGTTTGACCTGGCCGTGAGCGATCTGTTTGGTTACAACGCGCTGCAGCTGGGACTGCCCGAGCTGCGTGCCCTCGACGCGAACCGCATGCCGCACCGCTGGCTGGCCTTGCCCGAAGAGATGCTCGTTGCTCCGCTGGACGAGCGGCTGTTCACCGGGGAGGGCGGACGCACGGTGGACCTGGATGCTCCGCAGTCCCCATCCGGGGACCGTGGCGACCGGGTCTCGACCTGGCCGGCCCCGGGCGAGTCGCCGCGGGTGGCGCTGGTGACCAACGCGGCTGCGCTGCCGTTTCCGCCAGCGAGTCTGGACCTGGTGGTGCTGCCGCACACGCTGGAGCTCAGCGCCGACCCCCACCATGTGTTGCGCGAGGTGGAGCGCGTGCTCGTGCCCGAGGGCCGGGTGGTGATCTCGGGCTTCAATCCGGCCAGTCTCTGGGGCCTGCGCCAGGGGCGCGCCCGCCTGGCGGGGCGGCTGGGTTTGCATGGGCTGGGTTTGTCAAGCCTGTACCTGCCCGAGGCCGGTGAATTCATCGGCCCGCGCCGGTTGCGCGACTGGCTGCGGCTGCTGAGTTTTGAAGTAGAGTCGGAGCGCTTTGGCTGTTACCGGCCCGCGGTGCGGACCGAAAAGTGGCTCAACCACAGCGCCTGGATGGACCGGGCCGGCCCACGCTGGTGGCCGATCTTCGGCGCGGTCTATTTTCAGGTGGCGGTCAAGCGTGTGCAGGGTGTGCGCCTGCTGGGCCCGGCGTGGAAGCCGCGGCGGGCTGTGGCTGCGGCGCCCGTGTCGGTGGCCAACCGGCATTGATGTGAAACACCCCCCGCGCCGCTTCGCGTCACCCCCCTCCAGGGGAGGGGGGCGGCACTGGCCGTCTGGCAAAGCCAGCCCGGCGGTGCCCCTGGGGTGGCGCTGTTTTGTTTTTCTGGAGAAGCTGATTTGAATCACGTGGTGATCTACACCGATGGCGCCTGCAAGGGCAACCCGGGCCCGGGCGGCTGGGGCGTTTACCTCAAGGCCGGCGGCCACGAAAAAGAGCTCTGGGGTGGCGAACGCGAAACCACCAACAACCGGATGGAACTCACGGCCGTGATCGAAGCACTGACCGCGCTCAAGCGCCCCTGCAAGGTGTCGCTCTACCTGGACAGCGAATACGTCCGCAAAGGCATCACCGAGTGGATCCATGGCTGGAAGTCCAAGGGCTGGAAGACGGCGGCCAGACAGCCGGTCAAGAATGCCGACCTCTGGCAGAAGCTCGATGCCCTCGTGCACGGCGGGGTGCACCAGATCGAATGGCATTGGGTCAGAGGCCATGCCGGCGACCCCGGTAATGAAAAGGCCGATGCATTGGCCAACCGGGGCGTGCCGGGCTGAGCCGCCAAGCCGCCGGCTGGCCGGGCGATTGAACTTATGCGCTCGTGGGTGTCTATGCACTGATACATTGCAAAATGTTGTGACACTTGGCGCTATCCCCCTGCACCTGATCGAAACATGGCAAAAAAGACCCTTTATGTGGTGATCGCTGCGGCCGGCCTCGGGCTGGCCTCGGCGGGTGCCTGGTGGCTCCAGAACCGGACGCCCAACCCGGCGGCGGCTGCGGGTGGCACCCCGGGGGGCAGCGCCACTGCTTCCGCAGGACGACCGGCTGCAGGCACGCCCGGTGTCGAGGTGGCGCAGGTCAAATCGCTCTCCTTGCGGGACGACGCTCAGGCTGTGGGCACCCTGCGCTCGCGCCAGAGCGTCACGCTGCGGCCCGAGGTCAGCGGCCGCATCTCTCAGATCGCCTTTGCCGACGGCGCCCGGGTCAGGCGTGGCCAGTTGCTGGTGCAGCTGGACGACGTGTTGCAGAGGGCAGAACTCAGCCAGGCGCAGGCCCAGCTCTCCATCGCGCGCGCCAACCTCAAGCGCAACGAAGAACTGGTGGCGCAGGCATTTGTGGCCCAGCGCGTGCTGGACGAAAGCCGCGCGGCGCTGCAGGTGGCCGAAGCGCAGGTGGCGCTGGCGCAGGCGCGCCTCTCGCGCATGCGCCTCACCGCGCCGTTCGACGGCACCGTGGGGCTGCGCGTGGTTCACCTGGGCGACTACGTCAAGGACGGCGCGGACCTCGTGAACCTGGAAGACACCTCGCAGCTCACGGTGGACTTCCGTCTGCCCGAGCGCTTCCAGACCCGCATCGCCGCCGGCCAGGCGGTGGAGGTGGAACTGGACGCATTGCCCGGCAAACGCTTCAGCGCGAAGGTGCAGGCGGTTGATCCGCTGCTGGACGCCAACGGCCGTTCGATCGCCGTGCGCGCCGTGCTGCCGCCCGCGCCCGGGGGCGAGTTGCGCCCCGGCATGTTCGCCCGCGTGACCACCGTGTTCTCCACCAACGCCGCTGCGCTGGTGGTGCCCGAAGAAGCCATCGTGCCGCAGGCTGGCAAACAGTTTGTTTTCCGGTTGCTGAAAGAAGGCGAGGGCGACGGCGCCAAGCTGGTGTCGCGCCGCACCGAGGTGCAGCTCGGCGTGCGCCGGGGCGCACAGGTGCAGATCACGCAGGGCCTGGCCGAGGGCGACACGGTGGTGGTGGCCGGCCAGCAGCGGCTGCAGAAAGACGGCACGGCCGTGCGCGTGGTGGAGATGAGCCGTCCCCCAGGCGCCCCGGTCCCCGGACCCCAGGGCGCACCCGCTGGCACCCCGCCGGCGAGTGGCGGCTGATCCCGCAGGAGGCGCACCATGCAACTGCCTGAAGTCGCGATCCGCCGCCCCGTTTTCGCCAGCGTGCTGTCGATGCTGATCCTGCTGATCGGGCTGGTGGCCTTCAGCGGCCTCACGGTGCGCGAGTACCCCAAGATCGACGAGCCCACCGTCACGGTCAGCACCACGTTCACCGGCGCTTCCAGCGAGGTGGTGGAGTCGCAGGTCAGCAAACCGCTGGAAGATTCCATCGCCGGCATCGAAGGCGTGGACGTGATCACCTCCATCAGCCGGCAGGAACGCAGCCAGATCACGGTGCGATTCAACCTGGCGCGCGACCCCGACTCGGCCGCCGCCGACGTGCGCGACAAGGTCAGCCGGGTGCGCCAGCGCCTGCCGCAGGGCATTGACGAGCCGGTGATCGCCAAGGTCGAGGCCGATGCCTTCCCGGTGATGTGGATCTCGCTCAATTCCGACACGCACAACGCGCTGCAGCTTTCCGACCTGGCCAACCGCATTGCCAAACCGGTGCTGCAGACCGCCGCCGGCGCGGCCGAGGTGCGCATCTACGGTGAGCGACGGTATTCGATGCGCGTCTGGATCGACCCCGATCGCCTGGCCGCGTACAACCTGACGGTGCAGGACGTGGAAGACGCACTGCGCCGCTCCAACCTCGAAGTGCCCGCCGGGCGCATCGAGAGCAGCCAGCGCGAGTTCAACGTCACGGCCGCCACCGACCTGCAGACACCCGAGCAGTTCCGCGAGGTCACGCTGCGCACGGTCAACGGCCAGTCGATCCGGCTGGGCGATGTGGCGCGTGTGGTGCAGGGCCCGCAGGACGAGCGCAGTTCGGTGCGGCTGAACGGGCGCGACTCGGTGTCGCTGGGCGTGATCCGCCAGGCCACGGCGAATCCGCTGGAACTTGCGGCCGGTGTGCGCCAGTTGCTGGAGAAGGTCAAGACCGACCTGCCGCCGGGCATCAACGTCGAGATCGCCAACGACAACTCGGTCTTCATCGACCGTTCGATCAAGGCCGTCTACACCACCATCGCCGAGGCCGTGGTGCTGGTCGCGCTGGTCATCTTCGTCTTCCTGCGCACCATCCGCGCGTCCATCATCCCGCTGGTGACGATTCCGGTCAGCCTGATCGGCTCGTTTGCCCTCATGGGCCTGTTCGGCTTTTCCATCAACACGCTCACGCTGCTGGCGCTGGTGCTGGCCATCGGCCTGGTGGTGGACGATTCCATCGTGGTGCTGGAGAACATCTACCGGCACATCGAGGAAGGCATGAAGCCGTTTGAAGCGGCCATCAAAGGGGCGCGCGAGATCGGCTTCGCGGTGGTGGCCATGACGCTCACGCTCGCCGCCGTGTACGCGCCGCTGGCCTTCACGCCCGGGCGCACCGGGCGTCTGTTCGCCGAGTTCGCGCTCGCGCTGGCGGGTGCGGTGGTGGTGTCGGGCTTCGTGGCGCTCACGCTCTCGCCCATGATGAGCAGCAAGCTGCTGCGCCACAACCCCAACCCGGGCTGGTTCGACCGCGGCATGGAGCGTGTGCTCGTCGCCATCACACGCGGCTACAGCCGCCTGCTCGCCGGGGCGCTGCGCGTGCGCTGGCTGGTGGTGGGCGTGATGCTGGCGAGCGCTGCGGGCAGCTGGTGGCTGCTGCAGACCACCAAGCAGGAACTCGCGCCGCTGGAAGACCGCGGCGTGATCCTGGTCAACGTCAACGGCCCCGACGGCGCCACGCTGGCCTACACCCGGCGCTACGCCGAGGCGGTCGAACGCATCGGCGCGGATTACCCCGAGTTCGACCGCATCTTCAGCAACATCGGCAACCCCACGGTGGCGCAGGGCACGGTGTTCCTGCGTGCCAAACCCTGGGAAGAGCGCGAGCGCAGCACGCAGGAGATCGCGCGCGAAATCGCGCCGCGCATCGGCGCGCTGCCCGGCATCAGCGGCTTCCCCATCACGCCACCCTCGCTGGGTCAGGGCTTCCGCGAGCGGCCGATCAACTACGTGATCGTCACCAGCGACAGTTACCAGAACCTCTCACAAACCGTGCGCCGCTTCCAGGATCAGATGGCCAAACACCCGGGCTTCGTGCAGGTGGACACCGACCTGCGCCTGAACAAACCCGAGATCCGCATGGACGTGGACCGCGAGCGCGCTGCCGACATGGGTGTGAGCGTGGACGTCATCGCCCGCACCGTGGAAACCTTGCTGGGCGGGCGCGTGGTCACGCGCTACAAGCAGGGCGGCGAGCAGTACGACGTGGTGGTGCAGACCGACAGCGTCCAGCGCAGCGCGCCCGATGACATCGACAAGCTGTTCGTGCGCGGTCGCGGCGACGCCATGATCCCGCTCGCTTCGCTGGTGCAGTTGCGCGAGGTCGTGGTGCCGCGCGAACTCAACCACTTCGGCCAGCGGCGTAGCGCCTCCATCACGGCCAACCTCGCACCCGAGCTGGCGCTGGGCGAGGCTCTCCAGATCATGAACGGGATCGCGGCCGAGGTGCTGCCGCCCGGCTACACCACCGACCTCAACGGGCAGAGCCGCGAATTCCGCAGCTCATCGGGTTCACTGGCGATCGTGTTCGCGCTGTCGCTGCTGTTCATTTACCTGGTGCTGGCGGCGCAGTTCGAGAGCTTTGTCGACCCGCTCATCATCATGCTCAGCGTGCCGCTGTCCATGCTGGGCGCGCTGCTGGCGCTCAAGCTCAGTGGCGGCACGCTCAACGTGTTCAGTCAGATCGGGCTCATCACGCTGGTGGGCCTGATCACCAAACACGGCATCCTGATCGTGGAGTTCGCCAACCAGCTGCGCGAGAAGGGCAAAGACAAGCTCGAAGCGGTCAAAGAATCCGCCGCGCTGCGCCTGCGCCCCATCCTCATGACCACTGGCGCCATGGTGCTCGGCGCCATGCCGCTGGCGCTGGCCACCGGGGCCGGTGCCGAGAGCCGTCAGCAGATCGGCTGGGTGATCGTGGGCGGCATGAGCCTGGGCACGCTGCTCACGCTGTTTGTGGTGCCCACCATGTACACCTTGCTGGCGCGCACGCGGCATGGTTCGCGGGTGCTGCCTAAGGATGTGCCGGGCCACGGAGAACCCGAGTCCGAAGACATCCTGGTGGCGAAGTGATGGCCGATCCGGAGCCACCGATGGGCCTGGACTGCACCTTGCCGCAGGCCGGGCGCCTGCCCTACACCGACGAGAACTTCCGGGCGGCCAAGGTCTTTGTGTTCGGTAAGTGGTGTGAAGAAGCCGTCGGGCAGCCGGACCAGGTCCCGCTGGACCTCTCGGGCGCCTGCAAGTACGGGTCGCTCTTCATGCAGCGCGTTTTCGGCGGCGCCATCCGGGGGCACTATGAACACCAGTACAACTTCATCGACGGGCAACGGGTGGATCTGAGTCATGAAGCCCGGGATGTCGCCTGCATGCGCCACCCTTACCTGCACGAACCGGCGTACTTTCAGGTGCCCGAGCTGCAGGCCTCGCTGGCGAGTTGCCTGCCCCGTGCCCAGCGCTGGGCCGACGAGTTTCTGGCCCAGCAGTCCGCGGCGGTTGCGCGAGAGCCGGACACCCCATAAGCGGGACGCTCACCCTGCGCGCAGAGGTCGCTTGGCCCAGGCTTGATCCGTGGCCGGGCGGGCCGCATCAAGCGCTCAGATCACGCCGTCGAACATCATCACATCCACCTCGTCGCCCGCGACCACGTTGCCCTGGCCGTGGTGCAGCACGATGAGGCCGTTGGCTTCGACCATGGAACGCAGCACGCCTGAGCCCTGGTTGCCGGTGGTGCGCACCTGCAACGATCCGTCGGCACCGCGGCTGACGATGCCGCGCTGGTATTCGGTGCGGCCCGGTTTCTTGCGCAGGGCCTCGGCGCTGTGCGCCTTGAGCAGCACCGGCTCGCTGGCGGTGCTGCCCATCAGGCGCTGCAGGGCGGGACGCACAAAGGCGAGGAAGGTGACCATCACCGCCACCGGGTTGCCAGGCAGGCCGAAGAGGACGGCACTCTTGCTGTTTTCCGTGATCCGGCCGACGGCCATCGGCCGCCCGGGCCGCATCGCGATGCGCCAGAAGGCCACGTCGCCAAGCTGCTTCATCATGGCCTTGGTGTGGTCGGCTTCGCCCATGCTCACGCCGCCGCTGGTGATGATGGCGTCGGCCTCGCGCGCGGCCTGGCGGAAGGCGGCTTCGAGGGCGGCGGGTTCGTCCTTGATCACGCCCATGTCGATCACCTCCACACCCATGCGCGTGAGCAGGCCGAAGACGGTGTAGCGGTTGCTGTCGTACACCGCGCCTTCGCGCAGCGGTTCGCCCTGGCTGAGGATTTCGTCGCCGGTGGAGAAGTAGGCCACCTTGATCCGTCGATACACCGCCACACCGGGCAGGCCGAGGCTGGCAATCAGGCCGAGCGCAGCGGGGCCGAGTGTCTGGCCGCGGCGCAGCGCGGGCTGGCCGGCCATGAGGTCTTCGCCGAGCAGGCGGCGGTTGTCACCGGCGCTCACCACGCCGGAGGGGATCTCCACGCGGTCATCCTGCGCCTTCACAAACTCCAGCGGCACCACGGTGTCCAGCTCGGGCGGCATGATCGCGCCGGTCATGATCTTCAGGCATTCACCCGCCGCCACCGTGCCCTGCCAGGCCTTGCCGGCGAAGGCGGTGCCGACCACGCGCAGCGACAGCGGCTGCCCCGGCTGGAGCTGCGAGCTGTGAAATCCAAAACCATCCATGGCCGAGTTGTCGTGCGGTGGCACGCTGATGGGCGAGATCACGTCCTGTGCGAGCACGCGGCCGAGCGCCTCAAACACGCCCACCGTTTCGGTTTCTGTGACGGGCTCGACCAGGTGGGCCAGGAACTGGTTGACGCGCTCGGCGCTCAGGGCCTGCGGGTCGTAGCCCTGCAGCTCGGCTGCGATCTGTTCTATCGTTTTCATCGATCAGGGTTCAGCTGTTTTCCAGCGCGTGCAGTTCAGCGAGGGTGTTGGCGTTGCAGAAGGCGCGCGGATCGTCGCCCGGCTGGTCAAAGGTCACCACCACGGTGCGGTGCTGGTCGGTCCAGCGGTCGATCTTGCGGCCGCCCGCCTGGGTGAAGGCCACGAGGCTTTCCAGCAGGCTCACGCGCATCAGGCAAAAGACCGGCTGGGTGCGGATCTGACCGTCTTCTTCGCGGGCAGCGGCCATGGCGATCTCGGTCGAGTCGTCTTCAAAGGCCTGCGCCAGGCGTTGAGCGAGGTCGAGCGGGAACAGCGGCGTGTCGCAGGGGGCCGTCAGCAGGTAAGGCGTTTCGCAGCGCTCCAGCCCGGTCATGAAGCCCGCCAGCGGCCCGGCGTAGTCGCTCAGCGTGTCGGGCCAGACCGGCGCACCAAACGCCTCGTAGGCAGCGAGGTTTCGGTTGGCGTTGATCATCAGGTCGCCGATCAGGCCACCGGCCTGCATCTGCAGCCGCAACACGGTGTGCAGCGCCAGCGGCGTGCCGTTGAAATTCTGCAGGCCTTTGTCCACGCCCCCCATGCGGGAGCCGCGGCCCCCGGCGAGCACGAGGGCGGTGATTTCGTTTGGTTGGATCACAAAAAAGTCCGATCAGAGAAGTGTCTCTTCCAGCACACGCCGTGGAACCGGCTTTGCCGGGCCACCAGCGTGGCCCCCCTTGAGGGGGGAGGCGCGAAGCGGCGCAGGGGGTGCCTCATCTACCCGCCGATGTAACTCATCTCCACCCGCCGGCCACCGCCCGACTCATCGGGCGGCAGGCTGGCGCGCAGTTCGGAGTAGCGGTCGCTGCGGCCCTGCCAGATGGCGGCGATGGCGCTGGCGAGTTGTTCGTCAGACGCACCACCCCGCACCAGCGGCTTGAGATCGTGGCCCTGGTTGGCGAACAGGCACAGGTAGAGCTTGCCTTCGGTGGACAGGCGGGCGCGGTTGCAGTCGCTGCAAAAGGCCTGCGTGACGCTGCTGATCACGCCGATTTCACCCGCCCGCACATCGTGCTGGCCGTTCGCATCGGCATAGCCCCAGCGCTCGGCGGTCTCACCCGGCGCCGACGGTTCCAGCTGCACCAGCGGCAACTCGCGGTGGAGCATCTGCACCACCTCGGCGCTCGGCATCACTTCGTCCATGCGCCAGCCGTTGGTGGCGCCGACGTCCATGAATTCGATGAAGCGCAGCACGATGCCGGTGCCTTTGAAATGGCGCGCCATGGGCAGGATCTCATGCTCGTTGGTGCCGCGCTTGACCACCATGTTGACCTTGATCGGGCCCAGGCCCGCGGCCTGCGCGGCTTCGATGCCACGCAGCACGTCGGCCACCGGAAAGTCGACGTCGTTCATGGCACGGAAAACGGTGTCGTCCAGACCGTCCAGGCTGACCGTGACGCGCTGCAGCCCGGCGTCTTTGAGGGCCTGCGCCTTGCGTTCCAGCAGCGACCCGTTGGTGGTGAGCGTGATGTCCAATGGCCGGCCCTCGACCGTGCGCAGCGCGGCGAGCTGCGCGATGAGGATTTCGAGGTTCTTGCGCAGCAGCGGCTCGCCGCCGGTGAGGCGGATTTTCTGCACGCCGTGGGCCACGAACTGGCGCGCCACGCGCGTGATTTCTTCAAAACTCAGCAGCGCGCTGTGCGGCAGGTAGGGGTAGTCCTTGTCGAAGACTTCCTTGGGCATGCAGTAGCTGCAACGGAAGTTGCAGCGGTCGGTGACGCTGATGCGCAGATCCCGCAGGGGGCGACCCAGGGTATCGCCGAGCAGGCCCGTGGCGGGAATGGCCTTTGACGGGACCGCCGCTGACAGCGTGGACATGCGGTGATCGACCAGGGGAATGACGCGTTCGGACATGCACTGATTATGGTGGACGCCGCGCGGGCGCTGGTGCTCAAGCCTTGCCGAAGCGGGGTTAAACCCGAGGCGCCTGTGGGCTCAGGCGGTACCGACGCGGGTGAAGAGGGCGGCGTTGTCGCGCAGCCAGTTTCCGGAGAGATCGCTGCTTTGTTGACTGGGGTGGAAATCGCACCGGAAATACGCCCACCAGGGGCTGAAGCTCCGGCGCAGCAGACCTTCGCGACCGAGCATGTGGCGCCCCGCGCTGCGCCAGGTGCTCCAGCGCCAGAGCGTGCCGTCGTGCCGAAGGTTGTTGGCGGTCTGCCGCAGGGTGTCGGTCAGGAAAATGAGGGTGATGCGCCGCATCCATTTCACCCGCCAGGCGTGGCTGCCACCCAGCGCCTGGTAGAGGTCGAAGGCGGTGCATTTGTGTTCGGCTTCCTCGGCGCTGTGCCAGAGCCACAAGGCCTTGAGGCGGGGTTCGCAGCCATCCAGCAGGTGGTGGTGCGACAGCATCCATTCGGCGAAAAGGGCGGTGAAGTGTTCGTTGGCCGCGGTGATGGCGAGGCCATGGCGCGGGTCGGTGCCTTCGACCAGCCGCAGGCGCTCGCGCGCGCGCGGCTCCCAGTCGTTGACCAGACCGTGGCGTTCGATCTGCGTATTGAAGTGCGCGTGGATGCGGCGGTGCGTGGCTTCCTGGCCAATGAACCCTTTGACCTCGCTTTGGAAACGGTCGTGTTTTTCCGGCGCCAGCGCCTGCAGACCGTTGCGTACCGAGTCAATGAAGAACTGTTCGCCGACCGGGAAACTCATGGACAAGGCGTTGAACCAGGCGGTCAGGAACGCATCGCCGCCACACCAGTGGCGGGCCACGGGTTGTTCCAGATCGATCAGCAGGCGGCGGACAATCAGCTCGGTCATGGGTGGTCACGGGGTGACGGTACCTTTGGGTACCAAGGGTTTCAATGCTGCCTGTCAGGGTGCGTGCTGTCAAGCGGGAATCCGGGGAGAGAAGGGCAGGGCCTTGTCAGCCGCTGGACAAGTGGTGGGCCTAAGATGCCGTGCATGAAAGCGCCCATCATGGAAACCAGCGACACCACCATCGAGCAGCACGAACACCGGTCGCGCTTGCTCGAAGGGATGGCGAGCGTGTCTGCCAGCAAGGGTTTTGCCGCCGCGACCATTGCCGACATCGTGCGCGAAGCAGGGGTCTCCAAACGCACGTTCTACGAACATTTCGACGGCAAGGAAAGCTGCTTCCTGGCGCTGTACCGGCTCACCAGCGTATCGGCCCTGCGCACGCTGCGCGAAGCGGTCCAGCCCGATCGCCCCTGGCAGGACCAGGTGGAGCATGCGCTGGAGGCCTATTTCTCGCATCTGGCGGCGGGACCGGGGCTGGTCGGGACGCTGTTTGTACAGATCCACCACCTGGGTCCCGAAGGGCTCCGGGTCCGCCGCGAGGTGATGACGCAGTTTGCCGACTTTGTGCTGGAAACGGTCAACGGTGGGCCTGGTTCTGGCGGGGCACGGGTGAGCCCGGTGCTGACGCCCACGATGGCTCTCGCCGCGGTGGGGGGCATCAATGAACTGGTGATGCTGGCCATCGAGCGTGGGGAGGTCGACCGCCTTCAGCAACTGACACCCAGTGCGAGTGCGGTGGTGCGCCTGCTCACCCGGGCTGACGCAACATAGCTGTCGATGCAAAGTCCCGAAAACAACAAGGCCCGCCGAAGCGGGCCTTGAAGACTGTGATCAACCTCGCGGGTCAGGCCGCCATCGGCAGCAGCGGCACGATCAGCAGTGCCACGATGTTGATGATCTTGATCAGCGGGTTCACGGCCGGGCCGGCGGTGTCCTTGTAGGGGTCGCCCACGGTGTCTCCGGTCACGGCCGCCTTGTGGGCTTCACTGCCCTTGCCACCGTGGTGGCCGTCTTCGATGTACTTCTTGGCGTTGTCCCAGGCGCCGCCGCCGGTGCACATGGAGATGGCCACGAACAGGCCGGTCACGATGGTGCCCATGAGCAGACCGCCCAGGGCCTGGGGACCGAGGAACACGCCCACCAGAATCGGCGCCACCACCGGCAGCAGCGAGGGAATCACCATTTCCTTGATGGCCGCGGTGGTCAGCATGTCGACCGCGCGGCCGTACTCGGGTTTGGCCGTGCCTTCCATGATGCCGGGGATCTCCTTGAACTGGCGGCGCACCTCGACCACCACCGCACCGGCGGCGCGGCCCACCGCCTCCATGGCCATGGCACCGAAGAGGTAGGGGATCATGCCGCCAATGAACAGGCCGACGATCACCATCGGGTTGCTCAGGTCGAAGCTGATCTGGTGGCCGTAGGTTTCCAGCTTGTGGGTGTAGTCGGCAAACAGCACCAGCGCGGCCAGACCGGCCGAGCCGATGGCGTAGCCCTTGGTCACGGCCTTGGTGGTGTTGCCCACCGCGTCCAGCGGGTCGGTCACGTCGCGCACGCTGCTGGGCAGCTCGGCCATCTCGGCGATGCCGCCAGCGTTGTCGGTGATGGGGCCGTAGGCGTCGAGTGCGACCACGATGCCGGCCATGCTCAGCATGGAAGTTGCGGCGATGGCGATGCCGTACAACCCGGCCAGCGTGTAGGCCGCGATGATGGCGATACAGACACAAAGCACCGGCCAGGCGGTGGAGCGCATGGACACGCCCAGACCCGCAATGATGTTGGTGCCGTGGCCGGTGGTGGAGGCCTGGGCGATGTGTTTGACCGGTGAATACTGGGTGCCGGTGTAGAACTCGGTGATCCAGACCAGGGCCGCGGTCAGGATCAGGCCGACCGCGCAGGCGCCCCACAGGCGCAGCTGGCTGCCGCTGGTGCTGATGGCGTCGTCCGGCATGATCCAGGCGGTCACGAAGTAAAAGGCGATCAGCGAGAGCACACCGGCGATCGCCAGGCCCTTGTACAGCGCAGGCATCACGTTTTTCATTCCCGGGCTGGCCTTCACGAAGAAGCAGCCGATGATGGACGCGATGATCGACACGCCACCGAGTACCAGGGGGTAGAGCACGGCCTGCATCGGAGCCACCGTCACCATCAGGGCGCCGAGCACCATGGTGGCGATCAGCGTCACCGCGTAGGTCTCGAACAGGTCGGCCGCCATGCCGGCGCAGTCGCCGACGTTGTCGCCCACGTTGTCGGCGATCACGGCCGGGTTGCGCGGGTCGTCTTCGGGAATGCCGGCTTCGACCTTGCCCACCAGGTCGGCGCCGACGTCAGCGCCCTTGGTGAAAATGCCGCCGCCCAGGCGGGCAAAAATCGAGATCAGCGACGAGCCGAAGGCGAAGCCGATCAGCGGGTTCAGCAGATTGGCCAGGTTCTTGTCGGGCGCCAGGTTGCCGTTGCCGACCAGGAACCAGAAGAAGCCGGCCACGCCCAGCAGACCCAGGCCCACCACCAGCATGCCGGTGATGGCACCGCCGCGGAAGGCCACGTCCAGCGCCGGGCCGATGCCCCGGGTGGCGGCCTGTGCCGTGCGCACGTTGGCCTTCACCGAGACGTTCATGCCGATGAAGCCACAGGCCCCCGAAAGCACCGCGCCGAGCACGAAGCCGATGGCGGTCGTGGTGTCGAGGAAGACACCGATGAGGATGGTCAGCACCACGCCCACGATGGCGATGGTCTTGTACTGTCGGGCGAGGTAGGCGGCAGCGCCGGTCTGGATGGCCCCGGCGATTTCCTGCATGCGGGCGTTGCCCGCGTCCTGAGAAAGAATCCAGCTTCGGGACCAGAAACCGTATGCCACGGCCACGAGTCCACACACCAGCGCAAAGATCAGCGCAGATTGTCCAACCATAGATTACTCCTGCTCATTCGTTTTGACTTGGAGGGGGCAACGCTTTGAGGGTGGCCCCCGCTGCGTTGCTTCCTCGTGTCCTTGTGCTACAGGTGGTGCAGCACGGCAGGGCGATTGGCCAACGGCTGGAATTTAGCGGGAATTGCTTCATTTGGGAAATGATATGGATCAGGAAGTAAGGCTGGGATCAGTAAAATCAGGGTAAATCCTGCCCATGCGCGCACCGTTTGCGCCCATCCGTTCAGGTTCCGTGCGCCATGCCTGTGCACACGTGGCCGCTTCCGATTCATCAACTCTCAGAAAACCCCATGTCTCTCGACAACGTCACCCCTGGCAAGAATGTTCCCGAGTCGTTCAACGTGATCATCGAGATCCCGATGAACGCCGACCCGATCAAGTACGAAGTGGACAAGGAAACCGGCGCGATCTTCGTGGACCGTTTCATGAGCACCGCGATGCACTACCCGACCAACTACGGTTATGTGCCCAAGACCCTGTCGGGCGACGGCGACCCGGTGGACGTGCTGGTGATCACGCCTGTGCCACTGATCCCCGGCGTGGTGGTGCCATGCCGCGCGATCGGCATCCTGAAGATGCAGGACGAAGCCGGTGAAGACGGCAAGGTGCTGGCGGTGCCGATCGACAAGATCCTGTCGATCTACACCCAGTGGCAAAAGCCCGAAGATCTGAACCCGATGCGCCTGAACACGATCCAGCACTTCTTTGAGCACTACAAAGACCTGGAGCCGGGCAAGTGGGTCAAGATCCTGGGCTGGGAAGGCAAAGACGCCGCCCACAAGGAGATCATGGACGGCATTGCTGCCTACAACGCCACCCAGGCCTGATCCCGTTGAAGACCCCGCCGCGAGGCGGTGTCTCCGAAAAAAAGCCTGCCAGAGCAATCTGGCAGGCTTTTTTGTGGGTTCGTGGTGGTGGGCGATCAGGACTGCGCCGCGTCGATGTCGCCGCGGTACTCGATCTTGCCGCGCACGCGGGCACGCGGGTGCATGTCGATCAGTTCGTCATAGCTGGCGTCGCCGATCAGCGTGGCCGAGCCGGTGATCTCCAGCGCCTTGCGCGCGATCACGGTGCCAATGACCTTGCCTTCGATGAACACGTAGTCCGCTTCCAGGCGCGTGTTTTCGATCACTCCCGTGGCGCCCACATGCAGCGTGCCGCCGGTTTCGAAGGTGATGTTGCCCTTGAGCTGGCCATCGACCTTGATGCCCTGGTCGCGCGTGGTGTGGAAGTTGCCGTCGAACACGGCGCCTTCGGCGATCAGACTGGTGATGGCCGAGAGGCGTTCGGCCGGAACGAGGCGGGTGGAAGCGGGATTGTTGTTCATGGGGTCAGGGCTCCTTGCTGTGCAACCAGTTTTCGGGTTTCAGATGGGGTTGGGTCGGGTTGGGCGTGTCGGGCTCGGCGGACACGGTGGTGGCGAGCTTGCTGCTGCTGGCCGGGGCTGCCCAGCGTGATTCGAAACGCAGGGCCACTGGCACGGGCAGTTCTTCGCCCTCCGGGCTGAACAGGACGGCTTCTGGTCCGGCAGATGACGGAGGCGGCGTCGTCGCGGGTAGGGGCGCGGACTCGTGCGCAGGTGGGGCGGCCGGTGGCGGGCTGGCAGCGGGTTTCTGGAAGATGGTCCGGGGATCCAGCGGCTTCCCCATGTCCGGCAGCACCCCCAGCCAGAGCCAGGCGCCCAGGCCGAAGACCAGCAGAGCCGGCATCAGGTAACGCACAGTCACCCAGACCAGCCAGCGCAGCCACACGCGACGGCGCGCGACCCAGCGATCGCGCCGCCAGCTCGCCTGCAACACCGCGCGGCGCAAGGCCTCGGCGTCCGGTACGGGCGCGGTTTGCGGAATCAGGCGGATTTGTGGAGGTCGGCGCCACAGCATGGAAAACCGTCAGGCCCCCGGCTTCTGGATCGCCACACGCTCCAGCGTGGCATTGAGGTCGGCGCCGTTGACCTGGATGCGCCCATAGCGCACCAGACCGTGCACGCTGGCGGTGTCGTGCAGGGCCACTTCACCCTGACCGGAGTCCAGGATGCCATCGGTGTGGCCCATGACCGATATTTTCTGTGCGGTGATGTCGCCCTTGACGCGACCGGTTTCGGTCACGACGACCGCCACCGCGGCATCGGGGGCCTGCGTCAGGTTGCCTTCCACCAGACCGGCCACGCTGCAGGGGCCGCGCAGCAGTGCGTTGCCCACAAAGTGCATGCCTTCGGCCACCATGCTGCGCGCCGGGTTTGTTTCAAAGGCCTCACCAGCAACACCCGGCAGGGACATGGGCTGCAGCAAGGGCAGGTGGCTGGGCTGGCTCGGTGGCATGGCGTTGCCGACGTCCACTTCCAGCGTCTGGCCACTGTCCACGGGGCCGTTGCCGGGTTCGTCGTAGCCCTGGCTGGCATCGGGTGTCTGGTGGTTGTCGTTCATGTGGTTGTTTTCCATGTCTTGTTCCAGATGGCGGTCGGGGTTCTGATAACGATGGGCTTTCAGGGGCGGCATGGTGGCGGACTCGGGCGGTTCAACGGGGGTCGGTGAGCACATCGTGCAGCACCGGCAGGTTGTCGCCGAGTTTGAGCGTCTTGAACGGCCCCTGCAAGTCAGCGCCTTCATAGAGCTGCAGGCGTCTGGCCAGCAGCGTGCCCGTGGACACGGCGGTCTTGGACACATAGGCCATGCCAGTGCATTCCAGGCTGGTGTCTTGTGGGCTGGCACCGGTGTCACCCAGTTGTCCGAACAGGTAGAGATCACCGAGCACCTTCACACGCCCACGCACCACGCCCCCGGCCCAGACGATCAGCCGGCCATTGATCCGGATATGGCCCGAAATTTCACCCTGCACCAGCAGGCCGCCTTCGAACTGGAGTTCGCCGCTGAGCTGGCTCCCCGCCGCCACGCGGCTGACCACGTTCATCGCGATCGGATCGAGGGTGAGGGTGTCTTGCGGGGTCTTCAGCTCCATGGCGTGACTCCCCAGAAAACGAGGGAGCCCGCCAACGACAGCAGGCCAAGAACTCCGATCCACAAGGCGTGGCGTTCCAGTTGGCGCCGCAGCCGGCCGGGCCGCGAACGGGATTGACCCACCGGATCGCAGGCATGGCTGAGCACGATCCAATCCTGCCAGACGCGGGTCAGGCGGCTTTCGCCGGTGGTCGGGTTGATTTCAAGACCCTGACTCTCACCAGCCACCGGCTGAATACGACGGCCGAGCAGGACCGTGAAGGGCGCGCCCACAATGGTCTGGGTGAAAAAGGCGTCGGCTTCGTCCATGCGGGGTGAGATTAAAAGTTGTGTAACTAAATGCTGCAAACGACGGTGACCACGGGGCGCTTCGGTGTGAAACACAGCATGGCTCGCGGTCTTTCATCCGCATTCATTTGCTATTGTGGAGCAAGGCTGGGTCCGGTGATGCGGCTGTTCCCTTGAGAGGGCTGCGTTGGGACAGGTGTTCGAGGTATTGCCCGATGCCATCGCCCTCGCGCTGCAGGAACCGCTCCACGGCATCGGCGAAGGCGGGATGGGCCAGCCAATGTGCGCTGGTGGTGCGAACCGGCAGCAGGGCGCGCGCCATTTTGTGTTCGCCCTGGGCGCCGCCCTCGAAGCGCTGGAACCCGTGTTCGATGCACCAGGCCAGGGGCTGGTAGTAGCAGGCCTCGAAGTGCAGGCAATCCACCCGCTCCAGGGCACCCCAATAACGGCCATAGGCGACGCCGTGTTCGGCATCGATGCCGATCAGGCTGGCGGCCACCGGTCGGTCCTCGCGTTCGGCCACGAACAGCAGCAAGTTCTCGGGCACCGAGTGGGCCAGGCGGTGGAAAAAATCGCGGTTCAGGTAGGGCGCATTGCCGTGTTCGAGGTAGGTGCGCTCGTAGCAGCGGTAGAAGAAATCCCAGTCCTGCGCGCTGATGTCTTTGCCCATCGAACAGCGGAACGTCACCCCGGCTTCGGCCACCTTGCGCCGCTCCTGCCGGATTTTCTTGCGCTTCTCCTGCTGCAGGCTGGCCAGGAAGTGGTCGAAGTCGCGAAAGACCGTTTCGCCGCCGGGCTGTGAAGCCGCGACCCGGTTTTCCCAGTGGAATTGCACCGTGTGGCGCAGCATCATGCCTGCCGCCTCGCAAGCCGCCACGTCCTGTGGCTGCGCGAACAGCAGGTGCAGTGAAGACAGGTCTTCGTCCCGCGCGTGTTGCAGCAGCGCTTGCACGAGCGCTGCACGCGCAGCGGGATCGCGCGCCAGCAGCCGGGCGCCGGGCACCGGCGTGAACGGCACCGCCACCAGCGCCTTGGGGTAGTAGGACAGGCCGTGCTGTTCGTAGGCGTTGGCCCAGGCCCAGTCGAACACGTATTCGCCATAGGAATGCTGCTTCAGGTACATCGGGCAGGCGGCGTGCAGCGTGTCGCCCACCCACAGCGTGACGAACCGGGCTTGCCAGCCGGTCGCTGCGGTGGCGCAGCCACTGGTCTGCAGTGCGGCGAGGTAGTCGTGGCGCATGAACGGACTCGGGTCTGACTCCAGTGCCAGCAGGGCGTCCCAGTCGGACGCCGGCACGTCCAGCGGCGAGTTCAGGACCCGGGTGACATAATCAAATTTCGCCATGTCAGCGACCTGCAGAGTCTTGTCTGCAGGGCCGTGAAGTCCTCGCCGCCCGGCGCCGGGGGCTTCTGTCCAATACCCCGTTTCCCGCAAGTTTTTCCGATTCCATGACGCTCAAAATCTGTGTGGCCCAGTTGAATTTTGTGGTGGGTGACATGGCGGGCAATGCCCGAAAAATCATCGATGCCGCGCGCGATGCCCATGCCCGCGGCATCGGCCTGCTGCTCACGCCCGAACTGGCTTTGTGTGGTTATGCGGCCGAAGACCTGTTCCTGCGGCCCGCGTTCATCGACGCCTGCGATGATGCCCTGAAAACCGTGGCCGGGGAGACCGCAGCGCTCAAAGGCCTGCACATCGTGGTGGGGCATCCGGTGCGGGTGCCTGGCCTCGCGGGCGAGGAGCGCCGCGAGCGCAGTGTTTCGGTGGCGAGCCTGTACAACGCCGCCAGCGTGCTGTGCGACGGCCAGGTGGTGCACCGCTACGCCAAACGCGAACTGCCCAACTACCAGGTGTTTGATGAACGCCGCTATTTCGTGCCAGGCGACGAGGTTGGCGTGTTCGAGGTGACGGATGCGGAAGGTGACCGCGTGCGCGTGGGACTGCTGATCTGCGAGGACGCCTGGTTTGATGCGCCGGCCGCCGATGCCCGCGCCGCGGGCGCCGAACTGCTGGTGGTGATCAACGCCTCGCCGTTCCACACCGGCAAGGGCAACGAGCGCGAAGGCACCATGCACGAACGTGTGCAGGCCACCGGTGTGCCGCTGGTGTATGCGCACCTGGTGGGCGGGCAGGACGAGATTGTGTTCGAGGGCCGGAGTTTTGTGCTGTCGGCCGATGGCAGCCTGGCGGGTCGCGCCATCAGTTTTGAAGAGACCTTGTTCGACATCGCCTTCAGCCGCGAACTGGCCGGCTGGTCCATTGAGGCCAGCACCGACCGGGCGCACAGCCTGGAGGCCGATCTCTGGCACGCGCTGGTGCTCGGCGTGCGCGACTACCTGGGCAAGAACGGCTTTCCCGGTGCCATCCTGGGCCTCTCGGGGGGCATCGACTCAGCGCTGGTGCTGGCCATCGCTGTTGACGCGTTGGGCAAGGACCGCGTGCGCACCGTCATGATGCCCTCACCGTACACCGCCGACATTTCCTGGATCGACGCGCGCGACATGGCCGAGCGCCTGGGTGTGCGCCATGACGAAATCGCCATCGCGCCCGAGTTCGAGGCTTTCAAAGCCTCGCTCGCCCCGCTGTTCGAGGGCCGCCCCGAGGACACGACCGAAGAAAACCTGCAGGCGCGCATCCGCGGCACGCTGCTCATGGCCATGTCCAACAAATTCGGCAGCATCGTGCTGACCACAGGCAACAAGAGCGAGATGGCCACCGGCTACTGCACGCTCTACGGCGACATGGCGGGCGGCTTCGCGGTCATCAAGGACGTGGCCAAGACCATGGTGTTTCGCCTGGCGCACTGGCGCAACCTGCACGATCCCTATGGCACCGGCGCCAACCCGATCCCCGAGCGCATCATCACCCGCCCGCCCAGCGCCGAGCTGCGGGCCGACCAGAAGGACCAGGACAGCCTGCCCGAATACGAGGTGCTCGATGCCATCATCGCGCGCTACATGGAGAACGACCAGAGTCCGGCCAGCATCGTGGCCGACGGGTACGATGCGGCCGATGTTGACAAGGTGGTGCGCCTGATCCGCATCAACGAGTACAAGCGCCGCCAGGCGCCGGTGGGCATCCGCGTCACGCACCGCAGCTTCGGCAAGGACTGGCGTTACCCGATCACCAGCAAGTACCGCGCCTGATGTGCGGCTTTGTCCTTCACGCCCTGCGGGTGTGAAGGCCTTGGGCATAATCAAAAGCCATCGATACCCGACCCGCCCAGGAGACCCCCATGAAGCAGATCACCGCCGTCATCAAACCGTTCAAGCTCGAAGAGGTGCGCGAGGCGCTGGCCGAACAGGGCGTGACCGGCTTGACCGTGACCGAGGTGAAGGGCTTTGGACGCCAGAAGGGCCACACCGAGCTGTACCGCGGAGCCGAATACGTGGTCGACTTCCTGCCCAAGGTGAAGCTGGAAGTGGTTGTGAAGACCGATGATGTCGAGCGCTGTGTGGATGCCATCGTCCGCGCAGCGCGCACCGGCAAGATCGGGGATGGCAAGATTTTTGTGACGACGGTGGAGCGGGTGGTGCGCATCCGCACTGG
Organism: Hydrogenophaga sp. L310; assembly: GCF_055703065.1. Lineage (NCBI taxonomy): Bacteria > Pseudomonadati > Pseudomonadota > Betaproteobacteria > Burkholderiales > Comamonadaceae > Hydrogenophaga > Hydrogenophaga sp. L310. The sequence continues at coordinate 387,644 of NZ_JBVPZA010000001.1, forward strand.
CGAAGAGGACGAAACGGCCGTCTGACGGCGGTTCAGATCGCTTCGAGCTGCGCGGCCGGCGCCAGGCCGGCGTCCTGCACCAGGCCTGGCAGCAGACGTTGCAGGTCCGTGTCCATGCGGATCAGGTCCATCTGCCAGCTGCCCATGAACTGCTGCTCGACGGTGCTGCGCAGGAACTGCATCAGGCCGTCGTAGTAGCCGGCCACATTGAGCAGTCCCACGGGCTTGTCGTGGTAACCGAGCTGGCGCCAGGTCCAGACCTCGAAGAACTCCTCGAACGTTCCAATGCCGCCCGGCAGGGCCAGGAAGGCATCTGCATGTTCGGCCATCAGACGTTTGCGCTCGTGCATGGTTTCCACCACATGCAGCTCGGTGCAGGCGCGGTTCGCCCATTCCTTGTCAACCAGCGCCTCCGGGATGACCCCGATGACGCGTCCGCCCGCATCCAGCGTGGCCTGCGCGACGGTGCCCATGAGCCCATTGCAGCCCCCGCCGTAGACCAGTTGTCCGCCACGGCGGCCGATCCACTCGCCCACTGCCCGTGCCGCTTCGATGAATTCGGGTTGGCTGCCGGGGCGGGAGCCGCAGTACACGCAGAGGGAGAAATGGGGGTCGTTCATGGCTTGTGGCTTATTGGAAAGGGGCTCAGTTCAGAACCGTCCAGAGCGCTGCGCTCCAGACGCTGGCGCACATCACCAAGCTCAGCAGCACGGCGGCACTGCCCATGTCTTTGGCGCGTTTGGACAGGTCGTGCCACTCCGGACCGATGCGGTCGATGGCGGTTTCGATGCCGGTGTTGAGCAGTTCCACCACCATCACCAGCACCACCGAGCCGGCCAGCAGGGCGACCTCGACCCAGTTGCGACCCAACCAGAACGCCAGCGGCACCAGTGCCATGGCCGCGAGGGCCTCCTGGCGGAAGGCCGTTTCGTGCCAGCCTGCACGCAGACCCGCCATGGAATAGCCGAAGGCGTGCCACATGCGGGCCAGGCCGGTGCGCTGCTTCTGTGCGTTGGTGGGTTCGCGGTGTGTTGTGTCGGTCATGTTTCAGGTGTATCCGCTGAGCAGTGGCTTCCGCGATGCCTCAGGCGACTTTCTTTTGGACCTTGACGGGCTGGGGCGGTTTGAAATGAACCAGGCGTGTGCCCGCCAGTGCGTCGTGCAGGAACTGCCGCTGGGGATGGAAACGCGAGAGCACGGCCCAGATGGCCACCCAGCCGATCACGATCACCGTCAGTTCGCCACCGGGCAGACTGAACGCGCCACCCACGGCCAGCGGTGGCAGGAACCACAACCAGGACAGCACATAACGTCCCAGCGCGCGCGCTTGCGTGATCGGCCGGCCTTGCCGGTCCACCACGCGGATGTTCCAGGTCTTCATGGCCAGCGTCTGCCCTTTTGCCCAGAACCAGGTGAAGTAAATGCCGAACACCACGAACAGAAAGGCCTGTTGCATGTGGCGGTTGTCCAGCGCGTGCCGGGTCTGCGTCAGTGTGGAAAACAGATAGCCCGCGATGAACACCACGCCGAACATCAGCATGCCCTCGTAGAGCCAGCAGGCCATGCGGCGCGCGATCGGTGGGGCGGTGAGGGCGCCTGCGGTGGGCGCGAAAGAGGCAGCTTCGGTCATTTTTTGTGATCAGGACGGGCTCCGGATTGTCGCATTGCGGCCCATGCCAACCGGTTTTGTTCCCAGGCTCAAGTCGCCGGCTGGCGCAAGGGTGTGTTGCAGTGCGATAATGTCAGGCTGCAATTCAAAAAGGCAAACGGGTCAAGGTCCGGCGGGGTATGTGTCCGCTCATGTCCATTGGCCTCAAGTCCTGACACCGCTTCACAAGAGTGGGTGGAGGGGCACCCAAGGTATTTCGTCAGAGAAATTCTCGAAAGGTTCATCATGGAAATCAACAAGGCCGAACTGGCCTCCGCTGCCGCTGCCCACGGCGCAGCCACCCAAGAACTCCGCGGCGCCGAAATCCTCGTCAAGGCCCTTCAGGCCGAAGGCGTGAAGTACATCTGGGGCTACCCCGGCGGTGCTGTGCTGCACATCTACGACGCGTTCTACAAGCAGGACACCATCCAGCACGTGCTGGTGCGGCATGAGCAGGCCGCTGTGCACGCCGCCGACGGCTATGCCCGCGCCACGGGCGATGTGGGCGTATCCCTGGTCACCTCGGGCCCTGGACTGACCAATGCCGTGACCGGCATCGCCACCGCCTACATGGACAGCATCCCGATGGTGATCATCGCTGGCCAGGTGCCCACGGCCGCGATCGGTCTCGATGCCTTCCAGGAGTGCGACACCGTCGGCATCACGCGCCCCATCGTCAAGCACAACTTCCTGGTGAAGGATGTGCGCGACCTGGCCATGGTGATGAAGAAGGCCTTTCACATCGCGCGCACCGGCCGTCCCGGCCCCGTGGTGGTGGACATCCCGAAGGACGTGTCCTTCAACAAGACCGCCTTCGCCGGCTACCCCGAGTCGGTGGCGATGCGCTCGTACAACCCGGTGCGCAAGGGCCATGGCGGCCAGATCCGCAAGGCCCTGCAACTGCTGCTGGCCGCCAAGCGCCCGTACATCTACACCGGTGGTGGCGTGCTGCTGGGCAATGCGGTGCAGGAACTGCGCACGCTGGTTGATCTGCTGGGTTATCCGGTGACGAACACGCTGATGGGTCTGGGTGCTTATCCCGCCAGTGACCGCAAGTTCCTGGGCATGCTGGGCATGCATGGCACGGTGGAAGCCAACAACGCGATGCAGAATTGCGACGTGCTGCTGGCCGTCGGCGCGCGCTTTGATGACCGCGTGATCGGCAACCCCAAGCACTTTGCGCAGAACGAACGCAAGATCATCCACATCGACATCGATCCTTCGAGCATCTCCAAGCGCGTGAAGGTGGACATTCCGATCGTCGGCGACGTGAAGGACGTGCTGACCGAGCTGATCAACATGGTGCGCGAAACCAGCACCCGGGCCGATGAAAAGGCACTGGCGGGCTGGTGGGAAGCCATCGAGGGCTGGCGTTCGACGGACTGCCTCAAGTACGACCGCGGCAACAAGGACGTGATCAAGCCGCAGTATGTGGTGGAAACGCTCTGGAACATGACCAAAGACGCCGATGCCTACATCACGTCCGACGTCGGCCAGCACCAGATGTGGGCCGCACAGTACTACAAGTTCAACGAGCCGCGCCGCTGGATCAACTCCGGTGGTCTGGGCACCATGGGCGTCGGCATTCCCTACGCCATGGGCATCAAGCTGGCCAAGCCCGAGAGCGAAGTGTTCTGCGTCACCGGTGAAGGTTCGGTGCAGATGTGCATCCAGGAGCTCTCGACCTGCCTGCAGTACAACACACCGATCAAGATTGTGGCGCTGAACAACCGTTACCTCGGCATGGTGCGCCAGTGGCAGGAACTCGACTACGAGGGCCGCTACAGCCACAGCTACATGGACGCGCTGCCCAACTTCGTCAAGCTCGCCGAGGCTTACGGCCACGTCGGCATGCTGATCGAGCGCCCGCAGGACGTGGAAGGTGCGCTGCGCGAGGCGCGCAAGCTCAAGGACCGCACGGTCTTCATGGACTTCCGCACCGACCCGACGGAAAACGTCTTCCCCATGGTGCGTGCCGGCAAGGGCATCACCGAGATGACGCTGGGCGCCGAAGACCTCTGAGCTTTTCACCCTGCCGCTTGATGGCGGCAGCCATTCGACGAATCTATTTGCAGCCAAGCCTGCGCATTACCGTGCGCAGGGGAGGGCTCAGAAAAGAGGAATCTCATTCATGAAACACATCATCGCTGTCCTGCTCGAAAACGAACCCGGTGCGCTCTCGCGCGTGGTGGGCCTGTTCTCGGCCCGTGGTTACAACATCGAATCCCTCACCGTGGCCCCCACGGAAGATCCCAGCCTCTCGCGCATGACGATCCAGACCACCGGGTCGGACGACGTGATCGAGCAGATCACCAAACACCTGAACCGGCTGATCGAAGTCGTGAAGGTGGTGGACCTGACCGAAGGCGCTTACACCGAGCGTGAACTCATGCTGGTGAAGGTGCGCGCTGTGGGCAAGGAGCGCGAGGAAATGAAGCGCATGGCCGACATCTTCCGTGGCCGCGTCATCGACGTGACGGAGAAGAGCTACACCATCGAACTCACCGGTGACCAGGGCAAGAACGACGCTTTTTTGGAAGCCATTGACCGTGCGGCCATTCTGGAAACGGTTCGCACCGGTTCATGCGGTATCGGCCGGGGTGAGAGAATCCTGCGCGTTTGACCTTTTTCAGGGCTCAGCCATTTGCCCGTTCGGGCTGAGCCTGTCGAAGCCCCCGTCCACCGGATGGGGGTCCCGAGAGCCCTTCGACAGGCTCGCGAAGAACGGCAACACACCTCAAATCCATTGGAGCAAAAGATGAAAGTTTTCTACGACAAAGACTGTGACCTTTCCCTGATCAAGGGCAAGACCGTGGCCATCATCGGCTACGGCTCGCAGGGCCACGCCCACGCACAAAACCTGAACGACAGCGGCGTGAAGGTCGTGGTCGGCCTGCGCAAGGGCGGTGCCTCGTGGGACAAGGTCGGCAAAGCCGGCCTGACCGTGATGGAAGTCAACGACGCCGTCAAGGCCGCTGACGTGGTCATGATCCTGCTGCCCGACGAGCAGATCGGCGAGGTCTACACCAACAACGTGGCCCCCAACATCAAGGCCGGCGCTTCGCTGGTGTTCGCCCATGGCTTCAACGTGCACTACAACCAGGTCGTGCCCCGTGCCGATCTGGACGTGTGGATGGTCGCGCCCAAGGCCCCCGGCCACACCGTGCGCAACACCTACACCCAGGGCGGCGGCGTGCCCCACCTGATCGCCATCCACCAGGACAAGAGCGGCAAGGCGCGTGACTTGGCCCTGAGCTACGCCATGGCCAACGGTGGCGGCAAGGCCGGCATCATCGAGACCAACTTCAAGGAAGAGACCGAGACCGACCTGTTCGGCGAGCAGGCCGTGTTGTGCGGTGGCGCCGTCGAGCTGATCAAGATGGGTTACGAGACCCTGGTCGAGGCCGGCTACGCCCCAGAGATGGCTTACTTCGAATGCCTGCACGAGCTCAAGCTCATCGTCGACCTGATCTACGAAGGCGGCATCGCCAACATGAACTACTCGATCTCCAACAACGCGGAGTTCGGTGAGTACGTGACCGGTCCTGAGGTGATCAACGAAGAGTCGCGCAAAGCCATGCGCAATGCTTTGAAGCGCATCCAGAACGGCGACTACGCCAAGATGTTCATCCAGGAAGGTCGCCTGAACTACCCAAGCATGACCGCCCGCCGCCGCAACACCGCCGATCACCAGATCGAAGTGGTGGGTGCCCAGCTGCGCGCCATGATGCCCTGGATCGCCAAGAACAAGCTGGTCGACCAAACCCGCAACTGATACCCCCACATTCCACCGCTGCGCGGGTCGCTGCCCCCCGAGGGGTCTGATCCGCCTTGGGGTGGCCCGACGGCGGACCGCCTCGGGCCGGTTATCGCAAAGGCCACTTCGGTGGCCTTTGTGGTTTCTGGGGCCCATGCACTGGCTTACACTGCCAGCCTGCGCCCTATGCGCTTCATTGCGGCCGCGGCCGAGAACACGACATGCACGACGGATCCGATCCTCTGAACGACCCCAGCGCCGACATGCCCAGGCGCCGCAAGGGCATCTATATGTTGCCCAACATGATCACGCTGGCCGCGCTGTTCGGCGGCTTCTACGCCATCGTCATGGCCATGAACGGGCGCTTCGATCTGGCCACCGTGGGCATTTTTGCGGCCATGGTGCTGGACAGCCTCGACGGCCGCGTGGCGCGCATGACCCACACACAAAGTGCCTTCGGCGAGCAGATGGACTCGTTGTCCGACATGGTGTCCTTTGGTGCCGCGCCAGGGCTGGTGGCGTATGTCTGGGTGCTCAAGGACATCGGGCGCTGGGGCTGGATCGCCGCCTTCGTTTATTGCGCCTGTGCGGCGCTGCGTCTGGCGCGCTTCAACGTCAACACCGGCGTGGTGGACAAACGCTATTTCCAGGGCTTGCCCTCTCCCGCAGCGGCCGCTCTGGTGGCCGGGTTCATCTGGCTGGCGACCGAGCTGGAGCTCGAACGGGCCGATCTGGCATGGCCCGTGTTTGCGCTGACGCTGTACTCGGGTCTGACGATGGTGACCAATGTGCCGTTCTACAGTTTCAAGGACCTGAGTCTCAAGAAGAGCGTGCCATTCGCTGCCATCGTGCTGGTGGCTCTGGGCATTGCGGTGATCAACATCCACCCGCCCACCGTGCTGTTCGGGCTGTTTGTGGTTTATGGCCTGTCAGGCTATGCGATGTACTTCTGGCGCAAGGCCAAGGGACGCCCGACCAGTGTCATCAGCACCTCCACCGACGAGCCCGACGAGCGCGGCCTGCACGAATAAGACCAGCACATGGTGCCCATGGTTTTCCTCCATGCGGAATGCCCGGCCTTTGTGATACATTGCCAGCCATGAAACAAGTTTCGCTCTCGCTACTACTGGGTGTCCGACACGGGCAGGTCTGGTAACGCGAGAGTGATTTCCAACAACGGCCCGTTTGCACCCGCAGCGGGCCGTTTTGTTTTGGACTGCGGGTTTTTTCAAGCGCTGCCCACGAGGCAACCCACCGGAGAATCACATGACGGACAAGCTCATCATTTTTGACACCACCTTGCGTGACGGCGAGCAGTCGCCCGGCGCGTCCATGACCAAGGACGAGAAACTGCGCATCGCACGTCAGCTGGAGCGCCTTCGAGTGGATGTGATCGAAGCCGGTTTTGCAGCCAGCTCCAATGGTGACTTCGATTGTGTGCAGGCCATTGCCAACACCATCAACGACTCCACGGTGTGTTCTCTGGCGCGCGCCAACGACCGCGACATCGCCCGTGCGGCCGAGGCGCTCAAGGGTGCCAACAGCGCCCGCATCCACACCTTCATCGCGACCAGCCCGCTGCACATGGAGAAAAAGCTGCGCATGACGCCCGAGCAGGTGCTGGAGCAAGCCATCCAGTCGGTGCGTTTTGCCCGCAACCTGTGCGCCGACATCGAGTTCAGCCCGGAAGATGGCTACCGCAGCGACCCGGACTTCCTCTGCCGTGTGCTCGAAGCGGTGATCAAGGAGGGTGCCACCACGCTCAACATCCCGGACACCGTGGGTTACGCGATTCCCGAGCTGTATGGCGAGTTCATCCGCAGTCTGCGTGAGCGCGTGCCCAACTCTGACAAAGCCATCTGGTCGGTGCATTGCCACAACGATCTGGGCATGGCCGTGGCCAATTCGCTGGCCGGGGTGAAGATCGGCGGTGCCCGCCAGGTCGAGTGCACCATCAATGGCCTGGGTGAGCGCGCCGGCAACTGCTCACTGGAGGAAGTTGTGATGGCGGTGCGCACCCGCCGCGATTATTTCAACCTTGATGTGGGCGTTGACACCACGCAGATCGTGCCAGCCAGCCGCATGGTCAGCCAGACCACCGGTTTCGTGGTGCAGCCCAACAAGGCGGTGGTGGGGGCGAATGCCTTTGCCCACGCCAGCGGCATCCACCAGGACGGTGTGCTCAAGGCGCGCGACACCTACGAAATCATGCGTGCCGAGGACGTGGGCTGGGCCGCCAACAAGATCGTGCTGGGCAAGCTGAGCGGGCGCAATGCGTTCAAGCAGCGCCTGCAGGACCTCGGCATCGAGATGGCGTCGGAGAGCGAGATCAACACCGCTTTCGCCGCCTTCAAGGAACTGGCTGACCGCAAGAGCGAGATCTTCGACGAAGACATCCTTGCGCTGTGCAGTGACGAGAGCGTGACGGCAGAAAAAGAGCGATACGGGCTGGTTTCCCTCTCGCAACGCAGCGAAACGGGGGAGCGGCCGCATGCCGAGGTGGTGTTCACCATCGCCGGCAAGGAGTACCAAGGGGTGGCGGACGGCAATGGGCCGGTCGACGCTTCGCTGAAAGCCATCGAGAGCCACGTCAAGAGCGGGGCCGAGCTGGTGCTGTATTCGGTCAATGCCATCACGAGTGGTTCGACCGAAAGTCAGGGTGAAGTGACGGTGCGTCTGCAGCACGGCGGACGGGTGGTCAATGGTGTCGGAGCCGACCCGGACATCGTTGTGGCATCGGCCAAGGCCTATCTGAGCGCTCTCAACAAGCTTGAAAGCAAGGCAGACAAGGTTGCTGCGCAGGGTTAAAACCAATGGAATCAAGGGCTTGTAACAGAACTTGGTGATTTGCGTGGAACAGATGCCAAAAGTAGCACCTGTTCCACCGTTCACTGAAGAAGATGTTGCAAGTTTTTGATATTGCTAGTTTTTTTTACTTCTCATATACTCCGCTCCAGCACAACCCTCTGGCTGGAGTGGAGCGATGACCAATTTCCCAAACTGCTTTCAGAAAACCTTGCAGATTGCCGTCTGTACGGTGCTGGCTGCCGCAATGCTCATGCCCATGAGTGGTCAGGCTGCTTCTGAACGGAAGCAGTCTGGCAAGAGCAAGAAGCCGGTGGCGGCCAAGGTGGTTGAACGCAAGAAGGCCACCTTCCGCAAGACGGCTGTGGCCAAGGCGCCTCGCAAGTCGGTGGTGGCGACCAAGGGCAAACGTTTGAGTCGTGAAGATGCACGCCGGGTCCAGCGCCTGGAAGCGCGCCGACTGGCCAAGAAGCCGGTAATGAGGGCGGCAGCAAAATCCTCCCGTCTCGCCCAGAACAAAAATGGCAACCTCAAGCTCGCGGTACACCAGCGCTCAACGAGCGCAGGGGCCATTCGCGTGGCGAGAGATCCCGGGCTGTCGACCGGTGAGCGCCTGGGCTTGCGATCCCTGAACGATCCGCTTGACCTGAATTCCAGTGTGGCTTTGGTGATGGACCAGGACACTGGTGAGGTCCTGTTCAGCAAGAACGATTCCGCCGTGTTGCCGATCGCATCGCTCACCAAGCTGATGACAGGTCTGGTGATTGCGGATGCTCAGTTGCCCATGGACGAGATGATCACCATTACCCAGGATGACGTGGACACCCACAAATGGAGCCGTTCACGTCTGGCGGTTGGCACACGGCTGAGCCGTGGCGAGCTGATGCATCTGGCGCTGATGTCCAGCGAAAACCGGGCGGCCCATGCCCTTGGGCGTACCTATCCGGGTGGGCTCGCGCATTTTGTGGGCCTGATGAACGCCAAGGCCAGAGATCTGGGCATGATGGACACGCGTTACGTCGAGCCCACCGGATTGATGAGCCAGAACCAGTCCAGTGCCCGTGATCTGGCCACGTTGGTTTCGGTGGCCTATGAGCGCCCGATTCTGCGCGACCTGTCCACCTCGCCCAGCCACTTGCTGGAGCTGGGCAATCGCACCCTGCAGTTCAACAACTCGAACCGCCTGATCCGCAACCCCGAATGGGACATCGGTCTGCAGAAAACCGGCTACATATCGGAAGCCGGGCGTTGTCTGGTGATGCAAGCCAAGGTGAGTGGCCGCAAGCTCATCATGGTCTTCCTGGATTCGGCTGGCAAGGTCGGTCGGGCGCAGGACGCGGAACGGGTACGCCACTGGGTTGAGGCCCTGGGCAGCCAGCGACCTCTGATCAGACCGCAAGGCTGACCTGCGCAGCCAGCCAAAAAAAGGGATCCCGCAAAGGATCCCTTTTTTTTATAGATGGATGGGTCAGCGGGTACTGTCGTTGCCAGCTGTTGCCTTCGGACACCCCAGAGAAACCGAGATGTCGGCTGCGGTTGCGCGCAGCTTCGGGACCCAGCTTTCGTCGATGCGGTCGGCAGGCGCCGAAATTGACAGCCCGGCCACCAGTTTGCATTGGTCGTCGTATATGCCCGCCGCCATGCAGCGCACGCCGAGTTCCAGTTCTTCATTGTCCCTGGCCAGTCCCGCCTGGCGACACTGGGTGAGCTCACGCTCCAGAGTAGCCAGCTGCGTCAGGCTGTTGCGCGTGTTGCCGGCCAGGCCGGTGCGCGCAGCGTAGGCGCGCACGCGCTGGGGATCATCTGCCGCCAGGAAGAGTTTGCCCACTGATGTGAGGTGCAGAGGGGCACGGCCGCCGATGGCGCGCACGACCTGCATGCCAGAGCGTTCGCTGTAGGCGCGCTCCACGTAAACGATTTCATCGCCCTGGCGCACGCTCAGGTTGACCGGTTGCTGGATCAGTTTGTGCAACTCACGCATGGGGGCGAGCGCCGCGTCGCGCACGCTCAGGCGCGCCTTGACCAGGTTGCCCAGCTCCAGCAGACGCATGCCGAGGCGGTAGCTGCCCGCCTCGGGCCGGTCGACAAACCGGCCGATGGTGAGGTCGTTGAGGATGCGGTGGGCCGTGGACGGATGCAGGCCGGTTTTTTCACTGATGTCCTTGAGCGAAACGGGTTCTTCGCGCGAGGCGAGCACTTCGAGGAGGTTGAACATGCGCTCAATCACCTGGACGGTTGGCGTGCTGGGGAGGGAGTCTGAACGTTTGGTCATGGCTGCAAGAAGTTGACCCATATTTTACAAGATGAAATTGTGTCGCATGCCTGTGCGATCACCCGACGCCGGTGCCGTCGGTTGCCAGGCGCTCAGGCAACCGGGACCCAGCTGCCGTTGAGCAGGACTTCGTGTGGCCGAAAGCCTGCCTTGTAACTCATCTTGCTGCTCTGAGCGATCCAGTAACCCAGGTACACATGGGGCAGGCCGAGAGATCGGGCCTGCTCGATCTGCCATAGCACGCTGTAGGTGCCGTAGCTTGCCTTCTCGTCAGGCTCGTAGAAGGTGTAGACGGCCGAGAGGCCGTCGTTGAGCACGTCCACGATGGACACCATCTTGAGCCGGGCCGGGAGACCGTTGCCTGCGGGTTCGAAAAATTCGACAAGGCGGGAATTGACACGGCTCTGCAGCAGGAACTGGGTGTACTGGTCGATGCTGTCGTGGTCCATGCCACCGCCCGCATGCCGGCTGTTCTGGTAGCGCAGGTACAGCTGGTAGTGCTCCGGGATGAAGCAGAGCTTGAGAACCCGGGTGTGCAGCCGGGCATGGGACGCCTGGCTGCGGCGCTGGCTGCGACTGGGCTGGAACTGCGCCACCGGCAGGCGCAAGGGCACGCAGGCTTTGCAGTCATCGCAGTTCGGACGGTAGGTGAACATACCGCTGCGGCGGAAGCCGTGCGTCACCAGATCCGAGTAGGCATCGTTGTGTATCAGGTGGCTGGGAGTGGCGACCTGGGAACGGGCCATGCGGCCAGCCAGGTAGCTGCACGGGTACGGTGCCGTGGCGTAAAACTGCAGCGCCTGCAGGGGGAGTTCTTTGAGGTGCGTCACGCTCGTTCGCCGTCTTCGGTGAGGAGGTATTTCCAGTATACGGGCTCGAAGTACCAAACCGGCGCGGGCTGCAGCGTGGCCAGTTGCAGATGCCGGCTGAAGATATCGCGCGGCATCAGCTGGCCTCCCAACGAAGAGAGGTGGGGCGTGTCCTGCTGGCAGTCGATCAGGGGAATGTCGTTGGCCCGGCAGAACGCCACCAGGGCCATCAGCGCGATCTTGGAGGCGTCGCTCTGGCGGCTGAACATGGACTCGCCAAACACCATGGCGCCCAGGTTCACGCAGTACAGACCGCCGACGAGATCACCGTCGATCCAGGTTTCCACACTGTGCGCTCGACCCGCCCGATGCAGCTGGATGTAGGCCTGCACCATGGCGGGCACGATCCAGGTGCCGCTCTGACCATCGCGTGGAATGTGGGCACAGGCCTGGATGACGCGGTCAAAAGCGCTGTCGAAGCGAACCTCCAGCCGACGCTGCAGCAAGAGCTTGTGGATCGTCTTGCGCAAGGAGCGGTGCAGCCGCACGGTGTGGCTGTGCAGCACCATGCGCGGGTCTGTGCTCCACCACAGGATGGGCTGCCCTGCGCTGTACCAGGGGAAGATGCCCTGGGAATAGGCGGCGACCAGGGTAGGCACGTCAAGCATGCCACCGGCAGCCAGCAGACCGGGAGCCGGATCGGCAGGACCCCAGGCTTGTTCAATCGGCGGAAACGCGTCACCGGGCTCAAGCCAGGGCAGTGCAGGCAGCGTGGGGGACGATGACATGCCGTTATTGTGCGACCGCTGCTTCTGTGGGATGCCGCTGATCCCGGTATCACCCCTGGCGCAGGGAACGCCGGGGTGCGGCAGCAAGCAGGCGGCGCGACAACCCGCCCAGGCCACCACCGAGCGCAATGCCTATTGCGTCCGCCACCAGGTCCAGCAGATCACCATGTCGCCAACCTGTCGCCGACTGTGCAAGTTCGATCGCACCACCCAGTGTGAGCAGCCACAGGCTCAGGCGCAGGGCCGGGGTGGCCGGGTACGCTGCCAGTCCCAGCAGCGCGAGGGCCAGGAAGCCTGCGGCGTGTTGGGTCTTGTCCCATATGTCAAAGCTTTGGGGTGGCAGGTAGGCCACCGGTAAAAGGGACAGCACGACCACAGCCATTGCGCTGACCCAGAACGATGTCTTGAGCAGAAGGGGCATGAAATTTCTTGTCGGGTGTGGGTCGCTGAATCGCGGTGTACGCATGCTTTGCGGTCGGCCTGGTGCAATCGGAAGGGCTTCCTGAGCGCCCGTTGTGGCATCGGGTTCTGCCATTGCCTCTTATACAAAAAGCCCTCCATTTTGTAGTGTACCGACGAACCGTATGGTTTCTTGAACTGACCGAAAGGTCGGAGTATGTTGTGCCTCGCGTCGAGTTGTGCGCGACATCACAAAAGGAGACTGTCATGCCACTTCGGATCCAACGTGTCTTTTTGCTCTTGCCCATTGCTGTTTTGGGTGTGAGCTTGTCAACGCCCGCGGTATCGCAAAACGCGATGAGTTTCTTCCTGACCAGCGCCAATCCGGGTCAGGGTGCAGACCTCGGTGGACTGGCGGGTGCCGATGCGTATTGCGAGAAGCTCGCCGCCGCGGTCAATGCGGGCGGAAAAAACTGGCGTGCTTATCTCAGTACAACAGCGAGTGGTTCAACGCCCGCTGTGAACGCACGCGACCGCATCGGCCGTGGACCCTGGCACAACGCCAAGGGGGTGCTGGTGGCCGCCAGCGTGGACGAGCTGCATGGCTCCAACATGCTGAACAAGGAGACGGCGCTGACCGAGAAAGGTGAGGTTGTCAGTGGCCGGGGCGATCCGGTCAACATGCACGACATCCTGACCGGATCGGCACCGGACGGGCGTGTGGCCATGGCGTCGGGCGACACGACCTGCGGCAACTGGACCCAGAGCGGCGCTGGTTCCGCCGCCGTCGGCCACCACGACCGCATGGGCCTGGATGATTCTGCGCCCGCCAAGTCGTGGAACGCGTCGCACGGCACGCGGGGTTGCGGGATGGACGCTCTCAAGGCCACCGGTGGGGCAGGGCTGTTTTATTGTTTTTCTGCGAACTGAGCCTTCAGGCAGGAAAAAAGCACCAGGTTCGTGAAACCCCAGCACAGCCGGGGGTGAGGCCTTCCGAGTTGCTCCGCTGGCATCAACTGGAGGTAGAGAGAGCCGCCAGCTCAAGCGGCTTGGACCGGCTGACTTTTTTCGTTTCCGGGCGCTTTCAGTTCACCAGCACCAGTTTGCCTTTGACCGAACGCGAACCCATGATGGCGTAGGCCTTGGGCAATTCATTCATGGGCAGGGTCTGGTCAATCATGGGCTTGACCTGGCCTTTGGCGTACATGTCCGCCAAGGTCCGCATCATCTGGGCGTTGGCTTGCGGCTCGCGCCGCGCGAAGTCGCCCCAGAACACGCCGACGATGCTCGCGCCCTTGAGCAGGGTCAGGTTCAGCGGCAGGCTGGGGATGGGGCCGCTGGCAAAGCCCACCACCAGGTAGCGCCCACGCCAGGCGATGGAACGGAACGCGGGCTCGGCGAAGTCGCCGCCCACCGGGTCGTAGATCACGTCGGGGCCCTTGCCGTCGGTGAGGCGCTTGATCTCGTCGCGCAGGCCCACCTGGGGCGTGTGCACGCTGTAGTTGATGGTGGCGTCGGCACCCATCTGGCGGCAGAGCGCGCATTTGTCGTCGGTGGATGCGGCGGCGATCACGCGCGCACCGGCGGCCTTGGCGATCTGGATCGCCGCCGTGCCCACGCCCCCGGCCGCACCCAGGATCAGCACGGTTTCACCCGCCTTGAGCGCAGCGCGGTCCATCAGTGCGTGCCACGAGGTGGCGTAGATCATGATGAAGGCGGCCGCGTCGACCGGCGGGAAGCCGGGCGGCAGGGGCATGCACAGCGCCGCGGGCGCCAGGGTGTGGGTGCCGAACCCGCCGGTGCCGCTCAGGCAGGCCACGCTCTGGCCGACCTGCAGGTGTTTCACGTCCTCGCCCACCGCGCGCACCACGCCCGCGTATTCGGAGCCGGGCACGAAGGGCAGGGCGGGTTTCATCTGGTACTTGTTCTGCACGATCAGCAGATCGGGGAAGTTCAGGCTGGCGGCCTGGATTTCGATCAGCACCTCACCCGCTTTGGGCTCGGGGGTGGGCAGTTCTTTCCATGTGAGGGCATCAACGCCCACAGGGTTTTCGCACAGCCAGGCTTGCATGGTTTCTCCTCGTTGAACTGGGGCAAGCGGCCGATGATAGGCACAGGCCCCACCTGGGCACAGCGGGTATGCCCGCTTTCTGTCGCTGGGGTGACCGGGGGTGTATGTCGATGGTTGTGCCCGGTTGCGAGAGGCAATCCACCTAGAATCAAGTCCATGAAGATTCTCATCTCCAACGACGACGGTTACCAGGCGCCCGGCATCGTGGCGTTGTACGAGGCGCTCAAGGGGCTGGCCGATGTGGAGGTGGTGGCGCCGGAGCACAACAACAGCGCCAAATCGAATGCGTTGACACTGCATTCGCCCTTGTATGTGCACACCGCGCACAACGGTTTTCGCTACATCAACGGCACGCCGGCTGACTGTGTGCACATCGCGCTGACCGGGCTGCTGGGCTACCGGCCCGACCTGGTGGTCTCGGGCATCAACAACGGCGCCAACATGGGTGACGACACCATCTACTCGGGCACCGTGGGCGCGGCGATGGAGGGCTATCTGTTCGGCATTCCGGCCATTGCTTTTTCCCAGACGGAAAAGGGCTGGGGGCATCTGGACACGGCGGCGCAGAAGGCGGCAGAACTGGTGGCGCAACTGCTGCCGTCGCTGGACGTAGCCCCGCAACGCCATGCGCCCTGGCTGCTCAATGTGAACATCCCCAACCGGCCCGCGAACGAGATACCGGGATTCAAGGTGGCCCGGCTGGGGCGGCGCCATGCGGCCGAGCAGGTGATCGCCCAGACCAATCCGCGTGGCGACACCATGTACTGGATCGGTGGCGCCGGAGCGGCCAAGGACGATGCCGAAGGCACCGACTTCCATGCCACGGCACAGGGTTACGCGACCATCACGCCTCTGCAGGTGGACCTGACGGACCACGAACGCCTGCCGTACTGGGTGCCCACCGCGGCGCAACTCTCGGGTGCTTCTGCGGCTGCCTCGCCCGCAGGCACAGCCGGGCAGCACGGCTCGGGCAGCGCGGCAACATGAAGAAGCCGCCCATGCCTGGCCCCAGCGCGCAGGGTGCGACGACACAGGCCCGACCGCGGCCGGGTTTCCCCATTCAGCTGTCAGCACCTGTTCAGGGAGCACCAGCCCGCAAAACCTCCACCGCAGCCCCCTCCGCCGCGAAGCCGGCAGTGGCCGCGCGGCCACTGCCGACGACGCAGGGTGTGGGCATGGACTCGCGCGCGGTGCGTGCGGCCATGATCCGCAAGCTGCAGGCACAGGGTGTGAGCCATCCGGCGGTGCTGGCGGCGATGGGGCTGGTGGAGCGACACCGGTTTGTTGACACAGCCCTCGTCAACCAGGCGTATGAAGACACCAGTCTCCCCATAGGTTTGGGTCAAACCATATCCAAACCCAATGTGGTGGCCCGGATGATGGAACTCTTGTGCGAGGGACGGACCGAAAAGCTCGGCCGGGTTCTTGAAATCGGGACCGGATGTGGCTATCAGGCCGCGGTCTTGAGCCAGGTATCGCGTGAGGTCTACAGCATCGAGCGCCTGCGCGGCTTGCACGAAAAAGCGCGCGAGAATGTGCGGGGTTTGCGTTTGACCAATCTGCACCTGCTGTTTGGTGACGGGATGCTGGGTTTTGCGCAGGGCGCCCCCTATGCCGCCATCATCGCGGCAGCCGGTGGTGAGGCCATTCCGCAGGCCTGGATAGATCAGCTGGCGGTGGGTGGGCGTCTCGTGGCACCGGCCGTGACCGGAGCGGGTCAGCAGCACCTGGTGGTCATCGACAAAACCGCCCATGGCGTGAAGAAAACGGTGCTGGAGCCGGTGCTGTTCGTGCCTCTAAAATCAGGGGTCGCATGAGATCCGCCTTCGGGTAGGGGTTTGGGATTTTTTCAGGCAACCCTCGGAACATCGCCGGGGCTGCAACCAGGTGGGAGTCAAGATGAACAGAGTGGAATTCGACCCGTTGGCACCGAGGGGCGTGCCCGCGCGTCGAGCGTCGTGGCGCAGCGTGCTGATGGTGGCTGCAGCAACCACCCTGCTGGTGACGGCGGGTTGTTCGACCCGGCGTGTCACGCAGCCCGCGCCGGTGGAAGACCGCTCGGGGGCCGGCGCCACCGAAGTCAAACCCTTGCCGGGTGCCGAGAATGCGGGAAAACCCGGTTATTTCACGGTGCGCCCGGGTGACACCCTGTACCGCATTGCGCTGGAGAGCGGACAGGCCTGGCGCGATGTGCAGGCATGGAACAACCTGGCCAATCCGAACCTGATTGAAGTGGGCCAGGTCCTGCGTGTGGCACCGCCTGCGGCGGTTGTGCCCGGCGCGCAAACCACGTCTGCGGCGCCCACCGCTGTGACCGCGGCTCCCGTCGCGGCGCCCGGTGTGGTGGCGCGCCCCCTGACCGCCGGGAACGTACCGGCGCCGGCAGTCACGCCGCAGCCCGCTCCCGCAGCGGAGACGCCGGTTGCGTCGTCCGAGGAACTGCAATTTGTCTGGCCTGCACAGGGTTCGGTGATTGCGCCGTTTGACGAGGCCAAGAACAAAGGCGTGGCGATCTCCGGGCGCGTGGGCGATCCGATCGTGGCGGCGGCCGATGGCCGGGTGGTCTACGCCGGGGCCGGCCTGCGCGGCTACGGCAACCTGATCATCCTCAAACACAACAACACCTACCTCACGGCCTACGCCCACAACCAGGCCTTGCTGGTGCGCGAAGACCAGGCGGTTCGCCAGGGGCAGAAGATCGCCGAGATGGGCAGCAGCGATGCCGATCGCGTGAAACTGCACTTCGAGGTGCGTCGCCAGGGCAAGCCTGTCGATCCGCTCATCCACCTGCCGAAGAGGTAACTCCCCTGCGCCGCTTCGCGGCGGCGTTCCCCCTGGGGAACCACATCCTGGGCCCGGCGAAGCTGGATCTCCGGTGTGTGCTGTGATGCAAATCCGCGCGCCATTGGCGCTTCGCTGAACGCTCAATCCTTCACACACAATCCATGGTCTGGCCTGTCCTCGTTTTCGACATCGAATCCATCCCGGACATCGCGGGCCTTCGGGCCTTGCGAGGCCAATCCACCGAGGCCAGCGACGAGCAGGTCTACGCCGCCTGGCTGGCGGAGCGCAAGGAAAAAGGGCAAAGCGATTTCATGCCTTTGCACCTGCAGCGCATCCTGGTCATCAGCGTGGTGTTTCGCAACGCCGAGGGCTTGCGCATCCATTCCTTCGTCGATCGCGATGGCGCGAGCGAAGGCAAGGTGGTGCAGACCTTCTTCAACAGCATCGAAAAGCACCAGCCCCAGCTGGTGAGCTGGAACGGCAGCGGCTTTGACCTGCCAGTGCTGCACTACCGTGGCCTGCGCCACGGCGTTGAGGCCAGCAAGTACTGGGACATGGGCGAAGACGACCGCGAGTACAAGTGGAACAACTACATCAGCCGCTACCACATGCGCCATCTGGACCTGATGGACCTGCTGGCGATGTACAGCCCGAAGAACAATGCGCCGCTGGACGCGATGGCGAAGCTGTGTGGCTTCCCGGGCAAGCTGGGCATGGACGGCTCGCAGGTGTACGCGCAATACTTGGACGGGCAGACTGACGACATCCGCCGTTACTGCGAGACCGACGTGATGAACACCTACCTGGTGTATTGCCGTTTCCAGAAGATGCGCGGCGGCCTGACCGAGGCCGAGTACGAACAGGAAATTGGCTACGTGAAAGAGGTTCTGGGCCAGCTGGCGCCCACCGAGAGCCATTGGGACGAGTACCTGCGGGCGTGGGTGTAGCCCGTCCTGAGACAATCGGGAAATGACCTCACCCCTCGCCCACGAAAACAGCCTGCTCACCACCGCGCGCGACGACGCGCCCGCCGCTCCCGAAACCACTTTGCCTGATGGCTGGCTGGCGGTGGAATCCCTCGACATCGATGCCCAGGGCATCGCCCGCCGTCCGGATGGCAAGGTCGTCTTCATCGAAGGCGCCTTGCCCTTTGAAGTCGTCAGCACCAACGTCCATCGCAAGAAAAACAACTGGGAGGCGGGCGTCGTCACGGCGATCCACCACGAATCATCGCAGCGGGTTCGCCCGGGCTGCCCGCACTTTGGCCTGCACGCCGGTGCCTGTGGTGGCTGCAAGATGCAGCACCTGCACGAGACCGCTCAGGTGGCTGTCAAGCAGCGCGTGCTGGAAGACAATCTCTGGCACCTCGGCAAGGTCAGAGCTGAAATGATGCTGCGCCCCATCGAAGGGCCGGCCTGGGGCTATCGCTACCGCGCACGCCTCTCGGTGCGCTTCGTGCACAAGAAAGGCGAAGTGCTGATCGGTTTTCACGAGCGCAAGAGCCGCTACGTGGCCGACATGCAGGTCTGTCACGTGCTGCCGCCGCATGTGAGCGCGATGCTGATGCCGCTGCGCGGGCTGATCTTCGGCATGGACGCGCGCGAAACCTGCCCGCAGATCGAACTGGCCTGTGGCGACGACGTGACCGCCCTGGTGCTGCGCCATCTGGAACCGCTGTCGGACGACGACGTCACCCGTCTGCGGGCCTTTGCTGCCCAGCACGGCGTGCAATGGTGGTTGCAGTCGAAAGGGCCGGACACGGTGAAGCTGCTCGACGAAGGGGGTCTGCAGCTGCAGTATGCGCTGCCCGATTTCGGCATCACGATGCCGTTCAAACCCACCGATTTCACCCAGGTCAACCCGCACATCAACCGCGTGCTGGTTTCGCGCGCCTTGCGCCTGCTCGATGCGCAGAAGCACGAGCGCGTGATCGACTGGTTCTGTGGCCTCGGCAATTTCACCTTGCCGATCGCGACGCAGGCGGGCGAGGTGCTGGGCATCGAAGGCAGCGAGGCACTCGTGGCCCGCTCGCGCGACAACCTGGCGGGCAACCAGGCCGGGCGATCAGAGCCACTGGCGCCCACGGCGTTTGTGGCACGCAACCTGTTCGAGATGACACCTTCGCAACTGGTGGGCGATGGGCAGGCGGACAAGTGGCTGGTGGACCCGCCACGCGAGGGCGCGTTTGCGCTGGCCAAGACGCTGGCCGACCTGCACCTGCAGCCCGAACTGCGCGGTGGCTGGACACCGCCCAAGCGCATCGTCTACGTGAGCTGCAACCCGGCCACGCTGGCGCGGGATGCTGGCCTGCTGGTGCACCAGGCGGGCTACCGCTGTGTGGCGGCGGGTGTGGTGAACATGTTCCCGCACACCGCGCACGTGGAGAGCATGGCGGTGTTCGAGCTGGACGCCGAGCGCGTGGCTGACGCTGCCTGATCGCGTCGATCAGGACTGGCTCGTTTTCGCGCATGTACTGGTCCATGTCCTCCTGGCTGGCTGCGGCGATCAGGCAGAAGGGGCGGGTGGTGTGTCGCACGGTGCTGTATCCGGGTATGACCTTTCTTTCGGCGGCTGACTCGCCAACTTGAATGGTTTGCATACCCGGGCGCTGGATGGAGGCCTTCGAACCGACAAAGAAAAAAGGACCCGAAGGTCCTTTTTTCACTGCGGAGGCGACTGTGATCAGTCGCGTTCGCCGCCGAAGATGCCCAGCAGGGCCAGCAGGCTCTGGAAGATGTTGAACAGGCTGAGGTACAGGCCCAGGGTGGCGCTGATGTAGTTGGTTTCGCCGCCGTCCACGATGCGCTTGAGGTCGTACAGCAGGTAAAGGCTGAACACGATGATGGCCAGAGTGGCGATGGCGGCCATGCCGGCGGTGCTGCCGACGAACACGTTGATGATCGCGCCGACCATGATGGCCAGGGCACCGACGAAGAGCCACTTGCCCATGCCGGAAAGGTCGCGCTTGATCACGGTCGAGACGTTGGCCATGACGAAGAACACGCCAGCGGTGCCGCCGAACGCGGTCATGATCAGGCTGGCGCCGTTGCTGAAGCCCAGCACCCCGGCCAGCAGTCGCGAGAGCATCAGACCCATGAAGAAGGTGAAGGCCAGCAGCACCGGCACGCCGGCGGCCGTGTTTTTGGTCTTCTCGATGGCGAACATGAAGCCGAAGGCGCCGCCCAGGAAAACGATCAGACCCAGGCCGCCCGTCAGGCTGGCGGTGATGCCGGTGGCCACGCCGATCCAGGCGCCGAGCACCGTGGGCAGCATGGACAGCGCGAGCAGCCAGTAGGTGTTGCGCATCACCTTGTTGCGCTGCGCGGAAGTGGATACGGCGGTGCCGAAGCGGCCGCTGGTGGGTTGTACGTGGTCGGTCATGGTGGTGAGCTCCTTCATCATCTGACGCAGTGGTCTGACAGCATCCGGTCCGGGGGGCCGATCGCTGGTGAAGCCGCATTGTAGGGCGCGGCCTTGTCCGCTGTGCGACCCGGCAAAAACCGCATTCTGGTCAGGGCAGTTGTGACCTGCGCAGGGCCCGTAGTGCGGTATCGTCCCAAGTCCAGAGCCTGGGCGGTGAAGCCGGCTCGCGAACCCCAGTCAGATACCCCTTAGAAGGAATAAGTTCATGAAAAACAAAGCCGTGCTCGAACTCGCCGACGTCAAGCTCATCGCCGCAGCGGCCGAGGCCGAAGCCCTGCAAAACAGCTGGGCGGTCACGTTCGCCATCGTGGACGATGGCGGCCACCTGCTCTGGCTGCAGCGCCTGGATGGCGCACCGGCCATCTCTTCGCACATTGCACCCGCCAAGGCCCATACCGCAGCGCTGGGTCGTCGCGAAAGCAAGGTGTATGAGGATGTGATCAACCAGGGGCGGGTGTCGTTCCTGAGCGCGCCCGCCATTGCGGGCATGCTTGAAGGGGGCTTGCCGATCATGAAAGACGGCCAGTGCATTGGCGCGGTTGGTGTGAGCGGTGTGAAGTCGAGCGAAGACGCACAGATCGCGCGCGCGGGCATCGCGGCCATCGGGTTGTAAAGCTCGGAAAAAATGACTGGCTACCGGGACTGAGATCCCCTGGCTGGCCAAAAACGACGCTCGGGGAGATGGTATTTCCCCGGGTCGCCCCACGATGAAAATGATCTGATCCTTATTTGGTCAGGATGAGCTTGCCCTGGCGGGTGGTCTGCAAGCGGTAAAGCGCGCCGTTGTGGGTGATGGCCACCGACTTCTGGCCTCGCAGCACATCGTGGCTGGTGAGCAGCACCGGCCGTGAGTCTTCAGCAACAGGCGGTGCTTCAGTGGATGCTGGCTGGCCCGACCCGGACACGGGGTCGTTCGGTGGCGGGTTGATCATCGGGCGTTCCTTCTGGTCGGCGGGGTTCAAGGCGCCACCGGCTCGGTGATGAAGCCGATCTTGCGCACACCCGCGCGCTGCGCAGCCGCCATGGCCAGGGCCACACGCTCGTAGCGCACCGCCTTGTCGCCGCGGATATGCAGTTCGGGTTGGGGCTCCTGGGCCGCGGCGCTGGCGAGGCGCTGCTCGAAGTCGGCGTCCTTTACCGGGGTCTCGTTCCAGAAATAGGCGCCATCGGCGTCCACCGACAGGCGGATGTTTTCCGGCTTGTCGAGCACCTTCTCATTGCTGGCGCGCGGCAGGTCGATGTTGACCGCGTGTTTGATCACCGGCACGGTGATGATGAAGATGATGAGCAGCACCAGCATGACGTCGATGAACGGGATCATGTTGATCTCGGCGAGCATCTCGTCGCTGTCGTCCTGGGTTCCGATGGCCATGGTGTTGTCCTCAGGCGGTCAGGCTTTTTTCATGGGCAGGACCTTGCCGTCGCCACCGGCCGTCACGCGGGCACCGGTGACGAAGTAGGCGTGCAGGTCGTGGGCAAAGCGGTTGAGCTGGTGGTTGATGCCCTTGTTGCCGCGCACCAGGACGTTGTAGCCCAGCACGGCGGGGATCGCGACCAGCAGGCCCATGGCGGTCATGATCAGCGCTTCGCCGATCGGGCCGGCCACCTGGTCGATGCTGACCTGGCCGGCCGCACCGATGCCGAGCAGCGCGTGGTAGATGCCCCAGACGGTGCCGAACAGGCCCACGAAGGGCGCGGTCGATGCGATGGAGGCGAGCACGGTGAGGCCGCTCTGGGCGCGTGCGGTGGCGTCGTCCAGGCTGCGGCGCAGGCAGCGTTCCACCCAGTCGCTCACATCGAGCGTGTCGTGCAGTTGCGGGCCGGGCCGGCCGTCCTTGTGCAGCACGTGGCGCGCCGCTTCGCGGCCTTCATTGGCCAGCGCGCGGAAGGGGTTGCCGTCCTGCGCACCGAGCTTGTCCAGGCCTTCGGCAAAGTCGGCGCTGTGCCAGAACCCTTCGCAGGCCCTGGCCTGCTGGCGCTGGGCGCGCTGGTCGAGGTATTTCCACAGGATGATGATCCAGGTGGCGAGTGACATGACGAGCAGGACGATGGCGACGGTGCGGGTGACGGCGTCGCCCTGGATCCAGACGTGGGCCAGGCCGGATGAGACGTTTTGCGGTTCCATGGGTGAGAAAACTCCAGTGAGATCGGATTCGGTGAAGGTGCGCGTGGCGCTTTATTCGAGGACGAAGTTGATGGGGATGTTGAACCACATCGCTTCTGGAACGCCTGCGCGTTTGCCGGGTACGTAGCGCCACTTCAGCACCGTCTGCAAGGCAGTCTGGTCGAGGCGCTCGTAGCCGCTGGAAGTCCTGATTTCCGCCTTGCTCGCCGAGCCATTGACCTCGATGAGGGCGCGCACGACCACCTTGCCTTGTTCTCCGAGCCGCTTGGACAGTGGCGGGTAGGGCGGTGGCGCGTTGTTGATGTAGTCGGCGCTGCTGGAGGGCAGTTCGATCCTGGGCGGCGCTGGTGGCGTGGGCTCGGCAACCACCACGGGTGTCAGCAGCGGCGGCGCGGGTGGCTGGGGTTCTGTGATGCCTGTCGCGACGGTGGGAGAAGGGGTCGGGTCGGCAATGGCCGCCGGTTGCGGCACCTGCCTGGGTACCGGTTTGGGCGGGATGACCTGTTTGGGGACCGGCTTGGGCCGGGGCTGCGGTGGCGGCGGGGTGGGCGTCACCTTGGGTTGGGGCAGTTCGATGAATTCGGCCATCACCTGCACCGGCACCACGAGCTCCACCGCCCGGCGCAGCAGGCCGGTTTGCAGGGCCCACAGGCCCAGTACATGAAAGCCGACCACGGCGATCACGATGAACAGGCGGCGGTCCATGCGGGGTGTCGGAATGGGAGCCTGCGGGGCTCCTGAAAGGGGTAGCGCGAGGCTCGCGCTGGCGGAAGACATAGTGTAGGCGGACGGAAGGCTCGGTTGGCAGGGGCCACTTCGGGGATTCAGGGGTGCAGAACCCACCATGCAGCAGCCAGAATCAGGAAAAAGCTGCCGCCCAGTATGAGAACACTGGTGGTCATGGTGGATTCCTTTCAGTCTGCGGTTGAAGACAGGATTTCAGTATAAATGCGAATTGATCGCATTCGCGATAATTGTCGAAAAAAGACCCAAGAAAGTGGAGGGTTCAGGTGTCAGTCGGGCGGACGGGTCCCCAACGCCGCGGTGGCTTCTTCAAGGGTCCGGCAACCGCACAGCGCCATGGCGATTTCCAGTTCGTCGCGCAGCAGGCGGATGACGTGGGCCACGCCGGTGGCGCCTGCGTTGGCCAGCCCATGGATGGCCGGCCGGCCGACCAGCACCGCGGTGGCGCCCAGCGCGATGGCCTTGAGCACGTCGGTGCCGCGCCGGATGCCGCCGTCCACCAGCAGCGGCAGTGCACCGCCGACCGCCTGTGCGATGGCGGGCAGCAGGGTGGCGGTGGCGGGCTGGGTGTCCAGCGTGCGGCCACCGTGGTTGGAGACGATCAGGCCGGCCACGCCGCAAGCCAGCGCCTGCTGTGCATCGGCCGGATGGGTGATGCCTTTGAGCAGGACGGGCAGACGGGTCTGCTCGCGCAACCAGATCACATCGTCCCAGGTGGGGGCGTGGGTCAGCAGGTCGTCGAAGAGCGGGCTTTGGCCCGGTCGCAAGACTGCGGGCGCGGGCGCCTGCAGGCCTTGCAGGTTGACGGCCGAGATGCCCGGCGGCAGCGTGAAGCCGGCGCGGCGTTCGCGGTCCCGCGCCCCGTGTACCGGCGCATCGACCGTGAGCACCAGGGCTTCATAGCCCGCCGCCTCGGCGCGTCGAACGAGGTCCCGCGTGAAGCCCCGGTCGGCTTGCAGGTAGAGCTGGAACCACAGCGGGCCACGATCGGCTTCGCCCAGCACCACCTGGGCCACTTCTTCCAGGGGCGTGCTGGCCTGGGTGCTGAGCACGATACCCGCGCCCAGCACGGCCGCGCCCAGCGCCGTGGCCAGTTCACCGTGCGGGTGCGCCAGACGCTGGTAGGCCATGGGGGCGACCAGGACCGGATGGGCCAGGGTGCGGCCGAGCAGTGTCACCCGCGTGTGCCCGCCGGCCAGGGGCCGCAACACGCGTGGCCACAGCGGGATGCGCTGCCAGGCCAGCACGTTCTCGCGCAGGGTGATCTCGTCGGCCGCGCCACCGTTGAAATAGGCCTGCGCATTCGCATCGAGCACGGATGCGGCATGGGCTTCGTGGTCGGCGAGGTTGACCAACCCATCTGGCAATTCACTCATGTCTGTGCCCACATGCGCAGCAGGTTGTGGTACGTGCCGGTCAGGGCCGTGGCCTCGGGCGTTTCGCCGTGCTGCTGGCGCAGGGCGAGGATGTTCATGTCGAGTTCGTAGAGCAGGCGGCGCTGTTCGTCGCTGCGCACCATGCTCTGCACCCAGAGGAAACAGGCGAGCCGGTGTCCGCGCGTGACGGGGGTCACCTGGTGCAGGCTGGTACCGGGGTAGAGCACGGCGTGGCCGGCGGGCAGCTTCACGCCGCGTGTGCCGTAGGTGTCGCTCACGGTGAGTTCGCCGCCGTCGTACTCTTCCGGGTGATTCAGGAACACGGTGCACGAGACATCGGTGCGCACGTATTCGGTCTGTCCGGTTTCGTTGACCTTGAGCCGGATCGCGTTGTCGATGTGGTTGCCGTAGGTGTTGGCTTCGCCGCCGTAGCGGTTGACGCGGGGTGTGAAGATGCGCAGTGGCAATGCGGCGCTGAAAAAGAGAGGTGAACGGTTGAGGCCGTTGAGCACCATCGTCCGGATGCTTTGTGCGGCTTCGCTGTCGTGCGGCA
The DNA here is from genome assembly GCF_055703065.1 of Hydrogenophaga sp. L310. Lineage (NCBI taxonomy): Bacteria > Pseudomonadati > Pseudomonadota > Betaproteobacteria > Burkholderiales > Comamonadaceae > Hydrogenophaga > Hydrogenophaga sp. L310. The sequence continues at coordinate 413,198 of NZ_JBVPZA010000001.1, forward strand.
ACTGCTGGTTGTTCTTGACGGTGCGCGCCTGCGGACCGGCGCTGTCCCGACCGTCGGTCCAGGGCGCATCTGCGAGCAGCCGGCGCGCCAAGGTCAGGTCTTCGGGTGACAGGATGTCGGGCAGAGTGAGCAGCATCGTGGGCTTCCGTCGTTGGATGGTTTCATCAATGGAAAAGGCCGTCCCCGCTTCTCCGCGAGGACGGCCCGATGGCAGTCAAGCGAATCCGTTCGCTCAGAACTTCAGGCTGGCGGTCACCTGCAGCGTGCGCCCTGCACCCGGGATGTAGTGCGCGGGGTAGAGCTGGTCGGCGTAGAGCTTGTCGGCGATGTTGGACAGGTTGGCCTTGAGCGTCAGGCGGTCGAAGTCGAACCTGTATTCGACCATCAGGTCGGCGGTAATGTAGGACGGCACCGTCCAGGCGACACGGGTCGGCGACTGTTTGCCACGGAAGTTCAGGCCGGCACCGAGGCGCAGCTTGGGCGTGAACTGGTAGGTGGTCCACACCGTTCCGCTGTGCTCGGGGGTGAGCGAAGGGCGGTCGCCCGGGCGCTCGCCAGCGTCACCTTGTGAACACTGGCCGGTGGTCGGGCAGGGCGCCGCCCGATCCACCTTGGCCACGGGCAACCACATGTAGGAGCCAAAGACTTCCCACCTGGAGGTCAGGCGACCCACGATGTCGGCCTCGAATCCCGCCACGTGGCGTTCACCCGACAGCGTCACGACCGGGCGATCCGGATCGGTGTTGCGCTCGTTGTACTTGGTCGAGCGGAACACGGCCAGGCGTGTGGAGAAGCGCTTGTCGGCCGAATCCAGCTTGGCGCCGAGTTCGATGTTGCGGCTTTTTTCCGGCGGGGTGTCCACGTTGCTGGCACCCAGCGAATAGGCGTCGCCCGAGGTGTTGAAGGACTGTCCAACCGAGAAGTGGTACGACTGCTGTGGCGTGGGCTGGAACAGCACCCCGGCGCGCGGGCTCCATTCCGAGACCTCCATGCGGTAGCGCTCGGTGCTCGCCGGGCCGGCGGCGTTCTGCGGCAGGCTGAAGCTGTCGTAGTCGCCCGTCAGGTTGTCGTAGCGCAGGCCGGCCACCACTTTCCAGGCCGGTGCCACTTGAACGGTGTCCTGCACATAGGCGCCCCAGCCCTGCGCGGTGTACTGGTTGTTCACGCGCAGCACACGGGAAGATTCGTCCACCCAGGCGCCGTCGTTGGGCGTTCCGACGCGGGTGGCGGGCTTGGTGATGTCAACGCCACCCTGGGCGCGGGAGCGCGCAGCGTAGACGGTGCGTTCTTCGCGAGAGAAGTCCACGCCGGCCAGCAGGTCGTGCTGGACACCCAGTGCTTCGAATTTGCCCGAGTAGTCGCTCTGGAACTGGGCCGTGTCCATGTCCTGGATTTTCAGGTGGTTGCCACGCGTCAGAACCGTGTTGGGACCGAAGTTCACCAGCGAGTTGGCGCTGGGGCACTGCGGGTTGGTCACGGCGCCGGTCTGCTGGTTCACACCACGGCTGCACAGGCGGATGGCGCCGGAGCGCTGGTCGCGCTCGAACTGGCCCACACGAATCTGGGTCCTGAGTTCACTGTCGCGGCTGAAGCGGTGGGTGTGCGAGGCGCCGACGATGGTGGCGCTGCTGTCGTTGTAGTCGCTGGCCGCGCCGTAGTAGGTGTCGGCATCCAGCGGCAACAACACGCGGTCGCTGGAGCCTGCGGTGGGCGCGATGAACGGCATGCCGTAGTTGATGCCGTTGTTGTTGTCCAGGTGGTACAGGTTGACCTGGAATTCGTTGCGCTCACCGATGCCGTTGCGCCAGGCCAGCGCGGCGCCGCGTTTGTCGAGGCTGGCGCCGCTGCCGTTGTTGTCGGCCTTGGTGGCCATGGCGTTGATGCGCAGCGCGGCACTTTCGCCGGTCTGGATGTTGAAGTCGCCGGTGGCGCGCACGTATTGGTGGTTGCCCAGCGTGAGATCGACCTGGTGCTCGTCGATCAGGCGCGGGTTCTTGCTGACCTGGTTGACGGCGCCTCCGGTGGAGCCACGGCCAAACATCATCGAGGCCGAGCCACGCAGCACTTCCATGCGGTCGAGGTTGAAGGTGTCGCGGTCGTAGATCGCCGGGTCGCGCATGCCGTCGATGAACAGGTCGCCGGTGGCTTGCAGGGCGAAACCGCGCAGGCGGATGTCTTCTTCGCCGCCTTCGGCCGCCAGGAAGGTGATGCCGGCGGTGTTCTTCAGGGCTTCCTTGACGGTGTCCAGGTTGCGGTCGTCGATCAGTTTTTCGGTGACCACGGTGACCGACTGGGGGATGTCACGCAGCCGCTGCTGGCCTTTGCCGATGCGGGTCTCGGTGGCGCGCAGCGCGTCTTTGCCTTCCGGTGCTTCGGCCTGTTCGCGCACCACCACGGTGGGCAAGGTCTTTTCTGCGCCAGCTGGCGCAGTCTGGGCCATGGCGTTCAGGGAGCCGGCCAGCAGCATGGCACCCAGCGGGAGCATCACGCCGGTGGTTGCAAAGGTGGAGGAACGGGGCAGGGCGCGCTGAACGCTGCGCAGGGATTTTTTGCGTTGGGACATGGAAGCATCGGTCGAACGGGTTGTCGGCTGGCTTCAACGCACTGCGCTGTGGCTGGCTGGAAACACAATGTTATTGCAAACACGAACGATTCGCAATAAAGTTGATCAGGATGGCCACCCTAACCCGATTTTTGTAGCACCGGCCCAACATGGGGTGGAGTTGCCCGGTCGGAATCGCCTGTGGGTGCGCGGGCCACGCGGTCATGCTGCTGCGCAACAAAAGCTATCGATCCAATGTAAACTATCAATGCGACTTCGTGATAGTTGTCGTCTATGATTCAACCCATCGCGATACCCGTCGCGTCCTGATCACCGTTTCTTTCAACTCCAACCTAGGAAATACCATGTCCCTGATCAACACCCAAGTCCAGCCCTTCAAGACCCAGGCCTTCCACAACGGCAAGTTCATCGAAGTCTCCGACGAAAGCCTGAAGGGCAAGTGGTCCGTGCTGATCTTCATGCCGGCCGCTTTCACCTTCAACTGCCCGACCGAAGTGGAAGACGCCGCCGACAACTACGCCGAGTTCCAGAAGGCCGGCGCCGAGGTCTACATCGTCACGACCGACACGCACTTCTCGCACAAGGTGTGGCACGAGACCAGCCCCGCCGTGGGCAAGGCCCAGTTCCCCCTGGTCGGCGACCCGACCCACACCCTGACCAACGCGTTCGGCGTGCACATCCCCGAAGAAGGCCTGGCCCTGCGCGGCACGTTCGTGATCAATCCCGACGGCATCATCAAGACCGCCGAGATCCACTCCAACGAAATCGCCCGCGACGTCAAGGAAACCCTGCGCAAGCTCAAGGCCGCCCAGTACACCGCCGCCAACCCCGGCCAGGTGTGCCCGGCCAAGTGGAACGAAGGCGCCAAGACGATCGCTCCTTCGCTGGAACTCGTGGGCAAGATCTAAGCCCTCCTGCGCCGCGCCTTGCGGCGCGTCTTTCCCCCAGGGGGACAACGCTGGCGGCCCGGCAAAGCCGGTTCCGCGGCGTTCTGGGTGAACTGCCTTGCGATCCTCCAAGCTTGCAGTTGTCTCCCTTTCTCTTCTGGCAGTACCGCTGCCTCATGGGCTTCCGTCACAAGCGGTTGGCCCATGCACCAGCGGCATTGGTTCCGCACATCCATCTTTTCCTTTTTTCAGGAGTCCGCCATGCTTGACGCCACTTTGAAATCCCAGCTCCAACAGTATTTGGGCATGCTGCGCCAGCCGATCCGGCTGATCGCTTCGCTGTACGACAGCGACACCGGTGTGGAGATGCGCAGCCTGCTGGATGACATCGTGTCGCTGTCCGACAAGGTCACGCTGGACACGTCGGGAAACGATGCCCGCAAGCCGTCTTTTGTGGTGGCGCGTGACGGCGAAACCCAGGGCGTACGCTTCGCTGGCTTGCCGCTCGGCCACGAATTCACTTCTCTGGTGCTGGCGCTGCTGTGGACCGGCGGTCATCCGCCCAAGGTGGAGGCCGATGTGATCGAGTCGATCAAAGCATTGGATGGCGACTTCAGCTTCGAGGTCTACATGTCCCTGACCTGCCACAACTGCCCGGACGTGGTGCAGGCGCTGTCGCTGATGGCGATCTTCAACCCCAAGGTCAAGACCGTGGTGATCGAAGGCGGCGCTTTCCAGCAGGAAGTGACCGAGCGCGAAATCATGGCCGTGCCCATGGTGTTCCTGAACGGCCAGGTGTTCGGCTCCGGTCGCATGACGGTGGAAGAAATCGTGGCCAAGCTCGACACCAACTCGGGTGACCGCGAAGCCGCCAAGCTCAACGCCAAGGACCCGTTCGACGTGCTGATCGTCGGCGGCGGCCCGGCCGGTGCAGCAGCGGCCGTGTACGCCGCCCGCAAGGGCATCCGCGTGGGGGTGGCGGCCGAGCGTTTCGGTGGCCAGGTCAACGACACCATGGCGATCGAAAACTACATCTCCGTGCTGGAGACCGACGGCCCCAAGTTTGCTGCGGCGCTGGAAGCCCAGGTGCGCCACTACGAGGTGGACATCATGAACCTGCAGCGCGCCGACAAGATCATCCCCGCTGAAGAGCCGGGCGGTTTGGTGCGGGTGCAGATGGCCAACGGCGGCGTGCTCCAGGCGCGCAGCGTGATCGTCTCCACCGGCGCTCGCTGGCGCAATGTCAACGTGCCCGGCGAGCAGGAGTACAAGAACAAGGGCGTGGCCTACTGCCCGCATTGCGACGGCCCGCTGTTCAAGGGCAAGCGCACGGCGGTCATTGGTGGTGGCAACTCCGGCGTGGAAGCCGCCATCGACCTCGCCGGCATCGTGGCGCACGTGACCCTGGTCGAGTTCGCCGACCAGCTCAAGGCCGACGCCGTGCTGGTGAGCAAGCTGAAAAGCCTGCCCAACGTGACGATCCACGTGAACGCGCAGACCACCGAGATCACGGGTGCCGATGGCAAGGTCAATGGCCTGAAATACAAGGACCGCGCGACCAACGAGGAACACCTGGTGCCGCTGGAGGGTGTGTTCGTGCAGATCGGCCTGGTGCCCAACACAGAGTTTCTCAAGGGCACGATTGAACTGAGCCGCTTCGGCGAGATCGTGGTCGACGCCAAGGGCCACACCAACGTGCCGGGCGTGTTCGCTGCGGGTGACTGCACCACCGTGCCCTACAAGCAGATCGTGATCGCCGCGGGCGAGGGCGCCAAGGCCGCGCTCAGCGCGTTTGATCACCTGATCCGCCAGCCGGTGGTGGCCGCTGCCTCCGAGGCCGTGGCAGCCTGAACGAACCTCAGGCTTCTGACGAAAAAAAGCCACCGGGGCATCCCGGTGGCTTTTTTGCTGGGTGCGGACCGAGGTCCGCATTTTTCGTGGTTCAGTGACCCGAAGCGCCGGAAGCGCCGATGCCTGTTTCCGAGCGAACCTGCTGGGCCAGGAAGCCCGCGCGGTCCACCTTTGCACGCGCGCTGTTGTCCAGGATGGAGAACAGCCAGATGCCCACGAAGCCGATCGTCATCGAGAACAGGGCCGGCGAGGTGTAGGGGAACAGGGCCGAACCTTTGGGGTTGCCCAGCGTGGCTTCCCAGACCGAGGGCGACACGATGGTCAAGCCCACGGAGGAGATCAGCCCCAGGAAGCCACCGATCACGGCACCCTTGGTGGTGCAGTCTTTCCACAACACGCTCATGAACAGCACCGGGAAGTTGGCCGAGGCCGCGATCGCGAAAGCCAGCGACACCATGAAGGCGATGTTCTGCTTCTCGAAGGCGATGCCGAGCACCACCGCCACGATGCCGAGGCAGATCGTGGTGATCTTCGACACGCGCAGTTCGGATGCCGAATCGGCCTTGCCCTTCTTGACCACGGTGGCGTAGATGTCGTGCGACACGGCCGAAGCACCCGACAGCGTCAGGCCCGCCACCACCGCGAGGATGGTGGCGAAGGCCACGGCCGAGATGAAGCCCAGGAACACGTTGCCACCCACCGCATTGGCCAGGTGGATGGCTGCCATGTTGTTGCCGCCCAGCAAGGCGCCTTTGGCATCAAGGAAGTCGGGGTTGATCAGCACGAAGGTGATGGCACCGAAACCGATGATGAAGGTCAGCAGGTAGAAGTAGCCGATCCAGCCGGTGGCCCACATCACCGACTTGCGGGCTTCCTTGGCCGAAGGCACGGTGAAGAAGCGCATCAGGATGTGCGGCAGGCCGGCGGTACCGAACATCAGAGCCATGCCGAAGCTGATGGCCGAGATCGGGTCCTTCACGAAGTTGCCCGGGCCCATGATCGACTGACCGGCGGCCGTGGCGGCCTCGGCGATCTTGCCGTCCTTCAGCGCCAGATCGGTCTTGATCTGCACCGCGCCGGCGAACATGGCTTCGGGGCTGAAGCCAAAGTGCAGCAGCACCATGAAGGCCATGAACGATGCGCCACCCAGCAGCAGGCAGGCCTTGATGATCTGCACCCAGGTGGTGGCCGTCATGCCGCCGAACAGCACGTAGACCATCATCAGTGCGCCGACGATGATCACGGCGATGTAGTACTCCAGGCCAAACAGCAGCTTGATGAGCTGGCCGGCACCGACCATCTGCGCGATCAGGTAGAACGCCACCACGACCAGCGTGCCCGAGGCCGCAAAGACGCGGACCGGGGTCTGGTTGAAGCGGAACGCGGCCACGTCGGCGAAGGTGAACTTGCCCAGGTTGCGCAGGCGCTCGGCCATCAGGAAGGTGATCACGGGCCAGCCGACCAGGAAGCCGATGGAATAGATCAGGCCGTCAAAACCACTGGCCATCACGGCCGCGGAAATGCCGAGGAACGAGGCGGCCGACATGTAGTCGCCGGCAATCGCCAGGCCGTTCTGGAAGCCGGTGATGCCACCGCCAGCGGTGTAGAAGTCCGAGGCCGACTTGGTCTTGGCAGCGGCCCATTTGGTGATGAACAGCGTGAACACCACGAACATCGCGAACATGGTGATCGCCGTCCAGTTGGTGGGCTGTTTCTCGGCCTGACCGAGGTCGGCGCCCGCTGCCCAGGCGGCAAACGACACACCGAAGAGCGCCAGCAGCGTCAGCACGCGACGCAGGGAATTTTGAGCGGGCATCATTTGTACGCAGCCTTGATCACTTCGTTGGAGAGGTCATCGAACTCGGTGTTGGCGCGTTTGACGTAGATGGCGGTGATGACGATGGTGAAGAGGATCACGCCGAAGCCGACGGGGATGCCCATCGTCATGACGCCGTCACCCAGCTTCTGCGAGAGGAATTCCTTGTTGAAGGCGACCAGCAGGATGAAGCCGTAATACACGACCATCATGGCCAATGTGAGCCACCAGCCAAAACGGGATCGTTTGGCCTTGAGTTCTTGATATTGGGGATTGCTGGCAATCCGCTGGACCAGATCATCTTGCATGATGACGTCTCCTGTGGTGGTGAATAAAGCAGGTTGCAGCGTATGGCCGGGTTCTTACCACCCACTGACCGCTAGCTGAACGAGCGCTGACAGGTTTCACGACATGTTGTGTCGACCCAGGGGGATGTCGGTTTGTTTATCCCCTTTGAATGTCTGATGTTTCAAGGGTCTCAAGGTGCACGTTCTGCTCTCCTTCAATCCCGCCGTCGAAGACTTCTAGGGACTTACCCTTGGCTTCTGGACATGAGCGTGAACTTGCAATTTATCTGTAAGGAAGTGCTTCCACAGTCCGCCCCGTAATGCCGGAAACCGCAAGGCAAGCGGCATGCAAAACGTGGCGGGTCACACCGCTGAAATCGCAAAAGCATCACTACGAGGAGATGACTTTCATGACAAGTGACAACAACGCAAAGGCCTACTGGTCGGCCACCCTGGGTCTGCTGACCAAGGTGCTGATCATCTGGTTCCTGGTGTCTTACGGTGCCGGCATCCTGTTCGCCGATGCCCTCAACGGCATCCACCTCGGCGGCTACCCCGTCGGTTTCTGGTTCGCCCAGCAGGGGTCCATTTACGTGTTCATCGCGCTGATCTTCTGGTACGCGCACAAGATGGGCCAGATTGACCGCAAGTTCGGCATGCAAGAAGACTGATCAAGGAAGACCACCATGGAACTCCAAACCACCATCTACATTTTCGTCGGGCTGAGCTTCGCGCTCTACCTCGGCATCGCCTTCTGGGCACGCGCGGGCAGCACGTCCGAGTTTTACGTTGCCGGCGGCGGGGTCCACCCCGTGACCAACGGCATGGCCACGGCCGCTGACTGGATGTCGGCCGCGTCCTTCATCTCCATGGCCGGCCTGATCTCCAACATGGGCTACGGCGGCGCCGTGTTCCTGATGGGCTGGACCGGCGGCTACGTGCTGCTGGCCATGTTGCTGGCGCCGTACCTGCGCAAGTTCGGCAAGTTCACCGTGCCCGAGTTCATCGGCGACCGCTTCTACTCGAAGGCCGCCCGCAACGTCGCCGTGCTGTGTCTGCTGATCGCATCGCTGACCTACATCATTGGCCAGATGACCGGCGTGGGCGTGACCTTCGCGCGCTTCCTGGGCGTGTCCAGCGAGCAGGGCATCTACATCGGTATGGCGATCGTGTTCGCCTACGCCGTGTTCGGTGGCATGAAGGGCATCACCTACACCCAGGTGGCCCAGTACATCGTGCTGATCTGCGCCTACCTGGTGCCGGCGTTCTTCATCTCCCTGAACCTGACCGGCAACATCCTGCCGCAGCTGGGCCTGGGCTCTTCCATGGCCGGTACCGACGTGTCGCTGCTGTCCAAGCTCGACCAGGTGGTGACCGATCTGGGCTTTGGCCAGTACACCACGTCCAGCGCCGGTTCGATGCTGAACATGTTCTTCTACACCGTGTCGCTGATGATCGGTACCGCGGGCCTGCCCCACGTGATCGTTCGCTTCTTCACCGTGCCGAAGGTGGCTGACGCCCGTTCTTCGGCTGGCTGGGCGCTGGTTTTCATCGCCCTGCTGTACACCACCGCTCCGGCTGTGGGCGCCATGGCCAAGCTGAACCTGCATGGCACCGTGAACACCGCTGTGGGTCTGACCCAGACGGCTGAAGGCATCCAGGTGAACGCCGACGTGGTGAAAGCCAACGGCGACCTGTACGCCACCGAAGCCAGCCTGGTTTACGAGCAGCGTCCTGACTGGATGAAGCGCTGGGAAAAGACCGGCCTGCTGAAGTGGGAAGACAAGAACGCCGACGGCCGTATCCAGTACTACAACGACGCGACCAAGAACGAAGTCGCCAAGGGCAAGGCCGAAGCCGCTGGCTGGAAGGGCAACGAGCTGACCGTGAACGCCGACATCATCGTGCTGGCCAACCCGGAAATCGCGCTGTTGCCCAACTGGGTGATCGCTCTGGTGGCTGCCGGTGGTCTGGCTGCTGCGCTGTCGACCGCTGCCGGTCTGCTGCTGGCCATCTCCTCGGCCATCTCCCACGACCTGATCAAGGGCGCCATCAAGCCCGATATCAGCGAAAAGGGTGAACTCATGGCTGGCAAGATCGCCATGGCCGTGGCCATTTTCGTGGCCGGCTGGCTGGGTCTGAACCCTCCGGGCTTCGCGGCCGGTACCGTGGCCCTGGCCTTCGGTATCGCGGCTTCCACGATCTTCCCGGCTCTGATGATGGGTATTTTTAGCCGCACCGTGACCGACAAGGGCGCCATCGCCGGCATGCTGGCGGGCCTGTTCGTGACCCTGTTCTATGTGTTCGCTCACAAGGGCCTGTTCTTCATCAAGGGCACGGACTACGTTGACATGGTCGGCGGCGTCAACGGCTTCTTCACCATCTCCCCCGAAGCCTTCGGTACCGTGGGTGCGATCGTGAACTTCGCTGTGGCCTACCTGGTGAGCAAGATGGGTGCTCCGGTGCCCAGGCACATCCAGGAGCTGGTGGAGTCGGTGCGCGTGCCCAAAGGCGCGGGCGTTGCCACCGGTCACTGAGATCGACTGAAAACCACCCGCCTGGCCTCGGTCTGGCGGGTGTGTGAATCAAGACCCCGTGGGCTTGCCGACGGGGTCTTTTTCTTGGAGGACAATCCGGCCTGTCGCTGTTTTGTCACCAGGTTTGTTGTGCACAGACCGTCTTCCCGGCGCTTTGCGCAGAGCACACCCGCTCCCCGTATCAACAAGGACTTCCCGGATGAATCTGCCGAGTGTTTTCATATTCAACTGGATATTTCTGCTGGCCCTGTTTCCCGTGGCCTTTTTCTGGCTGCGCCGCGCCTGGCGCATCCTGGTGAAGAACGACTTCTCCGAGGTGGCACTGAAAAAAGGCCTGCCGCCGCCCAACGCCGAGAAGTACGCGCCCTATGAAATGGCGATCAACATGATTGGCGGCGTGGTGATCGTGGTCCTGCTCGTGGCCGTGCTGGGTTTTCAGGCGCTGGCATCGGAAGACTGGGTGGCCATTGCGGGCGTCACGCTGTGGGTGAAACTGTTCGCCTCGTTTGCCCTGGGTCGCCAGGCCCACGGCCTCGGCCCGGCCAAGAAGAAGCCCGCCGCTGGCAAATAGGGGCGGTGTCCCCGCCACGCACCCGCGTGCGTGGCGGGGGCTCAATAGCTGAGCTGTTCGGGCCGGATTTCCTGCAGGATGGTGGTGGCGATTTCTTCGATCGACTTCGTCGTTGTCGAGAGCCATCGGATGCCCTCGCGGCGCATCATGCCTTCGGCCTCACCCACCTCCATGCGGCAGTTTTCCAGGCTGGCATAACGCGAGTTCGGCCGCCGCTCGTTGCGGATCTCGGACAGGCGTTCCGGGGCGATCGTCAGGCCGAAGATCTTCTTGCGGTGCGGCACCAATGCGGGCGGCAATTTGCGGCGCTCGAAGTCTTCCGGGATCAGCGGGTAGTTGGATGCCTTCAGGCCGTGCTGCATGGCCAGGTAGAGCGAGGTCGGTGTCTTGCCGCTGCGGCTCACGCCGACCAGGATCACGTCCGAACCGGCCAGGTCGCGGTGGCTCTGGCCGTCGTCGTGCATGAGCGAGAAGTTGATCGCTTCGATGCGATCGTGGTATTCCTTGCTCTTGGACACGTCCGAAAAGCGCCCCACGCGGTGGTTGGACTTGATGCCCAGCTCGGCCTCCAGCGGCTCCACAAAGGTGCCGAACATGTCGAGCATCATGCCGGTGCAGTGTTCCTTGAACACCTGCAGGACTTCCATGTTGACCACCGTGGTGAAGACCAGGGGGCGCCGGCCTTCGACCACGGCGGTGTGGTTGATCTGGCGCACCGCCTGGTGGGCCTTGTCCACACTGTCAAGAAAAGGCAAGCGCACCCGCCGCACCTGGGCTTCGAACTGGGCCAGGATGGCGTTGCCGAAGGTTTCGGCGGTGATGCCGGTGCCATCGGAAACGAAAAAGACGGTTCTGTTGGGCATGAAGCGGTCCCGGGCTGGGTGGTTGCAAAAATATTCAGGCGGTGCCCCCGCGGTTTTCACGCCGCAGGGCGGCGGTGTGCCGTCTGAAACGGGCTGGCGCCCTACAATCGCGGGTTCGGGCCCCGGTCATTATCCCGGTTCCGGCCCGCCAGATTTCAGCCCCGTTGCCCGGTGCAAGACCCACAACAGAACCACAGGTCGATAGCACGGTGCATGGAGCCCCCGGTTTTTTAACCTTGAGGAGTCTTTCCATGTCCAACCTGTTTTCCCCGACCGATCTGGTCGTGCCCTTCGAACATTTGCGAATGTCCGACGTCGAATCCGTCGGCGGCAAGAACGCCAGCCTCGGCGAAATGATTTCGCAGTTGCCCAGCGGCGTGAAGGTGCCGACCGGCTTTGCCACCACGGCGCACGCCTTCCGTGAATTCCTGAAATACGACGGCCTGACCGAGCGCATCAACGCCCGCCTCGACGCGCTCGACACCGAAGACGTGCGCGCCCTGGCCGCCGCTGGCGCCGAGATCCGCGCCATGGTCGAAAACCAGCCTTTTCCGGCCGACCTGGAAAAGGCCATCCGCGACGCGTTCACCACGCTGGTGGGTGACAACGACAAAGCCACCTTCGCCGTGCGGTCCTCCGCCACGGCCGAAGACCTGCCCGACGCTTCGTTCGCCGGCCAGCAGGAAACCTTCCTCAACGTGCACGGCATCGACGAGGTGCTGCACAAGATGAAGGAGGTGTTTGCCTCGCTGTACAACGACCGCGCCATCAGCTACCGCGTGCACAAGGGCTTTGCCCACGCCGACGTGGCCCTGTCGGCCGGCGTGCAGCGCATGGTGCGCTCCGACACCGGCGCGGCCGGTGTGATGTTCACCATCGACACCGAATCCGGTTTTGAAGACGTGGTCTTCATCACCTCCAGCTACGGCCTGGGCGAGACGGTGGTGCAGGGCGCCGTGAACCCCGATGAGTTCTATGTGCACAAGCCCATGCTCAAGGCCGGCAAGCGCGCGCTGATCCGCCGCAACCTGGGCAGCAAGCTGATCCAGATGACGTTCACCACCGCCGAAGAAAAAGCCGCCGCCGGCGCGCTCAAGGGCAAGCTGGTGAAGACGGTGGACGTGCCGGTCGAACAGCGCAACCGCTACAGCCTGAGTGATGCCGACGTCGAGCAGCTGGCGCACTACGCCATGGTGATCGAGCAGCACTACGGCCGCCCGATGGACATCGAGTGGGGCAAGGACGGCATCGACGGGCAGCTGTACATCCTGCAGGCCCGTCCCGAGACGGTGAAGAGCCAGACGGCCGGCAAGACTGAGGTGCGTTACAAGCTCAAGGGCAAGGGCGCCGTGCTGGCCTCCGGTCGCGCCATCGGCCAGAAGGTCGGAACCGGCCCGGTGCGTCTGGTGCACAACATCAGCGAGATGGACAAGGTGCAGCCCGGCGACGTGCTGGTGACCGACATGACCGACCCGAACTGGGAGCCGGTGATGAAGCGTGCCAGCGCCATCGTGACCAACCGCGGTGGCCGCACCTGCCACGCCGCCATCATCGCGCGCGAGCTCGGCATCCCGGCCGTGGTGGGCTGCGGCGACGCCACCGAAACCCTCAAGGACGGCACCCTGGTGACGGTGAGCTGCGCCGAGGGCGATACCGGCCACATCTATGACGGCCTGCTGGAGACCGAGATCACCGAAGTGCAGCGCGGCGAGATGCCTCCGCTGGACGTGAAGATCATGATGAACGTGGGCAACCCCCAGCTGGCGTTTGATTTCGCGCAGATTCCCAACGGTGGTGTGGGTCTGGCCCGTCTGGAATTCATCATCAACAACAACATCGGCGTGCACCCCAAGGCGATCCTGGACTACCCGCAGATTGATGCCGACCTGAAGAAGGCGGTTGAATCGGTGGCGCGTGGCCACGCTTCGCCGCGCGCCTTCTATGTGGACAAGGTGGCCGAAGGTGTGGCGACCATTGCCGCAGCTTTCTGGCCCAGGCCGGTCATCGTGCGCCTCTCGGACTTCAAGTCCAACGAGTACCGCAAGCTGGTGGGCGGCAGCCGCTACGAGCCCGATGAAGAGAACCCCATGCTGGGCTTCCGCGGCGCGGCACGCTACATCAGCGAAGACTTCCGCGAAGCCTTCGCCATGGAATGCGAAGCCCTGAAGCGTGTGCGCGAAGACATGGGACTGGACAACGTCCAGGTCATGGTGCCGTTCGTGCGCACCCTGGGCCAGGCCCAGCGGGTGACCGAGTTGCTGGCCGAGAAGGGCCTCAAGCGCGGCGAGAACGGGCTCAAGGTCATCATGATGTGCGAGATCCCGAGCAACGCCGTGCTGGCCCACGAGTTCCTGCAGTTCTTCGACGGCTTCTCGATCGGCTCGAACGACCTCACCCAGCTCACCCTGGGCCTGGACCGCGACTCGGGCCTGGAGCTGCTGGCCAAGGATTTCGACGAGCGCGACCCGGCCGTCAAGGCCCTGCTCAAGATGGCCATCAGTGCCTGCAAGGCCGAGGGCAAGTACGTGGGCATCTGCGGCCAGGGCCCCAGCGATCACCCGGATTTCGCCCAGTGGCTGCAGGCCGAAGGCATCAGCTCGATCTCGCTGAACCCGGACTCGGTGGTGGACACCTGGCAGCTGCTGGCAGCGTCCCAGAAGTAAAGCGCGGGCAAGCCACGGCGCACGGCGGCAGGGGGCAACCCTTGCCGCCTTTTTTGTTGCGTTGCAACGTAAGCCCGTGGTCAGTGCTTGGGGCACAATCCTTTGAGACTGGCGCGGCGATGCATCGCGCCCGCCGCTTGAGGAGACACACATGTTTCAAGGCCTGGATGCCCAACGCCTGGTGGCCCTGTTCGTGGCCGGCTGGGCCTTGTTGAGTTTTCCGTTGCTGGCGCTCTGGGACCACGAGGCGCGGGTCTTCGGGTTGCCACTGTTTCCCCTGGCCTTGTTCGGCATCTGGGCGCTGCTGATCGCGGCGCTGGCCTGGATCGTCGAGCGCGGACGTGAACGCGATCCCGCCGCCAGCGACACCGCCCGGCCCCACTGACGCAACACGACCCGCCCATGCTGTCCGCCCCGCTGGTCATCGCCGTTTCGTTTGCCTACCTGCTGCTGCTGTTCGCCGTGGCCTACTGGGCCGACTGGCGCGCGGCGCAAGGCCGCTCGGTGATTTCCAGCCCCTGGGTGTACGCCCTGTCGATGGCGGTGTACTGCACCGCCTGGACCTACTTTGGCAGTGTGGGCCGCGCGGCCAACTCGGGCGTGTGGTTCCTGCCGATCTACCTGGGTCCGATGCTGGCCATGATCCTGGCCTGGATGGTGGTGCGCAAGATGATTCGCGTGGCCAAGACCTACCGCATCACCTCCATCGCCGACTTCATCGCCAGCCGCTATGGCAAGAGCCCTTTGCTGGCCGGCCTGGTGACGCTGATCACGGTGGTCGGCATCGTGCCCTACATCGCCCTGCAGCTCAAGGCGATCGCCAGCGGTTACGCTGTGCTGACCTCGCCGCTGGGCTCACCCGCGGTGCAAAGTGCGCAGTGGTGGACCGACAGCACGCTTTATGTGGCGCTGATGCTGGCCGGTTTCACCATGGTGTTCGGCGCGCGCCACCTCGACAGCACCGAGCGGCATGAAGGCATGGTGGCGGCGATCGCTTTCGAGTCGGTGGTCAAGCTGGTGGCCTTTCTGGCTGTGGGCCTCTTCGTCTCGTTCGGCTTGTTCGCCAGCCCGGCCGCGCTGTTTGACCAGGCCTACGCGGTGGCCGAACTGCGCCGCTTGTTGCAGTTCGGCCAGGACCAGCCTTTTGCGTATCCGCAGTGGTTCGGCCTCACCCTGCTGGCCATGCTGTCGGTGATTTTTCTGCCGCGGCAGTTCCAGGTGATGGTGGTGGAAAACGTCGACGAGCAGCACCTGCGCCGCGCGGTCTGGGTGTTTCCGCTCTACCTGCTGCTGATCAACCTGTTCGTGCTGCCCATTGCCATCGGTGGCTTGCTGCACTTTGGCCCGGGGCGCATGGACCCGGAAACCTTCATCCTCTCGCTGCCCCTGTCGCAGGGCCATGGGGGGTTGGCGCTGGCGGCCTTCGTCGGCGGTCTCTCCGCCGCCACGGGCATGGTGATCGTCGAAGCGATCGCGGTCTCCACCATGGTCTGCAACGACCTGGTCATGCCCATCCTGCTGCGCATGAAGCGTTTCGGTGCGCGCGCCAGCGGAGACCTCACCGGCCTGCTGCTGGGCATCCGGCGCCTGGCCATCCTGGGCATCCTGCTGCTGGGCTACCTGTATTTCCACCTGGCGGGCGAGGCCTACGCGCTGGTCAGCATCGGCCTCATCAGTTTCGCCGCGGTGGCGCAGTTCGCCCCCGCCATGCTGGGCGGCCTGTACTGGAAAGGCGGCACACGCCGTGGCGCCCTGGCCGGTCTCCTGCTGGGTTTCGGCTTCTGGGTCTACACCCTGATGCTGCCTTCGCTGGCCAAGTCGGGCTGGCTGGATTCGGACTTTCTGCAGTTCGGCCCCTTTGGCTGGCACTGGTTCAAACCCGAGGCATTTCTTGGCCTTTCGGGACTCGACAACCTGACGCATTCGCTCTTCTGGAGCCTGCTGGCGAACATTGGCGCCTACGTGGGTGTGTCGCTGTGGCGGGCGCCGTCGGCGGCTGAAACCAGCCAGGCGCTGCTGTTCGTCGACGTGTTCAACCGCACGGCGCATGCGCGGCCGGTGTTCTGGCAGGGCAAGGCACAGGTGTCGGCGCTGCTGCCGCTGACCGGGCGCTTTCTCGGTGTGGACGTGGCACAGCGACTTTTCGAAGGGTATGCGAGGCGCCTCGGTGTGGCCGGCATCGACCAGATTCCGGGCGATGCGCGTCTGGTGCAGTTCGTCGAAACCCAGCTCGCGGGGGCGATCGGCAGCGCTTCGGCGCGGATCATGGTGGCGGCGGTGGTGGAAGAGGAAAAACTGGACCTGGGCGATGTGATGCGCATCCTCGACGAGGCCTCGCAGCTGCGTGCCTATTCGCATGCGCTGGAGGACAAGTCGCATTCGCTGGAGCGGGCCACGGCCGAGCTGCGCGAGGCGAACGAGAAGCTTCAGAGCCTGGACCGCATGAAGGACGACTTCATGTCCTCGGTGACGCACGAGCTGCGCACGCCCTTGACCTCCATCAGGGCCTTGTCGGAGCTGATGCGGGACGATGACCACATGGACACGGCGCAACGACAGCAGTTCCTGGGCATCATCGTCACCGAGGCCGAGCGGCTGAGCCGGCTGGTGAACCAGGTTCTGGACATGGCCAAGATCGAGGCCGGGCACGCCGAATGGCATGAAACCGATGTGAACCTGCGCGAGCTGGCTGAACAGGCTGCCAGCACCATGATGGAGAGCTACCGCGAGCGCGGGGTGGCGCTGGTGCTGACCTTGCCAGGGCAGGTGAATGCCGTGCGGGCGGACGCCGATCGTCTCACACAGGTGGTGCTGAACCTGCTGTCGAATGCCCTGAAGTACGCCCCTCGAGAAGGGGGGCGCGTGGTGCTGCGCCTGCATGAGGATCCGGACCGCCTGACTGTGGAGGTCGAAGACAACGGCCCGGGCATCCCGCTGGAACAGCAGGCCGTGGCGTTCGAGAAGTTCCGGCAGGTGACCGGCGACGATCACTACCGGGCCGGCGGCACGGGGCTGGGCCTGCCCATCAGCCGCCAGATCGTGGAGCATTTTGGCGGCAGCATGTGGCTGCGCTCGACGCCGGGGCAGGGCGCCTGCTTCGGTTTCTCGCTGCCTCGCCACGCACAGACCGCTGTCGATGGCACACACAACGACAAACACCAGAGGAGCACAGAAACATGAGCCAGAAAATACTGATCGCCGACGACGAACCCAACATCCTCATTTCGCTGGAGTTCCTCATGAAGCGCGAGGGCTTCGAGGTGGTGCTGGCGCGCGATGGCCAGGAAGCGATGGATGCGATTGCGCGCGAGCGCCCGGCGCTGGTGTTGCTCGACGTGATGATGCCGATCAAGACCGGTTTTGATGTCTGCTGCGAAGTGCGTGCCAACGAAGACCTGCACGACACCCGCATCCTGCTGCTCACCGCCAAAGGCCGCGACACCGACGTGGCCAAAGGCCTTGCCTTGGGCGCCAACGCCTACATGACCAAGCCGTTCTCGACCAAAGAGCTGGTGCAGAAAGTGCGTGAGCTGCTGGGCGCGACGCCATGAGCGGGCAGAAGAAAACCGACCGCCGTCTGTGGTGGCTGCTGGGTGTGGCGGGCCTGGTGTCGGTGGCGTGGTTGCTGGCGACTTTGGGTCTGTTGGGTTCGACCCTGGAGCCGGACGACCGCGCGGTCGTCTGGGGCCTGCTGGGGGATCGACTCATGCTGGTCAGCCTGACCTGGGGCGCTGGCATGGCGGCCATCGCCTGGGGTCTGAAGCGCTGGTTCGACCACTGGGTCACGCCCTCGGTGCAACTGGCCGAAGAGGCACAGGTGCTGCTGCGCACCGACGTCGTGCGTGAACTCACGCCCAAGGGCAACGTCGAGACCAAGGTGCTGGTGGGGCTGTTCAATCAGCTGGTGGGGCAGCGCGAAGAGCTGCGGCGAGAGATGGACGCCAAGGTGCATGAAGCGGCGCAAGGCATCGAGCAGGAAAAGTCGCGCCTGGCTGCGTTGATGTCCGAGCTCACGCAAAGCGTCGTGGTCTGCAACCTCGACGGCCGCATCATCCTCTACAACAACCGCGCGCGCATGCAGTTCCGGGCGCTGTCGCAGGCGCCCGGCGTGGCCGGCGGCGCCGAGTTGATCGGCCTGGGGCGTTCGGTCTACAGCGTGTTCGACCGCAAGCTGGTGGCCCACGCGCTGGAGAACATCCAGCAGCGCATGCTGCGCGGTGCCGGCCAGCCCTCGGCACAGTTCGTCACCACCACGGCGGCCGGACAACTGCTGCGGGTGCAGATGGCGCCGGTGCGCTCGCCCCAGGCGCAGGCCGCCGAGGCGGCGGCCGACCGCATCGAACTCACCGGCTTCGTGCTGATGCTGGACAACATCACGCGCGACTACGAGGCCGAGTCGGCCAAGGACCAGGTCCTTCACTCGCTCACCGAAGGCAGCCGCTCGGCGCTGGCCAACATGCAGGCCGCGATCGACATGCTCGATTACCCGGACCTGGAAGCCGCCATGCGCGAGCGCTTCCTGGGCGTCATCCGCGAAGAGACGCGCGCGCTCAGCCAGCGCATCGGGGCGCTGGAAGCGGGTTCGGCCGACAGCCTCAAGACCCGCTGGCCGCTGGAAGACATGCTGGGTGCCGACCTGGTGAATGCGGCGCTGCGCCGCATTGAGGTCGTGACCGGCCTGCCGGCTTCTGCGCTGGACGTGGACAGCGCCCTGTGGCTCAAGGTGGAGAGTTTTTCGATGCTGCAGGCGCTGGTGTACCTGACCGGCCGCCTGGCCGACGAGTTCCAGGTGCGTTTCGTGCAACTGCGTCTGGCGCCCGCGGCGGGCAGCCCGGGCAAAGCCCAGCTGGACCTGATCTGGTCGGGCCCGGCGGTGAGCACCGAGACGGTGATGAGCTGGGAAATGGACCCGATGAAGGTGGGCGCTGACACCACGCGCCTGACTGTTCGCGACGTGGTCGAGCGCCACGGAGGCGCTTTCTGGTTCGAGCGCGAACGCGTGCGCCACCAGGCCTTCTTCCGTTTCCTGCTGCCGCTGGCAAACCCCCAGGAGCAGGTGGATGCCGCCACCTTCCTGAAGAGCGAAAGCCGCCCGGAGTATTACGACTTCGACCTGTTCAAGACCACCGAGCAGACGCGCACGCTGGACGACCGCAAGCTCGTCGATCTGGTCTACACCGTGTTCGACACCGAGACCACCGGGCTCAACCCGTCACAGGGCGACGAGATCATCCAGATCGGTGCGGCGCGCATCGTCAACAGCAAGCTGCTGCGCCAGGAGTGTTTTGAACAGCTGGTGGATCCGAAGCGCCCGATCCCGGCGGCATCGATTCCGATCCACGGCATCCAGCCCGAGATGGTGCTGGGTCAGCCCACCATCGACCAGGTGCTGCCGGCGTTTCATGCGTTTGCGCAAGACACCGTGCTGGTGGCGCACAACGCCGCGTTCGACATGCGCTTCCTGCAGCTCAAGGAGGAACAGGCGGGCGTGGTCTTTGACCACCCGGTGCTCGACACGCTGCTGCTCTCCGCGCTGATCCATCCCAACCAGGATTCGCACCGGCTGGAGGCCCTGGCCGAGCGCTTCAACGTCACCGTCATCGGGCGCCACACCGCCCTGGGCGATGCCATGGTCACCGCCGAGGTGTTCGTGAAGCTGATCCCGATGCTGGCCGAAAAGGGCATCCACACCCTGGGCCAGGCGCGCGAGGCGGCGCAGAAGACGTACTACGCCAGATTGAGGTATTGACCCTCCGCGCCGCGTTCTCAGGCGCGGCGCGGGAGGGTCAAAAGTGATAGCGCTGGCCCAGCACGCTTTGCAGTGACTGGACGACCGTGAAGGCGTCCTTGAGCTGGGTGCGTTCGAAGTTGGAGATGTCGTCCGGATTCAGGTAGTTGTCGGGGTCCAGGCCGGCGGCGATCTGGCGGGCCTGGTGCTGTATGCGGGTGAAGGCCAGAAACTCCAGCGCATCGCGCAGGTCGCGGGCGCTCTGTTCGCTGATGGAGCCGCCCGCTGCGGCACTCAGCAGCCGGTCGTGGGTGTTGACAGCGTCGTCGCCACCGGCCAGCGCGTAAACCCGCGCCAGGTCGACGATGGGCACCACGCCGGTGTGCTTGAGGTCGATGGTGCCTTTGTGCTCGCCGCTGCGGATGCTCGAGATGCCCTTGAACATGCCCAGTGGTGGCTGGTGCGTGAGCGCGTTGCCCACCATGTGGGCAAGGAAGATGCTGTTGCCCTTGGTGCGTTCGAGCACATCGTGGCGCAGTTCGTCGAGCAGCCGGGCATTGCCGTGCACCGCGCGCAGGTCGAAGAACACGCAGGTGAGCATCAGTGACTTGGGATCGGGCTGGCCGGTCCAGCGTGCGAAGTACTCGGCCCAGCGCCGGCTCGGCTGGCGCCAGGTGTCGGTCATGGCCATCATTTCGCCGGGACAGTACACGTAGCCGCAGGCGTCCAGCCCGTCGCAGACGAATTGGGCCAGGGCTTTGAAGTAGGCGCCGTGTTGCGCCTCGTCGTAGCTGTCGTCGAGCACCATGCAGTTGTCCTGGTCGGACTTTGCGGTCTGTTCGCTGCGCGCCTGGGAACCGGCCGCCACCCACACATAGCCCACCGGCGCCGGGCCAAACCGGGCTTCGCCGAGTTGCAGCAGCCGGCTGGTGATGGCGTCGGTGATGGCGGTGATGATGTGGCCGGTGCTGTAGGCCGATGCCTGGGCCGAGGCCAGGCTTTGCTGCAGGCGCTTGATCTTGGTGCTGGCCTGCTGCAGGCCTTCGATGCTGGATTGTTTGTAGATGTCGCCCGCCAGGTACACGGCCGAGGTGCTGTGCTGTTCGGTCAGGTCGGTGGCGGTGATCATGCCGACGATGCGCTGGCCATCGAGCACCGGCACGTGGTGGATGTTGTGGCGCGCCATGAGCAGCAGCGCATCAAAGGCCGGGTTCTGCACGTCGATGGTCATGGGGGCCAGCGTGGCGATGTCCATGATCGGGCGTGATGTGTCCATGCCGGCGGCGATCACGCGGTTGCGCAGGTCGCGGTCGGTGATCAGGCCGAAGAGGTGGCCCTGTTCCACGATCAGGACCGACGACACCCGCTTCTCGCTCATGACCTGCGCCGCCTCACGGACGCTGGTTTGCGGGGGCAGGGTGATGGGCGCGCGTTTGATCAGCGCGCGCACCGGCGTGGTCATCAGGTTGAGCGCGGGGTCGGTCTCTGTTCCGGTGCTGGCACCGGATGTGCGCGGGCTGCCCGCACCCCGGGGCAGAAAATAGGCCAGGGCAGGGGCCTCCTGACGCAGCGCCTTCAGGGTGGCGTGCTCCAGTTGCGCGATGCTGCAGGCACTCAGGGCCACCGCCGAGCTGACCATCAGGTCCGCGCCCTGGTCCAGGCCAAAGAACTCGCCTGCTTGCAAGCCGAGCATCGGTTGACCATCGGCGTCCTGCAACTCCACGGTGCCATCGATGAGCCAGTAAAGATGGGTCGTGAACGCCTCGCCGTCTGCCACGCGTGCACCCGCCTCGTACCGTTGAACCGTCAGGGCTTTGGCCAGCGAAGCCTGGGCGCCGGAAGGCAACCGGCCGAACACACGATGGTCTTCGATGGTGGTGGTGAGAGAAGGGGATTTGCGGGCGGATGCACTCATGTCCTGGACCTGTTGGGATGCGTGTCGAGCATGCTACACCCCGCGAGAAGGGGCTATCGCGGGTATACCCTGTTGGCGTTTGACCTGTGTCACGGGCGATGTCGATGATTCTGTAAGAACTTGGTAAGCTCGAAATCCAGAATGGCGCCACCCTGTCCTGAGCCTCGCATGTTGATCTTCCTCTCTGCCGTCAAACTCGTTGCCGAAATCGCCCTGCTGGCGCTGCTCGGGCAATGGGTGTTGGGTTTGCTGGCGGGCCAGCGTCGGGCACAGAACCTCTTCTACCAGCTGCTGCAGCAGATAGCCCGGCCATTTGTCCAGCTGGCTGGTTGGGTGACGCCACGGGTGGTGCTCGAGCGCCACCGACCGCTGGTGGCCTTTCTGATCCTGGGTTTTGTCTGGCTGGCGGCCACGGCGGCCAAGATTGCCCACTGCCTTGATATCGGGGTGCAGCTGTGTCGATGAAGGCGTGGCTTCTCTCTCGGTTGGGGCGATGGCAGATCCGGTTGCTGTTGATGTTCGGACTGGAGCGGCAGGCGCTTGCGCAGGTCTTGCGTCGCCTCGATGCCCATCCCTCGGACGCGTTTTCTCTGGCCACGGGCGCACACCTCCACGCCAACCTGGGCGACCCAACCGCTGCGCAGCGACTGCTGGAGCGGCTGCACCCTGAGCGGGCGGACGGCTGGTTCAATCTGGGCTATGTGTGCGAATCGCTGGGCCTGTTGGCGGCGTCCGAGGTGGCGTTCCGCCGTGCGATCGCCCTCGATCCCCGGCTGGACCGGGCGTGGTACGGCCTGTCGCTCAGCCTCATCGCCCAGCAGCGCCTGGACGAAGCCCTGCTGGCGCTGCGCAAGAACACCGAGCTGCAACCCATGAACCCCTATGGCTGGTACCAGATGGCCCGGGTGCAGGTGGATCTGCAGGCGCCTGAAGAAGCCGAAAAAATCATTCTCCACCTGCGCGGGTTTGAGCCGCGTGTGGCAGCCCAGCTGGAGCGCGAGACCGGCCTGGGGGCCGTCCGTGCCTGAGGCCCGGTTGTTAGCCCTCACCGCGTGGCGGACGTGATGGCAGCCAGACGTTGTTGAAGAAACCAATGGATCCCATGGAACCCACCGAGAACCACCGCCGCTACTGGCGGAAAAACCTGAACATCACGGCCGTCCTGCTGGCGATCTGGTTTCTCGTGACCTTCGTGGTGAGTTACTTCGCCCGCGATCTGAACTTCAATTTTTTCGGCTGGCCCTTCAGCTTCTGGGTGGGGGCGCAGGGCGCTCTGGTGGTGTATTGCCTCATCATCGGGTTCTACGCGTGGTACATGAACCGGCTCGACATCGAGCACGGGGTGGATGAGGACAGGCCCTAAGCCATGACCGGTCGACCCGAATCCCGCCGCAGCGCCAGCGACATCGCCGCCGGCAAGACGTTCAAGCAGCAGCTCAACAAGGTGTACCTCTGGTACACGGGGGGGTTCGCCCTGTTTGTGGTCACACTGGCCGTGCTGGAGCAGATGGGTCTGCCGCGCGACTGGATCGGTTTCATCTTCCTGCTCGCCACGATCGGTCTCTACGCGGGCATCGGCATCATGAGCCGCACGACAGACGCCACCGAGTACTACGTCGCCGGCCGCCGGGTGCCCGCCGTCTACAACGGCATGGCCACCGGCGCGGACTGGATGTCGGCCGCATCGTTCATCGGCATGGCCGGCACCCTCTACCTCACGGGCTACAGCGGCCTGGCTTTCATCATGGGCTGGACAGGCGGCTATTGCCTGGTGGCCCTGCTGCTGGCGCCATACCTGCGCAAGTTTGGTCAGTTCACCATCCCCGACTTCCTGGGCGAGCGCTATGGCGGCAACCTGCCGCGCCTGCTCGGGATTGCTGCGGCCATCCTGTGTTCATTCACTTATGTGGTGGCCCAGATATCGGGTGTGGGCCTGATCACTTCGCGCCTGACCGGCGTGGCTTTCGAGCTCGGAATCTTCCTCGGACTGGGCGGTATCCTGGTGTGCTCGTTCCTGGGGGGCATGCGCGCCGTGACCTGGACCCAGGTGGCGCAATACATCGTGCTGATCGTGGCCTACATGCTGCCGGTGGTGTGGCTGTCCGTCAAACAGACGGGGGTTCCGGTACCCCAGGCCATCTACGGGTTTCAGCTTGAAAAGGTGACGGCCAAGGAAAAGCTGCTCGCGAACGATCCCAAAGAGTTGGCCGTGCGCGAGATCTACAAGGCACGCGCGATCGAACTCGCCGCTCGGCTGGAGAACCCCGCAGCCGCCCTGGTGGCCGCCAAGGCAGCCGCCGAGGCAAAACTCGCCGGATTGCGCACGGCGAATGCGCCGTCGGCGCAGATATCGGCCGCCGAAAAGGCTTTGTCGGCCCTGCCGCGAGATGCAGCCTCGGCCCGGGTCACCTGGAACCGCGCCAAGGTCGAAGCCGACACCAAGTCGTTGCCGCTCAACGGCATGCCGCCCCATGCGGCCCAGTTTGCCGGAGATCCCGACGGAAACGCCGAGGACCGACAGACCTACGACGAATCGCGCCGAAACTTCCTGGCGCTGATCTTCTGCCTCATGGTGGGCACCGCAGCGCTGCCCCACATCCTGATGCGCTACTACACCGTGCCCAGCGTGAAGGAAGCCCGGCAATCGGTGACCTGGTCGCTGTTTTTCATCTTCCTGCTGTACTTCACCGCACCGGCGCTGGCCGTGCTGGTGAAGTTCGAGGTGTTCCATGTGCTCATCGGCACCCCGTTCGACCAGTTGCCGCAGTGGGTTTCCGCCTGGAACAAGGTGGACCCCTCGTTGCTGTCGGTGACCGATATCAACCAGGACGGGTTGTTGCAGCTCAACGAAATGTCCATCGGCGGCGACATCATCGTGCTGGCCACCGCAGAGATTGGTGGCTTGCCTTACGTGATCTCCGGTCTGGTGGCCGCCGGGGGGCTGGCCGCGGCGCTGTCCACCGCCGATGGCCTGCTGCTGACCATCGCCAACGCCCTGTCGCACGACCTCTACTACAAGATGATCGACCCCAACGCGTCCACCGCGCGCCGGGTCACCATCTCCAAGGTGCTGCTGCTCATGGTGGCCCTGGTCGCGGCGTACGTGGCGGCGCAGAAGCCGGCGGACATCCTGTTCCTCGTCTCGGCCGCGTTTTCATTCGCCGCGGCGGCGTTTTTCCCGGCACTCGTGCTGGGCATCTTCTGGAAACGCGCCACCGGCATTGCCGCGGCCCTGGGCATGATCGCGGGTCTGGGCGTCACGTTCTACTACATGGTGACCACACAGCCGTGGTTGCGCGATGTGTTTGGGGTCACCTCACCGGTGGAGCTCTGGTTCGGCATCCTGCCGATTTCAGCCGGCGTGTTTGGCGTCCCACTGGGCTTCGCCGTGATCATTCTGGTGAGCCTGGTCACGCCGCCGCCCAGCCGCGAAGTGCAGGACCTGGTGGAGTACGTGCGCTATCCCCGGCGGTAGGCCCCCGGAGTCATTGCTCGGCTTCGGGATGGATGGAGCAAACCAAGTCCGTTTTACAACCACCCTGGTTCTTTGCTAGAATCACGGGCTTGCCTTGCTGCACCCCAAACAGACGCTGGGGGCGGCTTTTTTATCCAAAAGGAGAGTCTATGCGTCATTACGAAATCGTTTTGCTGATCCATCCGGATCAAAGCGAACAGGTTCCAGCCATGCTGGAGCGCTACAAGGGCATGATCACGGCCGGCGGCGGCAAGATCCACCGCGTGGAAGACTGGGGCCGTCGTCAGATGGTTTACCAGATCAACAAGCTGTCCAAAGCCCACTACCTGTGTGTCAACATCGAGGCCGATCAGGCTGTGATGGCTGAGCTGGAGCACGCCTTCAAGTTCAACGACGCCGTGCTGCGCCACCTGACCGTGCTGAAGAAGAAAGCCGAAACCGGCCCTTCGAGCATGATGAAGTCGGTCGAGCGTGAAGAAGCCCGCAAGGCCCAACCCGCCCCCCACGCCAGCCAGGAACCGCGAGCCCAAGCCGCCTGACCAAGGGCGTGTCGTCGTCAGCGGTCAACCGGTTCCAGTTGTCCGCCGTGGTCGTGCAGGTACAAAGCCTGCGCTACACCCCGGCCGGCATCCCGGCTGTCAATCTCGTGCTGGAGCACGAGTCGACGGTCACGGAAATGGACACCCCTCGACTGGTGAAACTGCAACTGAGGGCTGTGGCCTTCGGTGCCCAGGCCGAAACACTGTCCCGACAGGGGCTGGAATCGGTTTGCGAGTTTCACGGTTTCCTGACGAATGCACGCAACGGCAAAGGCGTCGTGTTTCATATCCAAGATTTCAGCAAGACATAGGAAAGGCCCATCATGGCTGCACCGAAACGTTTCAACAAAGACAAGCGCCCCAAGCGCAACACCCAATCGCTGCTGTTCAAGCGCAAGCGCTTCTGCCGCTTCACCGTGGCGAACGTCGAAGAAGTCGACTACAAGGACATCGATGTCCTGCGTGACTTCATCGCCGAAAACGGCAAGATCATCCCCGCGCGCCTGACCGGCACCCGCGCCTTCTACCAGCGCCAGGTCAACACGGCCATCAAGCGCGCACGCTTCCTGGCCATGCTGCCTTACAGCGACCAGCACCGCGTCTGAAAGAGAGCCTGACATGCAAATCATCCTGCTCGACAAAGTTGTCAATCTCGGCGCCCTGGGCGATGTGGTCAAGGTCAAGGACGGCTACGCCCGCAACTTCCTGATCCCGTCCGGTCGTGCCCGCCGCGCCACGCAAAACGCCATCGCCGAATTCGAAGCCCGCCGCGCGGAACTCGAAAAAGTGGCGGCTGCCAAGCTGGCTGAAGCCCAGGCACTGGGTGAAAAGCTGGCTGCTGTGACCATCAAGCTGTCGCAAAAAGCCGGTGTGGACGGTCGCCTGTTTGGCTCCGTCACCAACCACGACGTGTCCGAAGAGCTGAACAAACAAGGCTTCGCTGTGACCAAGTCGCAAGTTCGCATGCCCAACGGGCCGCTGAAGAACGCTGGCGACTACACCGTGAGCGTCAACCTGCACACCGACGTCACCATCGATGTCGCTGTTTCGGTGCTCGGCGAAACCGCCTGATCGCTCCCGCCATCCCCGGCAGCTTGCTGTCGGGCGTGGAACCGGAAGCCGCCGCCCTCGGGCTGGCGGCTTTTTTATTTCTGCCGGCCACGTTGGCGCTTTGGCCGGACTTGTCCCACGATCTCCCCCGGAAGTTCACGGGTTGTCCACAGACTTGTCCCCTGACAGGCCGGTGCCCCGGACGTACCATTGGCGCTACTTCAGGAAAGCCATGTCAACCGCATTCTCCAGCCCCCTTTCTTCGTTTGATGCCGGACTTGACGAGGTCGATTTCGGTGCCGACCGGCAGATCGCCCAGCTGCGTGTTCCTCCGCATTCCATCGAGGCCGAATCCAGTGTGCTGGGTGGCCTGCTGCTCGACAACCACGCCTGGGACCGCGTGGCCGATCTGGTCAACGATTCCGACTTCTACCGCTACGAACACCGTCTGACGTATTCCGCCATCGCCTCGCTGGTCAACGCCAGCAAGCCGGCCGACGTGGTCACGGTGTTTGAACACCTGCAGAACCTGGGCAAGGCCGACGAGGCCGGTGGCCTGGCCTACCTGAACTCGCTGGCGCAATACGTGCCCAGCGCGGCCAACATCCGCCGCTACGCCGAGATCGTGCGCGAACGCGCCATCCTGCGCAAACTGGTCGCTGCCAGCGACGAAATCGCCACCGCGGCCTTCAATCCGCAGGGCCGGCAGGTCGCCAAGATCCTGGACGAAGCCGAGCAGAAGATCTTCAAGATCGGCGAAGAAGGCTCGCGCATGAAGGAGGGCTTCCAGGGCATGGACACGCTCGTGGTCGAGCTGCTGGACCGTGTGCAGGAAATGGCCGACAACCCGATGGACGTGACGGGCGTGCCCACCGGTTTCATCGATCTGGATCGCATGACCTCGGGCCTGCAGGCGGGCGACCTGGTGGTGCTGGCCGCGCGCCCCTCCATGGGCAAGACGGCGTTCGCCATCAACATCGCCGAGCACGTGGCGCTCAACGAAGGTCTGCCGGTGGCGGTGTTCTCCATGGAAATGGGCGCGTCCCAGCTCGCGGTGCGTATCGTCGGCTCCATCGGCCGCATCAACCAGGGCCACCTGCGAACCGGCAAGCTCACCGACGACGAGTGGCCGCGCCTGACCGAAGCGATCGAGAAGCTGCGCAACGTGTCGCTGCACATCGACGAAACCCCGGGCCTGACCCCGAGCGAGCTGCGCGCCAACGCGCGGCGCCTTTCGCGTCAGTGCGGCAAGCTGGGCCTGATCGTGGTTGACTATCTTCAGCTCATGAGTGGCTCCAGTTCCGACGGCGGTGACAACCGGGCGACCGAACTCGGCGAAATCTCGCGGGGCCTGAAGATGCTGGCCAAGGAGCTGCAGTGCCCGGTGATCGCGCTCTCTCAGCTCAACCGCTCGGTTGAAACCCGCACCGACAAGCGCCCCATGATGAGCGATCTGCGCGAGTCCGGCGCCATCGAGCAGGATGCGGACATCATCATGTTCATCTACCGCGACGAGTACTACACCAAGGACGCCTGCAAGGAGCCGGGCGTGGCCGAGATCATCATCGGCAAGCAGCGCAACGGACCGACAGGTACCGTGAAGCTGACCTTCCTGAACACGCTCACACGTTTCGAGAGCCTCGCGGGCGGTGGCGATTTCTGAGCCTCCGACCTTTCAAAGAAAAACCCGGCATGGCCGGGTTTTTCTTTGGGGCCGGTTGAGGCCCGATCAGAGGACTTCACTGGCGAAGTCGGCCAGTCGCGAACGTTCGCCGCGCGCGAGCGTGATGTGCCCACCGTGCGGCCAGCCCTTGAAGCGGTCCACGGCGTAGGTCAGGCCCGAAGAACCCTCGGTGAGGTACGGCGTGTCGATCTGCGCCAGGTTGCCCATGCAGATGATCTTGGTGCCCGGGCCCGCTCGGGTGATCAGCGTCTTCATCTGCTTGGGCGTCAGGTTCTGCGCCTCGTCGATGATCACGTACTTGTTCATGAAGGTGCGACCGCGCATGAAGTTCATGCTCTTGACCTTGATGCGGCTGCGGATCAGTTCGTTGGTGGCGGCGCGGCCCCATTCGCCAGCGTTGCCGCCGTCGCCCTTGGCCAGGAACTCCAGGTTGTCGTCGAGCGCGCCCATCCAGGGGCCCATCTTTTCTTCTTCGGTGCCGGGCAGGAAACCGATGTCTTCACCCACGCTCACGGTGGCGCGGGTCATGATGATTTCGGTGTAGCGGCGGTCATCCAGCACCTGCGTCAGGCCGCTGGCCAGGGCCATCAGTGTCTTGCCGGTGCCGGCCGTGCCGGCCAGGGTGACGAAATCGACCTCGGGGTCCATCAGGATGTTGAGCGCGAAGTTCTGTTCGCGGTTGCGGCTGGTGACGCCCCAGACCGCGTTTTTCAGGTGCGTGAAGTCCTTGAGCGTCTTGAGGACCGCGGTTTTGTCCCGGATTTCGGTCACGCGGGCGTACAGCGAGGGTTCGCCGGGCGCTTCGAAGTACACAAACTGGTTGATGTAGAACTGGCTCACCGCCGGACCGCTGACGCGGTAGAAGGTGTGGCTGCCGCTGGCCCAGCTCTCGATCGTCTTGCTCTGGCGGGTCCAGAAGTCCTGCGGCAGGGCCAAGGCACCGGCGTAGAGCAGTTCACCGTCATCCAGGGTCTTGTCGTTCTGGTAGTCCTCGGCGGCCAGGCCCAGCGCACGGGCCTTGACCCGCATGTTGATGTCCTTGGACACCAGGATCACTTCGCGCTGAGGGTGCTTGTCGCGCAGGGCGTGAACCACGCCCAGAATCTGGTTGTCGGCCTTGCCCTGGGGCAGGCTGGCGGGCAACTGGGCGTCCAGCGGTTCGGTCTGGAAAAACAGCAAGCCGCGCGCAGACAGGTGGCCGGTGGCCGAGAGCTTGAGGCCGCGTGTCATGTCGCCGCCTTGCTGTGCGACCAGGGCATCGAGCGTGCGGCTGGTCTGGCGGCCGTTGCGGGCGACTTCCGTCATGCCCTTCTTGTGGCCGTCGAGTTCTTCGAGCACGATCATGGGCAGGAAGATGTCGTGTTCCTCGAAGCGGAACAGGCTCATCGGGTCGTGCAGCAGCACGTTGGTGTCCAGGACGAACAAACGGGCCGGTCCGGTTGACCCGCCGGATTTGGCGCGCCCTGCGCGGCGGTTGCTGGCCACGGGCGAAGCGCGCGACACGGTCTCGCTGCCGATCGGTGGTTTGCCCGTTGGCTGGGGCGCACGGAATTCGACCGGTTGGCGTTCGGCTGCCGGGGCGGCGGGAGATGGCCCACGCACGGCAGGTTGGGATGGCACCGGAGCCAACTCTGGCTTGCGCTCCCGGCCACGGGAGCGCGCACCGGCTTTTGAAGTCGTCGCCTCGTTGGCGGGTGCCGCAGGAGCGGCACGCAAGGGAGAAACCGCTCGCTCGGGTTCTGGAGAAAAGCTGATCAATTCTTCTGATGCCCTGAGGCTGTAGGCATCGGAGGCGAGCAGGGCGGCGCGTTTGGAGGGGGCAGGTGGCAGTGGCATGGAGGGCTTGGAGGTTCAGCGCTGGGCCGGAAAGCAAAAAGCCGCCGGGGAAACCGGGCGGCTTTTTGGGCTGCTGAGGGCAGTGAAAGAGGGGCGGGCGAAAGATCTTCCCAATGTCATGAACCCATTATGCACGAGCCATATGGCGGTCAAATTCCACCGCCACCGGCGGTGTGGTTAAGCTCAAACGGCCTTTTTCAGGGCCTTGACGGCTTTCAGCACGTCTTCAACATGGCCCGGCACCTTCAGGCCGCGCCATTCCTCCTTGAGCACGCCATCGGCGCCAATCAGGAAGGTGCTGCGTTCGATGCCCTTGACTTTTTTGCCGTACATGATCTTGTTCTTGACCACGCCAAACATGTGGCACATTTTTTCTTCCGTGTCGGCGATCAGTTCGAACGGCAGTTCAAGCTTGGTTTTGAAGTCATCGTGCGACTTCATGTTGTCGCGCGAGACGCCGAACACATGGGCCCCAGCCTTGACGAAGTCTTTGTACTTGTCACGGAACTGCATGGCCTCGGTGGTGCAGCCGGGCGTGTTGTCTTTCGGGTAAAAATACAGCACAACGGTCTGGCCGAGGTGAGTCTGGTTGCTGACTTTGATGCCGCTGGTGGCCAGGGCTTCAAATTCGGGAATGGGTTTGTTGACAACGACTGCCATACTGCGTGGACCCCTGACGTAAGTTGGTGGTGATTCGTTGGCTTCCCGTGTGCATCGAGCACGCCACGGGCGGCGTGCGCCCAATGGCTGTCGAGGCAGGAAACAATCCAGTATTTTACCCTGAACAGCGTTGCCGGGCCGAGGATGGACCCGAATGGACCGCTCGGTACCCGTGTATTCAGGTGCCAATCAGCAGGGCGGCCAGCACCCGCCGGCCTTCGCCGGCGAGGATGTTGTAGGTGCGGCAGGCCGCCAGGGTGTCCATGGTTTCCACGCCAATACGCTGGTTGATCAGGCACTCCAGCATGCCCGGACGCACGAACCGCAGGCGCGGGCCACTGCCAAACACCACCAGCTCGGGCTTTACAGGCGAGCAGCTCAGCAGTTGCTCGAAATGCGCGGGTTCCAGGTCTTCGAACCGCTCGCAGGCCCACGGCAGCAATTCCCCGGACGACGCGAGGATGAGGCTTTGCGTGTGGCGCTGACCGTTGATCGCGATCCATCCATCGCCGTAAGCGTTGATGGTGTGCAGATCGGGCTTGTCAGCGTGCAGTTTCATGGGAAAGTCGGGCGCAGGAATGGGGCGGAGCGTGCACGGATACGGTGTAAAACTGTGGTCAAATTGTAGGTTTTCCCTACAAGACGCACCGTAATATAGCGCCCAGCGCCATAGCCCGGCTCTCCACCTCTTTCTACGGCCCCCAAGCGGGAGGGACTTTGAAAACCATCCAAAAATCCGCCAAGCTCGCCAACGTCTGCTATGACATCCGCGGTCCCATCATGGACGCGGCGCGCCAGATGGAAGAAGAGGGCCACAAGATCATCCGCCTGAACATTGGCAACCTGGCAGTGTTTGGTTTTGATGCCCCCGAGGAAATCCAGCAGGACATGATCCGCAACCTGCCGAACTCGGCGGGGTACTCGGACAGCAAGGGCATTTTTGCGGCGCGCAAGGCGGTGATGCACGAGACGCAGAAACAGGGCGTCAAGGGCGTGACGCTGGATGACATCTACCTCGGCAACGGCGCCAGTGAGCTGATCGTGATGGCCACCAACGCCTTGCTCGACGATGGCGACGAGCTGCTGCTGCCATCGCCCGACTACCCGCTGTGGACGGCGGCGGTCAGCCTCTCGGGTGGCACGCCGGTGCACTACCTGTGCGACGAGTCCAACGGCTGGATGCCCGATCTGGACGACATCCGCCGCAAGATCACGCCCGCGACCAAGGGCATTGTGGTCATCAATCCGAACAACCCGACCGGCGCGCTCTATTCCGACGAACTGCTCCAGGCGATCGTGGCGATCGCGCGCGAGCACGGCCTGGTGATCTTTGCCGACGAGGTGTACGACAAGGTGCTCTACGACGGCGTGAAACACACCGCCATGGGCAGCCTGTCGGAAGACGTGCTGACGCTGACCTTCAATTCGCTGTCCAAGAGTTACCGCTCCTGCGGATACCGCGCGGGCTGGATGATCGTCTCGGGCAACAAGAAGCCGGCCCGGGACTACATTGAGGGCCTGAACATGCTCTCGAACATGCGCCTGTGTGCCAACGTGCCGGGCCAGTGGGCGATCCAGACCGCGCTCGGAGGCTACCAGAGCATCAACGATCTGGTGTGTGAAGGTGGTCGGCTGCGCCGCCAGCGCGACTTGGCCTACGAACTGATCACCGCCATTCCGGGCATGAGCTGCGTCAAGCCGACGGCGGCGCTCTACATGTTCCCGCGCCTTGACCCGGCGATGTATCCGGTTGAAGACGACCAGCAGCTGTTCCTGGAGCTGCTGCAGGAAACCCGCGTGATGCTGGTGCAGGGCTCGGGCTTCAACTACCCGGACAACCAGCACTTCCGCATCGTTTTCCTGCCGCACGAGGACGATCTGCGCGAAGCCATTGGCCGCGTGGCCAAGTTCTTCGAAGGCTGGCGCAAGCGCCATGCGTCCGCACACGCATCAATCGCCCCCGCAATGGGCAACACCGCCACTCTGGCGGCTCCCTAAACTGGGCACCTCAGGTCATGGCCTGGCACCGATATTTTTGAAGCCGAGAGTTAACAACGATGAAACCGATCCAAGTAGGCCTGCTGGGTATAGGCACCGTGGGCAGCGGCACGTTCCACGTGCTGCAGCGCAACCAGGAAGAAATCAAGCGCCGCGCCGGCCGTGGCATCGAGATCACCATGGTGGCCGACCTTGACGTGACGCGTGCCCAGGGCATCGTCGGCCCCGGCGTGCAGGTGGTGAACGACGCGCGCGCCGTGATCGCCAACCCCGATATCGACATCGTCATCGAGCTCATCGGTGGCTACGGCATCGCCAAGGCCTTGGTGATGGAAGCGATTGCGGCCGGCAAACACGTGGTGACCGCCAACAAGGCTTTGCTCGCTGTGCACGGCACCGAGATTTTTGCTGCGGCTTCAGCCAAGGGCGTGATGGTGGCGTTCGAAGCGGCCGTGGCTGGTGGCATTCCCATCATCAAGGCGCTGCGCGAAGGCCTCACCGCCAACAGCATCCAGTGGATCGCCGGCATCATCAACGGCACCACCAACTTCATCCTGTCAGAGATGCGCGACAAGGGGCTGGACTTCGGCGTTGTGCTCAAGGAAGCGCAGCGCCTGGGCTACGCCGAGGCCGACCCGACCTTCGACATCGAGGGCGTGGATGCGGCGCACAAGGTCACGCTCATGAGCGCGATCGCCTTCGGCATCCCGGTGCAGTTCGACAAGGCCTACGTGGAGGGCATCACCCAACTCGGCGCCACCGACATCAAATACGCCGAACAACTCGGCTACCGCATCAAGCTGCTGGGCATCACCAAGCGCACCGACAAGGGCATCGAGCTGCGCGTGCACCCGAGCCTGGTACCGTCCAAGCGCCTGATCGCGAACGTGGAAGGTGCGATGAACGCGGTGGTGGTGCAGGGCGATGCCGTGGGCACCACGCTGTACTACGGCAAGGGTGCGGGCAGCGAGCCCACCGCCTCGGCCGTGATCGCCGATCTGGTGGACATCACCCGCCTGCACACCGCCGACCCCCTGCACCGCGTGCCGCACCTGGCGTTCCAGCCCGACAAGATGAGTGACTTGAGCGTGTTGCCGATGAGCGAGGTGGTGACCAGCTACTACCTGCGCCTGCGCGTGGCCGACGAAGCCGGCGTGCTGGCCAAGGTGACGGGCTTGCTGGCCAATGCCGGCATCAGCATCGACGCGGTGCTGCAGCGCGAGGCCGACGAAGTGGGCGGCGAAGGTTCGACCCAGACCGACCTGATCATCCTCACGCACGACATCCGTGAAGGCGTCATGAACGACGTGCTCGCGCAGATGCAGGCGCTGCCTTCGGTGCTGGCACCGATCACGCGCATCCGCAAGGAAGAACTGAACTGAGATGCTGTACCTCTCCACCCGCGGTCACCCGGACCGCAAGCACTTCTGCGAAATCCTGCTGGAAGGCCTGGCGCCTGATGGTGGTCTGTATTTGCCCGAGCGTTACCCGCAGGTGGAAGCGGCCACGCTGGCGCGCTGGCGCGGCGTGTTCAATGGCGGAGCGGCCGGTGGTTACGCCGCGCTGGCGTT
The DNA here is from genome assembly GCF_055703065.1 of Hydrogenophaga sp. L310. Lineage (NCBI taxonomy): Bacteria > Pseudomonadati > Pseudomonadota > Betaproteobacteria > Burkholderiales > Comamonadaceae > Hydrogenophaga > Hydrogenophaga sp. L310. The sequence continues at coordinate 447,692 of NZ_JBVPZA010000001.1, forward strand.
TGAGGTGCTGTCGCTCTACATCGACGACATCCCCGCGGCCGACCTGAAGGCGCTGTGCGACAAGACCTACACCGAAGCGGTGTACGGCTCTGCGGCCATCGTGCCGCTGAAGCAGCTGGAAGACGGCTTCTACCTCGAAGCCTTGTCCAACGGCCCGACGCTGGCCTTCAAGGACATGGCCATGCAGTTGCTGGGCAACCTGTTCGAATACGAACTGGCGCGCCGCGGTGAAGAGCTCAACATCCTGGGGGCAACGTCTGGCGACACCGGCAGCGCGGCAGAGTACGCGATGCGCGGCAAGCACGGCGTGCGCGTTTTCATGCTCAGCCCGCACGGCCGCATGAGCCCGTTCCAGCAGGCACAGATGTTCAGCCTGATGGATGAGAACATCCACAACATCGCCATTGAAGGCGTGTTCGACGACTGCCAGGACATCGTCAAGAACGTGTCGAACGACCTGGCCTTCAAGCGCCACTACAAGATCGGCACCGTCAACTCGATCAACTGGGCACGCCTGTTAGCCCAGGTGGTGTATTACTTCGCCGGCTATTTCCAGGCGACCACGTCGAACGATCAGAAGGTGAACTTCACCGTGCCCAGTGGCAACTTCGGCAACGTCTGCGCCGGCCATGTGGCACGCCAGATGGGCCTGCCGATCCAGACGCTGGTGGTGGCGACGAATGAAAACGACGTGCTCGATGAGTTCTTCCGCACCGGCGTCTACCGCGTGCGCGCCAGCGCCGACACGCACGAGACCTCCAGTCCGTCGATGGATATCTCCAAGGCCAGCAACTTCGAACGTTTCGTGTTTGACCTGCTGGGCCGCGACGGCGCGCGCGTGAAGGCGCTGTTTGGCGAGGCGTTGAGCAAGGACGGCCGTTTTGATCTGGGCGCCGACCCGGTGTTTGCCGAAGCCGCGAGCCACTACGGGTTTGTCAGCGGCAAGAGCACCCACGCCGACCGCCTGGCCACCATCAAGGACACCTTCGAGCGCTTCGGCGTGATGATCGACACCCACACCGCCGACGGCGTGAAGGTGGCGCGCGAGCATTTGAATGCGGCGACGCCGATGATCGTGCTGGAAACCGCCTTGCCCATCAAGTTCGCCGAGACCATCGTCGAGGCGCTGGGGCGCCAGCCCGACCGGCCCGCCAAGTTCGACGGCATCGAAGCCCTGCCCAAGCGCGTGCAGGTGATGCCGGCGGACACGGCGGCGGTGCAGCGCTACATCACCCAGCATTGCCCCGCGGCGTGATGCCCGGGCGTCGGCAGCGGGCATGAAAGTCGTCGGCTTTGCAGGTTTTTCCGGTGCGGGCAAGACCACGCTGCTTGAACAGCTGATCCCCGTCCTGCGTCAGCGGGGCCTGCGGGTCTCGGTGGTCAAACATGTGCACCATGGCTTTGAAATGGACCACCCCGGCAAGGACACCTGGCGCCATCGCGAGGCCGGAGCCTACGAGGTGGTGGCCGCGTCGCCGCAGCGTCTGGTGCTGATGCGCGAATTCGAGCGGCCGGTGGAGCTGACGGTCCACGACGTGATTCGCACGCTGCACCCGGGTGTGGACTGGGTGCTGGTCGAGGGCTACCGCGACAGCAACCTGCTCAAGGTCGAGGTCTGGCGTGCGGCCACCGGCAAGCCCGTGCTGTACCCGGACGATCCCTTTGTCGCCGCCATCGCCACCGACAGCGCCGATCAATTGCCGCAGACCACCCTGCGCCCGGTGCTGAATTTGAACGACGCCGCTGCCGTGGCCGGCTGGCTGCTCGACAATGAAGACCGTTTTGACTATGTTCCCGAGGCCTACATCTGACCCGGCGGACATGCCCACCCACCGACCCTGACGCCATGAACGTTTCTGCACCGCCCGCCCGGGCCCCCTTGATGGCGCTGGACACCGCGCTGACCGACCTGCTCGCGCGGGTCGTTCCGTTGCCGCGGGTCGAGACGGTGGCCACGTTCGAGGCCGATGGCCGCGTGCTGGCCAGTGATCTGGTTTCAGGCTTGCAGGTGCCGCCGCAGGACAACTCTTCGATGGACGGGTATGCCGTCAACGCGGCCGACGTGACCGAAGCCGGCAAGGTGCTGGCGGTGTCGCAGCGCATCGCGGCCGGTCATGCCGCCGAGCCGTTGCGGCCCGGAACGTGTGCGCGCATCTTCACGGGTGCGCCCATGCCCGCGGGTGCCGATGCGGTGGTGATGCAGGAGGACACCCGCGAGGTCGGCGGCAATCTGCATGCGGTGCACATTGACGCCGTGCCGGCCGCTGGCCAATGGGTGCGTCGTGCCGGCGAAGACGTGACGCGTGGGGCGGTGGTCTTGCCGCGCGGGACCCGGCTTTCCCCGGCCAGCCTGGGGCTGGCGGCCAGCATCGGCTGTGCCCAGCTGCCGGTGATGGTGCGTCCGCGCGTGGCCCTGTTTTCCACCGGCGACGAACTCGTGATGCCGGGCGAGGTGGCTCCCCAGGACATGAAGCCCGGCGCGATCTACAACTCCAACCGTTTCTTTCTGCGCACGCTGCTGCAGCGGCTGGGCTGCGAGGTGAGCGACCTCGGCATCGTGCCGGACAAGCGCGACCTGACACTGGCTGCGCTCAAGACCGCGGCCGACCACCACGACCTGATCCTCACCAGCGGCGGTGTCTCGGTGGGCGAAGAGGACCACATCAAGCCGTCCGTTCAGCAGCTGGGCAGCCTCGACCTGTGGCAGATCGCCATGAAGCCGGGCAAGCCGTTCGCGTACGGCACGGTGCGGCGCGATGCTGGCGCAGGCTCGGAAGCGGCGCAGCCCTGCCACTTCATCGGTCTGCCGGGCAACCCGGTGTCCAGCTTCGTCACCTTCCTGCTGCTGGTGCGACCCTTCCTGCTGCGGCTGCAGGGTGCCGAGGCGCCGGATCTGCAACCGGTGAAGCTGCCCGCCCACTTCGACCTGCCGCGCGCCGACAAGCGCCGCGAATTCCTGCGCGTGCGCCGCAACGCCGCCGGCGGGCTGGACCTGTTTCCCAACCAGAGTTCGGGCGTGTTGACGTCCGCGGTCTGGGGCGACGGTCTGGTCGACAACCCGGCTGGCACCACCATCGCCCGGGACGATCTGGTGTCCTATCTTTCTTTTGCCGACCTGCTGCTCTGAAGGCCTATCCCGTGAAGATTCAACTGCGCTATTTCGCCTCCATCCGCGAATCCGTCGGCACCGGCAGCGAGTCGCTGGACACGGCGGCCGGCACGCTGACCGTCCTGCGCGACGAACTGATCGCGCGGGGCGGGGGCTATGCCGAGGCGCTGGCGCGTGGCCGGGCGGTGCGCGTGTCGCTCAACCAGACCATGACCGACGAAGCCGCCGCGCTCAGCGAGGGCGCGGAAGTGGCCTTTTTCCCGCCCGTGACCGGAGGCTGACCATGAACGCCCGCGTCAGCATCCAGACCCAGGACTTCGACCTCAGCACCGAAGTCGCCCGGCTGCGCGAGCAGGACAAGCGCGTGGGTGCCATCTGCACCTTCGTTGGCACGGTCCGTGACCGCAACGATGGCCAGAGCATCAGCACCATGGAGCTGGAGCACTACCCGGGCATGACCGAGAAGAGCATCGAGGCCATGATCGACGAGGCGTTCAAACGCTTCGACATCTACGCCGCGCGCGTGATTCACCGCGTCGGCCTGCTGCAGCCGCTGGACCAGATCGTGCTGGTCGCCGTGACCTCCGCGCACCGGGGCGAGAGCTTCCAGGCCTGCGAGTTCCTGATGGACTACCTCAAGACCCAGGCGCCGTTCTGGAAGAAAGAACAGACGCCGGAGGGTGCACGTTGGGTGGATGCGCGGGTCAGCGATGACGCGGCGCTGGCCAAGTGGGGCATTCAGAGTCAGAACGCCTGACAGCCCTTATTGACATGGCGCCCACGATCCTTTCCGACGCCGACATCGAAGCCATTGAACGCGCCACGCTCGACGCCGTGTCGCCCGAGCGCGTGGAGTCGCTGCCCGGCTGGCTGCTGCCCATGGACAGCGGCACGGTGGGCCGTGCCCGCAGCGCTGTCCCCCTGAGCCATGGCAATGCCGACCCGGCGGTGCTCGACGACATCCTCGACCGCTACGCTGCCCAGGGTTTCGTGCCGGCCTTCCGCCTGCCTGATGGACCGGCCTTCGAAGCCCTGCACCAGGGGCTGCAAGCGCGGGGCTTCGCGCGCGCCCAGCCCACGCTGACGCAGTGTGGCCGCGTGCAGGACTTGCTGATGGCGCAGACCGGGCCGGTGGCGGACCTGGCGGACACGCCCGACGCCGCCTGGATGGCGATGTTCCTGGGCGAAGGCCTGGATCCGGTGGACGGTGCGAGCCGTGCCCGCTCGCTGAGCCGGGCCACCGGGACGCTGTTTGCCAGCCTGCGCGAAGACGGGCAGACGGTGGCCTGCGGGGCCGCGGCCTACGGCCACGGCTGGCTCAGCGTGCACGGCATGCGCACCGCCGCCTCGCACCGGGGCCGGGGCCTGGCCGGGCGGGTGTTGCAGGCCATGGCCGAAGAGGCCTTGCGCCGCGGGATTCACCGGGTGTTTCTCCAGGTCGTGGCGGACAACGGGCCGGCGCTCGCGCTGTACCGCCGGCTGGGCTTGACCACCGCCTGGACCTACGCCTACTGGCGCCGTTGAGCGGCGCCGGTCCAGACGGCCCCCAAAGGGCGGGTATCGGCTGATCTGCGTCAAGACGATGTGGTGCACGCGGGCGCAAGCTGGAAAAACCACCTTGAAAACCCGGGGAATCGCTCCAAATGCCGGGTAATCAAATTTTCCGGAGAGCTCTTTCATGCGACTCGACAAACTCACCACCAAGTTCCAGGAAGCCCTGAGCGAAGCCCAGACCCTGGCGCTCGGCAACGACAACGCCTACATCGATCCGGCCCATCTGCTGCTGGCCATGCTGCGCCAGGCCGACGGCCCGCAGTCGCTGCTGCAGCGCGCTGGCGTGAACGTTCAGGGCCTGGCCAAGGCCGCCGAGGCGGCTGTGAAGCGCCTGCCCGAAGTGCAGGGACAGGAGCAGGTGCAGGTCGGCTCCGATCTGGCCAAGCTGTTGCAGGCCACCGAAAGGGAAGCCATCAAGCGCGGTGACGAGTTCATCGCCGGCGAGCTGTTCCTGCTCGCCGTGGCCGACCAGAAGGGCGATATCGGCCGCATCGCGAACGAAAACGGGCTGACCCGCAAGAGCCTGGAAAGCGCCATCACGGCCGTGCGCGGCGGCCAGAAGATGGACAGCCCCGAGGCCGAGGGCCAGCGCGAAGCGCTGAAGAAATACACCATGGACCTGACCGAGCGCGCCCGCCTGGGCAAGCTCGATCCGGTGATCGGTCGTGATGACGAGATCCGCCGCGCCATCCAGGTGCTGCAGCGCCGCACCAAGAACAACCCGGTGCTGATCGGCGAGCCCGGCGTGGGCAAGACCGCGATCGTCGAAGGCCTCGCGCAGCGCATCGTGGCCGGCGAAGTGCCGGATTCGCTCAAGGGCAAGCGCGTGCTGAGCCTGGACATGGCCGCGCTGCTGGCCGGCGCCAAGTTCCGCGGCGAGTTTGAAGAGCGCCTGAAGACCGTGCTGAACGAACTGGCCAAGGACGAAGGCCAGACCATCGTTTTCATCGACGAGCTGCACACCATGGTGGGAGCGGGCAAGGCCGAAGGCGCGATGGACGCCGGTAACATGCTCAAGCCCGCGCTGGCGCGCGGCGAGCTGCACTGCGTGGGCGCGACCACGCTGGACGAATACCGCAAGTACATCGAAAAAGACGCCGCGCTGGAGCGCCGCTTCCAGAAAATCCTGGTCGGCGAGCCGACGGTGGAGGCGACCATCGCCATCCTGCGCGGCCTGAAGGAGCGCTACCAGGTGCACCACGGCGTGGACATCACCGACCCGGCCATCGTCGCCGCGGCCGAACTCAGCCACCGCTACATCACCGACCGTTTCCTGCCCGACAAGGCGATCGACCTGATCGACGAGGCCGCGGCCAAGATCAAGATCGAACTCGACTCCAAGCCCGAGGTGATGGACAAGCTCGACCGCCGGCTGATCCAGCTGCAGATCGAGCGCGAAGCGGTGAAGAAAGAAAAGGACGAGGCTTCGCAGAAACGGCTGACCTTGATCGAAGAAGAGATCACCAAGCTGCAGAAAGAGATCGCCGATCTGGACGAAATCTGGAAGTCCGAAAAGGCCACCGCCCAGGGCAGCGCGCAGGTGCGCGAAGAGATCGACCAGCTGCGCCAGCAGATCGAGAGCCTGACCCGCAAGGGCGACCTGGCCAAGGTGGCCGAGTTGCAATACGGCAAGCTGCCCGAGCTGGAAAAGCAGCTCATGGAAGCGCAGGAGAAAGAGTCCGGCAAGGCCAAGGGCGGCGCGGGTGTGGGTCCGCAACTGCTGCGCACCCAGGTCGGCGCCGAAGAGATCGCAGAGGTCGTGGCGCGCGCCACCGGCATTCCCGTGGCCAAGCTGATGCAGGGCGAGCGTGACAAGCTGCTGGTGATGGAAGACAAGCTGCACACCCGCGTGGTGGGGCAGGATGAAGCGATCTCGGCCGTGGCCAACGCCATCCGCCGCTCGCGCTCGGGCCTGAGCGACCCGAACCGCCCGACCGGTTCCTTCCTTTTCCTCGGCCCAACCGGCGTGGGCAAGACCGAGCTGTGCAAGGCGCTGGCGGGCTTCCTGTTCGACAGCGAAGACCACCTGATCCGCATCGACATGAGCGAGTTCATGGAGAAACACTCCGTGGCCCGCCTGATCGGCGCGCCGCCGGGCTACGTGGGCTACGAGGAGGGCGGCTATCTGACCGAAGCGGTGCGCCGCAAGCCCTACAGCGTGCTGCTGCTCGACGAGGTGGAGAAGGCGCATCCGGACGTGTTCAACGTGTTGTTGCAGGTGCTGGACGACGGTCGCCTGACCGATGGCCAGGGTCGCACCGTGGACTTCAAGAACACCGTGATCGTGATGACGAGCAACATCGGTTCGCACCTGATCCAGGCCATGGTCGGCCAGCCCTACGACGACATCAAGGAAGCCGTGTGGGGCGAGCTCAAGGACCACTTCCGGCCCGAGTTCTTGAACCGCATCGACGAGACCGTGGTGTTCCACGCGCTCGACGCACAGCACATCGCGTCCATCGCCGCGATCCAGCTGAAAGCCCTGCAGGCGCGACTGCAGAAGATGGACCTGCGTCTGGAAGTGGCGCCGGCGGCCCTCGAAGAACTGGCCAAAGTCGGGTTCGACCCGGTGTTTGGCGCCCGACCCTTGAAGCGCGCGATCCAGCAGCGCATCGAGAACCCGCTCTCGAAGTTGCTGCTGGAAGGCAAGTACCCGCCCAAGTCGGTGATCCCGGTGAGGGTGGACCCGGTGCGTCACCCGGGCGTGTTCGAGTTCGGCGAACCCATCGAAATGGACTGATGAAGGAGAACCGTCGGACGGTCGTGATCGGGGGATAGACGGTCGCACTGGTAACAGGTCGTTGCCATTGCCTTGCATTCGAACAAGAGGCGGACGGTATAAATTCGAGGATATATGCCGAATTCGTCACACTTGCTCGATCAATGTTTTGATGAGGTCGCCCGCCAGGCGAAACCTTTGCTGGGTCGCTGCGTCGATGCGGCGGTGAACTCGCTGCAGGCGTCCGAGGCGAAAGCTGGCGAGGTGGGCGAGCGACAGCGCATCGCCCGCGCGTGCTGGGCCATGATGCAGCACCGGGGCGCGCTGACCGATGCCTACCCGGTGCGTCTGCGCGAGGCCTTCGAGCGAGGGGACGAAGACGGGCGAACCTCGTCGCTGGCTCTGCTGTCCGACTCCTCGTTGCTGGCGCTGGTGGATGACCTGTCGGTGTCCGAATCGCTGGAGTCGGCCCGTCTGCTGCAGGACCTGATGCCGGTGGTGGAGCAGGCGCTGGCGGCGCTGGATGCGCGCATGAGTTCGCTGATTGGCTTCGAGACCGTGCAGGTGGAAAAGAACCCGCTGCGTCCTTCGGTGTTTGTGCGGGTGCTGCGCGACCTCATCGCCGAGATCGAACGCGATCCCGAGATCCGCTCTCTGTGGTTGCAGCACCTGGCCGCCCCGCTCGGTCGCGGGCTGTGCCAGCTCTACGAGCAGTTGGCGCTGCGGCTGCAGCAGGCCAATGTGCAGGAGGCGGGTTACCGCATTCGGCTGGTGGACGATCCGCAGGCGAGCCCGGGCTCGGCCCCAGCCCGGCGCGACCTGTTGAACTGGGATGCCCAGACCTTGGCGCCCACCGCGGCCGGATCCGGCGAACAGAGCGAACCATTGCCGCCCATGACGGCCCTGGCCGGCGCCCAGACCCGGCTGGACCATCGTGTATTCCACGATTTCCTGGCCGAGCGCGGCGACCGGTTCGAACAGGCCCTCGATTCGGGCTATTACGAGCAGCTGACGCGCGAGCAGCGGATCGCCCAGGCCCAGGCGGATCTGCCCCTGCTGGACGAAGTGGTGGTTGATCGCGAGCGTGTGCAGTTTCGCGGCCTGCCTGTTGTTGACCGGCCTGCGCGTGCGGTCAGCATCGGTTCGCAGCTGGGATCGGACCATTGGGGTCCTTACGCCGCCCCGCATGAGCGCACACGGGTGCTGCTCGACCTCAAACAGCAGGCCGAACGCGTGTCGCAGGCCGTGGGCCTAGACCTGGTGCGCAAACTGGTCAACCAGGTGGCGCGCGATCCGCTGCTGCTGGCGCCGGTGCGCGAGGCGGTTGTGGCGCTGGAACCGGCCCTGTTGCGGCTGGCGATGGACGACCCGCGTTTCTTTGCCAAGGACCAGCACCCGGCCCGTCTGCTGGTCGAGCAGGTCGCGCAACGCAGCTTCCGTTTCAACGATGAGTTCTCGGCCGAGTTCGAGCAGTTCCATGCGCCGGTGCGCGAGGCCGTCAACGCCCTCAACGCCCTGCCGGGCGCGACCCCCGAGCCCTTTGCGGTGGCGCTGGAACACCTGCAGGAAGACTGGGCGAACGTCGATCAGGCCGAGGCTGCCACCCAGGAGCAGCACCTGCAGGCCCTGCGTTTCGCCGAGGCGCGCCAAGCCCTGGCCGACCAGGTGGCGTGGGAAATCAGTCTTCGGCCCGACGTTTTCAACGCGCCCGCGGTGGTGCTGGACTTCCTCTACGGCAACTGGTCGCTGGTGATCGCCGAGGCGCAGCTGCGCCACCCCGATGGGGACCCAGACCCGATGGGCTTCCGGGCCGTGATCCCGGATCTGCTGTGGAGCGTGCGGCACGAAGTCACATTGCGCCAGCCGCGCAAACTGTTCGAAATGCTGCCTCGCCTGCTGCAGAGACTGCGCGCCGGGCTGACCGTGCTGGACAAGCCTGCGGAAGAAACAGCGTCTTTCTTCGATGCCCTGATCCGTTACCACGAGCCGGTGCTGGCGTTGCGTCGGGCCAGCGCCCGGTCTCAGGCCGGGGCTTCGATGCCGGCGGCACTCGAAAGCCCGGTCGTCACCTTTCCCGAAGCGGACAACCTGGCCGAAGCCCCCAGGCCACAGGTGGCAGAAACGCCTTGGCTCGCGGCGCGTGAGCGGGTCGAGGCCGGGTTCGAGGACGCACCGGTTGCGGAGGCTCCGGTGGTGGAGAACCCCGCGGCAGCGCTTCTGTCCACATCCAGCGAAGAGGGCGATGACGTGGATGTGGGGATGGAAGCCGCAGGCGTGCTCGCCAGCCTGCATGTGGGTGACTGGGTGGATCTGCAGGCCAGCGGACAGTGGCTGCGCGCCCGGCTGGTCTGGGCCAACGCCCGGGCCACGCTGTTCCTGTTCACCAGCCGGGGTGGGCACCCGCACACCATGACCCGGCGCAGCTGCGAAAAGCTCATCCGCCAGCGCGGATTGCGGCCGCTGGCGGTGCGTCCGGTGGTCGATGCCGCCATCGACGCGGTGGTCAAGGGCGTGCCCGGCGCTCCCGCTCACGCCTGCGTCGTCGCCACCGAAGCGGTTCCGGCCTGATAGGGGCACAACCCCTATCTCCGGGGCGACGTCTTTTCTATGATGGCACCATGACCCAGACCCCGCCCGACCTCCCGATGCGCGCCCTGTTTGACGCGCAGTACCGGGCCAGCCGCTCCCAGATCGACGTGCCGCTGGCGCTTCGGCTCGACCGCCTGCAGCGCATGCGGGCCTTGATCGACGTGCACGGCGCGGCGCTGGCCGAAGCGGTGCAGGCCGATTTCGGCGTGCGCTCCCTGCAACTCACCGAGGTGGCCGACTTCTTTGTGCTGCGCGCGCTGCTGGGCGACCTGGAGAAGCACACCGGCGCGTGGATGAAACCGCGGCGCGTGTCCACACCCATCTACCTGCAGCCCGCCAGCGCGCACATCCAGCGCCAGCCGCTGGGCGTGATCGGGGTCATCGGCCCCTGGAACTACCCGCTGCAGCTCACGCTGGGCCCGGCCGCCACGGCGCTGGCGGCGGGCAACCGCGTGATGATCAAGCCCAGCGAGCTGACGCCGCACACCTCGGCGTTGCTGGCCGCGGTGTTGAACCAGGCCTTTGCGCCCGACGAGGTGTGTGTGGTGCAGGGCGGGGCGGACGTGGCGCACGAGTTCGCCAGCCTGCCGTTTGACCACCTGTTCTTCACCGGTTCCACCGCGGTGGGCCGCAAGGTGGCGGCGGCCGCGGCCGCCAACCTCACGCCGACCACGCTGGAGCTGGGCGGCAAGTCGCCCTGCATCATCGACGTTTCATGCGACATCGCCGGCGCCGCCATCAAGATCGCCCACGGCAAGCTGCTCAACGCCGGGCAGACCTGCATCGCACCCGACTACGTGCTGCTGCCGAAAGGCCGCGAGGCCGAGTTCGAGCGGGCTTTTGCCGCGGCCGTGGCGCGCCTGTTCCCCACCATCGGCGGCAATCCCGATTACACGAGCATCCTCAGCGACCGGCACCATGCGCGCCTGCAGTCGCTGCTGTCAGAGGCCCGGACACAGGGTGCGCGGGTGGTGGAGATTCGTGCCGCGGTTGTGGAGGGGGCACACACGGTGGCCCAGGAGCGCCAGATGAACCCGGTCCTGGTGTTTGATGCCCCGTCCGGTCTTCGCCTGATGCGCGAGGAGATCTTCGGCCCCATCCTGCCGGTGCTGACCTACAGAAAACTGGACGACGCCATCAACACCATCAACGCCGGGCCGCGCCCGCTGGCGCTCTACTGGTTTGGCAGCGACACCGGAGCGCGTGACCACGTGCTGAGCAACACGGTGAGCGGCGGCGTGACCGTGAACGACACGCTGCTGCACATTGCCCACGACAACCTGCCGTTCGGTGGCGTGGGGGAGAGTGGCTGGGGCGCCTACCACGGCGAAACCGGCTTCCTGCGTTTCACGCAGCAGAAGCCGGTGCTGGTGCAGTCGCGCTTCGCGATGGGCAGCCTGTTTTACCCGCCGTACGGCAAGCGCTTTGACCAGGTGATGGGGCTGCTCAAGCGCTGGCTCTGAGCGCCGGGGCGATCAGCTGTTGAGGGTGTTGTCCCCGTCGCTGTACATCACAAGCGGAATCGGCTGCAGGTAACCCTGGAGCTGCAGTCCGTGTGCCAGCTCGGAGACGTCATCCCCCAGCAGCATGGAAAGCTCCCGCTCGCTGCGCCGTCCATTGGCCATCAGCAGCAGGCTGTGGGCTTTGCGCCCGATCTGGCCCGGGCGTGCGAGCGCGTCCCAGGCCTTGGGTGTTTTGGCGAACCGTTCGATGTTGGCCATATGGTGCTCCCTGCGCGTGTGACTTCAGATCAGCAAGATACGGGCCGGCCGTGACAGGGGCGTGACAAGGTCGCCAGCGCCCGATGGCCGGGCACTTTGCACCGTGAGCGGGCGCTATGCTCTCGCCAGCCTCCACCGAAGCACCGACATGAAGCCCAAGAACTCCGAGATCACCTTTTTCCACAACCCCGCCTGCAGCACCTCGCGCAACGTGTTGGCCATGGTCCGCGAGGCGGGCTTCGACCCGCTGGTGGTTGAGTACCTGAAGACACCCTACACGCGCGAACAGCTGGCCGGCCTGCTGAAAGCCATGGCCCTGCGCCCGCGTGACGTGATCCGGACCAAGGGCGATCTGTACACGCAGCTCGATCTGGCCCGGCCCGACTGGAGCGATGAGCAATTGCTCGATTTCATGGTGAACCACCCGGTGCTGGTGGAGCGGCCCATCGTCGTCACGCCGCTGGGCACGCGCCTGTGCCGGCCCAAGGAGCGGGTCTGGGAGGTGTTGCCTGTCGAGCGGCCCGCCTGATCAGGCGGACGCTGGTCGACCCGGCCCGAAGCGTGTGGGCGGCTGGCCCAGCGCGGCGCGGAACATGGCGGTGAAGGCGCTGTCGCTCGCGTAGCCACTGGCCGCGGCCACCTGGCTCACGGGCGTGCCGCGCGCCAGCATGGGCAATGCATGGGCCAGCACCACCTGCTGTCGCCAGCGCTGGAAGCCGGTGCCCAGTTCTTCGCGAAACAGCCGTGCCAGCGTGCGTTCGCTCGCACCGCTGTGCGCCGCCCAGGCGGCCAGCGTGGCGTGTTGCGCCGGTGCGTTCATCACGGCTTCGCACAGCGCGCGCAGCCGGCGGTCGCCCTGTTGTGGGTCGGGCATGGGCACACCCAGGGGCTGGGTCGGCGCGTGCGCGATCTCGGCCAGCACGAGCGTGGCCAGGGCCTGTTGCTGGGGTGCTGGCTGCGCGTGCGGCTGGTCCATGCCCCGCACCAGCTCGCGCAGCAGCGGCGACACCACCAGGACGCGCGAACAGCGCCAGTCCGCCGGCACCACCGACGCATCGATGTAGAGGGTGTGCAATTGCGAGGCTTCGAGCATGGTGACCGCGTGCCGCGCCCCCGGCGGAATCCAGACCGCGCGCGACGGTGGAACGATGGTGGTGGTCTCGTAGCCAGGCCGCTCACCGCCTTCGCACGACGGCGCCGCCACCGTCACCTGCAGCAGGCCGCTGGCGCAGCAGGCGAGCTGGCCCCAGGGGTGGTGGTGCGGCTCGAACTGGGTGTCGTGCCCCATGGCGCGTGCGCGGCAGCGCACCGGCCGCGCCGGCGTGGGTTCGAAGGGGTCGGTGTCGCCGACCGGGACGGCCTGGCGCGGGCGGCGGGGTTTCATGGGTGGGGCAGGGTGGTTTGGCTGGAATTCGACAGGAATTGTCTTTGTATCGCATAACAGCCCCAACTGCCCACCCTACCATTGGCCGCATGAACACCGCCACCCTGGGCGCCACAGCGCCGGCCAACCCCATTCCCCTCAAGCAGGATGCTTCCGTGATCGGCCTCGTCGGCCTGGCGCACGGCACCTCCCACTTCTCCCACCTGCTGCTCGCCCCGCTGTTCCCGGTGTTCATGCGCGACTTCGGCCTGAGCTTTTCCGACGTCGGTCTGCTCATGAGCATCTTTTTCATCATCTCGGGTTCGGGCCAGGCCATGGCCGGCTTCGTGGTGGACCGTATCGGTGCGCGGCCGGTGCTGTTCGCCGCCATCACCTGCTTCCTGCTGGCGTCGCTGGCCGCTTCCATGGTCACGGGCTACATGGGTCTGGTGCTGGTGGCCGCTCTGGCCGGACTGGGCAACGCGCCGTTCCACCCGGCGGACTTCACCATCCTGAACCAGCGCGTGTCGGCGCCGCGCCTGGGCCACGCCTTCAGTGCCCACGGCCTCACCGGCAACCTGGGCTGGGCGCTGGCGCCCGCGTTCCTGGTCGGCATCACCGCGCTGACCGACTGGCGCACCGCGTACCACGCCGCCGCGCTGCTCTACGTGGCCGTTCTGGCCCTGCTGTTCTGGCAGCGCGACAAGCTGCGCACCGAGGTGCACGTGCGCCACGCCGACGCACCGAAGGGCGCCGAGCTGGCCTATCTGAAACTGCCGGTGGTGTGGTGGTGTTTTGCCTTTTTTCTGTTGTCCACCATGACGCTCGCGGTGGTGCAGAGTTTTGCCCCGTCGATCCTGAAGAGCTTGTACGGCGTGAGCGTCGAAGCGGCGACGCTGACCATCAGCGCCTACATGCTGTGCGGCGCCGGCGGCATGCTGGTCGGCGGCTTCGTGGCGGCTTATGGGCAGAGCCACCGGTTCTCCAGCGACCGCGTGGTGGCGGTCTCGATGTCCTGCGGTGCGGCCTTGCTGCTGCTGTGCGCCACCGGCTGGCTGGGCGCCACCGGCACCATGGTGGCGCTGGCCGCCACCGGCTTCGCCGTCGGCGTGGGTGGCCCGAGCCGCGACATGATGATCAAGAAAGCCACGCCCAAAGGCGCAACCGGCCGGGTCTATGGCACCGTGTATTCGGGTCTGGACGTGGGTTTTGCGATCTCGCCGCTGGTGTTTGGCGCCCTGATGGACCGCGGCTGGTACGCGCTCACGCTGGCCGGCGCCGCGGTGGTGCTGTTCATATCGGTCTATGCGGCTGTGGGTGTCGGCCGCAGGACAGTCTGAATTTCGACCCGCGGCACAATGCCGGCATGACACAAAAACTCGCCGGCCACCTGCTGATTGAATGCCTGATCGCCCAGGGTGTGACCCACGCCTTTGGCGTACCGGGCGAAAGTTACCTCGCCGTGCTCGACGGCTTTCATGCCCACGCCGACCGCATCCGTTTCGTGATGAACCGGCAGGAGGGCGGAGCGGCCTTCATGGCCGAAGCCCAGGGCAAGCTCACCGGGCGACCGGGCATCTGCTTCGTGACCCGCGGACCGGGCGCGACCAACGCCTCCATCGGCCTGCACACCGCCTTCCAGGACTCCACGCCCATGGTGCTGTTCATCGGCGATGTGGCCAGCGACGCGCGCGACCGCGAAGCCTTCCAGGAGGTGGACTACCTGAGCTTCTTTGGGCCGAGCACCAAGGGCATGGCCAAGCGCGTGGAGCGCATCGACGACCCGCGCCGCATCCCCGAATACGTGGCCCGCGCCTTCGCCACCGCCCTAAACGGCCGGCCCGGCCCGGTGGTGCTCGTGCTGCCCGAAGACATGCTCACGCAAACCGTGGACGTCGAACCGCTGCCGCGCGTGGAGCCGGTGCAGGCCTGGAGCGACCCGGGCGCGCTGCGCACCCTGCGCGAACTGCTGCTGCAGGCCGAGCGCCCGCTGGTGATCGCCGGCGGAGGTGGCTGGACGCCGCAGTCGGCTGCGGCCTTGCAGCGCTTTGCTGAAAACTGGCAACTGCCGGTGGCCAACGCCTTCCGCTTCCAGGACTGTTTCGACAACCACCACCCCAACTACGCGGGCGACATCGGTCTGGGCATCAACCCGGCGCTGGCCGCGCGTGTGCGCGAGAGCGACCTGCTGATCGCCATCGGCCCACGACTGGGCGAATCGACCACTGGCGGCTACACGCTGATCGAAGCACCGGTGCCGAAACAGAAACTGGTGCACATCCACGCCAGCGCCGAAGAGCTGAACCGCGTTTACCAGGCCACGCTGGCGATCAACGCCACCATGAACGCGGCAGCGCGCAGCCTGGAGGTTTTGACCGCGCCACCCGGTGTCGCCTGGGGCCAGTGGACACAGGCCTGCCACGCCGATTACGAGGCCAACGTGGACGTGGGCAACGGGGGCATCGTGCTGCCCGGCACGATCGACATGCCAGCCCTCATCCACACGCTGCAGCAGCACCTGCCGGCCGATGCCGTGCTCACCAACGGCGCGGGCAACTTTGCGTCATGGTTGCACCGCTTCTTCAGATACCACGGTCTGGTCAAAGGTCACAAGACCCAGCTCGCGCCCACCAACGGCGCCATGGGCTACGGCGTGCCCGCGGGCATCGCAGCGGCCATCCTCACCGGGCGCACCGCCTTCACCATCGCGGGCGACGGCGACTTCCTCATGAACGGTCAGGAGCTGGCCACGGCCGTGCAGCACGGCGCCAAGAGCATCGTGCTGCTGCTCAACAACGGCACCTTCGGCACCATCCGCATGCACCAGGAGCGCGAGTACCCGGCGCGCGTGAGCGGTTCGGACCTGAACAACCCGGACTTCTGTGCACTCGCCCGGGCCTACGGTTACGCGGCGGAGCAGATCACCCACACCGCCGAATTCGAGCCCGCGCTGCTGCGTGCCCTGGCGGCGCCCGGCGGCACGGTGATCGAAGTGATGCTCAGTGAAGAAGTCATCACCACGCGGGGCACCTTGTCGGCCATCCGCGACAAGGCGCGGGCATAAGACCTGTTTCAGGCCGATTTCTCGGCGAAATGTAAATAGATCACAAAACGCCGGGCAACCACGCGCTATCTGTCCGGCCGCCTTTTTTCTAAAGTTCCTCCATCAACACGACGGAGGAACGTCACATGTGGCAAGCCAATGAAACCATCTCCACCCGCAGCCATTTTTCGGCAGCGGGCCTGGGTACGCAGGGCGGTCTGGAGCAGGCGCTCCTGCTGCGCGTGCTGGACGAAATCGACTACGGTGTGCTGGTGATCGATGCGCAGGGCCGTCTGCGTCATGCCAACCATCTGGCGCGCCACGAAATGATCAGCGCCCGGCTGATCATGAACCACGGCAACACGCTGCTGGGTACCACCACCGAGTTCACTCTGCAGATCCAGCAGGCGCTGGAGCAAGCCCTGCGGGGTCAACGCAGGCTGGTTTCGCTTCGCAACGTGTCCCGGGAACTGTCGCTGGCCTTTATCCCGCTGAGCCATCCCCTGGAGACCGACTCGCCGTCGGTGCTGGTGCTGTTGTCCCGACAGGGCGCCAGCGAGAACCTGGCTGTGCGCCTGTTCGCCCGGGCGCAGAACCTCAGCCCCAGCGAAGAGTCGGTGTTGATGGGTCTGTGCCGCGGCTTGTCCATTCCCGACATCGCCGCCGAACACGGCGTGGTCCAGTCCACGGTGCGCAGCCAGATCAAGGCGCTGCGAGAAAAAACCGGCTGTCCCAGCATCCGGCTGATGATGCAGCGCGTCAACAGCCTGCCGCCGGTGGTGCCCGCCTTGCGCATCGTTTCGCCGATGCCTCACAATGCCATGGAGTTCGCACAACCATGAGCATCCATGCCCCTTGCCGCCGCGTTATCGCCCAAACCCGGGTCCACATCACACATTGAGGCTCTGGCCGCCCTCGGGGTGCCGCGTCTCTACCGCCGGGGGACGCTGCTGATCCAGGAAGGGGAAACCGGCGATACGCTCTACGTCGTTCTCAAGGGCCGGCTTCGGGCCTTTCTGGCCGACAACAGCGGCAAGGAACTCACCCTCGGCACCTATGGGCCGTGGGAATACGTGGGCGAAATGTCGCTCGACGGCGGCCCCCGGTCGGCAAATGTCGAGGCCACCGAGGCCAGCACCTGTGCCGTGGTGACCCGGGCCACGTTGCTGGGCTACATTGCCGATCACCCCGAATTTGCCCTCGAACTCCTGGGTCGTCTGATCCGGCGCGCCCGCCTGGCCACTGAAAGCGCGCGCAGCGTGGCCCTCATCGATGTTTACGGTCGTCTGGTGAGCCTGCTGAACAAGATGGCTCAGGCGCCCGATCCACACGGTGAACGCATGCTGGGCGAACGCATCACCCACCAGGCCATGGCGCAGCACCTGGCCTGTTCGCGCGAGATGGTCAGCCGCCTGCTGAAAGACCTGGAGAGCGGCGGCTACATCGCCGTGCGCGAGCGCTGGATCTGGCTGCTGAAGCCGCTACCGGCGCGTTGGTGAACGGCTGTTTGTTCTGTTTTCGGGAAAGGTGGGTGGGCGTCTCGACTGGTCGGCCCATCTCCAAGCCGGTTGAGCCGACCTGAAGAGTGCTTACTCAAGCCGGTCGAACCGCGCCCTGGCGAGTTGGGGCGATGCGCAGCTGGTGCCGAAAAGCCGCACGGCGCTGCCACTGCGGCTACCGGCACCCAGGACACCCCAGAGTGCGGTGCTCTCGTCGGAAACCGCCAGTGCATCGGGTACTTTGGCGACCCTGTAGCGCTGTGGTAGCCGTGTGGCATCCGGGTCCGGCAGTCTGGGGCTGTAGCGTGCTGCCGGATCGAAGGCACTGGAGGCGAAGCGCACGCCGCCGACCGACACGGTGGCTTGCCCGGTGCCGATGCTGTTGAACGTGCCGCTGCGTCGGATCGCCGTCGGGTTGTCCGGTTCGTCCACGAAACTTTCAATATTGCCGCTGGTGTCGTAGCAGTTCCCATCGAAGTAGGACTGACGGGCTCCGGTATGTGTACCCAGAGCCACATCGTCCCGTTCGATGTAGGCGTCGAGCACCACCGGGTGGACGCCGTCATTGCTGATCTTGACCCGCCAGGTGCCGGCTGGTGCGAGCCGGTCAGCCGGGTTGTGGGACGCCGTTGGACACAGCGCCAGCAGGGCGCAAGAGCCGTACCGACCCAAGGCGGTCCGGTGGGGAAACACCAGTGCCAGTTGCGGGCTCTGGGAAGAGGGCCAGCAGCCTGCATTGCCGGTCGTCAAAGCTTCAAGCGCCCGCCCTCCGGGCAGGGTGACTTCGATACGCACATCTTGCAGAGCCTTTTCGGGCAAATCCGGATCACCCAGCCAGAGCTCCAGAAAACTCTGTGTCCGGTCGTCAGGCTGGACGTGCCATGACAGTTCAACCGACTCCCCAGGAGCCAGCGTTTTGTTCGCGTGGGTGCGATCCTGGTAGCCGTTGCCGGCCGGCACAAAAACCTGCAGATGTTCGGGGCCGCGCAAGGCAATCAGCTGTTCGATGGCAGCTTCCAGCACCGAGGTGCCATCGTGCGGGCCCGCCAGCGTTCCCCAGCTGATGTTGACGACCACTTGGGCGCTGGGTGCTGTGCGGTTCAGGATATAGATGAGCGCATCCAGAATGCTCACGTTCATGGCCCCGCCCGACGTATCGACGACATTGGACCAGTCCAGCTGTACCGCAATCAACGGTGCCTGGCTGGCCGCATCATAGGCTGGGGTCATGTCGGGCGTGTGCCCTGCGCTACTCATGCGGGCCGTGGCCAGCCAAGGGCCGCTGGCCAGACTGGCCACGTGAGTACCGTGGCTGACGGGGTGCTTCAGGTCCCAGAACTGCAGGTAGTCGTAAAGGTCATCCTCGTCGACCGCTCCGTTGATGGTGAAACGGTCCATGGCGTCCCGTATCGCCTTCGCTGTCAGTTCGTGGCCGTATCCCATCACCGATGGCGTTGGACCGCTGCGCACCGGATCCAGTCTGGCACGCAGGCTGCGTCCCATGCCTGGCCCGTGGGGGCCATCGAACTCGTCCTGACGCCAGAAATAGCGAATTCGGGGAAGTCCATCGGTGCGAAGGAAGGCGGCATTGGCGAGAGCCAGGCCCCCGTCGATGATGCCCAGGACCTTGCCGTCCAGTGCTGGCCGCTCCGTATCTGGCGTGCTGTGTGGGGTGGCCGGGTCTTTCAACGGCCCAGTGTGTTCCTCCACAGGCAGCCCCAGCTCGAAACGCCGGATGATGGCCGAAAGCGCAGGGCGTTTGCGCAGCGCCTTGAAGAATCCCTTGGCCGCTCGGGCTGTGCAGAAACGCAGTCCGTGTACTTGCAGATAAGCCTTGGACACCTGTAGCCATTTCACGTCAGAGGCCAGCAGCAGATCCTGGACGCCGTAGTCCTGATGGAGTTCGATGGCAATCGGCAACCACTGGGGTTTGGCTGCTGCGCCTTCCCCCAGGCGATAACCGGCGAATCGATCGGCTTCTGCCCACGCCAGATAAGGGTCAGCGCCGCTGATGGCTCCGGTGGCGGACCAGTCGATGCCTGTCACTTCGCCCCTGGGCAAATCTGCCCAAGGCATCGGTGCCTGGCGTCTCATGCCCATTCCTTCAGCGCTTCCTGCCACAGCCAAGCCAGGGTGTCAGCCTTGGGGAGCGCAATCGCCGGGCCACTGACGCTGTAGGCACCGGCGTCCAACGGGTCGCTGAGTTTGAAGTCTTTGGGTGAGCCATCGGCTTCGACGAACCTGGCGCTGTCAAACCCACGCAGCCGGACGCTGCCACCTGTTGCGCGGGCCACAAAAAACTCGCCCAGGCTGCAGCCCAGCAGGCGGCCGGCCGCGCTGTCCACCGGGAAGTGCACACCGGCCACCGTGCGGTTCACGGCGATGCGTGCGGCCAAGCGTTGCAGTTGTACCTGGCTGTTCTCGCCATCCTTCTTGCCAGGCCGGGCCTGATTCATAAAGGACTGCAGCATCTGGGCCACGGCGAAGGCCTCGGTGGCATGCCCACTGGGCCAACTGCCATGCCCCGGGGTCGGGATCATGGGTTGAATCTGTGGTGAGAACTCGACCGGTCGCAGGGTGGCGAAGATGTGCTTGAAACGCATTTCAACCTGCACACACAGCGCCAGCGTGATCTCGATGAGCTGGATGGTTTTTTTGTGGCGATGGGCCGACAGCCCCAGCACGGCAGACCAATAACCGACTGGTGCCGTCAACTGGTCGATGATCTCGGCTCCACGGTCGCCACGCAGGTCGGCGTAGGCGGCCACCAGTTCCAACTGCTGCTTGAGCAAGTCTTTGTCCGGCCCCTGTAAATCCACCAGCGTCTTGTTCTTGATGGTGTTGCCATTGAGATTGGCGAAACGCATCGACGCCTGTTTTCGGCTCTTGTTCACCGTGACGGACACACCTTCGAACAGCTCTTCGAAGCAGGTGGTCATCCGCGGGCCGTCAGCCCACAGCTTCAGATTGTCAGGGTGATCAAAACCGGGCGTCCCCGGGTGAAGAACGGCACTCTGGAACGGGCCGGCGATGGCCGCGCGACTGACATCGATGGCCTGGGATTCCAGGCTTGATCCGTAGCCTCCGCTGTAACCGCCCGAATATCCACCCGAGTACCCGCCTGAATAGCCACCGCTATAGCCCCCTGAGTAGCCGCCGCTATACCCGCCGCTATACCCTCCGCTCATATGCACTCCTATCCTGGTGTTGAAGTTCAGTGTTCAGGCAAGCCCAATGCACTCAGAACGCGTGCACCGTGTTGCCTTGTCTTGCTCTGGCTCCCTGACGCGAGGTATCGGCTCACCGTCAGGTCTGGTTGGAGCTGCCGTAACAACTCGAATGTCTGTTTGGCGTCGTCGGTGAGACCTGCTTCATACTGCCCGAACAGCAGCGCCCTGATGGTCGGAAGGTGGTACCTGTTTTTGCACAGGGAGCTCTTGCACAGCGCAATGGATCGGCCGTAGTCACCGATCGCCAGGTAGCTGTTGGCCAGCATCATCTCGAAATAGTATTTCTGCGGATCCAGCGGCGAGAGGTGCAGGGCGTTTTCGGCTTCGATCATCGAATCCGTGGGGGTGCCCCACATCTGTGACCACACGCTGTTGTACAGCCAGGCCATGGCGTCGTTCGGGTTGCTCTGGGTGGCTTCCTGCAGCAGGCGGTGCGAGGCGTCCACGTCCTCGCCCAAGTGACACAGCGCATGGCCCTTGATGGCCATGGCCAGCGAGCTGGAGGGCTCCAGATCGAGCGCGCGGTCGGCCATGTCGATCGCCCGATGGAACTCCCTGGCCGGATCGGCCGCGAGGCCTTGCACCACCTGCATGATGTGCCACTTGGCCATCCAGGCCCGGGGTGCCGCCACGCGTTTGTGGCGTTCCGCCACCGCTTCGAGCAGCCGCTGGCTGCGCTGCAGATCGCGGGCTGTCGAGCGGTGCATGAGCGTGATGCCACCCAGCATGAGCGAATTGCTGTCCAACTTGGGCAGGGGAAGCACCAGACTGCGCTGAATTTCAGCATGGAGCAGTGCGTTGGCACAGGCGGTGGTGAGCGTGTTGAGCAGTTCGCTTTGCTCCTGCACCAGGTCCAGGGTGTCGCCACCGAGGCGCTCGGCCCACACGACTTCATGCAGGCGCGTGTCGGACAGTTCGGCCATGATGACCACCCTGTCACCCAGGGTGGCGTAGCTGCCGCTGAGCACAAAGGCGGCGTCGAGGCGGGCGTCGATTTCGCCGGGGCTGGCGCTGCGGTTGCGAAAGGCCGTGGTGGACAGGCGTGAGATCACGCGCAGGTCCTGGGTGCGAGAAAGCTGTGCGATCACGCCGTCGGCAATGAGCTCGCCGACGACGAAGTGTTCTGGCGAAGGGTTGCGGGCCTCGAACGGGATGACGGCGATGGAGGGCCGGAAGTCGACGGGCGCGGCCTCGCGCGCCGCGGGCCGCCAGACCACCTGGCCGTCTCGCACCGGGTGAACCAGCCAGGTGCGCACCGGCTCTGGCCAGTGTTTGAGATAGCTCTCACCCATGTCCTCGACTTCACCGTCCACCCCGTCCACGATGGCATCGCGCACGGCCGCTGTGACCACCGTGTCCCCCGGATCGGCCAGGCTGGTCACGCGCGCAGCCAGGTTCACGCCGTGGCCATACACGTCTTCGGAATCGACATACAGGTGGCTGGCGTTGATGCCCGCCCGCAGGTGCAGTTGCTCGGCGGGCGGCAGGGTCTGGTTGAGGGGGGCAAAGAAGCGGTGGAGCTCGTGGGCCGCCTGCACCGCGTCGACGGGCTGGTCGAACTCGGCCAGGATGCCGTCACCCAGGCTCTTGACCAGTCGGCCGCGCCGCTGGGGCAGCACCTGCGTTCGTGCATGGCTGAGAAAGCCGTGCCAGTGGTTCACCACCGCCGACTCGTTTGCCGCCATCAGACGCACCGATTCCACCAAGTCCATCACAAGGACCACCCTGTTGTATTGCAGCGGCAACGGAGGAGTCAGGTCCTCATGACCTGAACCGCTGACCGGCATGCTGGGCTGTGGGGGTGGAGCTGTCATACCTCATTGGGGGTAGGTTTTTTTCAGTTTCTCACATTTGGGTGATGCTCTGCAGGGGCATCCGATTGCCGTGACCCTTCGGCAGCGCTGGTCGCGTCCAGACGAAAAAAAGCCGGCTTGCGCCGGCTCTTTTGATCGAAGGCTCTGCGCGAAGCGCGGAGCCCCGGGGCCTGATCACTTCAGGTGTTCGTTGATCATCTTGGTCATTTCGAACATCGAAGCCTGGGCCTTCTTGAAGATCTCCTTCAGCTTGGCGTCGGCGTTGATCATGCGGCGGTTCACTTCGTCCTGCAGCTTGTTCTTCTTGATGTAAGCCCAGACCTGCTTGGTCACTTCGGTGCGTGGCAGCGGGGTGGAGCCCACGATGGCGGCCAATGCAGCGCTGGGCGTCATGGCCTTCATGAACGCGGCGTTGGGCGTGCGCTTTTTCGCCGGAGCTGCCTTCTTGGCCGGGGCGGCTTTTTTGGCCGGAGCGGCCTTCTTTGCCGGAGCAGCAGCCTTCTTGGCCGGAGCGGCTTTCTTCGCGGGTGCAGCGACCTTCTTCGCAGGAGCGGCCTTCTTTGCCGGTGCAGCGGCCTTCTTGGCCGGGGCGGCTTTTTTAGCCGGCGCTTTTTTTGCAGTTGCCATGGTTGGATATCCTTCTAGAAGTTGACTATTCACCAGCGGAAAACGCGCTTTCTCACCGGTGTCTCGGATGCTAATGGACTTGCATCACCATTCCAAGCGGCGTGATCAGGTTTTTTGCAGGTTTTCAGAGGAAGTGAGGCCCATATTGGCGTTGAAAACAACACTTCAGCCCACGCCCTGTGCAAGCTGTTCGTCAGAGCGTGTGGGCATGCTCCAATGCGCTCGATTTCCTGGCCCTTCCTCCGTTCGTTTTTCAACCGGTTTTCAATCCGATTTTCACCATGTCCAACACCCCCATGATGGCCACCTGCGATTTGTGTGACGCCCACAAGAACGATGACTCCGGCGCCTTTCGTGTGCTGCCGCCCGTGTTCCGCGATTTCGGTGCGGTGCGCCGCTTCGCGGGATCGGTGGTCACCGTCAAATGCTTCGAAGACAACACCCCGGTGAAGCAGGCGGTCGAAAGCGCGGGCGAGGGCCGGGTGCTGGTGGTGGACGGCGGCGGCTCGTTGCGCCGCGCGCTGCTGGGCGGCAACCTGGGGGCTGCGGCGGCCCGCAATGGCTGGGCTGGCGTGGTGATCGATGGCTGCGTTCGCGATGTGGCCGAGCTGGCCGTCTGCAACGTGGGCATCCGCGCGCTGGCCTGCATACCGTTGCCCACCGAGCGCCGCACCGAGGGGCTGCGCGATCTGGCGGTGCAGATCCAGGGTGTGTGGGTGCGGCCGGGCGACTGGCTCTACGCCGACGAGGACGGCATCGTGGTGTCGAACGTTCAGCTCACGGGTTGAGCTGGAATGCCACTGGTCGCAGCGCAGGGCCGCCCCACGCAAGACCGCACCCTTTGGGGGGGCAGCGACCCGCGCCGCGGTGGAGCGTGGGGGCTCACAGCCCTTCAGGCTGCCAGACCCTTGTAGAGCATGTAGGCGGCCAGCACATACAGGATGCTGGCGAAGACGCGTTTGAGCGATTTCACCGGGAGCGCGTGCGCGGCCTTCACGCCCAGCGGCGCCATGAGCACACTGGCGATGGCGATGACCAGCAGCGCGGGCAGGAACACGTAACCCAGTGAACCGGTGGGCAAGCCGGCCACGCCCTGGCCGGCGACGATGTAACCCAGGGCATTGGCCAGCGCAATCGGGAAGCCGAGCGCGGCGCTGGTGGCCACGGCGTTGTGGATGGCGACGTTGCACCAGGTCATGAAGGGCACGCTCACGAAGCCGCCCCCCGCACCCACCAGACCGGAGAGGAAGCCGATGGTCGTGCCCGCGCCGATCTGGCCCGCGGTGCCGGGCAGGGTGCGTGTGGGTTTGGGTTTTTTGTCCATCAGCATCTGCGTCGCCGAGAAACTGACGAAGGCGGCAAACACCAGCGCCAGCCACGAACCCTTGAGCATCGAGAACACGCCCAGGCTGGCCAGCGCGGCACCCAGCACGATGCCCGGCGCCAGGCGCTTGACGATGTCCCAGCGCACGGCACCGCGCTGGTGGTGCGCGCGCACGCTGGAGATGGAGGTGAAGATGATGGTGGCCATGGAGGTGGCGATGGCCATCTTGATCGATAGATCGGGGGCGACACCGCGACCCGAAAGGATCACGGTGATGAAGGGCACCATGATCATGCCCCCACCGATGCCGAGCAGGCCGGCCAGGAAGCCGGTGCACAGGCCAAGGGCAACCAGTTCGGCAATGAGCAGAGGTTCAAGGATCATGAGGGGATCGGGGCCAAACGCCGAAAGCACGCGCAGGAGGGGGAGCCACCCGGATCAGCCGTGGAACCGGCTTCGCCGGGCCACTGGCTGCGTGCCCCCTCCCGCAGGAGAGGGGGGAAGACGCGAAGCGGCGCAGGGGGGTGTTTCGAATAAGGTGTCTGCAATGCCGCCGGACCGTCATCCTGAACCGGGGTTCAGGTGGGCCAGGGCAGCGTGACTTCGGGTTCATCTGACGCGAGATGCTCACACCCGTCAGGCAATGTACCTAGTCCGTGCTCAATGAGCATTGGTTCAAGGAAATATAAAGCCCGGCGCGCACTGCAGACGGTTTGGATTGTAGGCCCGCTGGGCCGCGTTTTCAGAACCGCCGGTCCACAAATACCGATGTACCGCCGAATGGTCGTCAGAGCAGCTGGCCGTCGCTGCCCAGGGTCTGGTCGAGGCGGCGGATGAGCTCGTCCATGCGGGCTTGCGCAGCCGGATCGGTGTCGGTGCTGCCCGGGGTTTGCGCGGGCTCGGTCATTGGGCCGGGTTCCGTGTTGCCGAAGACGGTGTGTTCAAAATGCAGCGATTCTTTTTGCGACAGTTCGAAGGCCAGGTTCAACGAGGCCAGCACGGCGATACGGTCACGGGCCTTGACCTTGCCGGCATCGCGGATGCGGCACATGGCCGTGTCCACGCGCTCCACGGCGTCGAGCAATGCCGACTCACCGCCCACGGGGCAGGCCAGCAGATAGCTCTGGCCCATGATCTGGACTTCAATCTGTTTGCTCGCCAGCTTGTTCATTCGAGCTCCTTTGGCAGGTTGGGGCCGTCGGAGGCCGAGGCGGGCAGGCGGTCCAGCAGGGCGTCGATGCGGGCACGGGCTGCATTCAGGCGCGACTTGAGGGAGTCGCGCTCGGCCTGCAGGGCCTGCACCTGTTCATGCAGCAGGCTGTTGGTGCGCTGCAGTTCCTCGTGTCGCAGCAGCAGCCGCTCTACGCGTTCGGTGATCTGGTCAAGGTGCTTGGGATCGGCCATGGTTACGACATGTTGCTTCCACATTGTAGGGTTGCGGCAAGGACCCCGCGTTTACAATGCGCTCTGTTGGTGCTCGCGGTGTGGTTCACATGCCGCAGTTCAACGGGAAGCAGGAGGGAAAGTCCACACGGACGGACCTAACCTGCGCTGCCCCCGCAACGGTAAGCAGACGAGATGCCTGATGTCTTCAGGCCACTCCGCTTTCATCTCACAACCACTGGACGGCCCGCGCTGTCTGGGAAGGTGATGAAGGTCGCTCTGCCAGCCCGGATACCGGCCAACGAGGTGGCGGTGCGTCCAGACAATGGCGCGCCGCCGTGACGCTCAGGCACCGTCGGGGAAGACGGTGAGAGCACATCATCGTTCGTTCTGCTTTCATGAAAAACCGCAACCTGCGCGCGCCCCTGGCCGTGCTGCCCCTGGCCATCCTGGCCCTGTCTTCCCACGCCCAGACTTCCGGAACCACCACGGCCATGGAACTGCCTGAAACCGTGGTCACCGCCACGCGGTCTGCCATTCCGGTGGCCGATGTGGTGGCCGACGTTTCCATCGTTGACCGCGAACAGATCGAGCGCAGCGGCGCCAATGGCCTGGCCGATGTGCTGTCGCGTGTGCCGGGCATCACCGTGACCCGCAATGGCGGCCCCGCTTCGGCCACCAGCGTGTACCTGCGCGGCGCCGAGACGCGTTTCACCGCCGTGTTCGTGGACGGGGTCCGCGTGGATTCGCAGTCCACCGGCGGCGCCAGCTGGAACGCGATTCCCTTGGCGCAGGTCGAGCGCATCGAGGTGCTGCGCGGCCCGGCGGCAGCGATCTACGGCTCTGACGCCCTGGCCGGCGTGGTCCAGATCTTCACCCGCCAGGGTGAGGCGGGCTTCTTTCCCTCGGTGCACGTGGGCGTGGGCACGCACAACACGCGCGACATGAGCGTGTCGCTGCGCGGCGGGCAGGGCGCGGTGAGCTACGCGCTGGGCCTCTCGGGTGAGCGCAGCGACGGGTTCAACGCCAAGCCCTCGGGCAACCCGGACCGCGACGGCTACCGCAGCCAGTCGGTCTCTGGCCGGCTGGGCTGGAAGCTCGCGCCCGGTCACGACCTGGAAGCGACGCTGCTCGACAGCGAGCAGAAGGCGGGTTACGACGGCTTTCTTCCCGGCCAGGACGACCAGGGCCAGCAAGACCTGCGCACCCTGGGACTCAGCTGGTCGGCGGCCTGGAGCGATACCTGGAAAACCCGGGTGGGGGTGACACGCGGGACCGACCGCTATCAAACCACGCCTTCGCCTTACCTCACCAACACGCGCATCGACACCTACCTCTTGCGCAACGAGTGGCGCATGGGCACGGCCACGCTGAGCGCCGATCTGGAGCGCCGCGAAGACCGCCTCACGAACGGCAGTACCACCCCCGAACAGAACGACCGCGACCAGAACGCGCTCGCGCTGGGCTACACACTGCGCCACGGCGCACACACGCTGCAGCTCAACGCACGCCACGACGACGACAGCGAGTTCGGTGGCCAGTCCACCGGTGGCGCCGCCTATGCGTATGCGTTCACGTCCGCCTGGCGCGCCACGCTGTCGGCCGGCACCGCGTTCCGTGTGCCCACGCTGTTCCAGCGCTTCAGCCTCTACGGCACGCCCGATCTGAAGGCCGAAACCGCCCGCAACTTCGAAACCGGTCTGCGCTACCAGTCGGGTCATGACCGGGCTGGGTTCACGCTGTACCGCAACGAAGTGAAGAACCTGATCGACTACGTGAGCGGGCCCGGCACCTGTGCCAACGGCGTGGGCGAATTCGCGGGTTGTTACGGCAACACGGGCCGGGCGCGCTACACCGGCGCCACGCTCAGCGGCGGCACCCGGGTGGGCGCGGTCAACCTCGGGGCTTCGCTTGATCTGATGCGTCCCAAAGACCAGGAGACCGGGCTGCGCCTCGCGCGCCGTGCCCAGACCCAGGCCACGCTGACCGCCGACACCCAGCTCGCCAGCTGGACGCTGGGGGGCGAGGTGCAGCATGTCGGCTCGCGTTTCAACGACGCGGCCAACACGCAGCGCCTGCCGGCCTACAGCCTGCTGAACCTGACGGCCAGCACCGCGCTGACGCCCGACTGGAAGCTGCTGGCCCGTGTCGACAACCTGAGCGACAAGGCCTACGAGTCGGTGCTGGGTTACGCCACCGCCGGCCGCACCTTCTATCTGGGTCTGTCCTGGTCGCCACGTTGAGTGCCACCATGGACCACGCCGTTGCTGTCTGCCCCGCGCTGCTGATCGCGGCGCCGGCCTCGGGCCAGGGCAAGACCACGGTGACGGCAGCGCTCGCGCGGCTGCACACGCGGCAGGGCCGCCGGGTGCGGGTGTTCAAGTGCGGCCCGGATTTTCTGGACCCGCACTGGCACACGCTCGCCAGCGGCCACCCGGTGCACAACCTCGACCTCTGGCTCAACGGCGAGGCCGACATCCGCGCGCGCCTGTTTGAGGCCGCGTCGTCGAGCGACCTGATCCTGATCGAAGGGGTCATGGGCCTGTTCGACGGTGAGCCCAGCGCGGCCGACCTCGCGCGGCGCTTCGGGCTGCCCGTGCTGGCGGTGATCGACGCCTCGGCGATGGCGGGCACCTTCGGCGCGCTGGCGCACGGGCTGCGCAACTACCAGGAAGACCTGCCCTGGGCGGGCGTGCTGGCCAACCGGGTCGCCAGCGAGGGCCACGCGCAGATGCTGCAACGTTCGTTGCGCCCGGCGATGGCCGAAGGTGACGCGGTGGGCATTGACGCCGGCTGGCTCGGGGCCTTGTTGCGCGACGCGGGCTTCACGCTGCCCGAGCGGCACCTCGGCCTGACCGTGGCGTCCGAGCTGCCCGACGCCATGGAGCGGCTGGACGCCGTGGCCGACGCGCTGGCGCAGACGCCGCTGGGTCAGCTCGACCACGCGGGCTGGCAGCGTTGGGCGGTGCGGTTTGACGCGGTGCCGCCCGCGGCGTCCGAGCGCCGGCTGGCGGGGCGCACGGTGGCGGTGGCGCGCGATGCGGCCTTCTGCTTTATCTACCCGGCCAACCTGGACAGCCTGAGCGCGCTCGGCGCCGAGCTGGTGTTTTTCTCGCCGCTGGCCGATGAGCCGGTGCCTGCGTGTGACGCCGTGTGGCTGCCGGGCGGCTACCCGGAGCTGCACGCGACCACGCTGGCGAAAGGCGCGCACTGCCGCGCCTCGCTGGCCGATCACGTCGCGGCGGGCCGGCCGGTCTGGGCCGAGTGCGGCGGCATGATGCCGCTGTTCGACACCCTGGTCACCGCCGACGGCGACGAGCATCCGATGTGGGGCCTGCTGCCCGGCCGCGTGGCCATGCAGAAGCGCCTGGCCGCGCTCGGGCCGCAGCGCTGGGACACGGCGCAGGGTGAACTGCGCGGGCACACCTTTCACTACTCGACCACCGAGTCGCCGCTGCCACCGCGGTTCCGGACCGAGGCGCAGCGCGCGGGCGGGCGAGGCGAGGCCATTTACGCGCAGGGGTCGGTGCGCGCCAGCTATTTCCACGCCTGGTTTTCTTCCAACCCCGAGGCTGCGGCCTCGCTGTTCCTTGAGGAGGGTTTGTGAGCACACCGCACCAGGGACCGCAGCGCATCGTCTGCCTGACCGAGGAGACCACCGAATGGCTCTACCTGCTGGGGCAGGAGCACCGCATCGTCGGCATCA
The DNA here is from genome assembly GCF_055703065.1 of Hydrogenophaga sp. L310. NCBI lineage: Bacteria > Pseudomonadati > Pseudomonadota > Betaproteobacteria > Burkholderiales > Comamonadaceae > Hydrogenophaga > Hydrogenophaga sp. L310. The sequence goes on from NZ_JBVPZA010000001.1 coordinate 477,373, forward strand.
GCGGCTACACCGTGCGCCCGCGCCGCGCGCGCGACGAGAAGCCCAAGGTGAGCGCGTTCCTCAACGCGAAGATCGACAAGATCCTCGCGCTGCAGCCCGACTGCGTGTTTGGGTTTTCCGACCTGCAGGCCGACATCGCGGCGCAGCTGATCCGAGCGGGCGTGCAGGTGACGGTGTTCAACCAGCGCAGCCTGGATCAAATTTTTTCGATGCTGTTCCAGGTGGCGGCGATGGTGGGTTGTGCTGAAGAGGGCCTGGCGCGCATCGACGTCATGCGCCTGCGGTTGGCGGCCATCGGTGCCGAGGTGAGCGCGCTGGTGGCGGCGGGCAAGCGCCGCCCGCGCGTGTTTTTTGAAGAGTGGGACGAGCCGCACATCAGCGGCATCCGCTGGGTGTCCGAGCTGCTGGGCATCGCGGGTGGCGACGACGTGTTTCCCGAGTTGGCGGTGCAGTCGCTGGGCAAGGACCGCATCATTGCCGACCCCGCCGAGATCGTGCGCCGCAAGCCCGACATCGTGATCGGATCCTGGTGTGGCAAGAAGTTCCGCCCCGAGAAGGTGGCGGCGCGCGCGGGATGGCAGGACGTGCCTGCGGTGAAGAACGGCCAGCTGTTCGAGATCAAGTCGGCCGACATCCTCCAGCCCGGCCCGGCGGCGCTGACCGACGGCGTGGCGCAGATGCACAGCATCGTCACCACGTGGATGAACCGGCATGGCTGACCTGACCCGCAGCGAATTCATCCTCGGCGGTCAGCGCAGTGGCAAGTCGCGCCGCGCCGAGGTGCTGGCGCGCCAGTGGCTGGAGCGTTCGCCCGATCACCGTGCCGTGTTGATCGCCACCGGCCAGGCCTGGGACGGCGAGATGCGCGAACGCATCGCGCGCCACCAACGGGACCGCGCCGAGCGGGTGCCGGGCATGCTCACGGTGGAGGAGCCGGTGGCGCTCGCCCAGACCCTGCGCCAGCACAGCGACACCCGCACCCTGATCGTGGTGGACTGCCTCACCCTCTGGCTCACCAACCTGCTGATGCCCGCGCTGCCCGGCGAGGCCCTCGACGAACCTGCCGTGATCGCTGCGGGCCACGCGCTGTGCGAGGCCATCGCCGCCGCGCCCGGTCCGGTGGTGCTGGTGAGCAACGAGATCGGCCTGGGCGTGATCCCCCTGGGGCACGAGGTGCGCCAGTTCGTGGACGCGCTGGGTCGCATGAACCAGAGCGTCGCCGCCACGTGCGAGCGCGTCACCCTGATGGCCGCGGGCCTGCCGCTGACACTGAAAGACACGACATGAATCCGATGCGTTGCATCCTGTCCGCGGTGATGCTGGTGGCACTGACGCTGCTGGCCCTGCCGGCCCGCGCCGCGCTGCAGATCACCGACGACCACGGCGTGGTGGTCAACTTCGAGCGCTCGCCGCAGCGCATCGTGAGCCTGCTGCCGTCGCTGGCCGAGACGGTGTGCGAGCTCGGGCAATGCCAGCGCCTGGTGGGCGTGGACCGCTACACCAACTGGCCCACGAGCGTGAAGGCCTTGCCCCAGGTCGGCGGCGGGCTGGACCCGAACATCGAGGCCATCGTCGCGCTGCGGCCCGACGTGGTGCTGATGGCCACCTCGTCCCGCGCGGGCGAACGCCTGCGCGCGCTGGGCATCAAGGTGGTGGCGCTGGAGCCCAAGACGCACGCCGACGTGCAGCGCGTGCTGCTCAAGATCGGCCAGCTGCTGGAGGTGCCCGACGCGCAAAAGATCTGGCGCGCCATCGACGCTGCCGTGATGGCCGCCGCACAGTCGCTGCCCGCCGGTGTGCGCGGCACGCGGGTGTATTTCGAAGTCAACCCCGGGCCGTACGCCGCGGGTGAAAGCTCCTTCATCGGCGAGACGCTGACGCGCCTGGGTGCGAAGAACATCGTGCCCGCGTCGCTCGGGCCCTTCCCCAAGCTCAACCCCGAGTACATCGTGCGCGCCAACCCCGACCTGATCATGGTCGGCCAGCGCAGCGTGGAAGGCATGGCGCAGCGCCCGGGCTGGATGTCCATGCGCGCCATGCGCGGGCAGCACCTGTGCGTGTTTCCCGTCGACGCTTCCGACGCGCTGGTGCGGCCCGGTCCGCGCATGGCCGAGGGCGCGCGCCTGATGGCGGGTTGCCTGGCCGAGAAGGCGCCTGGCGCGAAGAAGCCGGGGGCGCGTCCTTGAACGATCCGGTGCAGGGCCGCCCCAAGCCGGATCAGCCCCCTCGGGGGGCAGCGACCCGCGCAGCGGCGGAGCATGGGGGTCCTTCGACCCGCCGCGCGTCCTGGCTGGTGGGGGGCATGTTGCTTGCCGCGCTGGGCCTGACCGCGCTCGGCGTGTGCGTGGGCAGCGCGGGTTTCGAGAACCTGATCGGCCCGCTGCTGAACCCGCAAGCCGACCCGTCGGCCACCGCGATGGCGCAGCAGATCGTGTGGGAGATCCGCCTGCCGCGCACGCTGGGCGCCTGGGGAGCTGGCGCGCTGCTGGGCCTGGCCGGCGCGGTGGCGCAAGGCCTGTTTCGCAACCCGCTGGCCGACCCGTTCCTGCTCGGCAGTGCCTCCGGCGCATCGCTCGGTGTGGCGCTGGCGCTGGCCGCGATGGGTGGCGGCGCGGGCATGTTGGGCGCCAGCATGATGAACAGCGGCGTGGCCGTGAGCGTGTTTTCCAGCAGCGCCTGGGTGCGCCTGGGCCTGACCGGCGCAGCCTTTGGCGGCGCGGTGCTGGCGGTGCTGCTCACGCTGCTGCTCTCGCGTGGCGTGCAACACACGCTGCGCCTGCTGCTGGCCGGTGTGGTGGTGGGTGTGGTGCTGGGGGCGATGACGCACCTGGTGCTGCTGTTCTCGCCCGAATCGCTGCAGGCCATGCAGGCCTTCATGCTCGGCTCGACCAGCTTCGTGGGCTGGACCGCCTGCGTGTTGATGGTGACCGTGTGGGCGCTGTGCGCGCTGGCGGCCTGGCTGCTGGCGCGCGTGCTCGACGGCCTGAGCCTGGGCGACGCCACGGCGCGCAGCCTGGGCCTGCCGCTGGGCCCCATGCGCGCGGCGCTGGTGGCCGTGCTCGCGCTGGCCACCGGCACCGCCGTGGCGCAGACCGGGCTGATCGCCTTCGTGGGCCTGGCCGCGCCACACCTGGTGCGCTCACTGGTCAAGACCACCAGCGGCCGCCTGATGCTGCTGGCCAGCTGCATGGGCGGTGTGCTGCTGATGGCGGCCGACACGCTGGCGCGCTGGCTGATCGCGCCGCAGGAGCTGCCGGTGGGCGTGCTCACCGCGGTGCTCGGCGGCGGCTACCTGCTGTGGCTGATGCAGCGCAACACGCGCGTGTCGCGGGGGGCGGGGCTGTGAAGGCACCCGTGAACGCCATCGCCATCGAAGCGCGCGACCTCAGCGCGCGGCTGGGCGACACACAGATCCTGCACAACATCACCCTGGCGCTGCCCCGTGCGTGCTGGACCAGCATCGTTGGCCCCAACGGCGCGGGCAAATCCACCCTGCTCAAGGCGCTGGCCGGTCTGCTGCCGCACAGCGGCGAGGTGGCGTTGCTGGGCCGGCCGCTGGCCGACTGGCCCAGCCGCCAGCGGGCGCAGCAGATGGCCTGGCTGGGCCAGAACGAGTCCAGCGGCGACGACCTCACCGTGTGGGACGTGGCCATGCTCGGCCGCCTGCCGCACCAGGCCTGGCTGAGTGCGCCCAGTGCCGCCGACCACGTGGCGGTGGAGCGCGCGCTGCGTGCCACGCAGGCCTGGGACTGGCGCGCCCGCTCGCTCGGCCAGCTCTCGGGCGGCGAGCGCCAGCGCGTGCTGCTCGCGCGCGCCCTCGCCGTGGAGGCCGAGGTGCTGCTGATGGACGAGCCCCTGGCCAACCTCGACCCACCGCACCAGGCCGACTGGCTGGACCTGGTGCAGGCGCTGGTGGCGCAGGGCAAGACGGTGGTGAGCGTGTTGCACGAAGTGGCCATGGCCCTGCACGCCGACGAACTGGTGGTGATGGCCCAGGGCCGCATCACCCACCAGGGCCGCTGCGCCGAGCCCGCGACCCATCGGGCGCTCGAAGCCGTGTTCGACCACCGCATCGAAGTCTACGCCCTGCAAGGGCAGTGGGTGGCTTTGCCCCGCGCCCGAGCGACCAACTGATTTTTTCAACCGCGTTGTGAACAACGCCCACAACCCAAGGAGCCGCAACATGCACATCGAACCCGGACTGGTGGACAGCACCAAGATTTTCCTGAGCTACGCGACGGCGACCGCAGCCCTCGGCTGTTCGGCCAAACTGGCCTGGGACATGGTTCGCACGGAAGGTGTGACAGCCCTCCTGGTGCGCTCGGTGATGGCCGCTGCGCTGGTGTTCGGGTTCTTTGAGTTGCTGCCCACGCACCCGGTGGGCGTGTCCGAGGTGCACCTGATCCTGGGCAGCACCTTGCTGCTGGTGTTCGGCGCCGCGCCGACGGCCATCGGTCTGGTGGTGGGTCTGGCCGTCCAGAGCCTGTTTTTCGCGCCCGACGACCTGCCGCAATACGGCATGAACGTCACCACGCTGCTGCTGCCCCTGTTCGCCATCCAGGCGCTGGCCCGTCGCGTGATCGCGCCCGACACGGCCTATGTCGACATCCGCTACGCGCAGGCACTGAAGCTGTCGGTGGCCTACCAGGGCGGCATCGTGGTCTGGGTCGGTTTCTGGGCCATCTACGGCCAGGGCATGGGTGCCGAGAACCTGTCGAGCATCGGCACGTTTGGCGCGGCCTACATGACCGTCGTGTTGCTGGAGCCGCTGGTGGACCTGGCCGTGCTGGCCTTGGCCAAACAACTGCAGCGTCTCAAAGGTTCGCCGGTGGTCCAGCCCCGTCTCTACACCGCGGCCTGATGGGGGTGTTCATGGCGGCGATGGTGTGCGGATGGACCGGTGCGGTCTGCGAAGGGGTGGAGCTTGGTTGAACCGCAAAACACCGGCCGGGTGTCGATCGTGGGCGCCGGCCCCGGACCGGTGGATCTGATGACCCTGCGCGCGCTGGATCGGCTGCAGGCGGCCGAGGTGGTGGTGCACGACCGGCTGATTTCCGCCGAGGTGCTGGAGCGGATCCCGGCGGCGGCCCTGCGCGTGTATGTGGGCAAGGCGCTGGGCGAACACGCCGTGCCGCAGGAAGGCATTCACGACCTGCTGGTGCAGCACGCCAGGGCAGGGCGGCGGGTCGTGCGGCTCAAGGGCGGAGACCCCTACGTCTTCGGACGGGGCGGTGAAGAGGTTCAAGCCCTGCAGGCCGCTGGCATCGCGTTCGAGGTGGTGCCTGGCGTCACCGCCGCCAGCGGGTGTTCGGCGGCCGCCGGCATACCGCTGACCCACCGGGATCTGGCAGGCAGCTGCGTGTTCCTGCCGGGGCACCTCGCCGACGACGAGGCCTCACACGACTGGCGTGCGCTGGCCCGCCCGGGGCAGACGCGGGTGTTCTACATGGGCATCCAGCGCCTGCCGCACATTGCCCAGCAGCTGATCGCGCATGGCCTGTCGCCCGACACCCCGGCGGCCATCGTGCGCGACGGGACCCGTCCTTCGCAGACGGTGCTGGCTTGCAGCCTTCGCCGGCTGGTGGCATCGGCCCCGGCCTACGGCCCCCAGCCGGGCTTGCTCATCATCGGTGAGACGGTGCGGCTGAGCCCGCACTTTCAGCCGGCGTGAAGCCGGACGACCAGACCCATGACCGAATCCACATCACGCGTTGGCGAAACCCTTGCCCAGGTCAAGGGCTGGTGCCCGGGCGCCCTGCGGCCCATGGCGGCCAGCGATGGCCTGGTGGTGCGCATCCGCCCGCCCGCCGGGCGGTTGAGCATGGCGCAGGCGCAGGGCATTGCGGCGCTGGCCCAGCGCCATGCCAGCCCGTGGCTGGAACTGACCAACCGGGCCAACCTGCAGTTGCGTGGTGTCGGTGCGGCGTGCCATGCGCCCCTGCTCGACGGCTTGCGCGGTCTGGGCCTGCTCGACAAAGACGCTGCGAGTGAGGCGCGGCGCAACGTGCAGGTCCAGCCCTTGTGGACAGAGGGCGACGTGACACACGGTCTGGCTTTGCGGCTGGGTGAGTGGCTGGCGGGCCGGGACGCACCCGTTCTGCCGGCCAAGTTCGGCTTTGCGGTGGACACCGGCGCTGCGCCGTGCCTGCGCGAGGCTCACGCCGACATCCGGCTGGAACGCCACGCCGATGGCGTGCTGGTCTATGCCGACGGGGCCGACTCGGGCGTGGTCGTCGCGCCGCAGGCGGCGCCCCGGCGCGCCCTGGACCTCGCACGGTGGTTTCTGGGCGCTGGCGGAGCGCCCGAGGGCCGTGGTCGCATGGCCGCCCTGCTGGGCCGTTGCGCGCTGCCGGCCGAGTGGCGGCAGACGCCGGTGCCCGCTCACGCCGTGCTTGCGCCGGGACCCGGACCCCAGGCACCTGGGCCGATCGTGAGCCTCGCCTTTGGTCTTGTGCGGGCCAGCACCCTGGCGGCGCTGGGCGCGTGCGGTGCCTTGCGGCTGACCCCCTGGCGCAGCCTGCTGGTCGAGGGGGCGGCGCGTTTGCCCGAGGGCGCCGAGCTCATCACCGATCCCCTCGATGCCCGCCTGCGGGTGGCTGCCTGCACGGGCGCACCGGGCTGTGAGCAGGCGTGGGCGCCCACCAGGGATCTGGCGCTGGCGCTGGCATCAGCGGTGGGCCCCGGGCAGCTGCTGCATGTCTCGGGCTGTTCCAAGGGCTGCGCCCACCCGACAGCGGCCACCACCATCGTGGCCACCCGGCGTGGCTTCGACTTCATCCGGTTCGGCACCGCAGCCGGCGCGCCGGACCACCACGGGCTGGACCTGCCAGCGCTCGAACAACTCCTGCAACAAGAAACGGCCCATGCTGCACGTGTATGAACGGGATGGCGACGCCATCTACCGCCAATCTTTCGCGATCATCCGGCGCGAGGCCACCCTCAGCCGGTTCTCGGCGGTCGAAGAGCTGGCCGTGGTCCGCATGATCCATGCCGCCGGCCTGGTGGGCCTGGAGCAGCACGTGGCGTTCACGCCGGGGATGGCGCAAGCCACGCGCCAGGCCTTGCGGGACGGCGCACCCATCCTGTGCGACGCCCGCATGGTCAGCGAGGGCATCACCCGCCAACGCCTGCCATCGGACAACCCGGTGGTGTGCACGCTTCAAGACCCGCGGGTCCCCGCGCTGGCGCAGCAGCTGGAAACCACCCGCAGCGCCGCCGCGCTGGAACTCTGGCGCCCGCACCTGGCCGGTGCGGTGGTGGCCATCGGCAATGCCCCGACGGCGCTGTTCCACCTGCTCAACATGCTGCAGGACCCGGACTGCCCGCGACCGGCCGCGATCATCGGCTGTCCGGTGGGCTTCGTGGGGGCGGCCGAGTCGAAGACGGCCCTGATGGCCTCGAACGCGGCCCCCGCGCTGGTGGTGCACGGCCGCCTGGGCGGCTCGGCCATCACGGTGGCCGCCATCAATGCGCTGGCCAGCGAGCGGGAGATCTGATGGGCCGCATCATCTGTGCCGGTCTCGGGCCCGGCGACCCCGACCTGATGAGCGTGCGCGCGGATCGGCTGGTGCGCTCCGCGCAGCACGTGGCCTTCTTCCGCAAGAAGGGCCGACCCGGCCAGGCCCGAAAGATGGTGGAAACGCTGCTGGCGCCCGGCGTGACGGAGCACGCCATGGAGTACCCGGTCACCACCGAGCTGCCGTTCGACAGCCCGGCCTACATTCACTGCCTGGCCCGGTTCTACGACGATTGGGCGGCGCGACTGGCCGGCCTGGCCTGTCAGCAGGACATCGTGGTGCTGTGCGAGGGCGACCCGTTTTTCTATGGGTCTTTCATGCACCTCTACACCCGGCTGCAAGGGCGGGCCGAGGTGGAGGTGGTGCCGGGCATCCCCGGCATGGTGGGTTGCTGGTCGGCCACCGGCCAACCCATGACCTGGGGCGATGACGTGATGACGGTGCTCATGGGCACGCTGCCCGAAGACACCCTGGTCGAGCGCATGCAGACGGCCGACGCCATCGCCGTCATGAAGACCGGTCGCAACCTGCCGCGGGTGCGGCGGGCGCTGGCGCGGGCGGGCCGGCTGGATCAGGCCTGGCTGGTGCAGCACGGCACCATGCCGCAGCAGCAGATCGGCCGCCTGGCCAACACGCCCGACGAGGTGTGCCCGTATTTCGCCATCGTGCTGGTGCACGGTCAGGGCCGGCGGCCGGAGGTGGTCGAATGAGCGCCGCGCCAGGCCATTCCCCAGCCAGCTCGCCCCGCAGCCCGCAGGGCGAAGGCACGCCCGTGAGCGCCGCCAGGCCGCGCCGAAGGCGCTCAGCCCCGCCGTGCGCAGCACGGAGGACCGTCCCGTGAGCGGCTGGCTCTGCATTGCCGGCCTGGGGCCGGGCGACGAAGCCATGGTCACGCCCGCCGTCAGTCAGGCGCTGGCCGAGGCGACCGATGTGCTGGGCTACATCCCGTACGTGGCCCGCGTGGTGGCCCGACCCGGGCTGCGCTTGCACCCGTCCGACAACCGCGAAGAGCTGGACCGGGCCCGCGCCGCGCTGGCGCTGGCCGCCCAAGGCGAGCGCGTGGTGGTGGTGTCCTCGGGCGACCCGGGGGTGTTCGCCATGGCCGCCGCCGTGTTCGAGGCCATGGAGGGGCGGGACGACTGGCAGGCGCTGGACGTGCGGGTGCTGCCCGGCATCACCGCCATGCTGGCCGCGGCCGCGCGGGCCGGTGCGCCCCTGGGGCACGACTTCTGCGCCATCAACCTCAGCGACAACCTCAAGCCCTGGTCGCTGATCGACCGGCGCGTGCGGGCGGCGGCGGGCGCCGACATGGCCATGGCCTTCTACAACCCCCGCTCCGCCAGCCGGCCCCACACCTTCGAGCAGGTGCTGGCGGTGCTGCGCGAGACCTGCGAACCCACGCGCTGGGTGATCTTCGCCCGCTCCGTGAGCACGCCGCAGGAGCAGCTGCTGTGTGTGCCCCTGTGCGATGCGCGGTCCGAGATGGCCGACATGCGCACCCTGGTCATCGTGGGCAGTTCCACCACGCGCTGCGTGGGGCGTTTCGTCTACACCCCGCGCTCAGCCTCATGAACGGCCGCCACGCCCAGCCATGCCAAGGCCTGCTGCACCGTGCCCACCGTGGGGCGGTGGGGCAGGCTCGGCCGGTCGATCAGGATGACCGGGCAGCCCAGTGCGCGGGCCGCCGCCAGCTTGGCCGCCGCGCCCAGCCCGCCCGCGTTCTTGGCCACCACGTGGGTGATGCGGTGCCGCCGCATCAGGGCCAGGTCGTTGTCCAGCGTGAACGGGCCGCGGTCGATCACCACGGCGCCCCGTTCCTCGGGCAGCTCGAAGCCAGGGTCCACCAGGCGCAGCAGGTGCCAGTGGTGGGTGTCTTCCAGGAAAGGCTGCACATGCTGCCGGCCAATCGCCAGGAACACCCGAGCCGGGCTGGCCGGCAGGGCCGCCACGGCGGCCGCCAGATCGGGGACGTGCTGCCAGCGGTCACCGGTCTGGGCCTGCCAGGCCGGGCGCTCCAGCGCCAGCAGGGGCAGCGCCAGCTCGCCACAGGCCTGCACCGCATGCCGGCTCATCTGGGCGGCAAAGGGGTGGGTGGCGTCGATCACGTGGGTGATGGCCTCGGCCCGCAGGTGGTCGCGCAGGCCTTCCACACCGCCAAAGCCGCCCACCCGTGTGGGCAGGGGCTGCGCGAGCGGGGCATCGGTGCGGCCGGCGTAGGAAAACACGGCTTGCACGCCGGCACCGGCCAGGGCCTGCGCCAGCCGGCTGGCCTCGGTGGTGCCACCCAGCAGGAGGACACGCAGCATGGCTGAGCCCTGGTTGTCGATCATTGGCGTGGGAGAGGACGGGTTGGCAGGACTGAACGATGTTAGCCGCGCCGTGCTGGCCAGCGCCCGCCACATCTTCGGCGCACCGCGCCACCTGGCGCTGGCGCAGGTGGCCGAGCGCGGCACGGCCTGGGACCTGCCGTTCGACCTTCAGCCGGTGCTGGCGCTGCGCGGTCAGCCGGTGGTGGTGCTTGCGTCGGGCGACCCTTTCTGGTTCGGCGCCGGCGGCCGCCTCTGCCAGCACCTGCAGCCCGGGGAATGGACGGCGGCCCCCGCGCCCTCGACCTTCTCCCGTGCCGCCGCCACCCTGGGCTGGCGGCTGGAGGGTGTCCAGTGTCTGGGGCTGCACGCCACACCGCTGGGGGCCGTCCGCCCCTGGCTGCGGCGCGGTCAGCGGCTGATCTGTCTGGTGCGCGACGGCGAGGCCCTGCAGGCGCTGGCGGCCTTGGTCAGCGGTCACGGTTTCGGGGCCGCGAGCGGCTGGGCGCTGGAGCGGCTGGGCGGCCCGCGTGAGCGCGTGCGTCCGTTCCGGCTGGCGGCGCCGGACCTGCCCGATCTGCAGGCCCCGCTGGCGCTGGCCCTGGACCTGCACAGCGGACCGCCGGGCCTGCCCGCCACCAGCGGGCTGCCCGACGAGCTGTTTGTCCACGACGGGCAGATCACCAAGTCGCCGGTCCGGGCGCTGACCCTGCGCGCCCTGGCGCCGCGCCCGGGTGAATGCCTGTGGGACCTGGGCGCGGGTTCCGGCTCCATCGCGGTGGAATGGTGCCTGGCGGGGGGCAACGCGCATGCCGTGGAGCAGCGGGCCGGGCGCGCGGACCACATCCGGCAGAACGCAGAACGGTTCGGTGTGTCGCACCGGCTGAGCGTGCGCACCGGGGCTTCCCGGGACTGCCTGGCCGCGCTGCCCGCGCCCGACGCGGTGTTCGTCGGGGGCGGGTTTGACGGCGGTCTCTTTGACGCCATCACCGCCGCGGTGGGGCCGGGGGTGCGCCTGGTGGTCAACAGCGTGACGCTGGACACCGAGGCCTTGCTGCTGCAACTGCATGCCCGCCACGGCGGCGAACTCCTGCAGGTGGCCCTTGCACAGGCGCAGCCGCTGGGCCGCATGCGGGGTTGGCAGCCCGCGCGCCCGGTGGTGCAGTGGAGCGTGGTGCTGTGACGACCATGGTCGCCGGACTGGGCTTTCGCGGGCAGACCACGTGCCAGGCGCTGCAGCAGGTGCTGGCGCAGGCGGTGCGCGCGGCCGAACGCGGGCAGCGGGCGCCCGTGGTGCTCCGGGCCCTGGCCACCGCCGAAGACAAGTGCCACCACCCCGCCTTCGTGCAGCTGGCGGCCGAACAGGGCTTGCCGGTGCACGCCGTGCCGCTGGCGCTGCTGGCGGCGAAAGACCTGCCGCCCCGCGACCGCGTGCCCGCGCGCTATGGATCACACAGCCTGGCCGAAGCCGCCGCCCTGGTGGCCGCGGGGCAGGGCGCCGTGCTCGCCGCCCCCCGCCACATCAGCGCCGACGGCAGCGCCACCGCCGCCATCGCCATCGCCATCGCCCTGAACCTTTCTGAACCTCCTGTCACATGACCGTCCATTTCATCGGCGCCGGCCCCGGTGCCCCCGACCTGCTCACCTTGCGCGGACGCGACCTGATCGCCGCCAGCCCGGTGTGTCTGTACGCCGGTTCGCTGGTGCCCGAGGGCGTGCTGGCGCACTGTCCGCCGGGCGCGCGCATCGTCAACACCGCGCCCTTGTCGCTGGAGCAGATCGTGCAGGCGCTGCGCTCTGCGCACGACCAGGGGCAGGACGTGGCGCGCCTGCATTCCGGCGACCTGTCGGTGTGGTCGGCCATGGGCGAACAGCTGCGCGCCTTGCGCGAAGCGGGCATCCCCTTCACGGTCACGCCCGGGGTGCCGTCGTTCGCGGCGGCGGCCGCCACACTGGGCTGCGAGCTGACCCTGCCCGGCATGAGCCAGTCGGTGGTGCTCACCCGCACCAGCGGGCGGGCATCGCCCGTGCCCGAAGGCGAGGCCCTGGCGCAGTTCGCGCGCACCGGCGCCACGCTGGCGATCCATCTCTCTGTCCATGTGCTGCCCCAGGTGGTGCAAGACCTGCTGCCTTTTTACGGGGCCGACTGCCCGGTGGCCGTGGTCTGGCGCGCCAGCTGGCCCGATGAACGCGTGGTGCGGGCCAGTCTGTCGGCCATCGAGGCGGCCATCGGCGAAGGCATCGACCGCACCGCGCTCATCCTGGTCGGGCGCAACCTCGGCGCGCAGGACTTCGGCCACAGCCGCCTCTACGCGGCCGACCACGACCGCCGCTACCGCCCGCTCGGCGCCGAGCCCCGCTTTCCCGCAGGTGCCGAATGAAGATTGAACTGAGCCTGATCGGCATCGGCACCGGCCACCCCGACCACATCACCCGCCAGGGTGTCGCGGTGCTCAACCGGGCGCAGCTGGTCCTGGTCCCGCTCAAAGGGGAAGACAAGGCCGATTTGGCCGACCTGCGCCTGCAGCTGTGCCGCGATCTGATCACCCACGGCGAAGCGCTGGTCGCCACCTTCGACATGCCGGTGCGCGAGGGCGCCGAGGCCGACTACCGGGGTGCGGTCGACCGCTGGCACGACGCGGTGGCGGCCATCTGGCTGGCCACCATCGAGCAGCACCTGCCCGAGGGCGGCCGCGTGGCCCTGCTGGTCTGGGGCGACCCTTCGCTGTACGACAGCACGCTGCGCATCGCCCGGCGGCTGGCCACCCACACCGAACTGACCACGACCGTGGTGCCGGGCATCACCGCGCTGCAGGCCCTCACGGCGGCACACGCCATCCCGCTCAACGACATCAACGCGCCGGTGCTCATCACCACCGGGCGGCAGCTGCGCGAGCGCGGCTGGCCCGACAGCGCCGACACCGTGGCGGTGATGCTGGACGGGCAATGCGCCTTCCAGACCCTGGACCCTCAGGGCCTGCACATCTGGTGGGGCGCCTTCCTGGGCATGCCGGACCAGCTCTGCGTCAGCGGCCGCCTGGCCGATGTGGGGCCGCAGATCCTGCGCGAGCGGGAACAGGCGCGGGCCCGACACGGCTGGATCATGGACACCTACCTGCTCAAGCGAGCGAACGTCAACGGATCACACCATGCACATTGAAACACCCCCGGTCCTCCGCGACACCCCCAAACCCCAGGGCGAGCGCCGTGGGCTGGTGATGGTCCACACCGGCCACGGCAAGGGCAAGAGCACGGCCGCCTTCGGCCTGGCGCTGCGCGCCCACGGGCGGGGCAAGAAGGTCAAGGTCTACCAGTTCATGAAGGTGCCGACGGCCCGGTTCGGCGAGCACCGGCTGTTTGAGCAGCTGGGCATTCCCATCGAGGGGCTGGGCGACGGCTTCAGTTGGAAAAGCCGCGACCTCGACCATTCGGCCGAACTGGCGCAGGCCGGCTGGGCCAAGGCCGACGCCACCATCCGCGCCGGCGAACACTTCATGGTGGTGCTCGACGAAATCATGTACCCGCTGCGCTACGGCTGGATCTCGCTGGACACGGTGCTGACCTGCCTGCGCGAGCGCCCCGCATCGGTGACCGTGGTGCTGACCGGCCGCAACGCGCCGGCCGAGCTGGTCGAACTGGCCGACACGGTGACCGAGATGACGCTGATCAAACACCACTTCAACGCCGGTGTGCCGGCGCAGCGCGGGATCGAGGACTGAGCCCGTCGCCACGCCCTTCGCCCACCGGGGCCCCATTCCTTCAACCGACCGATCATGACTCTCCAGAAAATCCCCGCCACCATCGTCACCGGCTTTCTCGGCAGTGGCAAAACCACGCTGCTGCGCAAGCTGCTCACCAACGCCCAGGGTCGCCGCATCGCGGTCATCGTCAATGAATTTGGCGAGCTGGGCATTGACGGCGAGCTGCTGCGCGGGTGCGGCATCGGCTGCGATGAGAACGGCGAAGACAACGGCCAGCTGTTCGAGCTGGCCAACGGCTGCCTGTGCTGCACCGTGCAGGAAGAGTTCGCGCCCGTGATGGAGCAGCTCGCCGCCCGCCGCGACCAGATCGACCACCTCGTCATCGAGACCTCGGGCCTGGCGCTCCCCAAGCCGCTGGTGCAGGCGTTTCAGTGGCCCGCGCTGCGCAACGCCTTCACCGTGGACGCGGTGGTCACCGTGGTGGACGCGCCCGCGGTGGCGGCCGGTGATTTTGCGGACGACCCGGTGGCGGTGGACGCCCAGCGCCGCGCCGACGACAACCTCGACCACGAGTCCCCGTTGCACGAGTTGTTCGAAGACCAGCTGGCCACGGCCGATCTGGTCATCGTGCACAAGGTCGATGGCATGGACCCGGCGGCGCTCGATGCCGTGGAAGCCACCGTGCGCGCCGAGGCACCTGCGGGTGTGAAGCTGGTGCGCGCGTCGCACGGCGACGTGCCGCTGGACGTGCTGCTGGGCCTGCAGCGCGCGGTGGAAGACGTGATCGACGATCGCAAGACCCACCACGACGAGGAAGAAGACCATGACCACGACGCCTTCGACTCGGTGTCGATGGGGCTGGACGTGACCGATCGCGCCAGGCTGATCGCGGCGCTGAAGGCGCTGGTGCAGCGCCATGAAATCTACCGCGTCAAGGGCTTCGTGGCGCTGCCCGGTGCCGCCATGCGCCTGGTGGTGCAGGGCGTGGGCCAGCGCTTTGACAGCCACTTCGACCGCGCCTGGCGCGCCGACGAGCCGCGCGCGACCCGCCTGGTTCTGATCGGCGACCACCTCGACGCCGCCGGCCTGCGGGCCGAGCTCCAGGCCGCGCTGGCCTGATCACCCGTTCACGGAGCCACGCATGCACCTGCTCTCGACCCGACCCGGCGGCCATGTGGAAGACGGTGGCCAGGGCGTGGTGCGCGTGTCGCAGACGCCGGGCGACATCGTGGTGCTCACCGTGGCCGACACCACGCTGTCGCTGCTGGCCGATGCGGTGGCGGCGCTGCCACAAGACTTCCCGACCGTGCGCCTGGCCAACCTGATGTGGCTGCGCCAGCCGGCGTCGATGGACATGTACGTGGACGACGTCTTGCGCCACGCGCGGGTGGTCGTGATCGACCACCTCGGGTCGCCGGCCGACTGGGCGTATGTGGTGGAGCAGGCGACCTCGCTGGCGCGCCGGCACGGTCAGTGGCTGGCCCTGTTTTCTGGCGAGCAGCAGGAAGACCCGCAACTGCTGTTGCGCGGCACGGCGGCGGTGGCGGACAGCCGGTTTCTCTGGCAATGCCTGCGCGAAGGCGGGCGCGACAACGCGCGGACCTTCTTTGACCTGATCGCGCACCGGGCCCTGGGGCTGGGGCCCCTGCCGGCGCCGCCGCAGCCCATGCCCCCGGTGGTTCGCTACCGGCCGGCCCGGCCGTTGCCCTGGCTGGCGCAGGCCCCGGTGGCGCTGCTGCTGTTTTACCGGGCCCACGCGCAGTCGGGCAACACGGCGGTGTTCGATGCGCAGATGGCGGCGCTGCACGCTGTGGGTGTGAACCCGCTGGCCCTGGCGCTGGATTCGCTCAAGTCGCCCGCTTCACTGGCCACCGTGCAGGCCCTGGCCGCCGAGCACGCGGTCGACGTGGTGCTCAACGCCACCAGCTTTGCCGTGGGCGCCATGGGCGATGACGGTGCCGACGGGGTGGACGCGCCGCTGCTGGCGGGCGATGCGCCGGTGCTGCAGCTGATCACCGCCGGCTGCGCGCGCGAGCAGTGGCAGGCCGACCCGCATGGCCTGCAGCCGCGCGACCTGGCCATGCAGGTGGTGCTGCCCGAGGTGGACGGCCGCATCGGCACCCGGGCCATCAGCTTCAAGGGCGTGGCCTGGCGCTGCGAGCGCTCGCAGGTGGATGTGGTGCGCTACCAGCCGGAAGCGGACCGCGTCGCTTTCGTCGCCGAGCTGGCCCGGCGCTGGTGCGCCCTGCGCCGCACCCCGCCGGCCGATCTGCGGCTGGCGCTGGTGCTGGCCAACTACCCCAACGACGACGCCCGCCTGGGCAACGGCGTGGGTCTGGACACGCCGGCCTCGGTGGTGGGCATCCTGCGGGCGCTGCAGGCCCAGGGTTGCGCCACGGGCGAACTGCCGGCACACGGCGACGCGCTGATGGCGCGCCTGATCGAGAGCGTGACCCACAAGCTGGACGCCAACGACCACCGACCGGTGGGCCAGAGCCTGTCCATGGCCGACTACCTGGCCGACTTCGGCGCGCTCGCGCCCGAGCGGCAGGCCGAGGTCAACGCACTCTGGGGCCCCCCCGAGCAGGACCCGATGCTGCGCAGCGGCCGCTTCATGGTGCCCGGGCTGCGCGTGGGCCGGGTGTTCGTGGGCCTGCAGCCGGCGCGCGGGCGCGACCTGGACCTGGTGGCCACGTACCACGACGCCGACCTGGTGCCGCCGCACAACTACCTGGCCTTCTACTTCTGGCTGCGCCGCGTCTGGCGCGCCGACGCCTTGGTGCACGTGGGCAAACACGGCAACCTGGAGTGGCTGCCGGGCAAGAGCGTGGCGCTGGGCGCCGGGTGCTGGCCCGACGCGATCCTCGGGCCGCTGCCCCACCTGTACCCCTTCATCGTCAACGACCCCGGCGAGGGCAGCCAGGCCAAGCGGCGCACGCAGGCGGTGATCATCGACCACCTGATGCCGCCGCTGACGCGGGCCGAAACCTATGGGCCGCTGCAGGTGCTGGAGCGGCAGATGGACGAGTACTACGAGGCCATTTCGCTCGACCCGCGCCGCGCCACGAAACTGCGCCAATCCATCCTGGACCATGTGATTGCCAACGGCCTGCACGCCGACCTGGGCTTCGAGGCGCCGGCCGACGAGGCCGAGCGCCAGCGCCTGCTGGAGCGGCTCGACGCCTACCTGTGCGAGATCAAGGAATCGCAGATCCGCGACGGCCTGCACGTGTTCGGCCGCTCGCCAGAGGGGCGCCAACGCAGCGACACGCTGCTGGCGCTGGCCCGGTTCCCGCGCGGCAAAGGGCAGGGGCAGGCCAGCCTGTTGCAGGCCATGGCCCACGACCTGGGGCTGGACGGTTTCGACCCGCTCGACCCCGACTGGAACCAGCCCTGGACCGGTCCGCGTCCCGCGGCATTGGCGGTGCTGGGTGATGAGGCCTGGCGCCACGCCGGCCACACCCGCGACCGGCTGGAGCGCCTGGCCACCCGCCTGGTGGGCGGCGACGAACCCCTGGACCGCGCCCGGTGGCCGCTCACCGCGCCGGTGCTGGACGAGGTGCACGAGCGGCTCGCGCCCCGGCTCGACGCCTGCGGCGAGCAGGAAATGACCCAGCTGCTGCGCGGCCTGCGAGGCCGGTTCGTGCCACCCGGACCGAGCGGCGCGCCGTCGCGCGGGCGGCCCGACGTGCTGCCGACCGGGCGCAATTTTTACGCGGTGGACACGCGCGCCGTGCCCACCCCCACCGCGTACGCCATGGGCGCGCTGGCGGCCGAGCGGTTGATCGAGCGCCACCTGCAGGACCACGGCACGTTCCCCGCCTCCCTCGGCTTGTCGGTCTGGGGCACCAGCACCATGCGCACCGGCGGTGAGGACGTTGCGCAGGCCATGGCCCTGCTGGGCGTGCGGCCCAAGTGGGCGCCGGGCAGCGGGCGGGTGGTGGACATCGAGGTGCTGCCCATGGCGATGCGCCACCGCCCGCGGGTGGACGTGACCCTGCGCATCTCGGGCTTCTTCCGCGACGCCTTCCCGAACCTGATCGACCTGTTCGACACGGCGGTCAAGGCGGTGGCGGCCATCGCCCCGGAGGACGAGCCCGACGACGTCAACCCGGTGCGGGTTCGCGTGGGGCGCGAGGCGGCCGAGGCGCTCGCCCAGGGGGTGTCCGAAGCGGCCTCGCTGCGGCAGGCCAGCTGGCGCGTGTTCGGGCCGCGCCCGGGCGGCTACGGCGCCGGCGTGATGGACGTGATCAACAGCGGGCGCTGGGAGGGGGCGGACGACATCGCCCAGGCCTACCTGCGCGCGGGCGCCTTCGCCTATGGCCAGGACGAACACGGTGCGGCCGCGCGCGCGAGTTTCGAGCGCCGCGTGGGCGACCTCGATGTGGTGCTGCAGAACCAGGACAACCGCGAACACGACATCCTCGACTCGGGCGATTACTACCAGTTCCAGGGCGGCATGGCCGCCGCGGTGCAGCACCTCAGCGGTCAGGCCGCCGCGCTCTACCACGGCGACTTCAGCACCCCTGGCGTGCCCCACATCCGCAGCCTGGGCGAAGAGCTGGCGCGTGTGGTGCGCGCCCGCGTGGTCAACCCCAAGTGGATCGCGGGCGTGCAGCGCCACGGCTACAAGGGCGCCTTCGAGATGGCAGCGACGGTGGACTTCCTGTTCGGCTTTGACGCCACCACCGGCCTGGTGGGTGACCACCAGTACGCGCTGGTGGCCGACGCGTATGTGCACGACAGCGCCAACCGCGCCTTTCTGGAACAACACAATCCGCAGGCCCTGCGCAGCATCGGTGAGCGCCTGCTCGAAGCCATGCAGCGTGGCCTGTGGCAAGACCCGCGCGAGCACCGGGAGCGCATCGAGCAGACCCTGCTGGCGCTGGACCACCGCCTGGAAACCCAGGGCGAAGGACCCACGACATGAACACCACCGACACCACACTCCCCGAACTGCAGGCCGCCAGCCCTGCGGTCTATCCCTTTGCGGCCCTGATCGGGCACGCCGAGCTGCGCCAGGCGCTGCTGCTGGCGGCGGTGGACCCTGGCATGGGCGGTGTGCTCATCAGCGGTCCGCGGGGCACGGCCAAATCGACCGCGGCCCGCGCCCTGGCGGCCCTGCTGCCCGGTGCGCCGTTTGTCAGCCTGCCGCTGGCCGCCAGCGTGGAGCAACTCGTGGGCACGCTCAACCTGGAGGACGTGCTGCGCGATGGCCGCGTGCGCCTGGCCCCGGGGCTGCTGGCCCGCGCCCACGGCGGTGTGCTGTATGTGGACGAGGTCAACCTGCTGCCCGACGCGCTGGTCGATGCCCTGCTCGACGCGGCGGCCAGCGGCGTCAACACGGTCGAGCGCGACGGTGTCTCGCGCCAGCATCCGGCGCGTTTCGTGTTGATCGGCACCATGAACCCGGAGGAGGGCGAGCTGCGCCCCCAGCTGCTCGACCGGTTCGGGCTGTCGGTGGTGCTGGAGAACCCCGCCGACCACGGGCTGCGCCAGTCCATCGTCCGTGCGCGCCTGGACTTTGACCTGGATCCACAAGCCCTGCTGCAGCGCGCGGCCACCGAACAGGCCGCGCTGGTGGCGCAGGTGGTCGCTGCGCGCGAGGCCCTGCCCGCGGTGGACTGGAGCGACGCGGTGCTGGCGCACGCCACCGCGCTGGCGCTGCGCGCCGGGGTGGACGGTGTGCGTGGGGACCTGGTGCTGCTCAAGGCCGCGCGCGCCCGCGCCGTGCTGGCGGGGCGGCGCCAGGTGACGCTCGCGGACGTGGACGCTCTGGCCGAACTGGCCCTGGGCCACCGGCGTTCGGCGTCGGCCCCGCAGCGCCCCACGCCCCCGCGCACGGCGGCCGACCCCGCATCCGCCCCCGGCGCCGGGTCGGCGCCGGACCATTCACCGTCGGGCGCCGAGGGCGACTGGGGGGCCTTGCCCCCGCAGCCCGAAGGCCTGGAGCGTGTTCGCGGGACAGGAGGGCCTGTCGCAAAAAAAGCCTGAACCACCCCGCAGGCCGCGCACCCACGGTGCCCGGCCTGCGGCGGTGGTCATCCACCGACCCCGGTGCCAAGCCGCAGCTGGCGCAGACCGGTGCGCTGGCCGGCACCTCGGCGGCGGGCCGCATCGACTGGTGCCGCACCCTGGTCCGCAAAGGCCCCGCCGCGTTGCAGCGAGACCACCTGCGGTGGGTGCGGCGACCCACCGAGGCGCCGACCCTGCACCTGATCGCGCTGGACAATTCCGGCTCGATGCGGCACGGCGGCCGGCTGGCGCGCGCCAAGGGGTTTGCGGCGCACCTCATCGACGACGCGGCACGCGCCGGCGACCAGGTGGGTCTGGTGCTGTTCGGTGGGCAAGGGGTGCAAAGCCTGCTGTCGCCCACACCGGCGCGGCGCTCGGCGCTGGGGCGCATCCAGCCGCTGGGCGGTGGCGGTGGCACGCCGCTGCTGGCCGGTCTGCGCCAGGTGCAGACCGAACTCCTGGCCCACCGGCGGCGTCACGGTGGCGGGCGCCGCCTGCTGTGGCTGCTCACCGACGGGCGCAGCCTGGAGCAGCCGGCCGCTCCCTCGGCGGCCGACCACATCGTCATCGTCAACTTCGACGACCCTGTTCGCCCCCTGGGGCGCTGCCCGGCCTGGGCCACGGCCTGGGGCGCGGAGCTGCGCCAGCCCGGAACCCCCTGACACCCGATGCCCACACCACCTGAACCCATGACCGAACTCATCATCTGCACCACCTGCCGCCCCGCCGGGGTCCCGCGCGACCAGCGTGCCCCTGGCGACCTCCTGTTCGAAGCGGTGCAGGCCGAACAGGCCTTCGGCGAGCAGCCCGAATGGGCGGCCGTGCGCGTGCGTGGCGTGGCCTGCACCGCCGGCTGCTCGCGCGCCTGCACCGTGGCCTTCCAGGCACCGGGCAAACACAGCTACCAGTTCGGCGACCTCGCACCCGCCGAGGGCGTTGCCCGGCAACTGCTCGACTGCGCCGTGATGCACCACCGGGCGCCCGATGGCAACCTCGCCCGCGATGCGCGCCCACCGCTGTTGCGCAACGGCATCCTGTGCCGCCTGCCGCCCACCGTGCTCACCGTTGGAGAAGCCCCATGACGATCCAGGTGGCATGACGTGACCCAGGCGACCACCCCCGACCAGGCTTTCTCCCCGGCCGAGCGCGATGCCGTGTACCGCGCCATCTTCGAGCGCCGCGACATGCGCCACTTCGCCGGCGGAACGGTCGCGCCCGAGCGGATGCGCCGCCTGCTCACCGCCGCGCACCACGCGCCCAGCGTGGGCTTCATGCAGCCCTGGCGCTTCCTGCGCGTGGCCTCGCCCGCGCTGCGCAGCGGGCTGCAGGCGCTGGTGGAGCAGGAGCGCGTGTTGACCGCGCAGGCGCTGGGCGAGCGGGGTGGCGAATTCATGCGCCTGAAGGTCGAGGGCCTGATGGACGCGGCCGAGGTCTGGGTGGTGGCGCTGGCCGAGGGGCGCGAGCGCCATGTGTTTGGCCGCCGGACCCTGCCGCAGATGGACCTTGCCTCGACCGCCTGCGCCATCCAGAACCTCTGGCTGGCCGCGCGCGCCGAAGGGCTGGGCATGGGCTGGGTCTCGCTGTTCGACCCGGTGGCCGTGGCGGCGCTGCTGGGCATGCCCGACGGGGCCGAGCCCGTGGCCGTGTTGTGCATCGGGCCGGTGCACCGGTTCGACGAAGAACCCCTGCTCCAGCGGCAGCGCTGGGCCCAGCGCTGCGCATTGGACAATATCCTGTTTGAAAACGCCTGGGGCCAGCCCCTGGGCACCCGCGAATCGGTGACGGGGTGACCCCACCGCTGCTTGAACTTTGAGGAGACCACGATGACGACCGACACCACCCTGCTGCTTTCTGCCGAGCAGACCCTGCATTTCCACGCCCCGCGCAAAGCCGCGGCGCCGTCGGTTGAGGCCCACCAGCAGGCCTGGTCGGTGGCCGAGGTGCAGGCCCTGCTGGACCTGCCGTTGCCCGAGCTGATGCACCGCGCCCAGACCGTGCACCGCGAGCACCACGACCCCACCGAGATGGAGCTGGCCACGCTGCTGTCGATCAAGACCGGTGGCTGCCCCGAAGACTGCGGTTACTGCCCGCAGTCGGTGCACCACGAGACCGGCGTGGAAGCCACCAAGATGATGACGCCCGAGGCCGTGCGCGAAGCCGTGCTCGGCGCCAAGGCGGCCGGCGCCTCGCGCTTCTGCATGGGCGCGGCCTGGCGGGCGCCCAACGACCGCGACCTGGAGAAGGTGGAAGAGCTGGTGCGTGTGATCAAGGACGAGGGCCTGGAGGCCTGCTGCACCCTGGGCATGCTCACGGGTGACCAGGCGCAACGCCTCAAGGGCGCGGGCCTGGACTACTACAACCACAACCTGGACACCGCGCCCGAGCTGTACGGCGACATCATCACCACGCGCGACTACCAGGACCGCCTGGACACCCTGGGCCATGTGCGCGGGGCCGGCATCCACGTGTGCAGCGGCGGCATCGTGGGCATGGGCGAGTCCCGCGCCGGGCGCGCCGGCCTGATCGCGCAGCTGGCCAACCTGGCGCCGTACCCCGAGTCGGTGCCGATCAACCACCTGGTCAAGGTGCCCGGCACGCCGCTGGCCGACGAGCCCGACCTCGACCCGCTGGAGTTCGTGCGCACGGTCGCCGTGGCCCGCATCACCATGCCCAAGGCCAAGGTGCGCCTGTCGGCCGGGCGCCGGCAGATGGGCGAATCGACCCAGGTGCTGTGCTTCCTGGCCGGGGCCAACTCCATCTTCTACGGCGACAAGCTGCTGGTGACCGGCAACCCCGACGTGGAGGCCGACCAGGACCTGCTGACCCGCGTGGGCATGCACACCACGCGCGCGCACGCCTGACATTCCTTGTCGATGGCCGAGACCCCCTGAGTTCAAGGAGATCCCTCATGTTCCGCACCCTGCTGAAATCCAAAATCCACCGCGCCACCGTCACCCACTGCGAGCTGCACTACGAAGGCTCCTGCGGCATCGACGAAGACCTGCTGGAGGCGAGCAACATTCGCCCCAACGAACAGGTGCACATCTGGAACGTCAACAACGGCGAACGTTTCATCACCTACGCCATCAAGTCGCCGCGCGGCAGCGGCATCATCTCGCTCAATGGCTCGGCCGCCCGGCGCGCCAGCGTGGGCGACCTGGTGATCATCGCGGCCTTCGGCATGGTGCACGAAGACAAGCTCGACGAGGTGATCCCCAAGCTGGTGTTTCCCGATGCCGCCAACCGCATCGTCGAGACCCGCAGCGAGCCCGCCGGTCCGCAGGCCGGCGACCCGGTCATCCTGCCCCTGGGCGCCGAGCTTTGACGCTGCCCGTGTCGGCCAATGCCGCCTGGCGCCAGCGCAGCCTGGCCGCCGTCTGGCACCCGTGCACCCAGATGAAGCTGCACGCGCCCGACGGCGCGGCGTTGCCGCTGATCCCAGTGGTACGGGCCGAGGGCGTGTGGCTGCACGACCACGAGGGCCGGCGCTACCTCGACGCGATCAGCTCCTGGTGGGTCAACCTGTTCGGCCACAACCACCCCGCGATCCGCGCCGCGCTCATCGACCAGCTGCACACGCTGGACCACGTGATGCTGGCCGGCTTCACCCACGGGCCGGTGGTTGAACTCTCCGAGCGGCTGGCCGCGCTCACCGGCCTGGGCCACGCCTTCTACGGCAGCGACGGCGCCAGCGCCACCGAAATCGCGCTGAAGATGAGCGCCCACCACTGGCGCAACGCGGGTCGGACAGACAAGTGCCGGTTCGTCGGTGTGGCCGGGGGCTACCACGGCGAGACCGTGGGCGCGCTCGCCGTGACCGACATTGCGCTGTTCCGCGAAGCCTATGCGCCGCTGGTGCGCCTGGCCGCCACCGTGCCCAGCCCCGACGCCCGGCAGGCCGCGCCCGGCGAGACCCCGGCCGACGTGGCCGAGCGGGCCGCCGCCGCCCTGGGCGAGTGGCTGGCCGCCCACGCGCACGAAACCGCCGCCGTGATCATCGAGCCGCTGATCCAGTGCGCCGCCGGCATGGCCATGCACCACCCCGTGTACCTGCGGCGCGCACGCGAACTCTGCGACCAGCACCAGGTGCACCTGGTGCTCGACGAGATCGCGGTCGGCTTCGGCCGCACCGGCACCCTGTTTGCGCACGAGCAGGCGGGCATCCGGCCCGACTTTCTCTGCCTCTCCAAGGGCCTGACCGGCGGCACGCTGCCGCTGTCGGTGGTGCTCACCACCGACGCGGTGTTTGCGGCCTTTTACGACGACGAGGTGGCGCGCGGCTTTCTGCACTCGCACAGCTACACCGGCAACCCGCTGGCCTGCCGCGCCGCGCTGGCCACGCTGGACCTGTTTGACCAGACCGACGCGCTGCGCCAGAACCTGGGCACCAGCGAGCGGCTGGCCGCGCAGTTCGCGCCGATCTCCAACCACCCGCGTGTGCGCTTCGCGCGTCGCAAGGGCATGGTCTTCGCGTGGGACGTGCTCAGCAGCCTGCCCGACTTCGGCCGCCGCTACGCCCGCCACGCGCTGGCGCAGGGGCTGCTGCTGCGGCCCATCGGCCACACGCTCTACGCCATGCCGCCCTATGTGATCGACGAGGCCGAAGGCGAGCTGCTGGCCCGGGGCGCGCTGACCGCGCTGCAGGCCACGCTGGCCGAAGAAACCGGCCCGGCGCCGGTGAGCGGGGTGCCCGATGGCGTTTGACGGCTGCTTCGTCACCGGCACCGACACCGGCGTGGGCAAGACGCTGGTGAGCGCCGCGCTGCTGCACACGCTGGCGCGCCACCATGCCCGCGTGGTCGGCATGAAGCCGGTGGCGGCCGGCCTGGTGCAACAGGGCGGCGAGTGGGTCGCGGAAGACGCACTGGCCTTGCGCGCCGCGTCCACCGTGGCCGTGCCGGCCGCGCTGGACAACCCGGTGATGCTGCCCGAGCCGCTCTCGCCCCACCTGGCCGCCGCGCGCGCGGGCCGGCGCGTGGGCGTGGCCGAGCTGGTGGCGGCGCACCGCGGGCTGCGAGCCCTGGCCGACGTGGTGCTGGTCGAAGGCTCGGGCGGCTGGCGCGTGCCGCTGAACGACAACGAGACCCTGGCCGACCTGGCGGTGGCGCTGGCCCTGCCGGTGGTGTTGGTGGTGGGGCTGCGCCTGGGTTGCCTGAACCACGCGCTGCTGACGGCCGAAGCCATCCGCGCCGACGGCCTGCAGCTGGCCGGCTGGGTGGCCAACACTGTGGACCCGGCCATGGCCTGCCGCGACGAGAACATTCACACGCTGCGCCAGCGCCTCGGCGCGCCGCTGCTGGGCGTCGTGCCCTGGCAGCCGGTGCCGGACGCGCGCGCTGTGCAACTGGAACTGCCTGAAACATGGCGTTGAAAGGAAGGCCATGAGCTGGCTGAACGAATTTGACGACCGACTCGCCGCGCTGGACGCGCAGTCGCTGCGCCGCGTGCGCCGCGCGGTCTCGCCCGAGCCGGGCGCTCGTCTCAACGTGGACGGTGAGTCCCTGCTGGCCTTCTGCAGCAACGACTACCTGGGTCTGGCGCAAGACCCGCTGCTGCGCCAGGCGGTGCGCGCCGCGGTGGACCGCTACGGCGTGGGCTCCGGGGCCTCGCCCATGGTCAGTGGCCACAGCGTGGCCAACGCGGCGCTGGAGCGCGAGCTGGCCGAGGCCGTGGGGCTGCCGCGCGCGCTGTATTTCTACGCCGGCTACGCCACCAACGCGAGCATCGTGCCGGCGCTGGTGGGCGAGGGCGACGCGCTGTTCTCCGACGCGCTGAACCACGCCTGCCTGATCGACGGCGCGCGCCTGTCCAAAGCCACGGTGCACCGCTTCCCCCACGGCGACCTGACCCGGCTCGACGCGCTGCTGGCCGCCAGTCCGGCGCGCCGCAAGCTGGTGATCAGCGACGCGGTGTTCAGCATGGACGGCGACGTGGCCGACATCACCGGCCTGCACGCACTCTGCGAGCGGCACGACGCGCTGCTGTTGCTGGACGACGCGCACGGCTTCGGCGTGCTGGGGCCGCAGGGCCGGGGCGCGCTGGCTGCCGCCGGCCTCACCGGTGCGGGCGCTTCACCGCGCGTGCTCTACATGGCAACGCTGGGCAAGGCCCTGGGCGTGGCGGGCGCCTTCGTGGCCGGGCCTGAGCGTCTGGTGGAGTGGCTGCTGCAGAAGACGCGCAGCTACACCTACGCCACGGCCGCGCCGGCCCTGCTGGCCGAGGCCGTGCGCGCCGGGCTGCGCTGTGTGCTGGGCGCCGAGGGCGAGCGCCGGCGCCAGCACCTGGCCGCGCTGATCGCGCAGCTTCGCGCGGGTCTCGCGCCCGGCGCCCACGCGGCCATCGACGCCGCCGGCTGGGCACTGATGCCCTCGGACACCGCGATCCAGCCGCTGGTGATCGGCGACAACGCCGCCGCGCTGGACGTGATGAAGCGCCTGCGCGAACAGGGCCTGTGGGTGCCCGCCATCCGCCCGCCCACCGTGCCCGAGGGCACGGCCCGTTTGCGCATCGCGTTGTCGGCTGCGCACCAGGCCGACGACGTGGACCAGCTCCTGGCGGCGCTGCGCTCGGCCGCGGCCGGGCGGCTGGCCCTGGCCGACGCCGCCGCGCTGCAGGGCGCCGCGCCATGATCGAACCGCAGGCGCTGTCGCCGGTGGCCTTCGGCGCCCTCGCGGTGCTGGTGGCGCTGGGGGTGGACCGCCTGTGGGGCGAGCCGGCGGCGCGCTGGCACCCGGTGGTGGGGATGGGGCGTTACCTCGGCTGGGCCGGCGAGCGCATCGCCACACCGGTGCCCACGCCGCAAGCTCACCGGTGGCGCGTGTTCGCGCGCGGTGCGCTGGCCTGGCTGCTGGGGGCCGCGCTGGTGGCGCTGAGCGCCTGGGCGCTGGCCCGTGCGCTGGGCGCGGCGCCGGGGTGGCTGCAGGCGCTGGCACTGGGCGTGTTGCTCAAGCCGCTGCTGGCCTGGCGCATGTTGCGCGACGAGGTGCGGGCCGTGGAGGCTGCATTGGCTGATTCGTTGCCGGCCGGACGCGAACGCCTGGCCTGGCTGGTGAGCCGCGACGTGAACGCGCTCGATGCGGCGCAGGTGCGCGAGAGCGCCATCGAGACCCTGGCGGAAAACCTCAACGACTCGGTGGTCGCGCCGCTGTTCTGGTTCGCCGTGGCCGGCCTGCCGGGCGCCGCGCTCTACCGCTTCGCCAACACGGCCGACGCCATGTGGGGCTACCGGGGCGAGCGCCAGGGCCGCGACTGGACCTGGGCCGGCAAGTGGGCCGCGCGGGCCGACGACGTGCTGTCGTGGTTGCCGGCGCGCCTCACGGCCGCGCTGCTCGGCGGGCTGGGCGCCGCCAACACCTTGAAGCAACTGCCTTCGCAGGCCGGCCTCACCCCTTCGCCCAACAGCGGCTGGCCCATGGCGGCCATGGCGCTGGCGCTCGACGTGAGCCTGGCCAAACCCGGCGTGTACACCCTGCACCCGGCCGGCCGCAGCCCGCAGGCGGCCGACACCGCGCGCGCCCTGCGACTGGCGGGCCGGGTGGTGGGCGTGCTCGCGCTGCTGGCCGGTGTGGTGATCCTTTTCGCCGCAGGGAGGGCGTTCGCATGAGCGGCATTCACGGCGGCACCGATGCCCTGGGCGTGCCTCGCTGGGACTTCTCCACCAACGCCAACGCCGTCGGGCCGTGCCCCATGGCGCTGGCCGCCGTGCAGCGGGCCGATCCGCAGCACTACCCCGACCCCGGTTACACGGGCCTGCGCAGCAGGCTCGCCGCGTTCCACGACGTGGCGGTCGAGCGCATCGTGGTCGCGGGCAGCGCCAGCGAGTTCATCGCGCGCGTCACGGCCGCCGTGGCGCGCTCGGGCGGACGGCGGGTGTGGTTGCCCGTGCTGTCCTACGGCGACTACGCGCAGGCCGCGAAGGCCTGGGGCCTGCAGCGGGTGAACGATCCCTCCCAGGCCGACCTGCTCTGGCTGTGCGAGCCCGCCAGCCCGCTGGGCACCGCCGAGCCCATGGCGAACGCCGTGGCGGAGCAGGGCGGTGTGGTGGTGCTCGACCGCGCTTACGAGCCGCTGCGCCTGAGCGGGCACGGCAGCCTGGGCGCCGAGGCGCTGGACCGCGTGTGGCAACTCTGGTCGCCCAACAAGGCGCTGGGGTTGACGGGGGTGCGCGGCGCCTACGCCATCGCGCCGCTGCAGGGCCTGACCCTGGCGCAGACGCTGACCCGGATGGCGCCCTCGTGGCCGCTGGGCGCCCACGCGGTCGCGATGCTCACCGCCTGGGTACAGGTCGACACCCAGCGCTGGCTGGCGCAGAGCTGCGTGCAGCTGGCCGAGTGGAAGACCGCTCAACGGGCGATGCTGCAAGACGCCGGCTGGGTGTGCCTGCCGAGCGAAGCCAACTACGTCTGCGCCCGGGCGCCGCACGCGCTGGACGTGCCCGCGCTGCGCGCCCAGGGCATCAAACTGCGCGACACCACCTCGCTGGGCCTGCCGGGCCACTGGCGGCTCGGTGTGTTGCCACCAGAGGCCCAGCAGGCGCTGCACACCGCAGTGCTGGAAACCACGAAGGAAACCTCCCCATGACAGCGGTCTGTGTGATGGTGCTCGGCACCACCAGCGGTGCCGGCAAGAGCTGGCTCACCACAGCGCTGTGCCGCCACTACGCGCGCCAGGGGTTGAAAGTCGCCCCGTTCAAGGCGCAGAACATGAGCAACAACGCGCGGGTGGTGGCAGGTCCCGGTGGTGCGCTCGGCGAAATCGGCAGCGCCCAGTACTTTCAGGCCCTGGCCGCGCGAGCCGAGCCCGAGGTGCGCATGAATCCGCTGCTGCTCAAGCCCGAGGCCGACACGCGCAGCCAGGTGGTGTTGATGGGGCAGGTGAGTGAAGAACTCTCCAGCATGCCCTGGCGCGGCCGCAGCGAGAAAGTCTGGCCGGCGATCACGGCCGCGCTCGACGCGCTGCGCGAAGAGAACGACGTGGTGGTGATCGAGGGCGCGGGTTCGCCGGCCGAGATCAACCTGCATGCCAGCGACATCGTCAACATGCGCATCGCGCGCCATGCGCAGGCGCGCTGCCTGCTGGTGACCGACATCGACCGCGGCGGCGCCTTTGCCCACCTCTACGGCACCTGGGCGCTGCTGCCGGAAGACGAGCGCGCACTCATCAAGGGCTTCGTGCTCAACAAGTTCCGGGGCGACGCCACGCTGCTCGCGCCCGGCCCGCAGATGCTGCAGGACCTGACCGGCGTGCCCACCGTGGCGACGCTGCCGATGTGGTGGCAACACGGCCTGCCAGAGGAAGACGGGGTGTTCGATGACCGCACCCTCGCTTCCGGCGCGGTGCAGACAACGATTGCCGTCATCGCCTGGCCGCGCATCAGCAACCTGGACGAATTCCAGCCGCTGAAGAACGTGCCCGGTGTGCGCCTGGTCTGGGCGCGCACACCGGCCGATTGCGCGGGCGCCGACTGGATCGTGCTGCCGGGCTCCAAGGCGACCGTGGCCGACCTCGCCTGGCTGCGCGCACAGGGGCTGGACCGCGCCGTGGCCGAACACGCGGCCTCGGGCGGGGCGGTGCTGGGCATCTGTGGCGGCCTGCAGATGCTGGGCGAGGCGCTGATCGACACGCATGGGATTGATGGCAACGCGCCCGGCCTGGGCCTGCTGCCGCTGGTGACCGCGTTCGATCCGCAGAAAACCGTGCGCCACACGCAGGCCCGTTTCAGCGCGCTCGCCGGCCGCTGGAGCGAGCTGTCGGGGGTGGAAACCGCCGGCTACGAAATCCACCACGGGCAGACTGCCCAGCACCCGGCCATGGCCGCCAAGGGCGACGTGGCGCGCGAGGTGATGCCCGGCCTGGCCTGGCAGAACACCACCGGCAACGTGCTCGGCGTCTACCTGCACGGCCTGTTTGAAGACCCGCGCGTGCTGCACGCGCTGTTTGGCGCCAGCGCGCCCACGCTGGAGAGCGTGTTCGACGGCCTGGCCGACTTTATTCAAACCCATGTCGAGCCCGGTGTGCTCGACGCCCTCATCCAACCGGACTGAACCATGACCACCACCGTTCCCACCATCGCCGACATCACCCAACCCGTGCTGGCGGCGCGCCTGCAACACAAGCTGGACAACAAGACCAAGCCGCAGGGCTCGCTCGGCCGCATCGAGGCGCTGGCGCAGCGCATCGGCCTGATCCTCGGCAGCGAAACACCCGAACTCAAAGAACCCCAGCTGGTGGTGTTCGCCGGCGACCACGGCCTGGCCGCGCGCGGCGTGTCGGCCTACCCGAGCGACGTGACCTGGCAGATGGTCGAAAACTTCCTGGCCGGTGGCGCCGCGGTGAGCGTGCTCGCGCGGCAACACGGCATCGGCCTCACGGTGGTGGACTGCGGCGTGCGCCACGACTTCGCGCCCCGTCCCGGCCTCGTGATCAACAAGATCGCGCCCGGCACCGCCGATGCGCTGGAAGGCCCGGCCATGAGCGCCGCGCAGTGCGAGGCGGCGCTCGCCAACGGGGCCGCCCTGGTGCGCGGGTTGCCGGGCAACGCGCTGCTGCTGGGTGAAATGGGTATCGGCAACACCTCGGCGGCTTCGCTGCTGCTTGCGCGCCTGGCCGGGCTGTCGGTGGCCGACTGTACCGGTGCCGGCACCGGGCTCGACGCCGAGGCCGTGCAACGCAAGATCGGCATCCTGCGCCAGGTGCTGGCGCGCCACCCCGATGCCAAGGACCCGCTGGCCGCGCTGGCCGCTTTCGGCGGTTTCGAGATCGCCACCATGGTGGGCGCGGTGCTGCAGGCCGCGGCCGAGCGCCGCGTGATCGTGGTGGACGGTTTCATCGCCAGCGCGGCCGTGCTGGTGGCCAGCGCGTTGCAACCGGCCGTGCTGCAGCGCTGCGTGTTCGCGCACCGCTCGGGCGAACGCGGCCACGCGCTCATGCTCGCCCACCTGCGCGCCGAGCCACTGCTCGACCTGGGCCTGCGCCTGGGCGAAGGCTCGGGCGCGGCCATGGCCTGGCCGCTGCTCATGTCGGCCTGCGCCATCCTGCGCGAGATGGCGAGCTTTGAATCGGCCGGTGTGTCGCGCCAGGACGATGCGCCGGTCGTCGGCGTCGCCCCGGTCTGAGGCCGAGGCGGTGGAGCGCGGTGACTTCGAACCAGGCAGCCGTGGGACCGGCTCCGCCGGGCCACTGGCTGCGTCCCCCCTCCCGCAGGAGAGGGGGGAGGCCGCGCAGCGGTGCAGGGGGGTGTTCATGCCTCTGAAGCATTTTTTCATCGCCCTCCAGTTCTTCACCCGCATCCCGGTGACCGGTCGGCTGGCGGACTGGGTCGGTTTTTCGCCCGCCATGCTGCGCGCGAGCGCCGCGCACTTCCCCGGTGTGGGATGGGTGGTGGGCGGGCTCACGGCTGCCGTGTTTTGTGGCCTTCTCTCGCTGTTGCCGGCGCAGCCCGCCGCGCCCTGGGTGGCGGCCATCGGATGCACGGTTTTCAGCGTGCTGCTCACCGGCGCGTTCCATGAAGACGGTCTGGCCGATCTGGCCGATGGCCTGGGTGGCAGTCCGAACCGGGAGCGCGCGCTTGAGATCATGAAGGACTCGCGCATCGGCAGCTACGGTGCCGTGGCGCTGGTGCTGACCTTGCTGTGCAAGGTGGCGCTCATCGCGCTGCTGGCGCAGGCCGGTGGCCTGCTGCTGGCGAGCGCGGCACTGTTTGGTGCCCACGTCAGCTCGCGCCTCATGCCGCTGTTCATCATCCGCACGCTGCCGCACGTGGGCGACACGCCCACGTCCAAATCCAAGCCGCTGGCTGAAAGCATCGGCAACGCGGGTGTGTTCACCGGCCTGCTGTGGTGGGCGCTGGCCATGGGGGTGGTGGTCAGCCTGCAGCCGGCCCTGCACTGGCTCGCCGCAGTGCTCGGCGCCTTGCTGGGCCTCGCCTGGATGTGGCGCCTGCTGCGCCGCCGACTGCAGGGTTTCACCGGTGACGGCCTGGGTGCCACGCAGCAGGTGTGCGAAGTGCTGTTCTACCTGGGCATGGCACTGGGTCTGGGCTGGCGCGTATGAAACTCTGGCTGCTGCGCCACGCCCGGGTGGAGCTCGAATCCGGGTTCTGCTACGGCGCAACCGACGTGCCGGCCAACGCCGCGCTTACGCTGCAGGCCGCCGAGGCCGCGGCGGCAATGCTGCCGCCCGGGTTGCCGGTGTGGGTGTCGGGCCTGGGCCGTGCGCAGCAGCTGGCACTGGAACTGGCCAGCCTGCGGCCCGACCTCGGCGACCCGGCCATCGACACCCGCCTGAACGAAATGAACTTTGGCCACTGGGAACTGCAGCGCTGGGACGACATTCCGCGCGCCGCGTTCGACGTCTGGATGGCCGACTTCGCGCACCACCGCTTCGGTGGCGCCGAGAGCACGCAGCAGCTCATTGATCGCGTGGCCGACGCGCTGGACGCGCTGCGTGAGAGCGCGTTCGGCGAAGCGGTCTGGGTCACCCACGCCGGCGTGATCCGCGCGGCGCAGTTCGTCGCCGCCCACGGCCGCGGACCCATCGGCGGCGTGGCGCAGTGGCCAAAAGACGCGCCCGGCACCGGCGGCCACCTCTGCCTTGACTGGTAGTCCGGCGCAAAAAGGCTCAGCCTCTACCAGTGCACACTGTGGCCCATGAACCTCCCGCCGATGAAACCCCCCGCCAGCCTGGCCCGCATGAAGGCGCTGGCGCTCGGCTTGCTGCTGATGGCCGTGGTGATCTATGTCGTGGCCACGCTGCTCACCCCGCTCCACGGCGCCTGGGCCTATGTGGCCGCCGCAGCGGGTGCGGCGGTGGTCGGCGCGCTGGCCGACTGGTTCGCGGTGGTCGCGCTGTTCCGCCACCCGCTGGGCCTGCCCATCCCGCACACCGCCATCATCGTGGCCAACAAGGACCGGCTGGGCGCGCAGCTCGCGCGTTTTCTGGGCACGCACTTCCTCACCGCCGAACACGTGCGCCCCATGCTGGCGCGCTGGGACGTGGGGCAGGAACTGGGCCGCTGGCTGGCGCAGCCCGAGTCGGCCGCCCGCGTGGGCCGGTGGCTGCAGCAGGCCACGCCGGCCTTGCTGAACGCGCTCGACCAGACCCTCGTGCGGCAGTGGGTGGCCCAACTCGCGCAGCGCCTGCTGCGCCAGGTGGACTTGGCCACGCTCGGCGGGCAGGCGCTCGCCGCTCTCACGCAACACGGCCACCACCAGCAATGGCTCAACGGCCTGTTGCAGCAGATGGCGCACTGGGCCGAACAGGACACGGTGCAAGAGCAGCTCACCGAGCGCATCGCGGGCGAACTCAAACAACTCAAATACGTGGGCCTCGACCAGATGGCCGCGCGCCTGGCCACGCGCAAGCTCGTGGCCGCGCTCACGCACACCCTGGCCGATGTGGCGGCCGACCCGCAACACGAGCTGCGCCACCGGTTTGATGACTGGATGGCGCAGTCGATCCAGCGCCTGCAGACCGACGCCGACTGGCAGGCACGCGTGGCCACCTGGCGCGACGCCTGGCTGGACCAGCCGCAATGGAACGAGCCCATCGAAGCCTGGTGGCACGAGGTGATGCAGCGCCTGGGCAACGAGGCGCAGCAACCCGACACCGCGCTCGCCGCGCGCTACGCCAGCGTGGTGCAGACCGCCGGGCGGCAGCTGCTGGCCGACGCCACGCTGCGCGACTGGCTCAATGCCCAGGCGCAGCAGGTGCTGCTGCGTGCGCTGGAGGGCAGCCGCGACAACATCGTCGGCTTCGTGGCGCAGCGGGTGGAGGCCTGGGACGCGCACGACATGAGCCGCGTGCTGGAAGACCACATCGGCCGCGACCTGCAGTTCATCCGCATCAACGGCACGCTGGTGGGGGCGCTGGTGGGGCTGCTGCTGCACGCCGCCACCGAGATCGCGACGAAGCTGCCCGTGGTGCAGGGCTGGATGTCGCCTTAACCGGCCGTCTTCGGCTTGAAGTCGCAATACGCCGACACCGCGCAGCGGTGGCACAGCGGCTTGCGCGCCTGGCACACATAACGCCCGAGCAGGATCAGCCAGTGGTGTGAGTCCACCGCGTAGGCGGGCGGCACGCGCTTCATCAGCTGCTGCTCGACCGCCAGCGGCGTCTTGCCGGGGGCCAGACCGGTGCGGTTGCTGACGCGGAAGATGTGCGTGTCCACCGCCATCGTGGGCTGGCCGAAGGCCACGTTGAGCACCACGTTGGCGGTCTTGCGGCCCACGCCGGGCAGGGCTTCGAGGGCCTCGCGGGTGCGTGGCACCTCGCCGCCGTGTTGATCCACCAACATCTGGCAGGTCTGCATCAGATGCTTGGCCTTGCTGCGGTACAGGCCGATGGTCTTGATGTAACTCTCCAGGCCCTCTTGCCCGAGCGCCAGGATTTTCTGCGGTGTGTTCGCCACGGGAAACAGTTTGCGCGTTGCCTTGTTCACGCCCACGTCGGTGGCCTGGGCCGAGAGCAGCACCGCCGTCAGCAACTCGAACACGCTGGTGTATTCCAGCTCGGTCACCGGGTGCGGATTGGCGGCCTGGAGGGTTGAAAAAAAAGCTTCGATGGCGGCGGGTTTCATGGGCTGATGCGGGTTTACAGGGTGACGCCCTTGGACGCGAGCCGTTCCCTGACCCGCTGTTCCACCTTGGGCCCGAGCAGGCGGCCGAACTGCACGCCGATCTCGAACGATTCCCGGTTGAGCGCGGGCGTGACGAGGGTGAGCTTGCGGCCGGTGTCCGACGCGTAGAACACCAGCAGTTGCCGGATGTCCTCGGCGCTGAAATGCTTGTGGTACAGGTGCACCATCAGCACCTTGAACACGCCGATGTTTTCATCAAACACCGCTTCGTGGGCCTCGGCGACGATCTGGAGGTGCTCTTCCGTCAACTTGGGCTGTTTCTGGCGCAGTTGCTGCACCAGTTGCTGCAACACGGTGTTCATGTTGGCGCGCGCGTTGCTCAGGGTCTGGGTGAGCTCCAGCAGTTGCTCGATGTCGGCCCGCTTGGCCTCGTCGAGGTCTTGCGCCCAGGCGCTCTGACCGAGCGTCAGGCACAGAGCCAGGGCAGCGATCAGAGAGCGGATGGAGGGCATGGGCAGATCGGGTGAAGTGGCGGGGCGTCTGCTATCTTATGTGCTTCCCATTCCAGACACCGAGACACAGCCATGCCTCTGCAATTCGCCGACCGCCTCAACAACGTCGAAACCTCCGCCATCCGCGAACTCTTCAAGCTGCTGGGCAAGCCCGGCATCATCAGCTTTGCCGGCGGCTTTCCCGACAGCGCCATGTTCGACGTGGACGGCATCCGCGAAGCCGTCAACGCCGCACTGACCGAAGAACCTGGCGGCGCCCTGCAATACGGCGCTACCGAGGGTTACAACCCGCTGCGCGAACAGCTCGCCGCGTTCATGACCAGCAAGGGCAACCAGGGTGTGACGGCCAACGACCTCATCGTCACCACCGGCAGCCAGCAGGCGCTGGACCTGCTGGGCAAGACGCTCGTGTCGCCCGGCGACAAGGTCATCGTCGAGGGCCCCACCTTCCTCGCCACTATCCAGTGTTTCCGTCTCTACGGCGCGCAGCTCATCAGCGCACCGGTGGACGGCAACGGCGTGAAGACCGACGAGCTGGAGCAGCTGATCGAAGAACACAAGCCCAAATTCGTCTATCTCATCCCCACCTTCGGCAACCCCAGCGGCGCCATGCTCAGCCTGGAGCGGCGCCAGCGCGTGCTGGAAATGGCGGTGAAGCACAACACGCTGATCGTGGAAGACGACCCGTACGGCGATCTCTACTTCGGCGAAGCGCCACCCCCGAGCCTGCTGGCCCTCAGCGCCAGCGTGCCCGGCAGCCGCGAGTTGCTGGTGCACTGCGGTTCCCTGAGCAAGGTGCTGAGCCCCGGCCTGCGCGTGGGCTGGATGGTCGGCTCGGCCGAGCTGCTGGCCAAGGCGACCATGTGCAAACAGTTCAGCGACGCCCACACCAGCACCTTTGCCCAGGCCACCGCTGCGCAGTACCTGAAAGCCGGCCGCATGCCCGCCACGCTCGCCAAGGTGCGCGCCGTCTACGCCGAACGCGCCACCGCCATGGGCAACGCCCTGCGTCGCGAGCTGGGCGACGCCATCGAGTTCGTGCAACCCCAGGGCGGCCTGTTCGTCTGGGCCCGCCTCACCGGTGCGGGCGGCAAGGTGGCCGACGGTGGCGAACTGGCGAAGCGCGCGATTGAAAAAGGCGTGGCCTTCGTGCCCGGCGCGCCGTTCTACGCCACGAACCCCGACCACGCGACCCTGCGCCTCTCGTTTGCGACGGTGGGGGTGGAGAAGATTGAAGAGGGGGTGGGGCGGTTGGGCGCAGCGGTTTGATCTGTTGACTCCCACTTCTTCAGCGCCCAAAACCCAAAGACCCTGACCGGCTCTACACCATGATCCGGCCCGAAACGCCCGCCGATGCAGACGCCATCGCGGCCCTCACCACGGCCGCCTTCCTGAACGCACCCCACACCAGCCACACCGAGGCCTTCATCGTCAACGCGCTGCGCCGCGCCGGTGCGATGAGTCTGTCGCTGGTGGCGGAGCAGGGTGGCGAACTGGTCGGGCATGTGGCGACCTCGCCGGTGGTCATTGCCGACGGCACGCCGGGCTGGCATGGGCTGGGGCCGATTTCGGTGTTGCCGGTTCGCCAAGGGCAGGGCATCGGATCGGCGCTGATGCAGGCCGCGCTGCAGGCGCTGCGCGAGCAGGGTGCGGCGGGCATCATGCTGGTGGGCGATCCGGGCTACTACAGGCGTTTCGGCTTCCGCAATCAACCGCAATTGGTCTACCCGGACATTCCGCCGGAATACTTCATGGTGCTGCCGTTCACCGATGCCTTGCCGCACGGCACGGTGCTCTTCCACGAGGCGTTCGGCGCGACATCCTGAATCTGCGCAACGGGAGCCCACCTATGGCCAAAAGATCGTTCCCGCTCGCCAAGGCCTACACCCTGCTCGAACCCGGCCCGGTGGTGCTGCTGACCACGGCGAGCGGCGGGCAGACGGATGTGATGGTGCAATCGTGGCACCTGATGCTGGAGTTCGAGCCGCCGCTGGTGGGCTGCGTGGTCAGCCCGCGCAACCATTCGTATGGCTTGCTCAAGGCGTCGCACGAGTGCGTGATCAACATCCCCTCGGTGGAGATCGCGGAGCAGGTGGTGGCGTGTGGCAATTCATCGGGCCGCAACGTGGACAAGTTCGAGCGCTTCGGGCTCACGCCGGTGCCGGCCAAAGTGGTGGGCGCACCGTTGATCAAGGAGTGTTTTGCCAGCCTGGAGTGCCGCGTGGTGGACACGGGCATGGTGGCGAAGTACGGTCTGTTTGTGCTGGAGGTGGTGAAGGCCTGGGTGGACCCGGCGCACAAGGACGCGCGCACCTTGCACCACCGCGGGCGCGGGCGTTTCATGGTGGCGGGCGAGACGATCCAGCTCCAATCAAAAATGAAATAGCCGGACCACGCCTTTCACCGACCTGGACGGTGTGCGCCTGGCGGTGCCGAATTTCCGCCAGGAGCGGCGTGAGCGCATGGAGCGTTGCGCGGAACAGGCGGGTTGACCTGCAGGCTCACTCGATCGGCTCGGCTTCAAACTGCGCCGCGTTCTTGCCCTTGAAAGGCGCGTAAAACGCCTTGATCGCGGCCATGTCGGCCTCGATGTCGCCGGTGGGCAGGAACAGCGGGCCCAGGCCGCTGCGTTTGGTGGCGTAGTCCATGTAGGCCATGACGATGGGCACCTGGGCTGTGCGGGCGATGTAGTAGAAGCCGGTCTTCCAGTAGCGCGTCTTGCTGCGCGTGCCTTCGGGCGGCACGATGAGTTGCAGCGGTCCGTCGGCGGCGCGGATGGCGTCGGCCGAAGCGGCCACCAGGTTGCTGGATTGAGCGCGGTTCACCGGGATGCCGCCGAGCCAGCGCATCAGGCCGCCAAACGGGGCTTTGAAGAT
Organism: Hydrogenophaga sp. L310; assembly: GCF_055703065.1. NCBI lineage: Bacteria > Pseudomonadati > Pseudomonadota > Betaproteobacteria > Burkholderiales > Comamonadaceae > Hydrogenophaga > Hydrogenophaga sp. L310. The sequence continues at coordinate 514,875 of NZ_JBVPZA010000001.1, forward strand.
GCTTTGCTTGCCCATCCAGTAGGGGTTCAGGCGCAGGGCGAAGGCCACCATGAGGGTGTAGGGCAGGTCCCAGTTGCTGGTGTGGGGCGCGGCGATGAACACGCTCCGGGTCGCCTGCGGTGGCAGGCTGCCTTCGACCGTCCAGCCGGTCATTTTCAGGAAAGCCAGCGAAAAGCCGCGCAGCAGGGCGTTGACCACCGGGGTGGTGAAGATGGTTCGGTGCATGGCCGGGGAGTATCGTGCAAGACACCGCCAGGCCCTGGCGCGCGCTACCATCGCCGCCACTTCATTTGACGGACATCAAGCCATGACCCCAACCCTCGATGTGCAGGGACTGACGGTGCAGATCGAGGGCCACGGCCCCACGGTGGTGATGCTGCACGGCTGGCCCGACACGCTGGCGCTGTGGGACGGCGCGGTGCGGGCGCTGAGCGACAGTTACCGCTGCGTGCGCTTCTCGCTGCCGGGCTTCGACCTCTCGAAGCCGCCTCGCCCCGTGTCGGTGCATGAGATGTGCGAACTGGTGGCTGCCGTGGTGGACGCGGTGAGCCCGGACGAGCCGGTGACGCTGCTGCTGCACGACTGGGGCTGTTTCTTCGGCTACGAGTACGCGGCACGAAACCCGCAGCGCGTGGTGCGGGTGGTGGGTACCGACATTGGCGACACCAATTCGGGCGCCTACCTCAAGTCGCTCAAGACCAAGGAAAAGCTGATGATCGCGGGCTACCAGCTCTGGCTGGCTGTGGCCTGGAAGCTCGGGGGCTGGCTGCCGGGCCTGGCCGACCGCATGACGCGCTTCATGGCGCGCACCATCGGTTGCCGCACCCCGCCCGAGCGCATGGGCTGGCAGATGAACTATCCCTACGCCATGCAGTGGTTCGGCTCGTACGGCGGCCTGCGCGGCGTGGCGCGGGTGGACAAGGTGTTCGGCCCGCAGATCCCCACGCTGTTCTGCTTCGGTCGGCGCAAGCCTTTCATGTTCCATTCACCGCGCTGGCTCGCGGCCCTGGGCACGACGCCGGGCAGCCAGGTGCAGGGCTTTGACGCCGGGCACTGGCTGATGTTTCAGAAGCCCGTCCAGTTTCACACCGCGGTGCGGGCCTGGCTGGACGGCGGAGGCGCCGAGCGATGAAGGCTGAGGACCTGGAACGCCTGATCACAACCGAGATGCCCTTCGGCAAACACAAGGGCACGCCCATCGCCGACCTGCCGGGCAACTACCTGAACTGGTTTGCGCGCGAGGGCTTTCCGAAGGGTGATGTCGGCCGCCTGTTGCAACTGATGCACGAGATCGACCACAACGGCCTGAGCGATCTGCTGGCGCCGTTGCGCCAGCGGCGTTCCTGACCCGCCCTGCATCGCCAGCGCCGTCAGCCCTCAGGCGATGTCGAAGGCATGGAAGCCGAACTGCCCGCGCCGGCGGTCGGCAAAGTAGTGCTCCAGCGTTTCCCGCACGGTGCGGAACGCGATCTCGTCCCAGGGGATCTGGTCTTCGGTGAACAGCCGGGCCTCGATGGTTTCGAAGCCGGGGTTGAAGTGCTCGCTGAGCAGGCGGGCGCGGTAGTACAGGTGGACCTGGCCCACACGCGCCACGTTCATGAGCGTGAAGAGTTCGCCCAGCACGATCTGCGCGCCGGCCTCTTCGTCGGTTTCACGCAGCGCGCCTTCGGCCGTGGTTTCGCCCAGTTCCATGAAGCCGGCGGGCAGGGTCCATTTGCCACGGCGCGGTTCGATGTTGCGCAGGCAGAGCAGCACGTATTCACCCGTCTCGCCCCACACCGGCACGGTGCCCACCACATTGAGCGGGTTTTCATAGTGGACGGTGTGGCAGACGGTGCAGATGGCGCGGGGTTTGGTGTCACCGTCGTCGGGGAGTCGGTAGGTGACGGCGGCGCCGCATTCTCTGCAGTGTTGGATGGGGCTGCGGTGCATGCTGCAAAGTGTAGGGGAAATGAAAAAGGGCTCCTTGCGGAGCCCTTCAAGACACCGGGGTGCAAGGCACCCGGCGCTGGAGGCGGTCAGCCCTTGGTGGTCTTGCCGTGTTTGGCGATCAGCGACTTGGCGGTGTCCAGCAGTTGCTTGCCGTTGAAGCCTCGCTTGTCCATGTCCTGCATCCATTCCACTTCGACCAGGCGCGCCTTGCGCTTGAATTCCTGGGCTTCTGCGGCGGGGATGGTGTAGATGCTGTTGCCCAGCTTGACGGCCGACTCGCGGCCGGGCGCGTCGCCACCCTGCTGCACCTTGCCCAGCCAGGCCGAGGTTTCCATGCCGGAGTTCTTGTCGATGACGGCCTTGAGGTCGGCTGGCAGCGCGTTGTACTTGGCCTTGTTCATGGCCAGGATGAAAGTCGTGGTGTACAGCGCGCCGCCCGCCGGGTCGAACTCGCTGTGGAACTTGGCCAGTTCCTGCACCTTGACGGCCGGCACCACTTCCCAGGGGATCACGCAGCCGTTGATGACACCTTTGGAAAGCGCGTCGGGAATCTGCGGCAGCGGCATGCCCACGGGCGAAGCGCCGAGGTAGCCGAGCATCTTGGTGATCTGGCGGGTCGGGCCGCGCACCTTGGAACCCTTGAGGTCTTCGGCGGTTTTGATCTGCTTGTCGCGCATGTGGAACATGCCGGGCCCGTGCACCTGCAGGGCGATGGGGTGCACATCCTTGAACTCGTCCTGGGCAACGGTCTGCACGTATTCCCAGTAAGCCTTGGACGTGGCTTCGGCGTTGTTCATCATGAACGGCAGCTCGAACACTTCGATGCGCGGGAAGCGGCCCGGCGTGTTGCCCGGCAGGGTCCAGACGATGTCGACCACGCCGTCCTTGGCCTGGTCGTACAGCTGCACCGGCGAACCACCGAGCTGCATGGCAGGGTAGGCCTCGAACTTGATGCGGCCGCCCGAGTCTTTGGTGACTTTGTCCATCCAGGCCTTGTGCATGTTGAGCCACACATTGGACTGCGGCGACATGAACGTGTGGAACTTGAGGGTGACGGTCTGCTGGGCAAAGCCGACAAGCGCCGGGGCGCCGAAGGCCACGGCGGCGCCGGACTGAAGCAGGGTTCTGCGCTGGATCATGGGATGTTCTCCTGTGTTGTAGGGGGAAATGGGGTGGCCGACGGCTGATGACCCAGTGACGGTAAACGTTTTGTTGCGCTGCGGGACAGAGGTCAAACCCGCAACGCGGACATTCCGCCTGGGTTTGTGTGATTTAATTTTGTGAAATCAGTTCACGATGGTTGAATTGTAGGTATTCAACCCTGCTGGTTAACCCTGACGTCTTTTTCAGGCCACCTTGACGCTGATGCTGGTCAGGCCGTCCACCCCACCGCTCATGGTGTCGCCCTTGACCACCGCGGCCACGCCTTCGGGCGTGCCGGTGTAGATCAGGTCGCCCGGCTGCAGTTCCCAGGCATTGGACAGGTGTTCGATGGTTTCGGCGATGTTCCAGATGAGTTTGCTCACGTTGCTGCGCTGGCGGTCGCTGCCGTTGACCTGCACCCAGATCGCGGCGTTGCCGATGTCGCCCGCCTCGGCCGCGGGGGTGATGGGGCCGATGGGTGCGGACTGGTCATAGCCCTTGCCGATGCACCAGGGGCGGCCCTGCTTTTTCATCTCGGTCTGCAGGTCGCGACGCGTCATGTCCAGGCCGACCGCGTAGCCAAAGATGTGCTTCGCTGCGTCTTCGGCACGGATGCCACGCCCACCCTGGCCGATGGCGACCACGAGCTCGATCTCATGGTGCAGGTTCGACGTGAGGCTGGGGTAGGGAATGACGGCGGTTTTGCCGGCTTCGGCGACCACGATGGCGTCGGCCGGTTTGAGAAAGAAGAACGGCGGCTCGCGGCCGGTGAAGCCCATTTCTTTTGCATGTTCTTCGTAGTTGCGGCCCACGCAGTAGATGCGGTGGACCGGGAAGCGTTCGGCGCGGCCGACCACGGGCACGGAAACGACGGGCGGCGGGGTGAAAACATAGCTCATGGCGGGTGTCCTGGCTGCCGGCAGGCAGCGGGTTGCATGGGTTGAAACGCCCAGTATAGGCAAGCCATGTACGCTCAATATTGGGAAGCCGGCAGGCGCAGTTCGATGCCGTCGAGTGCTGGCGTGAGCACGATCTGGCAGCTCAGCCGGCTGCCCGGAGCGCGCGGCGAGGCCGTGAATTCGAGCATGCCCTGTTCGTCGTTGCCGGGCGCGGGGAGCCGGTCGGCCCAGGCGGGATCGACGATCACATGGCAGGTGGCGCAGGTGAGCGTGCCGCCACAGTCGGCGGCGATGCCGCTCACGTTCGCGGCGACGGCGGCCTCCATGACGCTCTGGCCCGGTTTTCCCTGGATGTCCTGTACCGACTGGTCGGCGGCGATGAAACGGATGTGGATCATGGGTGAAAGGATTTCCTAGATTCTGCTGAAGTACTCTCGGCGGTCGAAGTCGGTCTTGTCCTTGGCCTCGGCCTGGCGGTCGATCTCGTGTTGTTTGATACGACAGAAGTGGTGCACGACATCGTCGCCCAGACCGGCGATCAGCGCGGTATCCGCACGCAGGCAACCCAGTGCATCGCCGAGGGTGCTGGGGATTTTGGGGTGCTCGGCTGCGTAGGGTGTTTCGCAGGCGAGCGGCGGTGCCAGCTCGCGAAGCAGACCGTCGAGCCCGGCGTGGATCTGCGCCGCCATGTACAGGTAGGGGTTGGCCGCCGGTTCGCCGATGCGGTTTTCGATGCGGGTGGCACGGTCGCCCGGCCCGCCGACCACGCGCAGCATGGCACCGCGGTTGTCCTGGCCCCAGATCACGCTCTGGGGCGCGAGCGCGTTCGGGCGGAAGCGGCCGAAGCCGTTGACGGTGGGCGTGCACAGCGCCGTCATGCCCTGGGCGTGCGCCAGCAGGCCGGCGAGCCAGTGGGCGCCCGCGTCCGACAGCGTGTGGCGCGCTTCGGCGCGGCCGCTGCCGGGTGCGGGCGTTTCTCGCACGCAGGCGTTGCGGCCGGTGGCGAGGTCCACGAGCGACTGGTGCAGGTGCCAGCCGCTGGACATGATGTGGGGAAACGGCGGGCGGCACATGAAGGTGGCGTGGTAGCCGGCGCGGCGCAGCGCCTGGCGCACGCCGTTGCGGAACAGAACCATCTGGTCGGCCGCGGTGAGCGCGTCGGTGGCGTCGAACACGGCTTCCACCTGGCTGGGGCCGAGTTCGATTTCCAGCGACTGCAGCGGCAGGCCCAGCGCCTGCGCCGTGTGCATCACGATGGCCAGCGGTTCGTCAGCCATGTCGATCATGGCTTCGGACTGCAGGTTGTAGCCGGGGTGGATCATGTCCACCTGCGGCGGCAAACCGGGCCAGTCGGCGCGTTCGGGGTCGAGTTGCGGCGCGGTGTCGGTGATGCGGTAGATGTGGAATTCGACTTCGAGCCCGGTCTTGAGGCCGTAGCCCGTGTCCCCCAGCCGTGCCAATGCCTGCTGCAGCACGCGGCGGCTGTCCAGGGACACCGGGGTGGCGTTCAGGAACCAGGGCTGGCAGCGCAGCCAGCCGGTGCCCTCGCTCCAGGGCAGCACGGTGAAGCTCGCGGGGTCGGGCAGCAGCATCAGGTTGGCGGCGCCGGCAAAGCCGGGCAGATCGCTGGTGCCGTCGGGCTCGAACACCTTCCAGGCCGTGCGGTCGGCCGTGTCCTTGAGCATCATCGTGCCGACCATGCCGACACCATCGCGCAGCGCCTGGATCGCGGCGCGGGCCATCAGCGTCTTGCCACGCAGCATGCCGTGGGTGTCGCACCAGCCCAGGCGTACGCGCTGGACGCCGCTGGCTTCGATGAGCCGGGCGGTCTCCTGGCAAGCGGCTTCACGGGCTGCGTCGTGCAGGCCGCAGCGTTCGGCGAAGCGGGTCATTTCGCGCCGGCCGTTTCGGACGCGGGTTGCACCGCGGTGTTCTGCCAGGGCGCGCTTGCGCGCTTGGCGCGCACCGCGTCTTGCCACCAGGTTTGCCAGTCCTCGGCGGGGGCGATGCCGTCCACGGTGTCGGGGCCGGTGATGTTGGGCGCCAGCGCCGGGTCGGCGATGCCGGGTGGTGTGCCGCCTTGTTCCACGGTGTCCATGGCCTGCAACAGCATGCGCCGGTTCGCCATGATCACCTTGTCGGTCGTGCCCAGGTGTTCGCGCGTGCGGTCCTGGATGGCGCCCATGCTCTCGCAGGCCCACTGGTCGTGCACGTTGATGTCGTCCTCGCCCATGCCCAGGTAGGTGCGGTTCTGCTGCTCTTCCGCGTTGAAGCCCCAGTTGTTGTGGCGGCCGGACTTGGGGATGTAGTCGGGCAGGGTGACGGCTTCCAGGCGCTGGTTGCGCATGGTGTCCTTGTCCACCGGTTGGTCGAAACTGGTGAAGAAGGCGAACCAGTGATTGCGCGTGTCGTCCACCGGCACGTGCATCTGCGTGATCGTCATGGTTTCGGAGAGCGGGATCACGAAGGTCTGCGGGAACACCGCGTTGGTGATGCGCACGTGGGTGAGCGCGTCGGTCATGGGGCGCAGGGCGGTCAGCTGCAGGCCATAGGGCTGCTGGGTGAAGCTGATCTGGGGCTGGCCGAATTCGCGCATCACCTTGGTCATGGGCCAGCGCTCGCCGCCCACCTCGCCCACGCTGGCGCCGCGGAACTGTTTGCCGTAGCTGCCTTCGAGCGAGGCGTCGTTGAAGAAGCGGTGCAGGTACGAAGCGTGCGCCGGGTCGATGCCGACCTCGAAGGCCTGCAGCCAGTTGCAGTGCCACAGGCCCTTGAACACGAAGCTGTGCGTGGCCGGTGCTTCAAAACAGTCCAGCGCGGGGAAGGGCGGTGGCGTGCTGCCTTCCGGGCCGAACCAGCCGAACAGCGCGCCCGCTTTTTCGATCAACGGGTAGCTGCGCTGCTGGATGCGGCTGCACAGCGTGCTGCCGGCGGGTTCGGCCGGCGTCTCGGTGCACTGGCCGCTGACGTCGAACTTCCAGCCGTGGAAGGGGCAGCGCAGGCCGTCGCCTTCGTTGCGGCCGAACGCGAGGTCGGCACCGCGGTGCGGGCAGTCGCGGTCGAGCAGGCCGAACGCCCCCTGCGCGTTCCTGAACAACACGAAGTCCTGCCCCAGCACACGCACCGCCTTCACCGGGCGAACACCCATGGCCGGGTCCAGCGCCGGGTTGAACTCGTCGAGCAGCGCCACCGGTTGCCAGTAGCGGCGCAGCAGCTCACCGCCCGGTGTGCCTGGCCCGACCTGGGTGATGCGCTGGTTCTGTTCGGCTTTCATGCGGGGTCTCCTGTGGGCTGTTCGGCGGGTGGTGGCTAAACGGTATCCCGTTTTGTTGATTCAGTGTACAGTTTGCGGCATGAGCCTGCAAGAAACCGTTTTGATGCAACTGCGCGACCTGATCCTGAGCGGCGAGTTCGCGCCCGGCCAGCGACTGGCTGAGCAACAACTGGCCGAGCGCCTGGGGGCATCGCGCACGCCGGTGCGCGCCGCGCTGGTCACGCTGGAGCAGGAAGGGCTGGTCGAGGCCAACGACACCGGCAAGTACCTGGTGCGCCAGTTCACCGCCCGGGAAGTCACCGACGCGATCGCCGTGCGGGGCCATCTGGAAGGCATGGCGGCGCGCCTGGTGGCCGAACACGGCGTGTCGCGCCAGCTGCAGGGCGATCTGCAGGCCTGTCTGGACGAAGGCGACCGGCTGCTTGCCGACTGCCCGCTCACGATCGAAAGCTACGCCGCCTACGCGGCCATGAACGACCGCTTCCACGCGATGATCCTGGACGCCTGCGGCAACCGGGCGCTGCAACGCGCCGTGGCGCTCAACGACAAACTGCCGTTCGCCCCTGCCTCCGCCATGTTGCCCATGCAAGGCACGGTGGCGCTGGACCGCGACTGGATGCTCTACGCCCACCGGCAGCACCACATGTTGTGTGACGCGCTGCGCCGAGGCGAGGGCGCGCGCGCGCAGGCGCTTGCGGTTGAACACACCGAGGTGGCGCAGATGAACATGCGGCTGGCGCTGGAGCGTCGTGTCGAGTCCGAGCGGTTCATGCCCGGGATGCGGCTCGTGGTCGGCTGAACACGGCTCCCCCCGCGCCGGCCCTGCGGGCCGCCACCCCCCAGGGGGCGATGCGAGTGGCCCGGCGAAGCCGGTTCCACCGCATCCCGAATGAAGACATTTAGCGCCGAAGGGGAAGTTAGTCCCAGGGCACCGCTTCATGATTCGGGGTGGCGCTCCGGAGCCGTGGAAAACTGCAGCGGGAGCGCTGTGTGCTATCGCTCCGGGCTTTCGGCGGTGTATCGTGCCGGGCATGAGCGCCCAACCCGAACAAGAGACCCCCGGCCGCGGCAGCCTGATGCTGCGCCGCGTGGCCATCGACACCTACCGCGAGAACGTCGCCTACCTGCACCGCGACTGCGCGGTCTACCGGGCCGAGGGTTTTCAGGCCCTGTCCAAGGTGGAAGTCCGCGCCAACGGCAGGCGCATCCTGGCCACGCTCAACGTGGTGGACGACGCGTCCATCGTCGGCTGCAACCAGCTCGGCGTGTCGGAAGACGCCTTCGCCCAGCTGGATGTGCCTGACGGCCACCCGGCCTCGGTGTCGCAGGCCGAGCCGGCGGAATCGATCCCTGCGCTTTTCCGCAAGATCAACGGCGAGCGCCTCACGCGCGCCGATTTCCACGCCATCGTGGGTGATATCGCCCAGCACCGCTATTCCAAGATCGAGCTCACCGCTTTCGTGGTCGCCAGCAACCGCAGCGAGCTGGACCGCGAAGAGGTGTTTTTCCTGACCGAAGCCATGGTGGCCAGCGGCCGCAAGCTGGACTGGCACGAGCCGCTGGTGGTGGACAAACACTGCATCGGCGGCATCCCGGGCAACCGCACGTCCATGCTGGTGGTGCCCATCGTCGCTGCCTACGGGCTGGTGTTTCCCAAGACATCGTCACGCGCCATCACCTCGCCCGCGGGCACGGCCGACACCATGGAGGTGCTGGCCAACGTGGAACTGCCGTTCGACCGGTTGACGGAGATTGTGCGCACCCACAAGGGCTGTCTGGCCTGGGGCGGCACGGCCAACCTGTCACCGGCTGACGACGTGCTGATCTCCGTGGAGCGGCCGCTGGCGCTCGATTCGCCGGGGCAGATGGTGGCGTCCATCCTGTCCAAGAAGATCGCGGCCGGCGCCACCCACCTGGTGCTGGACATTCCCATCGGCCCCACGGCCAAGGTGCGCTCCATGCCCGAGGCGCAGCGCCTGCGCCGGTTGTTCGAGTACGTGGCGCAGCGCCTGCACCTGTCGCTGGACGTGGTGATCACCGATGGCCGACAGCCCGTGGGGCAGGGGGTGGGGCCGGTGCTGGAGGCGCGCGACGTGATGCGGGTGCTGGAGAACCACCCCGATGCGCCGAACGACCTGCGGCAGAAATCGCTGCGCCTGGCCGGGCGCCTGATCGAATGCAGCCCGGACGTGCGCGGTGGCGACGGCTTTCGCATCGCGCGCGACATCCTCGACTCGGGCCGCGCGCTGGCGCAGATGCAGGCCATCATCGAGGCCCAAGGCTCGCGCGACTTTGATCACCAGCACCCGGCGCTGGGCGCGCTCACGCTCGAAGTGACCGCGGCGCAGGCCGGCGTGGTGACCGGCATCGACAACCTGCAGATCGCTCAGATTGCCCGCCTGGCCGGTGCCCCCAAGGTGCAGGGCGCGGGCGTGGACCTGCTGCGAAAGCTGGGCGACGAGGTGCGGGCGGGCGAAACGCTCTACCGCGTGCACGCCAGCTACCCGGCCGACCTCGAATTCGCCCGCCAGGCCTGTCTGCGCTTCAACGGTTTCAGCCTCGGGCACGCCGACCAGGTGCCCCATGTGTTTGTGGAGTTCTGATGCAACCCGACCTTTCTGCTGGCTGCCTGCTGTGTTTTGACGATGAGCAGACCATCGCCCAGGCGGTTGCCGCTGCGGCGGGTCTGACGCTGGCCGTCATTCAGCGCCACCGCTTTCCGGACGGCGAGTTGCGCCTGCGACTGCCCGAGAGCCTGCCTCCGCGCGTGGTGTTCTGGCGCGGCCTGCACCAGCCGAACGAGAAGCTGGTCGAGATCCTGCTGGTCGCGCGCACCGCGCACCAGCTCGGCGCCGTGCACCTCACGCTGGTGGCGCCCTACCTGGCCTACATGCGGCAGGACATCGCGTTCAACCCCGGCGAAGCGGTGAGCCAGCGCGTGATCGGCCGCTTCCTGGCCGGTCTGTTTGACGCCGTGATCACGGTGGACCCGCACCTTCACCGCGTGGCGACGCTGGAAGAGGCCATACCCGTGAAAGATGCCATCGTGCTCAGCGGTGCGCCGCTGCTGGCCGACCACATCGCGACGCAGCGCCCCGACGTGCTGCTGATCGGCCCGGACGAAGAGTCGTTGCAGTGGGTGGCGCAGGCCGCTGCGCGCCACGGCTGGGCGCACGGCGTGTGCCGCAAGCTGCGACATGGAGACCGGGAGGTGGACATCGAGCTGCCCGACCTGCCGTTTGCCGGGCGCGCCGTGGTGCTGATGGACGACGTGGCCAGTTCCGGCCATACCCTCGCGCAGGCGACCCGGTTGCTGGGCGAGGCAGGCGCGGCGTCGGTGGACGTGGCGGTCACGCACGCGCTGTTTGCCGACGGCGCGGTCCGGCTGATCCGCGAAGCCGGTGCCGGCCAGATCTGGAGCACCGACAGCATTCCCCACGCCAGCAACGCGGTCAGCATCGTGCCGGCGGTGGCCGAAGTGCTGTGCGCACTGCAGGCTCGACCGACCTGAGCAGGTGACCGCGGCCGGCCCCTGGCCGGTGTCTTTGGCTGGTTTTTGATTCGGGTCAAGAAGACGTACATTCGGCTGGACAGGTGGCACCGTGTGGGAGGACCATTTGTTTTCAGTCAACGAGCCGGGTCGATACCGCTGCGGTGGCGAGCCACCGCAGCAGACGCTACCGGTTCCTGCTAACCGGAGACAACGGTGAACACAACGCTTCAGAAGCAGCCTTCATCGCTGGTGCCTGCGCCGCACCTGCTGGACCATGCCGCGGCCGTGGCGCAATTCACCTGGGAAGCCGCTCGCGCGTGGCTGGATGGTTTGCCGGGCGGCGCTGGCCTGAACATCGCGCACGAAGCGGTGGACCGGCACCTGCTGCATGGCCATGGCGACAAGGTCGCGATCCGCTGGATCGGCAAGAGCGGTGAACGCCAGGAATTCACCTACGCCGAGCTCGCACGGTCCACCAACCAGTTCGCCAACGCGCTGCACGACTTGGGTGTGATGCCCGGCGAGCGGGTGTTTGTGTTGATGGGACGCCTGCCTGAACTGTATGTGGCGGTGCTGGGTGCGCTCAAGGCGCGTTGTGTGGTGACGCCGCTGTTTTCAGCTTTCGGACCCGAGCCCATCGTCACGCGGGCCGAGATGGGCGACGCGCGCGTGCTGGTGACGACCCCCGAGCTCTACCAAAGAAAAATCAGGGATGTGCGGGAACGCCTGCCCGGCCTCAAGCATGTGATCGTGGTCGGTGCGGCGCCGGCTGACGAAGCCGGCGTGCACCCCTGGGGTGTGCTCGTGTCGCCGGCGTCCACGCAGTACACGATCGGGCACACCGATCCCGAGTCCATGGCCCTGCTGCACTTCACCAGCGGCACCACCGGCCGTCCCAAGGGTGCGGTGCACGTGCACGGGGCCGTGCTCGCGCATGCGGTGACGGGCCGCTACGCACTCGATCTGCACGACGACGATGTGTTCTGGTGCACGGCCGACCCGGGCTGGGTCACCGGCACCAGCTACGGCATCATCGCGCCGCTGGTGTGTGGCGTGACCAACGTGGTGGTCGAGGCCGAGTTTGATCCGCAGACCTGGTACGGCGTGCTGGAGCGCGAGCGCATAACCGTCTGGTACACCGCGCCCACCGCCATCCGCATGATGATGAAGCTCGGCGCCGAGGCCTTGCAGGGTGTCGACCTCTCGGCGCTGCGCTTCATGGCCAGTGTGGGCGAACCACTCAACCCCGAGGCCGTGGTCTGGGGCCTCAAGGCGTTTGGCCGGCCCTTCCACGACAACTGGTGGCAGACCGAAACCGGCGGCATCATGGTCTCCAACTACGCGGCCATGGACATCAAGCCCGGCTCCATGGGCAAGCCCTTGCCCGGCATCACCGCCGCGGTGGTGCGCCGCCTGGCGGACGGGCACGTGGAACCCATCGAAGCACCCGATGTGGACGGCGAGCTGGCGCTCAAGACGCCCTGGCCGTCGATGATGCGCGGCTACCTGCACGAGGACGAGCGCTACCGCAAGTGTTTCGCCGACGGCTGGTACCTCACCGGCGACCTGGCGCACCGCGACGCCGACGGCTACTACTGGTTCGTCGGCCGGGCCGACGACGTCATCAAATCCGCCGGTCACCTGATCGGGCCGTTCGAGGTCGAGAGCGCGCTGATGGAGCACCCGGCGGTCGCCGAGGCGGGCGTGATCGGCATTCCCGACCCGATGGCGGGCGAGGTGGTGAAGGCCTTCGTGGCGCTCAAGCCCGGCTTCGAAGCCGGCGAGGCCCTGCGCCGCGAGCTGCTGGGCCATGCGCGCAAGCGGCTGGGCGCTGCGGTGGCGCCCAAGCAGATCGAGTTCCGCGACAACCTGCCCAAGACCCGCAGCGGCAAGATCATGCGCCGGCTGCTCAGGGCGCGCGAACTGGGTCTTCCCGAGGGTGATCTGTCCACGCTGGAAAGCGATGAGAAGAAGGGTGCACCATGACCGACAAGATCCACTTGGATCGCACCCACCTGCACCACCTGTACCGCGAGATGCTGCGCATCCGCCGCTTTGAAGCCAAGTGCGTCGAGCTCTACCAGGCGCAGAAGATCCGCGGTTTCCTGCACCTTTACGACGGCGAGGAGGCGGTGGCCGTGGGGGTGATGGATGCGCTGGAGCCGCGCGACGCGGTGTTGGCCACCTACCGCGAGCACGGCCATGCGCTGGCGCGCGGCGTGCCGATGGCGCCACTCATGGCCGAGATGCTGGGCAAGGTCGAAGGTTGTTGTCGCGGGCGCGGCGGTTCCATGCACCTGTTTCACCGTGAGCACCGCTTCTTCGGCGGCAACGCCATCGTCGGCGGCGGCCTGCCGCTGGCCGTGGGCATCGCCATGGCCGACAAACAGCTGCGGCCGGGCGCGGTGACGGCCTGTTTCTTTGGCGAGGGCGCGGTGGCCGAAGGGGCCTTTCACGAGAGCATGAACCTGGCGGCCATCTGGAAGCTGCCGGTGCTGTTCGTGTGTGAAAACAACCTCTACGCCATGGGTGTTCCGCTGGCCGATTCGGAGTCGCAGACCGAGGTGTACCGCAAGGCCGACGCCTACCGCATGGCCTCCGCGCAGGTCGATGCGATGGACCCGGTCCAGATGGCCGCCGCCGCGCGGCGCGCCGTGGAGCATGTGCGCGCCGGCCTCGGCCCGTATTTCCTGGAGTGCCGCACCTACCGCTTCCGCGCGCATTCGATGTTCGACACCCAGGCCTACCGCACACGGGGCGAGATCGAAGACTGGCGCCAGCGCGATCCGATCGAGCGCTTGCGCCACTGGATGGAGGGCAACCACCTGCTGACCCCGGACGAGGCAGCGGCGATCGATACCGGCATCCTGACCGAGATCGACGCCGCGGTGGCGTTTGCCGAGGCCGGCACGCTGGAGCCGGTGGACCAGCTGGAGCGCTTCGTGCTGATGGACTCGGTGGTGCAGGAGACGGCATCATGAACGCCACCACCCCGATCCGCATGACCTACCGCGAAGCCTGCCGCCAGGCGATCCGCGACGCGCTGCTGGCCGATGCCCGCTGCTTCGTGATGGGCGAGGACGTGGGCAAATACGGTGGCTGCTACGCCGTGACCAAGGGCCTGCTGGAAGAGTTCGGTCCCGCTCGCATCGTGGACACGCCGCTGGCCGAAGTCGGCTTTGTGGGCGCTGGCGTGGGGGCCGCTCTGGCCGGTCTGCGACCCATCGTCGAGATCATGACCTGCAACTTCAGCCTGCTCGCGCTGGACCAGATCATGAACAACGCCGCCACCATCCCGCACATGTCGGGCGGTCAGTTCGCCGTGCCGCTGGTGATCCGCATGGCCACCGGTGGCGGGCGGCAGCTGGCGGCGCAGCACTCGCACAGCCTGGAAGGCTGGTTCGCCCACATCCCGGGGCTCAAGGTGCTGGTGCCCGGCACGGTGGAAGATGCGCGCCACATGCTGGCCGCCGCACTGGCCGACCCCAGCCCGGTGCTGATCTTCGAACACATCGTGCTCTACAACGCCGAGGGCGAGCTGGACCCGGCCGTCACCGCGGTGGACATTGAACACGCGCGTGTGCGCCGCCTGGGCAAGGATGTCAGCCTGGTGAGCTACGGCAACAGCCTGCCCAAGTGCCTGGCCGCGGCGCAGCAGCTGGCGGGCGAGGGCATCGAGGCCGAGGTGATCGACCTGCGGGTCCTGCGCCCTCTGGACACAGCCACGGTGATCGAATCGGTCTCGCGCACGCACCACTGCGTGGTCGTGGACGAGGGCTGGAAGAGCGGCTCGATTTCGGCCGAAATCGCGGCCCGGCTGGCCGAAGACGCGCTCTACGAGCTTGACGCGCCGGTGCGCCGTGTGTGCGCCCGAGAGGTGCCGGTGCCCTACGCCGAACACATGGAGACCGCCAGCCTGCCGCAGGTGCCCGACATCCTGGCCGCGGTGCGCAGTCTGGTGAAGGTGGGGTAGGGTGGATGGCCGAATTTCTCATGCCTTCCCTGGGCGCCGACATGGAGACCGGCACCGTGGTGCAGTGGCTCGTCGAGCCGGGTGCCCGCGTGAAGCCGGGGGATGTGGTCGCGGTGGTGGAAACCCACAAAGGTGCCATCGACGTCGAGATTTTTCTCGACGGCGTGATCGGTGAACTCGCGCCCTTGGGCAAAAGCCTGCCGGTGGGCGCGGTGCTGGCGCGGGTGGCGGTGGCCGGAGAGGACGGCGCCTCAGTGCCGCCTGCGCCGCTCGTCTCGCGAGCCGCGCCGTCTGCGATCCCATCGCCGGTCGCGGACGCACCTGTTGAGGCCTCCGCAGCGGTGCTGGCCCTGCCTGCGATCCCGGCCGCGACGCCGCAGCGTGCCCGCGTCAGCCCTGCAGCGCGCCGTCGTGCGCAAACGGTCGGGCTGCAGCCAGAAGCCTTGTGCGGCACCGGCATTGACGGCTCGGTCACCTTGGCCGATGTCGAGCGCGCGGCGTCACAACCCCAAGCAGCGGCCGTGCAGGCGGTGGCACCGCAACGGGTGAAGCCGGTCGGCTTCGATGCCGTCCAGATGCGCCAGGCGATCGCGGCGGCGATGAGCCGCTCCAAACGCGAGATCCCGCACTACTACCTGGCTGAAACGGTGGATTTCGCTGTGGCCCAGGCCTGGCTGGATGAATGGAACCGCGATCGCCTGCCGCAAGACAGGCTGCTGAGCGCGGTGCTGCTGCTCAAGGCGACGGCGCTCGCTTTGCGCGATGTGCCGCAGCTCAACGGCTTTTACGAGAGCGGGCAGTTCCGCCCTGGCGACGGCATCCACATCGGCTGGGCGATTGCGCTGCGCGGTGGTGGCCTGGTGGCGCCGGCCATCCACCACGCCGACCAGAAAACCCTGCCCGAGCTCATGACCGCGCTGCGCGACCTGGTGCAGCGGGCACGGGCTGGTGGTCTGCGCAGCTCCGAACTCACCGATCCGACCATCACCGTCTCCAGCCTGGGCGACCGGGGCGCCGAGAGCGTGTGGGGCGTCATCTACCCGCCGCAGGTGGCCATCGTCGGCTTCGGGCGCGTGCTGCCGCAGCCCTGGGTGGTGGATGGGCAGGTGCTGCCTCGCCCGATCGTGAACGCCAGTCTGGCGGCCGATCACCGCGCCAGCGACGGCCACCTCGGCGGCCAGCTGCTGGTGGCCATCCACCGCGCCTTGCAAACACCCGAAACACTCTGAATGGAAGCACCCCATGAACTCTGCCGACATCCGACAGCTGGCCGCCGACGTGCTGGCCGGCATCGCGCCCGAAGCGGACCTGAGCACCGTCGCCGATCACGAAGACCTGCGCGAAACCCTGGACCTCGATTCCATGGACTTCCTCAATTTCATCATCGGCCTGAGCCAGGGCAGCGGTGTGTCCATCCCCGAGAGCGACTATCCCCAACTGTTCACCCTGCAAGGGCTGGTGGCGTACCTGACGCGGTAGACCGTTGCCGCGGCGGGCGGGCCCATCGGTTTGTCACCGGGCGGTGACGTCCGCTTCCCATCAAGGGATGTGCTGCTGGTCGCTTGCGTGGTTGCCGTCAGGAGGCATACAGTGAGAGCGGTATCTCTGTGGAGCTGCAATGAAAACAGGTCATGCCATGGGTCGCTTCAGCCTCCGCGGCTGGTGCATGTGGGGCGTGCTGTTGTGGTCCCTCATGGTGACCGGTGCGCGGGCAGAACCGGTGGTGGTCCTCACGGTGCAGGGTGCCATCGGCCCCGCCAGCATGGACTACATCGTGCGGGGCTTGCAGCATGCCCGGCAACAGGGTGCTCCGCTGGTGGTGCTGGAGCTGGACACGCCCGGCGGACTCGACACCTCGATGCGCCAGATCATCCAGGCCATCCTGGCCTCACCCGTTCCGGTGGCCACCTACGTGACGCCCCAGGGCGCGCGGGCTGCCAGCGCCGGCACCTACATCCTCTACGCCAGCCACATCGCTGCCATGGCCCCGGTCACCACGCTGGGCGCCGCCACGCCCGTGGCCATCGGCATGCCGGGGACACCGCAGGCACCCCGGGAGCGACCCGACCCCGCCACCCCGGCGCCCAAGGGCACACCGGATACGCCAGCGCCCGCATCGCCCGCCGACGCCATGACCGCCAAGCAGGTCAACGACGCAGCCGCTTTCATTCGCGGTCTGGCCCTGCAGCACGGACGCAATCCGCAGTGGGCCGAACGCGCGGTGCGCGAGGCCGCGAGCCTGAGCGCGACCGAAGCCTTGCGCGAGAAGGTCGTGGACGTGGTGGCCCTGGACATCGCCGACCTGCTGGCGCAGATCGACGGGCGCACCGTGCGCATGGCCGGCGGCGAGCTGCGCCTGCAGACGCGCGGCCTGACCACCCTGGCCCAGCCGCCCGACTGGCGCCACCGCCTGCTGGGCGTGATCGCCAACCCGAGTCTGGCCTTGATCCTGCTGATGATCGGGATCTACGGCCTGATGTTCGAATTTTCGTCACCGGGCTTTGGCCTGCCCGGCACCGTGGGCGCGGTCTGTCTGCTGCTGGCCATGTTTGCGTTGCAGCTGCTGCCGGTGAACTACGCGGCGCTCGCGCTGATCCTGCTGGGCTTTGCGTTGCTGGCCGCGGAACTGCTTTCCCCGTCTTTTGGTGTGCTCGGCGTGGGTGGCATCGTGGCGTTCGTTGCGGGCGGACTGCTGCTGTTCGACAGTGATGTGCCCGGCATGGGCGTGCCCTTGCCGTTGATTTTCGGCATCGCCGTCACGGCCGGGGCCGCGGTGTTGCTGGGCGGTGGCATGGCGTTGCGGGCGCGCCGCGCGCCGGTGGTCAGCGGCGGCGAACACATGATCGGTGCGCTCGGCGAGGTATTGCTGGTCCAGGGCGATGAGGTCTGGGCGGAGGTGCATGGCGAGCGCTGGCAGGTGCGCTCGGACGCGCCCCTGCTGCCCGGGCAACACGTGCGCGTGGTGGGCCTGGGCGAAGTGCCGGGCCGCTCCCAAGCCAGCGCGCAGCGCAGCCCGAAGGGCGAAGGCTCAACAGGCTACGACCTGCTGCTGCATGTCCAGCCCGATACCGGAAACACTTCTGCATCCCAACCATCCACCTGAAGGAGGCACCCACGATGTTCGATTTCAACCTGGGGATTGGCGCGATCCTCGTGCCTGTTGTGCTGATCCTGCTGGCCTCGTCTTTTCGCATCCTGCGTGAGTACGAACGCGGCGTGGTGTTCCAGCTGGGCCGGTTCTGGAAGGTCAAGGGCCCCGGCCTGGTGATCGTGATTCCCGGCCTGCAGCAGATGGTGCGGGTCGATCTGCGCGTGGTCACCATGGACGTGGAGCCGCAGGACGTGATCTCGCGCGACAACGTGTCGGTCAAGGTGAACGCGGTGGTGTTCTTCCGCGTGGTGGCGCCCGACAAGGCCATCATCCAGGTGGAGAACTACCTCATGGCCACCAGCCAGCTCGCGCAGACCACGTTGCGCGTGGTGCTGGGCAAACACGAGCTCGACGAAATGCTGGCCGAGCGCGAGCGGCTGAACCTCGATGTACAGCAGATCCTGGACGCGCAGACGGGTGCCTGGGGCATCAAGGTGACCAACGTCGAGATCAAGCACATCGACCTGAACGAGTCCATGGTGCGCGCCATCGCGCGCCAGGCCGAAGCCGAACGCGAGCGGCGCGCCAAGGTGATCCACGCCGAAGGCGAGAAGCAGGCCGCCGTGTCCTTGCTCGAAGCCGCACAGATGCTGTCGCAGCAGCCCGAGGCCATGCAGCTGCGCTACCTGCAGACCATGACCCAGGTGGCCGGTGACCGCGCGTCGACCATCGTGTTCCCGCTGCCGATGGACCTGCTCGGCCGCATGCTGGACACCCCCCGGAAGCCTGATTCACGGAGTTGACCCAGGGCAGGGAGCCAGGCTCCCAAGCAGTCGCGGGGGTGGCGCTTCTGTGAACACACCCTAAGCGCGCCAGCGCACCGACTGGCGCGAATGGCCTGTCTAAGCTGCACCGGGACGGAAGCTCCAGGCCACCAGGCCGAATTTCCGCTCAAACGTGGCGATGGCCTGATCTGCCGACGCTCAAAGTCTGTGTCAGAGGGCTGATCAACTCTGCAGGGCTGCTCTTCAAGTGAGGGTGGTCCTCGTAAGCCACCAAGGAACCATCATGCATTCCATCAAAATCATCGCCGTCGCCGCGACCACACTGGCGCTCACCGCCTGCTTCTCGCTGCCTGCAGGCCCGACCGGTGCCACCGGCGCCACGGGTGCGACCGGCGCCACGGGAACCACCGGCTACACCGGCGCCACGGGCGGTACGGGCGCCACCGGTGACACCGGAGCGACCGGCTACACCGGTGCCACCGGTGCCACCGGCTATACCGGTGCCACTGGCGCGACCGGCAACACGGGTGCCCGTGGGGCAACAACCCAGGGCGACACGCTGGTCATCGTCCCGGCGCGCTGAACAGCCGGGTAACACCCCGCTGAAAGCCTGAGAGAAAGACTCTCTGGCTCTCAGCCGTTTGCGAAGTCCGCCTGCCCGATGGGGGCGACTTCGCACGACCGGACAGCGCCAGGCGCCCGGTTTATCCTTGGCTTCCATGAAGCTCTACAACTACTTCCGCTCCTCGGCCTCGTTCCGCGTGCGCATCGCGCTGGCAATCAAGGGGCTGCCCTATGAATACCTGCCGGTGCACCTGGCCAAGGGTGAACACCGGCAAGCCGCGTACGGCGATATCGCGGCCGATGGTCTGGTCCCACTGCTGGAACTGGACGACGGCACACGTTTGTCGCAGTCCATGGCGATCATCGAGTACCTGGACGACATCCATCCCGAGCCCGCCCTGGTGCCGCGCGACGCGCTGGCGCGTGCCCATGTGCGGGCGCTGGCGCAATCGATCGCCTGCGAGATCCACCCCATCAACAACCTGCGCGTGCTCAAGTACCTCTCGGGCACGCTGAAGCTGGACGAAGATGCCAGGAACACCTGGTACCGCCACTGGGTGCGCAGCGGACTGGAGACCTTTGAACGGCAACTGGCCCAACAGCCGGCTTCGCGCTTCTGTTACGGCGACACGCCCACGCTGGCCGACTGTTGTCTGGTGCCGCAGATCTTCAACGGGCAACGTTTCAACACCCCGTTGGACGGCCTGCCACGCACCATGGCCGCTTTCGACGCCTGCATGGCGTTGCCGGCTTTTCAGCAGGCCCAGCCCTCTGCCTGCCCGGACTTCGAAGCCTGATGCCCACACCGCAAGACTGGCTGGTGCCCGACTGGCCGTCGCCGGCCGGGGTGCATGCGGTGTTCACCACCCGCTCGGGCGGCGTGTCGGCGCCGCCGTTTGACCGCTTCAACCTCGGTGACCATGTGCAGGACGACCCGGTTGCGGTCGCCACCAACCGGGCGCGTCTGGCCGGCGCCACCGGTGTGCGACCGGTGTTCCTGAAGCAGGTGCACGGCGTGGCCGTGGCCACACTCGATACCCGGACGCCCGATGGGGGTGAGGCCGATGCCTGCCTGAGCACGTTGCCCGGTGTGGCCTGCACGATCATGGTCGCGGACTGCCTGCCGGTGCTGTTCACGAACAGTGCGGGCAGCGTGGTGGCGGCCGCCCACGCCGGCTGGCGTGGACTGGCGGGAGGGGCTGATGGCCAAGGGGTGCTGGAGGCCACGGTCGCCGCCTTTGTGCAGGCGGTTCAGCAGATGGACGCCTCGGCCGATCGGGACCGCGTCATCGCTGACATGCTGGTCTGGCTGGGGCCATGCATCGGGCCCGATGCGTTTGAGGTGGGGCCTGAGGTGCGGGCTGCTTTTGTGCAGAGCGATCCGGCGGCCCAACGCGCCTTCGACCCGCATCTGGTGGGTGATGAGAAGTATTTCGCGAACCTGTCGATGCTGGCCCGGTTGCGGCTGAGCGCCATGGGCATCCACCGCATTTACGGCAACGACGGCACCCCGGTCTGGTGTACCGCGACACAAGCCTTACGTTTCTTTTCCCACCGCCGGGATGCTGTCCGTCTGGGCAGCACCGGACGCATGGCGGCCTGCATCTGGCGGATCTGACGCAGGTACTGCATTCTCTGTGGCGCGCAACTTGTGCGCGAGGTCCTCGGCGGCTTCGCGTGCCTTGATCTCTTTGCGGCGCTGGGGCGTGCGCATCAGGTAAACCACCAATGCGATCGGCATCAAACCGTAAAGAAAGAAGGTCACAATGGCTCCGAGCACGGTGCCTGTCGTGTTCGACGCTTCGGCCACCGCCATCATGAGCACCACATAAAACCAACCGATCACCACCAGATACACAACGTTCCTGACCACGCGGGGGTTTATTGTCAGCTTGCTGGAAGCCGGCACACTGACACTAGGGAAAACCCGGAATTCCTCCCCAGAGGAACCGATAATAAGCCCGCTGGTAATAACCATTGGAGACAAGCATGACATCTGGGAAAACGCCCCAACAGCCCTGGCTGGAAGCTGCGCAGCAGTTTCAGCAAAACCTCGTTGCCCAGTGGACGCAAGCTGCGCAGGCCTTTCCGGGCGCTGCCGCACAGGCGACTCCACAGGCCGCTACAGACCCGTTCGCGGCTTTCAAGGCTTTCATGCCCCAGAGCGGCGCGGCCCATCCTTTTGGCATGGCCATGCCGCAGGTGGGCGCGGGGATGGGCATGGCCGGCATGGGCGACATGTTCAACCAGGCCGCCGGCCAGAAGGTCCACTTCGATCCGGCCAAGCTGCTTGAAATCCAGAACACCTACATGAAAGATGTGGCGGGCCTGTGGAACCAAGGTCTCGACGCCAAACCGCAGACCGACCGCCGCTTCGCCTCCGAAGCCTGGGCCAGCAACCCGGTGGCCGCGTTCTCGGCCGCGGCCTACCTGCTGAATGCCCGCACGCTGATGGCGCTGGCCGACGCGGTGGAGGGCGATGCCAAGACCAGGACGCGTGTGCGCTTTGCGGTGCAGCAGTGGATCGACGCCAGCGCACCCAGCAACTTCCTGGCCTTCAACGCCGAAGCGCAGAAGATGGCATTGGAGTCCAAAGGCGAGAGCATCGCCAAGGGCGTGGCCAACCTGCTGCACGACATGAAGCAGGGCCATGTGTCCATGACGGACGAGAGCGTGTTCGAGGTGGGCAAGAACGTCGCCACCACCGAAGGCGCCGTGGTGTTCGAGAACGAGCTGTTCCAGCTGATCGAATACAAGCCGCTCACCGCCAAGGTCTACGAGCGCCCGTTCCTGCTGGTGCCACCCTGCATCAACAAGTTCTACATCCTTGATCTGCAGCCCGCGAACTCGCTGATCCGCTATTGCGTGGAGCAGGGCCATCGCACCTTCGTGGTGAGCTGGCGCAACCCGGACGAGTCGCTCGCGCACAAGACCTGGGACGACTACATCGAAGACGCGGTCATCAAGGCGATTGGCGTCACCCAGGACATCACCGGCGCCGAAACCATCAACGCCCTGGGCTTCTGCGTCGGCGGCACCATGCTGAGCAACGCGCTCGCCGTGCTGGCAGCCCGCGGCGAAGAGCCGGTCCACAGCGCCACCTTCCTCACCACGCTGATCGACTTCACCGACACCGGCATCCTCGATGTGTTCATCGACGAGCCTTTCGTGAAGATGCGCGAAATGCAGTTTGGCCAGGGCGGCCTCATGTCAGGCCGCGATCTGGCGACCACCTTCAGCTTCCTGCGCCCGAACGATCTGGTCTGGAACTACGTGGTGGGCAACTACCTGAAGGGCGAATCGCCGCCGCCGTTCGACCTGCTGTACTGGAACTCGGACGCGACCAACCTGCCGGGCCCGTACTACGCTTGGTACCTGCGCCAGACCTACCTCGAAAACAACCTCGTCAAGCCCGGCAAGACCGAAGTCTGCGGCGAGAAGATCGACTTCCGCCAGGTCAAGCTGCCGGTCTACATCTACGGCTCGCGCGAAGACCACATCGTGCCCATCGGCGGTGCGTATGCGAGCACGCAGGTGTTCCCCGGCAAGAAGCGTTTCGTCATGGGCGCTTCCGGTCACATCGCTGGCGTGATCAATCCGCCCGCTGCCGGCAAGCGCAGCCACTGGGTGAGCAACGCCACCAGGTTCCCGGCCGACGTCAACGACTGGATCGAGGGCGCCACCGAGCACAAAGGCAGCTGGTGGACCGACTGGGCCAACTGGCTCAAGCCGCTCGCTGGCAAGCAAATTGCTGCGCCCAAGACCTATGGCAAAGGCAAGACCTACGCCGCCATCGAGCCGGCGCCGGGCCGCTACGTCAAAGCCAAGGCCTGAATTTTCGCAACCGATTTTTTGACCCCTGAGGAGACAACCCGTGGAAGACATCGTCATCGTTTCAGCCGCCCGCACCGCCGTGGGCAAGTTCGGCGGCTCGCTCGCCAAAACCCCGGCCACCGAGCTGGGCAGCATCGTCATCAAGGAGCTGCTGGCCCGCACCGGTCTGCCGGTCGACGCCATTGGTGAGGTGATCATGGGCCAGGTGCTGGCCGCTGGCTGTGGCCAGAACCCGGCGCGTCAGGCCATGATGAAAGCCGGCGTGGCCAAGGAAACACCAGCACTGACCATCAACGCCGTCTGCGGCTCGGGCCTGAAGGCCGTGATGCTGGCCGCGCAGGCCGTGGCCTGGGGCGACAGCGAGATCGTGATCGCCGGTGGCCAGGAAAACATGAGCGCCAGCCCGCACGTCTTGAACGGCAGCCGCGACGGCCAGCGCATGGGCGACTGGAAGATGACCGACACCATGATCGTGGACGGCCTGTGGGACGTGTACAACCAGTACCACATGGGCATCACCGCCGAGAACGTGGCCAAGGCCCACGGCATCACCCGCGAAATGCAGGACGCGCTGGCCGCTGGCAGCCAGGCGAAGGCCGCTGCTGCACAGGCCGCCGGCAAGTTCAAGGACGAGATCGTCGGCGTGAGCATCCCGCAGCGCAAGGGCGACCCGGTTGTGTTCAACAGCGACGAGTTCATCAACGCCAAGACCACCGCCGAGGTGCTGGCCGGTCTGCGCCCCGCCTTTGACAAGGCGGGTTCCGTGACCGCAGGCAACGCATCGGGCATCAACGACGGTGCTGCCGCCGTGATGGTGATGACGGCCAAGAAAGCCGCCGCCCTGGGTCTGACGCCGCTGGCGCGTATCGCCGCTTTCGGCACCAGCGGTCTGGACCCCGCCACCATGGGCATGGGCCCGGTGCCCGCCTCGCAGAAGGCCCTGGCCCGCGCGGGCTGGAAGGCGTCTGACGTGGACGTGTTCGAACTCAACGAAGCTTTTGCTGCACAGGCCTGCGCCGTCAACATGGCGCTGGACATCGACCCGGCCAAGGTCAACGTGAACGGGGGTGCCATCGCCATCGGTCACCCCATCGGTGCGTCCGGCTGCCGCATCCTGGTGACACTGTTGCATGAAATGCAGCGCAGCGGTGCCAAGAAGGGCCTGGCCGCGCTGTGCATCGGCGGCGGCATGGGCGTCTCTCTGGCGGTGGAGCGGTAAGTACCCTCCGCGCCGCCTGCGGCGTCACCCCCAGGGGGCGGTGCGAGTGGCCCGGCGAAGTCGGTTCCACCGCACCCCTTGGCAAAGACACTTTCTTCGATCACATTTTTTCCGCCACATCGGCAACACCTAGAGGAGCAAACAACATGAGTCAAAAAGTAGCGTACGTCACCGGCGGCATGGGCGGCATCGGTACCGCCATCTGCCAGCGCCTGCACAAGGAGGGTTTCAAGGTCATTGCTGGATGTGGCCCCACGCGCGATTTCACCAAGTGGCTGGACGAGCAGAAGGCCCTGGGCTACAGCTTCTACGCGTCGGTGGGCAATGTGGGTGACTGGGATTCCACCGTCGAGGCCTTCACCAAGACCAAGGCCGAACACGGCAGCATCGACGTGCTGGTCAACAACGCCGGCATCACCAAGGACCGCATGTTCCTGAAGATGTCCCGAGAAGACTGGTCGGCCGTGATCGAAACCAACCTGAACTCCATGTTCAACGTGACCAAGCAGGTCGTGCCCGACATGGTCGAAAAGGGCTGGGGCCGCATCGTCAACATCTCGTCGGTGAACGGTGAAAAGGGTCAGGCTGGCCAGACCAACTACTCGGCCGCCAAGGCCGGCATGCACGGTTTCTCGATGGCACTGGCGCAGGAACTGGCCACCAAGGGTGTGACGGTCAACACCGTGAGCCCGGGCTACATCGGCACCGACATGGTCAACGCCATCCGTCCCGACGTGCTGGAAAAGATTGTTGCCACGGTGCCGGTCAAGCGCCTGGGCAAGCCGAGCGAAATCGCCTCCATCATCGCCTGGCTGGCCAGCGAAGAAGGCGGCTATGCCACGGGCGCCGACTTCTCGGTGAACGGTGGTTTGCACATGGGGTAATGGCTCCCCCTGCGCCGGGCTTCGCCCGTCACCCCCCAGGGGGCGGCACTGGCGGACCGGCGGAGCCGGATCCGCTGTGCCCTGAGCAAGGCATCTTGCTCATCGACCCCGCTTCGGCGGGGTTTTTTGTGGGCGCTGGGATAATCGGCGCATGTCTGTTTCTTCCCTTGCACCTTCGCCCTGGCGTTTGTCCGTCGCCCCCATGATGGGTTGGACGGATCGCCATTGCCGCTACTTCCACCGCTTGCTCACACGCCACACGCTGCTCTACACCGAAATGGTGACCACCGGTGCCCTGATCCACGGCAATGCGGCGCAGCACCTGCACTTCAATGAAGAAGAGCATTCGGTGGCATTGCAGCTCGGCGGCAGCGAGCCGGCCGATCTGGCCACTTGCGCGCGGCTGGGTGAACAGCGTGGTTACGACGAGATCAACCTCAACTGCGGGTGCCCCAGCGAGCGGGTGCTGCGCGGCGCTTTCGGCGCTTGCCTCATGGGTGAACCGAAGCTGGTGGCCGACGGGGTGAAGGCCATGGTGGACGTGGTGGACATCCCGGTCACGGTGAAGCACCGCATCGGCATCGACCGGGTGGAGAGCTACGACTTCGTTCGCGATTTTGTCGGCACCGTGGCCGATGCGGGTTGCAAGGTGTTCATCGTGCACGCACGCAACGCCTGGCTGAAGGGCCTGTCGCCGAAGGAGAACCGCGAGATTCCGCCACTGCGTTACGAGCTGGCCTACCAGCTCAAGCGTGACTTCCCGGCGTTGACCATTGCCGTCAACGGTGGTATCACCACCCATGAGCAGATTGCTGGCCATCTGGAGCAGATCGACGGCGTGATGATCGGGCGCGAGGCGTACCACAATCCCTGGCTCATGTCCGAATGGGATGCCCGCTTTTTTGGGGCGCCAACCGAAGGATCCATGATGACGCGCGAAGCGGTCGAGCTGGCGATGGTGGAATACATGGAGCGTGCTGCTGCTGAAGACGGCGCGCCCTGGTATTCCATCGCCAGCCACATGCTGGGTTTGCGCCATGGTTTGCACGGCGCGCGCAAGTGGCGCCAGGTGTGGAGCGACCACCGGTTGAAACCCTTGCCAGCGCGGGAAGTCTGGGCCATGGCGCAGAACCATGTGAACACGAACAAGGAAGGTGCATTCGCTGAGGTGTGATCTGAACTTTTCCGGACCGGCATCCTCACACGCTCAGGATCTGTAGAAGACACCTGTTTCGGGTGGCGCGGGTCCGGGGCCAGGTGGGACGAGGGTATCCGGCTGGCGCCAGCCCTGGCGGGGAGCGGGTCGGGGTTGGTGGATTTGCATGAGTGCGCTCCAGACTAGGAGGTCGTATGGATGCCGTCCGTCATTTCCTGACCCGATACGAGCAGACGCGTGAAGACGAGCTCTCGATCGAGGAATACCTGGATGCCTGCAAGCGCGATCCGCTGGTGTATGCCACAGCGCCCGAGCGCATGCTGGTGGCCATCGGCGAGCCGGAGTTGCTCGACACCCGGCACGACCAGCGCCTCTCGCGCATCTTCGGCAACAAGGTCATCAAGATCTACCCCGCGTTTCGGGACTTCTACGGGCTGGAAGAACCGATCGAGCAGGTGGTCTCCTATTTCCGCCACGGGGCCCAGGGGCTGGAGGAGCGCAAGCAGATCCTCTACCTGCTCGGGCCCGTGGGCGGCGGCAAGTCCTCGATTGCCGAGCGCCTGAAGCAGCTCATGCAGCAGGTGCCGTTCTACGCGCTCAAGGATTCGCCGGTCAACGAATCGCCGCTGGGCCTGTTCAACGCGGCCGAAGACGGCGAACTGCTGCACACGCAATACGGCATCGCGCCACGCTATCTGGAGCGTGTCATGTCGCCCTGGGCTGTCAAGCGGCTGGAAGAGTATGGCGGCGACATCCGGCGCTTCCGGGTGGTCAAGCGCTTTCCCTCGGTGTTGCGGCAGATCGCGATCGCCAAGACCGAGCCGGGCGACGAGAACAACCAGGACATTTCTTCGCTGGTCGGCAAGATCGACATCCGTCGTCTCGAAACCTTTGCCCAGGACGACACCGACGCCTACAGTTACTCGGGTGGCTTGTGCCTGGCCAACCAGGGCTTGCTGGAGTTCGTGGAGATGTTCAAGGCACCGATCAAGGTGCTGCACCCGCTGCTGACCGCGACCCAGGAAGGCAACTTCAAAGGCACCGAAGGTTTCGGCGCAATCCCGTTCGACGGTATCGTGATGGCGCACTCCAACGAGAGCGAGTGGAAGGCCTTCCGCAACAACAAGAACAACGAAGCCTTCCTCGACCGCATCTACATCGTCAAAGTGCCGTACTGCCTGCGGGTGACGGAAGAAATCAAGATCTACGAGAAGCTGATCCGCAACTCGTCGCTGTCGCAGGCCGTCTGTTCCCCAGGTACGCTGAAGATGCTGGCGCAGTTTGCGGTCTACACCCGCCTGAAGGAGCCCGAAAACTCCAGCATCTTCAGCAAACTGCTGGTCTACGACGGCGAGAATCTCAAAGACACCGATCCCAAGGCCAAGAGCTACCAGGAGTACCGCGACTACGCGGGCGTGGACGAGGGCATGAGCGGCATCTCCACGCGCTTCGCGTTCAAGATCCTCTCGCGGGTGTTCAACTTCGACAGCACCGAGGTGGCGGCCAACCCGGTACACCTGATGTATGTGCTGGAGCAGCAGATCGAGCGCGAGCAGTTCCCGGCCGAGACCGAGCAGAAGTACCTGGCCTTCATCAAGGAGACGCTGGCGGTGCGCTACGCCGAGTTCATCGGCAAGGAAATCCAGACCGCCTACCTGGAGTCGTACTCCGAGTACGGCCAGAACATCTTCGACCGCTATGTGACCTACGCCGACTTCTGGATCCAGGACCAGGAGTTCCGTGACACCGACACCGGCGAGATCTTCGACCGGTCTTCGCTCAACGCCGAGCTGGAGAAGATCGAAAAGCCCGCCGGCATCAGCAACCCGAAAGACTTTCGCAACGAGATCGTCAACTTCGTGCTGCGCGCACGGGCCAACAACGCGGGCAAGAACCCGCTGTGGACCAGCTACGAAAAGCTGCGCGCGGTGATCGAGAAGAAGATGTTCTCCAACACCGAAGACCTGTTGCCGGTGATCTCGTTCAACGCCAAGGCCAGCGCCGACGAACAGAAGAAACACGAAGACTTTGTCAACCGCATGGTCGACAAGGGCTACACCACGCGCCAGGTGCGCCTTCTGTGCGACTGGTACCTGCGCGTGCGCAAGAGCTCCTGAGCGCCCGGGGCCGTTGTCCCGAAAACCAGAAAGGCGGGTCTCCATGCTGCAGCAGATCGTCGATCGCCGGCTGTCGGGCAAGAACAAGTCCATCGGCAACCGCGAGCGCTTTTTGCGCCGTTATCGCGACCAGATCCGCGACGCGGTGAAGAAGGCCGTCTCCGGCCGCAGCATCCGGGACATCGAGCAGGGCGAAGACATCACGCTGCCCCGGCGCGATGTGTCCGAGCCGGTGTTTGGCCACGGCCAAGGCGGGGTGCGCGAGACGGTGCACCCGGGCAACCGCGAGTACGTGCGGGGCGACCGTGTCGGTCGGCCACCATCGGGTGGCGCGGGCGGAGGCGGACGGGGCAGTCAGGACGGTGGCGGGGAAGACGATTTTGTTTTCCGCATCACGCGCGACGAGTTCATGCAGATCTTCTTTGACGACCTGGCCTTGCCGCACCTGGTGCGCACGCAGTTGTTGCCCGATGCACCCGAATGGAAGTCGCAGCGCGCGGGCTACGTGTCGGCTGGCAACCCGGCGAGTCTGCACGTGGTGCGCTCGATGCGCACTTCGCTGGGGCGGCGCATTGCCATGGGCGGTGAACTGCGGCAGCACCTGCGCGAACTGCAGGACGCGCTGGCCAAAGCCGAGCGGCTGGACAGCACGCCGCGCGAGGAAATCCATGCGCTCCAGCAGCGCATCGAGGCCTTGATGCGCCGGGTGCGCCGGATTCCGTTTCTCGATCCGCTGGATCTGCGGTTTCGCAACCGGGTGCGCATTCCGCAGCCGACCGCCAAGGCGGTGATGTTCTGCCTGATGGATGTGTCGGGCTCGATGGATGAGGAGCGCAAGGACATTGCCAAGCGCTTCTTCATCCTGCTCTACCTGTTCCTGCAACGGCACTACGAACGCACCGACGTGGTGTTCATCCGCCACCACACGCAGGCCGCCGAGGTGGGGGAAACCGAGTTCTTCCAGGCGACCGAAAGCGGGGGCACGGTGGTCTCCAGCGCGCTGACGCTGATGCACGAGGTCATCCAGGCGCGCTATCCGCCGGGCGACTGGAACATCTACGGCGCCCAGGCCTCGGACGGTGAAAACTGGTACAAGGATTCGGCGCTGTGCCGTGATCTGTTGCAGCAGAAGCTGCTGCCCCTGGTGCGCTACTACGCCTATGTGCAGGTCGCCGGCGACGAGCAGAACCTCTGGGAAGAGTACGACCAGGTGCGCCGGAACGAGCCGAACTTTGCCATGCGCCGGATCACCGATGCCGCCGACATCTACCCGGTGTTTCGCGAGCTGTTCAGGAAGGCAGGTACCTCATGATGCACGCCGACGATGTCCCGCTGGAACCGGTGCCCGAGATTGGCGGCGATCCCGCTCCCGCTCCCGCGGGCCGGGACCGGCAGCCCTTGCCCTGTCCATCGGACTGGACCTTTGAACTCATCGAGACCTACCACGCAGAGATTGCGCGCGTGGCGCGCGACTTCGGACTGGACACCTACCCGGTGCAACTGGAGGTCATCACCGCCGAACAGATGATCGATGCCTACGCTTCGGTGGGCATGCCGGTCAACTACCGCCACTGGTCCTTCGGAAAGCAGTTCATCGCGACCGAGAAACACTACCGGCGCGGTCAGATGGGGCTGGCCTACGAGATCGTGATCAACTCCGATCCCTGCATCGCCTACCTGATGGAAGAGAACACCATGACCATGCAGGCGCTGGTGATCGCGCACGCCTGCTACGGCCACAACTCGTTCTTCAAGGGCAACTACCTGTTCCGCATGTGGACCGACGCCGAGTCCATCATCGACTACCTAGTCTATGCCCGAAACTATGTCACGGAGTGCGAGGAGCTGCATGGCATCGAAGCGGTGGAGGCGTTGCTGGATTCGTGCCATGCGCTCATGAGCCAGGGCGTGGACCGCTACCGGCGTTCGCAAAAGCCTTCGCTGGCGGAGGAAGAGGTGCGGCGCAAGGACCGCGAGGCCTATCTGCAGCAGCAGGTCAACGACCTCTGGCGCACCCTGCCCAAGGGGTCGGACAAGCAGGTGGAAAAGTCCAGCCGGCGTTTCCCGCCCGAGCCCGAGGAGAACCTGCTGTACTTCATCGAGAAACACGCGCCGCTGCTGGAACCCTGGCAGCGCGAGGTGGTGCGCATCGTGCGCAAGGTGGCGCAGTATTTTTACCCGCAGCGCCAGACCCAGGTGATGAACGAAGGATGGGCCACGTTCTGGCACTACACCTTGCTCAACGCCCTGTACGACGAGGGCCGCCTGACCGACGGTTTCATGATCGAGTTCCTGCGCTCGCACACCAACGTGGTCTGCCAGCTGCCGGTGGGGCACCCGGGTTACAGCGGTGTCAACCCGTATGCGCTGGGCTTCGCCATGTTCAGCGATCTCAAGCGCATCTGCGAAAACCCCACGCTGGAAGACCGGCAGTGGTTTCCCGATCTGGCGGGCAGCGACTGGCGATCGACACTGCATCACGCGATGCGGAACTACCGCGACGAGAGCTTCATCGGGCAATTTCTGTCACCGCGGCTCATGCGCGAGATGCGGCTGTTTTCCATCGTCGATGACGCGGCAGAACTGGAACTGGAAGTGGTCGCCATCCACGACGAGGCGGGCTATCGACGGGTTCGCGAAGCGCTGGCGCGACAACACGACCTGAGCGAACGGGAGCCCAACATCCAGGTCTGGAATGTGGCCGTTCGCGGCGACCGTTCGCTCACCTTGCGCCACAGCCGCCAGCACGACCGGCCCCTGAGCGACGACGTCCGGGAGGTGCTCAAGCACGTGTCCCGCCTGTGGGGCTTCAAGGTGCAGCTCGAAAGCGTGGACAGCCACGGCAAGGTTGTGCAGCGCTGGGAGGCGGAACCCGCGCCGCACTGAGGGTGCGTGCCACCGCGCTTCGCAGCTGGATCAAGGGCCTTGTTTGCCCTTGAGCTTGGTGATGCCGATGAAGTCCATGATGAGCTTTTCGTAGATCGGCTCGGACGTGCCCTTCTGCATCTTGCGCATGAAGTACTTCTCGAACGCGACCTTGGCCAGGTGCACCCACTTGCCTTCGCTGAACCAGCTCACGTTGCGCGGCGGGATCTGCGGCAGGGCCACGAAGGCCGCGCCGGTGTCGCCGAAGTCGGCCAGGCAGACCGTGTTCCAGGTGGCCTTGTGCGTGGGCTCCTGGCCGTCGAGCAGTTCGCGGATGTTGTGCGCCGTCGCCGTGACCATGGACTCGATCATGTAGCCGGTCTTGGGCGTGCCGCAGGGGATGGGGGTGACCTCCACCGGCGGAATCGCGACACAGACACCGATGCTGAAGATGTTCTTGAACTTGGCGTTGCGCTGGTGCTCGTCGATGGTGATGAAGCCACGCGGGTTGGTCAGGCCTTCGATGCCGAACACCGCGTCCACGCCCTTGAAGGCGGGCAGCATCATGGAGTGCTTGAAGGGCAGCACGTGGTCCTTGATGGGCTTGCCCTGGTCGTCGTGCTCGGTGACGAACATCTGGCCCGCTTCCACCTTGGTGGTCTTGGCGTTGCAGATCCACTTGATGTGGCGCTGGCGCATGGCCGATTCGAGCATGCCCTTGGAATCGCCCACGCCGCCCAGGCCCAGGTGGCCGATGTAGGGCTCGGAGGTCACGAAGGTCATGGGCACCTTGTCGCGGATCTTGCGCTTGCGCAGGTCGGTGTCCATGATCATCGCGAACTCGTAGGCCGGGCCGAAGCACGAAGCGCCTTGCACGGCACCGACCACGATCGGGCCGGGCGCCTGCACGAACGCGTCCCAGGCTGTCTTGGTGGTCTCGGCGTGGCTGACGTGGCAGATCGACTGCGTGTGGCCGCCAAACGGACCCAGGCCCTCGACCTCGTCAAACGCGAGCTTGGGGCCGGTGGCGATGACGAGGTAGTCGTAGTCCACCCGGCTGCCGTCTTCCAGTTCGACCTGGTTGGCGTCCGGGTGGACGCGTTTGGCGCGCTGGATGATGGACTCGATACCTTTTTTGGCCAGCGCCGGGGCGATGTCGACCTCGATGTCTTTTCGGGTGCGCCAGTTCACCGCCACCCAGGGGTTGGACGGGACGAAATGGAACTTGGGTGCTTCGCTGATGACCGTGACCGTGTCGCCGGGCCGGGCCAGTGCCTTCATTTCATAGGCCATGGGCATGCCGCCGAGACCGGCGCCGAGAATGACGATTCGAGCCATGGGTATATCTCCGTCGCGATGGTTGGGTGGGATAAGAATTATTAAATCCGCAATTGCTTATATTGAGCGCACATGAGGTACAGGTGTCTTGGTATATACCCTATGGTGTATGGCGTCGAAGCACAGTGGGCCTCACTTCTTCTGTGCTCCGACCAGTGTTTATACGCCCACTGCGCGCAGGTCGATGAGCCCTTCTTTCACAGGCGGGCACCAGAAATAGGCGCCGGTTTCGGGTTCGGTGAAGGTGAACAGGGCGTCGGTCAAACCATCTTCAGCGCCCGACATGCGGCGCAACAGGGCCTCGTAGGCGTCGAACGAGTGGCCAAACGCGGTGAAAACGAGGCCACCTTCATTGCCCTCGGCCCAGGGCATGGAACGGCGCAGCACAAAGGCCTCGGGATCAAAGCTTTCCTGCGCGGTGCGCTTCACATGGGCCGATTCGGGTGCATCGTCGATTTCTTCGTTGGTGTCGTGGGTGCGGCCGAAGGTGTGGTCCTGCTGTTCGCGGGGCATGGCCTCAAAGCGACTCATGTGGTGGCGCCAGCGCTGCACTGCCACAAAACTGCTGCCCGCCAGCAGGCCCGCACTTTCGGGCAGAAAGGCCGCGGCCAGGGCCTTTTCACCCTCGGGGTTTTCGGTGCCGTCTTCGTAGCCGGTGAGGTCTCTGCCGTTGTCGTGGTTGAAGGCATCGGTGATGTCGGTCACGTCGAAGGCGGGTGCGAGCAGGGTTTCAATGTGACGGCTGCGGATCAGCAGATGGCCACGGTCGGTGCCGCGCAGCCAGACCAGCAGGTCGGTCGGGGTGGCGGGCAGTTTGATGAGGGCGCCATCAATGCCGCAGAAGGTCTTGAGCCCGGGAATATCCGCGCCAAGTTCGCGCACCAGCGAAGCGCCCAGCGCCACCACGGTGGACAGCCCATCGGCCTGGCTGCCCAGTCGGCGCAGCACCGTCCGGGGCTCGGCGCCCACGCGCAACTGGCAGGACAGGTAGCGGCCCTGGGCCGGAATGGGTTCAAGAATGCCGGGTTGGGCCAGATGGGCAACGGACATGGGGACTCCTGGGACTTGTCGGATCACATACCCCCGCCCGGTGTTTGACGGGCAGGGCCTGGCCCGGAATTTACCAGTGAGCCGGCCGCAGAAGGCCGGGTTGTGTCAGGTCGCGGCTTCGAGCCCGTTCTGGAAGTGCTCGTGCATGCGCTGCTGGGTCAGCGCGGCGTTGCGCGCGAGCAGGGCGGTCATGATGGCGCGGTGTTCGGCGAGCGACTCGTCGATGCGCCCGGTCTTGAACAGCGAGTTGTGGCGGTTCAGCTTCATGACCTTGCGCAGGTCGGCCACCATCTGCTCCCGCCAGCGGTTGCTGGCGATTTCGAGCAGGCGCATGTGAAAGCGCTCGTTCAGGGCGAAGAAGCGGTTGCGGTCGTCGGCGGCGGCTTCGAGCTCGGCGTGCAGCCCCTGGAGCTCGGCGAGTTCGGCGTCGCTCGCGCGCTGCGCCACCACGCCCGCAGCGTCCGACTCCAGCAGCGCCAGCAGGTGGTAGACGTCGGCCAGGTCCTTGTCGGACACTTCTGTCACGTAGGCACCGCGGCGCACCTTCATGGTCACCAGGCCTTCGGCCGCCAGCACCTTCAGCGCTTCGCGCAGCGGCGTGCGACTGATGCCGTATTCCTCGGCGATCTTGAGCTCGTCGATCCAGCTGCCGGGCTCCAGTTCGCGGCTGAAGATGCGCTGGCGCAGCAGCTCGGCGACTTCTTCATACAGGGCGCGGGGGGCGAGGGACAGGGCGGACATGGGGCGAGTGGTTGGGAAAACGGTGTGTGACGGGCTGCTGATTGTAAGTCCGCAGGAATATTTTGCATCAATAATTATGAATGATATAAAATCGCCGACGCCCCCGAGTCTCCCTTCAGTTGTTACAAGTACCTGCCTGCCATGAGCCACAAACAGCCCGAATTTGCCCCCGCCACCCTCGAAGCCTGGACCAAGGCGGCCCAGAAGTCCGCGCCCGGCGGTGACGTGAACGCGCTGAACTGGTTGACGCCCGACGGCATCAGCGTCAAGCCGCTGTACACGGCAGAAGACACGGCAAACCTGCCGTACGCCAACACGCTGCCGGGTTTCGAGCCCTTCATCCGCGGCCCGCAGGCCACCATGTACGCGGTGCGCCCATGGACGATCCGCCAGTACGCCGGGTTTTCCACCGCCGAAGAATCCAATGCCTTCTACCGCAAGGCGCTGGCTGCGGGCGGGCAGGGTGTGTCGGTCGCATTCGACCTGGCCACGCACCGGGGCTATGACAGCGACCACCCGCGGGTGACCGGCGACGTGGGCAAGGCCGGCGTGGCGATCGACTCGGTCGAGGACATGAAGGTCCTGTTCGACCAGATTCCGCTCGACAAGGTGTCGGTCTCCATGACCATGAACGGCGCCGTGCTGCCGGTGCTGGCCGGCTATGTGATCGCGGCCGAAGAGCAGGGCGTCTCGCAGGACAAACTGTCCGGAACGATTCAGAACGACATTCTGAAAGAGTTCATGGTTCGCAACACCTACATCTACCCGCCCGAGCCGTCGATGAAGATCATCGGCGACATCATCGAGTACACGGCCCAGCACATGCCGAAGTTCAACTCGATCTCGATCTCGGGTTACCACATGCAGGAAGCGGGCGCCAACCAGGCGCTGGAACTGGCCTTCACCCTGGCCGACGGCAAGGAGTATGTGAAGACCGCCATCGCCAAGGGCATGGACGTGGACGGTTTTGCCGGGCGCCTGAGTTTCTTCTGGGCGATCGGCATGAACTTCTACCTGGAAATCGCCAAGATGCGCGCGGCCCGTCTGCTGTGGACGCGCATCATGAAGGGCTTCGACGCCAAGAACCCCAAGAGCCTGATGCTGCGCACGCACTGCCAGACCTCCGGCTGGTCGCTGACCGAGCAGGACCCGTACAACAACGTGGTGCGCACCACCATCGAAGCCATGGCGGCGGTGTTCGGCGGCACCCAGAGCCTGCACACCAATGCCTTCGATGAAGCCATTGCACTGCCCACCGACACCAGTTCGCGCATCGCCCGCAACACGCAGCTGGTGATCCAGGAAGAGACCCACATCACCAGCGTGGTCGACCCCTGGGCCGGCTCTTACATGATGGAGTCGCTCACGCAGGAAATGGCCGACAAGGCCTGGGCCATCATCGAAGAGGTCGAAGCCATGGGCGGCATGACCAAGGCCGTGGACAGCGGCTGGGCCAAGCTGAAGATCGAAGCGGCGGCGGCCGAGAAGCAGGCGCGCATCGACTCGGGCAAGGACGTGATCGTTGGCGTCAACAAATACAAGCTCAAGACCGAAGACGCCATCGAGGCACGCGACATCGACAACGTGGCGGTGCGCGACGGCCAGATTGCTCGACTGAAACAGATCAAGGCCAATCGTGACGCAGCCAAGGTGGAAGCGGCGCTCAACGCGCTGACGGCTTCCGCCGAATCCGGCCAGGGCAACCTGCTGGACCTGTGCATCCAGGCTATGCGCCTGCGCGCCACCGTGGGCGAGGTGAGCGATGCACTGGAGAAAGTTTTTGGGCGCCACCGCGCCGATACACAAAAGGTGACCGGTGTGTACGCTGCTGCTTACGATTCCGCCGAAGGCTGGGATGCCTTGAAGACAGAGATCAACGACTTTGCCACCGCGCAAGGTCGCCGTCCGCGCGTGATGATCAGCAAACTCGGCCAGGACGGCCACGACCGCGGCGCCAAGGTGGTGGCCACGGCCTTCGCCGACCTGGGCTTCGACGTGGACATGGGCCCGCTGTTCCAGACGCCCGAAGAATGCGCCCGCCAGGCGATCGAGAACGACGTGCACGCCGTCGGCGTGTCCACGCTCGCCGCCGGTCACAAGACCCTCGTGCCGGCCATCATTGCCGAGTTGAAGAAGCAGGGCGCCGACGACATCATCGTGTTCGTGGGCGGCGTGATCCCGCGCCAGGACTACGAGATGCTGTACGAGGCTGGCGTCAAGGGCATCTATGGCCCCGGCACGCCCATTCCCGCCAGCGCGAAGGACGTGCTGGAGCAGATCAAGAAGGCGCTTGCGTGATTCCTGCCGAGTTGCAGGCCGGTGTGCTGACCGGCACCGGCGCCGTACAGCGTCGCGCCATGGCCAAGGCCATCACGCTGCTGGAATCGACCCGCGCCGACCACCGTGCGCTGGGCGATGCGTTGCTGACAGCGCTGCTGCCGCACACCGGCCAGTCGTTCCGGCTCGGCATCAGCGGTGTGCCCGGCGTGGGCAAGAGCACCTTCATCGAAGCGCTGGGCCTGTTCCTGATTGCGCTGGGCCACCGCGTGGCGGTGCTGACCATCGACCCCTCGTCCACCGTCTCGGGTGGCTCCATCCTGGGCGACAAGACCCGCATGGAGCACCTGAGCGTGCACGAGAAGGCCTACATCCGCCCAAGCCCGAGCAGCGGCACGCTGGGGGGCGTGGCCGAGAAGACGCGCGAGGCCATGCTGGTCTGCGAAGCCGCGGGCTACGACATCGTGATGGTGGAGACCGTGGGTGTGGGCCAGTCTGAGACCGCCGTGGCCAACATGACCGACATGTTCTGCCTGCTGCAACTGCCGAACGCAGGCGACGACCTGCAGGCGATCAAGAAGGGCGTGATGGAGCTGGCCGACCTGGTGGTCATCAACAAGGCCGACATCGACCCCGACGCCGCCACCCGCGCCCGCGCGCAGATCACCTCTTCATTGCGCCTGCTCGGTTTGCACGGTCACCCCGAGCATGCTCACCATGATCACAACATCTGGCACCCGCAAGTGATCCAGATCAGCGCGCTGCACAACCAGGGCGTGGACAGCTTCTGGGCCGAAGTGTCCCGATTCCGCACGGTGCAGACCGCCAACGGCCGGCTCGCCGCGCGCCGCCAGCACCAGGCGGGCGCCTGGATGTGGGAGCGCATCGACGCCGGCCTGAAACAACGCTTCCGTGAACACCCGCAGATCCGCGCGCGGCTCGACGACACCACCCGCCGGGTGCTGGCCGGTGAACTGCCGGCGTCGACCGCCGCCCGCCAGTTGCTTGAACTGTTTGACTGAATCCGAACCGATTTTTCTGGAGAAAACGCATGCAAGAAATCCTGGACCAACTGGAGCAAAAGCGCGCCGCAGCCCGCCTTGGCGGCGGGCAGAAGCGCATCGACGCGCAGCACGCCAAGGGCAAGCTGACCGCGCGCGAGCGGCTGGAAGTGCTGCTTGACGAGGGCACGTTCGAAGAGTGGGACATGTTCGTCGAACACCGCTGCACCGACTTCGGCATGCAGGACAACAAGATCCCCGGCGACGGCGTGGTCACGGGCTACGGCATGATCAACGGCCGCCTGGTGTTCGTCTTCAGCCAGGACTTCACGGTCTTCGGTGGCGCGCTTTCCGAAGCGCACGCCGAGAAGATCTGCAAGGTGATGGACCAGGCCATGAAGGTCGGCGCGCCGGTGATCGGCCTGAACGATTCGGGCGGCGCCCGCATCCAGGAAGGCGTGGCCTCGCTCGGCGGGTATGCCGACGTGTTCCAGCGCAACGTGATGGCCAGCGGCGTGGTACCGCAGATCAGCATGATCATGGGCCCCTCGGCCGGCGGTGCGGTGTATTCGCCCGCCATGACCGACTTCATCTTCATGGTCAAGGATTCGAGCTACATGTTCGTCACCGGCCCCGAAGTGGTGAAGACCGTGACGCACGAAGAAGTGACCGCCGAAGAACTGGGCGGCGCTGTGACGCACACGACCAAGAGCGGTGTGGCCGACCTCGCGTTCGAGAACGACGTCGAGGCGCTGCTGATGCTGCGCCGGCTCTACAACTACCTGCCGCTCTCGAACCGCGAAAAGGCGCCCGTGCGCCCCAGCGGCGACCCGATCGACCGCATGGAGCTGAGCCTGGACACGCTGGTGCCGGACAACCCGAACAAGCCTTACGACATGAAGGAACTGATCGTCAAGACGGTGGACGACGGCGACTTCTTCGAGCTGCAGCCCGAGTACGCGAAGAACATCCTGATCGGCTTCGCCCGCATGGACGGCCAGACGGTGGGCATCGTGGCCAACCAGCCGCTGGTGCTGGCGGGTTGCCTGGACATCAAGAGCTCGATCAAGGCGGCGCGCTTCGTGCGCTTCTGCGATGCGTTCAACATCCCGGTGATCACCTTCGTGGACGTGCCCGGCTTCATGCCCGGTACTTCGCAGGAGTACGGCGGCATCATCAAGCACGGCGCCAAGTTGCTCTACGCCTACGCCGAGTGCACGGTGCCCAAGATCACCGTGATCACGCGCAAGGCCTACGGCGGTGCCTACGACGTGATGAGCTCCAAACACCTGCGCGGCGACGTGAACTTTGCCTGGCCCAACGCCGAGATCGCGGTGATGGGCGCCAAGGGCGCGGTTGAAATCATCTTCCGCGAAGAGAAGAAAGACCCGGCCAAGCTGGCCGGGCGCGAGGCCGAATACAAGGCCCGCTTCGCCAACCCCTTCGTGGCCGGTGCACGCGGTTTCATCGACGACGTGATCCTGCCGCACGAGACCCGCAAGCGCATCTGCCGTTCGCTGGTGATGCTGAAGGACAAGAAGCTGGAAAACCCGTGGCGCAAGCACGGCAACATTCCGCTGTGATTTCTTTTGTGCGTGCCATGGTTTTCTCTGACGCTGAATCGGGCGGCGCGGACGTTTTGCTCCGTGTCCCCCGCGCTGCGCGCTCCTCCTTTACCTCCGCAAAACGCCCGCACCACCCGATTCCGAGTGACGCGTGTTCGGCCGGTTTCGTCCTCACCTCCTTCGCAGCCATGGGCACGGTGTGCCTGTTGCAGCGAAGTCAAGGAGGAGCCGACCGCAGGTCGGCGGGGGACATGAGCGGAGGCAGGCACGCCGTGCCCATGGCGGGCTCAGCACCCACTCACCGAACAAACAACACACTTGCTCTCGTCTAGGAGACTGAAATGTTCACCAAAATTCTCATTGCCAACCGTGGCGAAATCGCCTGCCGCGTGATCGCCACCGCGAAGAAGATGGGCATCGCCACCGTGGCGGTGTATTCCGAAGCCGACAAGGAAGCGCGCCACGTTCAGCTCGCTGACGAGGCTGTGCTGATCGGCCCGGCCGCGTCGCGCGAGTCCTACCTCGTCGCCGACAAGATCATCGCCGCGGCCAAGGCCACCGGCGCACAGGCCATCCACCCCGGCTACGGCTTCCTGTCGGAAAACGAAGCCTTCGCCAAACGCTGTGAAGACGAGGGCATCGCCTTCATTGGTCCGCGCCATTTCTCCATTGCGGCCATGGGCGACAAGATCGCCTCCAAGAAGCTGGCCAACGAAGCCAAGGTCAACACCATCCCGGGCTGGAACGACGCCATCGAAACCGCAGAGCGTGCGGTGGAAATCGCCAAGGACATCGGCTACCCCGTGATGATCAAGGCCTCGGCCGGCGGCGGCGGCAAAGGTCTGCGCGTGGCCTTCAACGACAAAGAGGCGTTCGAAGGTTTCACCAGCTGCCGCAACGAAGCCCGCAACAGCTTCGGTGACGACCGTGTGTTCATCGAAAAATACGTGCTGGAGCCGCGCCACATCGAGATCCAGGTGCTGGGCGATTCGCACGGCAACGTGATCTATTTGAACGAGCGGGAATGCTCGATCCAGCGCCGCCACCAGAAAGTGATCGAAGAGGCGCCGTCGCCCTTCATCTCCGACGCCACGCGCAAGGCCATGGGCGAGCAGGCCGTGGCGCTGGCCAAGGCGGTGAAGTACCAGAGCGCGGGCACGGTGGAGTTCGTGGTCGGCAAGGACCAGGACTTCTACTTTCTGGAGATGAACACCCGCCTGCAGGTGGAGCACCCGGTGACGGAGTGCATCACCGGCGTCGATCTGGTGGAGCTGATGATCCGCGTCGCCGCGGGCGAGCAGTTGCCGATCACGCAGGACCAGGTGCAGCGCAACGGCTGGGCCATCGAGTGTCGTATCAACGCCGAAGACCCGTTCCGCAACTTCCTGCCCAGCACCGGCCGGCTGGTGCGCTTCCAGCCGCCGGCGCAGACCATGCACCAGGCCAACACCGCCGACCTGTTCGGCGTGCGCGTGGACACCGGCGTGGTCGATGGCGGCGAGATCCCGATGTACTACGACTCGATGATCGCCAAGCTCATCGTGCACGGCAAGGACCGCAATGAAGCCATTGTCAAGATGCGCGAGGCGCTCAACGGCTTCGTGATCCGCGGCATCAGCAGCAACATCCCGTTCCAGGCCGCGCTGCTGGCGCACCCGAAGTTCGTGTCGGGTGACTTCAACACCGGCTTCATCGCCGAGCACTACGCCCATGGTTTCCGTGCCGAAGACGTGCCGCACGACGACGCCGATTTCCTGGTGGCGCTGGCCGCTTTCGTGCGCCGCAAGTCGCGCGAGCGCGCAGCGGGTCTGACGGGCCAGTTGCCGGGTTACGGCGTCAAGGTCGGCCACGATTTCAGCGTGATCACGCTGGGGACCGGCGGCGAAAACCGCTACACGGCGGTGCACGTGGACGAGGTGGTGGGGCAGGTCGGTTCCGCGGTGGTCACGGTGGAGGGCAAGCGCTTTGCCATCAGCAGCCCCTCGCGCCTGAACGACGTCTGCATCACCGGCGCGTGCAACGGTCAGCCCTTCACCGCCCAGGTGGAGCGTGGCACGCTGCGCAACCCGCTGGCCCTCGTGGTGCAGCACAACGGCACGCGCATCGAAACCGTGGTGGTGTCCGCCCGCATGGCCGAGCTGCACCGGCTGATGCCGTTCAAGGCGCCGCCGGACATGAGCCGGTACGTGCTTTCGCCCATGCCCGGCCTGCTGGTCGACGTGGCGGTGCAGGTGGGCCAGAAGGTGCAGGCCGGCGAACGCGTGGCGGTGATCGAGGCCATGAAGATGGAAAACGTGCTGTTCGCTGCGGCCGATGGCGTGGTCTCCAAGGTGCTGGCCGCCAAGGGCGAATCGCTGGTGGTCGACCAGCCGATCGTCGAGTTCGGCTGATCCCGGCCGAACACACTGGCACACAGACAAGCCCGGTGGAAATGGGATACCCTTCGATTCCCGTTGGCTTCGAGGGGTCTCGCATGGACCATGGTCTGGCTTTCGCTCTGGGCTGTCTGCGCAATCCGCGGCGCGTGGGTGCGATTGCTCCCGCGTCCCGTGCACTGGCCCAGGCGGTCTGCGACGAGGCGCTGCGTGGTGCACCCCGGGTGCTGATCGAGGTGGGCGCAGGCACCGGGGCCATCACCCGCAGGCTGGCAATCGCTGCGCAGGCCCTGGACCGCTTTGTGGTCTACGAGCTCGACGCCGACTTCGCCGACCTGCTGCGCATCGCTTTTCCCGAGGTCGAGGTGCTCAACCACTGTGCTTCTCGTGTCGACCGGCTGGTCATCGGGGCCGACGTGCCGGTGACCCTGGTGTCGTCACTGCCCCTGTTGTCCATGCCGGCGCACGAGGCGCGCCTGTGCATCGACGCCATGCTGGCGCTGGTCTCGCGCCAGCCCGACTCCCGACTGGTCCAGTACACCTACGCGTCGCCGCATCTGCGCCCGTTTGACGGCATTCCGCCCGGCTGGCGCTGGCGGCGCGCGGCGTCCGTCTGGGCCAACCTGCCACCGGCCACCGTCTGGACGCTGGAGCGGGCTCCCCATTCACTCAACAACGGTATTCACTGATTCATGGAACCACAACAACGTCCCTTCAAGGTGCTGGGCATCCAGCAGATCGCCATCGGCGGACCCGACAAGCAGCGCCTGCAGAAGCTCTGGGTCGACATGCTAGGGCTGGAGGTGACCGGCACCTTCCAGAGCGAGCGCGAAAACGTGGATGAGGACATCTGCGCCATCGGCAGCGGCCCGTTCAAGGTCGAGGTCGATCTGATGCAGCCAATGGACCCGGAGAAGAAGCCCGCGGTGCATGCCACGCCGCTGAACCACATCGGCCTGTGGATCGACGACCTGCCGGTGGCGGTGCAGTGGCTCACAGCCCACGGTGTGCGCTTTGCGCCGGGCGGCATCCGCAAGGGCGCTGCGGGTTTCGACATCACCTTCCTGCACCCGAAGGCGAACGACGAGTTCCCGATCGCGGGCGAGGGCGTGCTGATCGAGCTGGTGCAGGCGCCGCCCGAGGTGGTGAGCGCTTTTGCGAAGCTGGCAGGAAGCCCGGCCTGAACGTTTGACGGAGCCGAGGAGACAGGCCCTGCGGTGTTCGCATCTGCAGGGCCTTTTTTTCAATGTGACCCGTCGTGCCAGAGGCTGACAACCTTTCCGGGAAGAAAAGGCAAGTCTTGTGGAATCAGGCATCAAGCGCACGCAGCGCTTGATCGACTTGCACCGGTGTGTTTCAAGGGTACAGATGTCAATCTGTGCCAGCATGGGTCAATTTCACATCTTTGTCAGGAGTTGGCTGCATGGAACAGGTGGATGTGGTGGTGATTGGCGCAGGCGTGGTCGGGCTGGCTGTGGCCCGTTCGCTGGCGCTGGCCGGGCGCGAGGTGATGGTGCTGGAGCGTGAGGCGGCCATCGGCACCGGCACGAGTTCGCGCAACAGCGAGGTGATCCACGCTGGCATTTACTACCCGCAGGGCTCCCTCAAGGCCCTTTTGTGCGTGCATGGCCGGCAGACGCTCTACGCCTACTGCGCCGAACGCGGGATCGCCCACCGGCGTTGCGGCAAGCTGATCGTGGCCAATACGGTCTCTCAGGTAGAGGCCTTGCCCGCCATCCAGGACAAGGCCGAACGCAATGGCGTGCGGGACCTGCGTCTGCTCACCAGGGTGGAGGCACGGGCAATGGAGCCGGAGCTGGAGTGCCTGGCCGCCCTGAGCTCTCCGTCAACCGGCATCGTGGACAGCCATGGCCTCATGCTGAGCCTGCAGGGGGATCTCGAAAACGCGGGTGGCCTGGTGGCCTGTCACAGTGAGGTGGACGCTCTGCGGTTCAAGACGTCGGGGATTCAGGTCCTGATGCTGGATGGAACCGTCTTGCTCGCACGTGGCGTGGTCAATGCCGCAGGTCTGCGGGCCTGCGATCTGGCGCGGCGCACGCAGGGCTTGCCGGCATGCCATGTGCCGAAGGCTTGGTTCGCCAAGGGCAGCTATTTCACGCTGAGCGGGCGTTCGCCCTTCGAACGGCTGATTTATCCCGCCCCGGATCCCGTGGCGCACCTGGCCGGACTGGGTGTGCACCTGACCATCGATCTCGGCGGGCAGGCCAAATTTGGTCCGGACGTGCAGTGGACCGACGATCCCGATGACCTGCTGGTGAACCCGGCTGACGCGAAAGGCTTCTACACGGCCGTGCGGCAGTACTGGCCAAGCCTGCCCGACGGAGCGCTTTTACCAGGCTATGCGGGCATGCGACCGAAGATCAGCGGTCCCGACGAGCCGGCGGCCGATTTCCGCATCGATGGTCCGGATGTGCACGGCGTTCCGGGGCTGGTCAATCTGCTGGGGATCGAATCACCGGGGCTGACCAGTTGTCTGGCCATCGGCGAGCACGTGGCCGCCATGCTGTGAGCCCGGTCGCGGTTGTTCCGGGCTTGCCGGTCATGTGCTGCGGAGTGCCTTGATCGCCATGGCTGCTTCCCGGACCAGGGACGGCCCCTTGTAGATCAGTCCGGTGTAGATCTGGACCACGTTGGCCCCCGCCTGGATCTTGCTCACGGCATCGGCACCACAGAGGATGCCGCCCACACCGATGATGGGGAAGCTCTTGCCCAGGCAGGCCCGCAGGCGCCGGATCACGCGGTTGCTGGACGCCAGCACTGGCGCGCCCGAGAGCCCGCCCGCTTCGTTGGCGTGGGGCAGTCCAGCCACGGCTTCGCGGCTGAGGGTCGTGTTGGTGGCGATCACGCCAAAGGCGTTGTTGGCCTGCCCCGCGCTGTCGGTGCCGTAACGCATCAATGTGGTGGCAATCACCTCAATCTGCGTGTCGTCCAGATCGGGAGCGATCTTGACGAAGATGGGGATGCGCCGACCCGTTTGCTGGGCCAGGGTTTCGCGCCGTTCAGCGACGGCGCCGAGCAGCGCATCCAGAGCTTCGTCGCTTTGCAGGCTGCGCAGGTTCTGGGTGTTCGGACTGGAAATGTTGACC
The DNA here is from genome assembly GCF_055703065.1 of Hydrogenophaga sp. L310. Lineage (NCBI taxonomy): Bacteria > Pseudomonadati > Pseudomonadota > Betaproteobacteria > Burkholderiales > Comamonadaceae > Hydrogenophaga > Hydrogenophaga sp. L310. The sequence goes on from NZ_JBVPZA010000001.1 coordinate 559,558, forward strand.
GTGACGTAGTCAGCGTGCGGGTAAACACCCTCCAGGCAGCTCAGGTAGTCATCGGTGGCGCGCTCGATCGGCGTGCTGGCGTTCTTGCCGATGTTCAGGCCCAGCAGCATCGGATGGGCGCCGCCCTTGCCGCGAAAGCGGGCGCGCTGCACATTGGCGATGAAGGCATCCAGGCCATCGTTGTTGAAGCCCAGCCGGTTGATCAGTGCGTTGGCGGTGGGCAGACGGAACATGCGCGGCTTGGGGTTGCCAGGCTGCGCCTTGGGTGTCACGGTACCCACCTCGACAAAGCCAAAGCCCATGGCGGCCAGTCCGTCGATGCACGCAGCGTTCTTGTCCAGCCCGGCAGCCAGGCCGACCCGGTTGGGAAAGTGCAGGCCGGCGAGGGTGACGGGATCGTCCACCCGGTGGTTGCCGTAGAGGCAAGTCAACGGGGAATGCTGCAGCTTCGCGATGCTGTGCAGTGTGAGTTCGTGGGCGGCCTCGGGGTCCAGACCAAATAGGAAGGGGCGCGCGACAGCGTAGGGCAGAAGGGACATTGGATAATGGGCAGATTCTTTGTAACCGCTGATTGTCTCAAATGACCCAAGACGAACTCAAAACCCTCGTGGGCCAGGCCGCCCTGCAATACGTGACCCCTGGTGACATCGTCGGGGTGGGCACCGGCTCCACGGTCAACAAGTTCATCGATGCGCTCGCCACCATGAAGGACCAGATTCCGGGCGCGGTGTCAAGCTCGGTAGCCTCCACGGCCCGGCTGAAAGCGCTGGGCATCCCGGTTTTCGAAGCCAACGAGGTGGCCGAACTGTCGGTCTACATCGATGGTGCCGACGAAATCGATGCGCAAGGCTACATGATCAAGGGCGGCGGTGCCGCGCTCACGCGCGAAAAGATCGTGGCCGCCCAGTCGCGCCAGTTTGTCTGCATCGCCGATGAGTCGAAGATGGTGAAGGCCCTGGGTGCTTTTCCGCTGCCGGTGGAGGTGATCCCAATGGCCACGGCCCGACTGATCCGCCAGTTTGCCGCCCTCGGCGGCAAGGCTCACCTTCGGCTCAAGGACGGCGCTCCGCTGGTGACCGACAACGGCCAGCACATTCTGGACGTGACCGGCCTGCAGATAGCCGACCCGCTGGCCTTCGAGAGCGAAGTCAATCAGTGGCCAGGGATTGTCACCGTGGGTGTGTTCGCTCACCAGAAGGCCAGCGTCTGCCTGCTGGGTACCAGCAGCGGCGTGAAGACGCTGACGTTCTGAGTCTCAGCTCCAGAACCGTTCAGAAACGGATGCCGGCCGGATTCTCGGTCGGCGCTGTCACCGGTGTCTCAGCCGGTTGCACAGGGGGCCTGGCCGGAGCCACGTTTGGCCTCGCTGCCGCAGCCTGCGCGGGTTGTGTCGCCACCAGCGCCGTCGCAGCGGGTCGGCGGAAGTTGGTCGGCAGGACGGACTGCTTGGGGTAGCCCGCTGCGTCCAGGTACTGCGTCCAATCGGTTTCCGAGAACCCCTTGAGTTGTTGCCCGCCGATGCTGAGGAAGGGCATCGACGATTCTCCACTCAGGCGTTTCAGTGCCGCTACGTCCTCGGCGGAGGTGACTGTTTTTTCTGTGTAAGGCACGCCGCGCGCATTGAGCAGGTTGCGTCCGGTGTTGCAGGGCGCGCAATCGGTCGTGGTGTAGAGGGTGACCGGATAGCGGCTGACCGCCTGGCGCAGTTCCAGCGGCAGTTGTGGGTTGCTTGCCGCTGCGGCGCTGGCGGAGGCTCCGTCCACGACGGAAGCCTTGGCGCTGGCTGGTGGCGGCTGGTCCGAATAGGTCACCTTGCCATCGGGTCCCACGACGCGGTAGACGCCTTGGGCCGAGGCCCAGGAGGTTGCGAGTGCGCCGAGCGCTATGCCGACCACCGCCGCGCGCATCAGCTTGTGCATCGGGAAAGCAGGGGAAGGGGTGATGGTCATGTCAAATCCTTCTGGCAAAAGCAGGTTCCAAACCACATTCAGGAGGGCGTTCGCTGTCAGGCCATGCCCTGGTGACGCAGCAAGGCATCAATGCCCGGCTCCCGCCCGCGGAACGCCTTGAAAGACGCCATGGCCGGACGGCTGCCACCGGCTTCCAGGATCGCCTCACGGTAGCGTCGACCCGTTTCCACATCCAGCGTGCTGTGCCCATTCTTCTGGGCCGCTTCTTCGAAGGCTGCGTAGGCATCGGCCGACAGCACTTCGGCCCACTTGTAGCTGTAGTAGCCGGCAGAATAACCGCCCGCGAAGATGTGGCTGAAGGTGTGGGGCGTGCGGCTGTAGGCGGGCGGCTGCAGGACGGCCACTTCATCGCGCACCTGTTGCTGCAGCGCCAGGATGGCGTCGCCACCGGTGACGGGCTGGAGCTGGCTGTGCAGCAGCATGTCGAACAGCGAAAACTCCACCTGCCGCAGCGTCTGCAGACCACTCTGGTAGTTCTTGGCCGCCAGCATCTTGTCGAACAAGGCGCGAGGCAGCGGCTCACCGGTGTCCACATGGGCCGTCATGTGTTTGAGCACGTCCCATTCCCAGCAGAAGTTTTCCATGAACTGGCTGGGCAACTCCACCGCGTCCCACTCCACGCCGCTGATGCCCGAGACTTCGCGCTCGTTCACCTGGGTCAGCATGTGGTGCAGGCCGTGGCCGAACTCGTGGAAGAGGGTGATGACGTCGTCGTGCGTCAGCAGCGGCGGTTTTTTTACGCCGTCGACTTCGACGCCTTCAGCGAAGTTGCACACCAGATGTGCCACCGGTGTCTGCAGCGCGCCGGTGTCCGGGCGCAACCAGCGGGCGCGCACATCGTCCATCCAGGCTCCGCCACGTTTGCCCGTGCGGGCGGCTGGGTCGAGGTAGAACTGGCCCACAAGCTGGGCGCCGGCCGGCGAAGTGCGTTCGATGCGGTAGAACTCCACGCCGGGGTGCCAGACCGGCGCCGTGTCGCGGCGAATGGCCACTTCGAACAGCGTTTCAACGATCTGGAACAGCCCGGCGAGCACCTTGGGCGCGGTGAAATAGGGTTTGACTTCCTGCTCACTGAAGGCGTAGCGCGCCTCCTTGAGCTTTTCGCCGATGTAGGGCCAGTCCCAGGCCTGCGGGTCGGTCAGGCCGAGTTCGCTGGCGGCAAATTCACGCAGGTCCGCCAGGTCTTTGTCGGCATACGGGCGCGCCTTGCCCGCCAGATCGCGCAGGAACTGGATCACCTGTTCGGGTGATTCGGCCATCTTGGGCACCAGCGACACGTCGCCAAAATGCCGGTAGCCCAGCAACTGCGCTTCTTCATGGCGCAGGGCCAGCAGTTCGGCCATGATGGCGGTGTTGTCGAACTTGAGCGCCTCCGCGGCTGCCTGGTCGCTGGCCCGCGTGACGTAGGCCCGGTAGAGCTGTTCGCGCAGCGCGCTGCTGTGGGCGAACTGCATGACCGGCAAATAACAAGGCATCTTGAGGGTCAGCTTGTGACCCGTCTGGCCTTCTGCCTGGGCTGCAGCGGCCGTGGCCTGCAACACGTCGGCCGGAACACCCGCCAGCTCTTCGGTGGAGACGATCAGTGAAAACGCGTCGGTCGCGTCCAGTGCGTTTTCGCTGAATTTTTGCCCCAGCTCGGCCTGACGCTCCTGCAACCAGGCAAAACGGGCCTTCGCCTCGCCCTGCAGTTCCGCGCCGCCGAGCACAAAGCTGCGCATGGCGTTCTTGTGCGCCTGGGCCTGCTCGGTGTTCAGGCTGGCCTGGTCCATGGCCTTGTACTTGGCGTAGAGGCGTTCGTCCGAGCCGAGCCGGGTCCAGAATTCGGTGACCTTGGGCAGGGCGTCGTTGTAGGCGGCGCGCAACTCGGGCGTGTCGGCCACGCTGTTGAGGTGGCTGACGGCGCCCCAGGCGCGCGAAAGGCGCTCGGTGGCCACGTCCAGCGTGCCGGCGATGGCTGCCCATTCAGCCGGGAACGTGTCTGCCGTGACCTGCTCCAGCGCGCGGTTGGCGTCGGTCAGCAAGACGTCCAGCGCCGGAGCCACCTGGTCCGGCGCGATGGCGTCAAAACGCGGCAAATCGGAGAAATCCAGCAGGGGCAGGGTGGCGCCGGGCGCAGTTTGAAGGTTCATGCGGTCTCAGATGGTGCGCGACAAGGGAAGTTCAAGCCGCTGGTGGCCGGGCATCGGCTCACTGGGCGCTCTTCTTGATGCTCTTTTTCATGACCTTGGCGCGCTTGACCTGGCCGCCGGGTGTGAGGCGCTGGTTGCCCAGGACGCGCACCACCTTGACTTCGGGACGCTGACCGCCCCGTTTGCTGAACTTGAGCACCTTGACGTCGCGCGGTCCCGGCATGCGCTCTTCGTCCGTCGTTTTTTCTTTCTCGGGCATCGGGCGCCACAGCACCAGCAGTTTGCCGATGTGCTGGATCGGTGCGGCGTCGAGTTCGTCGGCCAGCGTCTTGAGCATGAGCTCTCGCGCGGCACGGTCGTCGCTGAACACGCGCACCTTGATCAGGCCGTGGGCCTTCAGGGCGTTGTCGATTTCTTTCTTGACGGACGGGCTCAGTCCATCGCCGCCAACGAGGACGACGGGATCGAGGTGGTGGGCATCAGCGCGGTGGACTTTGCGCTGGGCGGGAGTGAGTGTGATCTGGGGCATGGGACAATTATCGTTTACACAGAACTGAAAAGACCTTTATGGGCATGAAAGTCAAGACCCAGAGCAAGAAGGTCAACAAGGCCTGGCTCAACCAGCACGTCAACGATCCTTATGTGAAGCTGGCGAAAAGAGACGGCTACCGCGCGCGGGCCGCCTACAAGCTCAAGGAAATTGACGAAACCCTGAGCCTGATCCACCCCGGCCACTGCGTGGTCGACCTGGGCTCGGCGCCAGGCGCCTGGAGCCAGTACGTGCGGCGCCGCCTGAGCCCGCAGGGTGCAGCGGTGGGCGAACTCCATGGTCAGATCATCGCGCTCGACATGTTGCCCATGGATGCGGTGGAAGGCGTTCATTTCATCCTGGGCGACTTCCGCGAACCCGAGGTGCTGGCGTCGCTGGAGCAGGCCTTGATCGACCGGGGCGTGGAGGCTGTGGATGTGGTGGTTTCCGACATGGCGCCCAATCTGTCGGGCATCGGATTGTCCGATGCCGCGCGCATCACCGACCTGATCGAACTGGCGGTGGATTTCAGCGTGCATCACCTCAAACCCGACGGCGCGCTGGTGGTCAAACTCTTCCATGGCGGGGCCTACGACCCCACAGTCGCCCTGTTTCGCCAGACCTTTCGCGTGGTGAAGGCCATCAAGCCCAAAGCTTCCCGCGACAAATCTTCTGAAACCTTTCTGGTGGGTCTGGGTCTGAAACCTCAGGTGCGCACCTGAAGACACCGCGCGGATACAAAAAATCCAACCATGCGATTGACATGACCAAGTCATTTGTCAATGGCAGGTCTTCTTGAAAGTCCTAAAATGGGCTCAATATGCGTATTTACGACAATGTTCTAGCCAGGAGCTGCACTTGAACAACCAGTGGTTCTCGAAAATCGCCGTGTGGATGGTTATCGCCATGGTGCTTTTCACCGTCTTCAAGCAGTTCGACGGTCGCGCGACCGCGAGCGCCGGCTACATGGGGTACTCCGAGTTCCTCGATGAGGTCAAGGCCCAGCGCATCAAGAGCGCCACCATCCAGGAAGGTCAGGGCGGCACGGAGATCGTGGCCGTTACCCAGGACGACCGTCGCATCCGCACCACCGCGACCTATCTGGACCGCGGACTGGTGGGCGACCTGATCAACAACAACGTGAAATTCGACGTGCGTCCGCGCGAAGAAGGCTCGCTGCTCATGACCTTGCTGGTCAGCTGGGGCCCGATGCTGCTGCTGATCGGCGTGTGGATCTACTTCATGCGGCAGATGCAGGGTGGCGGCAAAGGCGGGGCATTCAGCTTCGGCAAAAGCAAGGCCCGCATGCTGGACGAGAACAACAACACCGTGACCTTTGCCGATGTCGCTGGCTGCGACGAGGCCAAGGAAGAGGTGAAGGAAGTCGTGGACTTCCTGAAGGACCCTGCCAAGTTCCAGAAACTGGGTGGACGCATTCCGCGCGGCCTGTTGCTGGTCGGCCCTCCGGGCACTGGCAAGACGCTGCTGGCCAAGGGCATTGCAGGCGAAGCCAAGGTGCCGTTCTTCAGCATCTCGGGTTCCGACTTCGTGGAAATGTTTGTCGGCGTGGGCGCGGCCCGCGTGCGCGACATGTTCGAAAACGCCAAGAAGAACGCTCCCTGCATCATCTTCATCGACGAAATCGACGCGGTCGGCCGCCAGCGTGGCGCCGGCTTGGGCGGTGGTAACGACGAGCGCGAGCAGACCCTGAACCAGATGCTGGTCGAGATGGATGGTTTCGAGACCAACCTGGGTGTGATCGTGGTGGCTGCCACGAACCGCCCCGACATCCTGGACGCTGCCTTGCTGCGCCCGGGCCGTTTTGACCGTCAGGTGTATGTCACGCTGCCCGATATCCGCGGCCGCGAACAGATCCTTCACGTGCACATGCGCAAGGTGCCTTTGGGTACAGACGTGAATCCGAGCGTCATCGCACGGGGCACGCCTGGCATGAGCGGTGCCGACCTGGCCAACCTGTGCAACGAAGCCGCCCTGATGGCCGCACGCCGCAATGCCCGCGTGGTCGAGATGCAGGACTTCGAGAAGGCCAAGGACAAGATCTTCATGGGCCCTGAGCGCAAGAGCATGGTGATGCCCGAGGAAGAGCGTCGCAACACGGCCTACCACGAGTCGGGCCACGCGCTGATCGGCAAGCTGCTGCCCAAGTGCGACCCGGTGCACAAGGTCACCATCATCCCGCGCGGCCGCGCTCTGGGTGTGACCATGAGCCTGCCGGCACAGGACCGCTACAGCTACGACAAGGACTACATGCTGAACCAGATCAGCATGCTCTTTGGTGGCCGCATCGCCGAAGAGGTGTTCATGCACCAGATGACGACCGGCGCTTCCAACGACTTCGAGCGCGCCACCACGATCGCGCGCGACATGGTGATGCGCTATGGCATGACCGATGCGCTGGGTCCCATGGTGTATGCCGAAAATGAAGGCGAGGTGTTTCTGGGTCGCTCGGTGACCAAAACGACCAACATGAGCGAGTCGACGATGCAGAAGGTGGACGCTGAGGTGCGCCGCATCATCGACCAGCAATACAAACTGGCGCGTGACCTGATCGAAGAAAACAGCGACAAGATGCACGCCATGGCCAAGGCCCTGCTCGAGTGGGAGACCATCGACGCCGACCAACTCGACGACATCATGGCCGGCAAGCCGCCCCGTCCACCCAAGGACTGGACGCCGCGCAATCCCTCGGTGGGGGGTGGTGGTGGCAGTGGTGGAACACCCGCTGTGAACACCGATCCGGCGCCAACAGCGGCCTGATATCGCAGGTCGTCACCTGCATTCACCTAACGGGGCCTCTGGCCCCGTTGCTTTTTCCGGGTCCCATTCATGCACTGGCAAACTTCCCGTTTCGACATCGACCTGACCCAGCCCAAGATCATGGGCATCGTCAACGTCACGCCTGACTCCTTTTCAGACGGCGGCCAACATGCCGGCACGCGAGCCGCGCTGGCGCACTGCGAGCAGTTGCTGAAAGATGGGGCGCACATCCTCGACATCGGTGGCGAATCCACCCGACCGGGCAGCCCGGCGGTGCCACTGGATGAGGAACTGGCGCGCGTGTTGCCCGTGGTTCGCGAAGCTGCGAAGCTTGGAGTGCCATTGTCCGTGGACACCTACAAACCCGAGGTCATGCGGGCAGTTCTGGACGAAGGGGCCGACATCATCAACGACATCTGGGCGCTGCGTCAGGGCGATGCTTTGAAGGTGGTCGCATCGCACCCGCGCTGTGGCGTGTGCCTGATGCACATGCACCGCGATCCGCAGACCATGCAGGTCGCGCCCATGCAGGGGGACGTGGTGCCGCTGGTGGTGGCCTTCCTGCGGCAACGTGTGGATGCACTTCGCACCCTGAATGTGGCTGCCGAGCGCATCGTTCTCGATCCCGGCATCGGATTCGGCAAGACTGTCGAGCAAAACTTCAGCCTGCTCGCACGCCAGCAGGAGTTGCTCGTCGAGGGCTACCCCCTGCTGGCCGGCTGGTCGCGCAAGTCCTCGCTGGGTGCGGTGACCGGGCGCGAAGTGCCTGCCGAGCGCGTGTCGGCCAGCGTGGCGGCGGCCTTGTTGGCCGTGGACAGGGGAGGACGTGTGGTTCGAGTACACGATGTGCGGGAAACCGGCGATGTGTTGGCGGTGTGGGCCGCCATGCAGGCCTCAAAAGCACCGCTTTTCTGAATCATCCTCAAGTTGTAGTTTACAATATGATACAACTAAAGTGTTTGAAATTTGCTTGTTGATCGGATTTATATAATACACAAGTTACAATAACCAGCAATAAAACTGATTTCAGGAGGAAACGGCCGCACCCCGGCGTTCGCTCTGGTCATCATTGCCGACACCTGCGCGGCAGTGCGCTGATTCAGGGCGCGGTGCGTTGCCGTTGCTGGTTCCCATGCTGGATTGCCCCGATCTGTCGGTACCCCATGAAGTGATGCTGCACGTGGTCCACGTGGAGTCGTCACGCAATCCTTTCGCCATCGGCGTCGTGGGTGGGTATCTTGCCAGTCAGCCCAAAAGCCTTGTAGAGGCACTGGCGGCGGTTCGGCAGCTGAAAGAAGAAGGCTACAACTTCTCGGTCGGTATTGCTCAGGTCAATCGCTACAACCTGGCGAAATACGGCTTGAATACCTACGCTGAAGCGTTCGATGTTTGCTCGAACCTCAAGGCGGGTTCCCGCATTCTCCGCGAGTGCTATGACCGCGCCCAGGACTGGGGCAAGGCGTTCAGCTGCTACTACTCAGGCAACTTCGCTACCGGGTTTGAACACGGCTACGTACAGAAGATCTTTGCGTCCATGCGCAAGGTTCAGTTTGCCCTTGTGGCACAAGCCGAACCGGTCAGGATCATTCCCTACAGCAACAACCCGCGAAAACCAGCCCGGGACGACAACGTGCCCCTGGGCAGCGCAAGTGCGGCAACCGCAGCAGTCTCCGGGCAGGCCACTGTTTATCCAGAGCCGTACAACATCCGCAAATACCAGCCTTCGACGCCGTTGTCCGTGACGGCGGCGGCGCTGGCCAACGCCCAGGCGCCCTCGCAGCGATTGCCAACCAGCGGCACCGGCATCGAAACAGCAGAAAGCCGTCCTGCCATACCCGTCCCTGGACCGGGCGCCGTCATGGTGGGCGCGACAAAGCCGTCATCGGGCGGCCTGAACAACATCCCGACCCAATTGGTGGGCGTCAATGGCGATCCCTACCAAACGCGATTGCTGCCGTCCGCCAGTGCGAGCTTGCCCGCAGAACAACTTCCATTGCCCGATTTGAATGTCCCTTTGGCACCTGGAGCAGGTGGCACAAGCAAGCCTCAAAAATTCAGTGCAACCAACGCCGTGGCCCCCCGAAAAGGCGGCAGCTTGTTGCACGCCTCCGAGTCTTCAGGGAAACCTGAAAACGCTGTTGACGGTCCCTCACGGGTCGGTGACGTCAGTCCCGGGTTGCAGAGCAAACCATCATCTTCAGACAAGTCTTTCGTTTTTTAATCAGGAGTAAACCGTGAATTGGAAATTTAACCAACAGGAAATCGAAAGCAAAACAGTGCTTTCGCTGGTGTTTTTTTTCGTGGTGATGATGCTTTCCGCTGATGTGTATGCACAGGCGGCTCCGGGTGGCACCGGTGGCTTTAAGGGGGCTTGTGACAACGTGGTGCTGTTTTTTCAAAACTTTGAAACCTTGTTGAAGGCCGTTTCGGTGTTGGTGGTTACCGTTGCGATTGTGTTTGCCGGGTATCAAATTGCGTTCGCTCACAAACGACTTTCCGATGTTGCCCCCGTCCTTATTGGCGGCCTTTTGATCGGTGGAGCGGCAGCTATCGCCGGTTGGTTTACCGCGGGGTGGACTGGTGGTGCAACTGCTTGCTGATTTTTGGTTGCATATTCCTTGAGCAAGTACTTATTGGATTTGATTTGAAAAAAGATGTCTTGTTCCGGGGGTGCACCCGCCCTGCGATGATTTTGGGTGTTCCGTATGTGCCATTTCTCGTGGGTGCAGGGTTACCGCTTTTATTGTCTATGTATTTTTCATTGTATCTTTTGTTGTTGATTCCCATCAGTATTTTCATCATGCGTTTCATGACGAAAAAGGATGAAATGATTTTTCGCCTGATCGGGTTGAATCTGGCTTTTAGGTTTTCTCCAAAAAATCAACAGGAAAATATTGGTGCCTGGGTATTCGGACCATCAAAGTATGCTAGGAATGCAAGCAAAGTGCGTGGTTATGAAGTTTGAATTGCTATGGCAATCGTGATCCAATTCATTGGTAGCTGACTCTAATCCAGATATGTTTTCTCCCGACGCCGACTACAGCAATTTCATCCCTTTCAGCACCCATGTGGATACCCACGTGGTGAAGTCGCGAGAGGGGGACTACATGATCACCTGGCTCCTGAGCGGGTTTCCGTTCGTGGGCCGGGAGGACTGGGAGCTGGAGCACCGTCACAAGACGTTCAACAGTCTGCTGCAAAGTCTCCGCGCGCCGGACTTTGAGAACATCGCTTTCTGGGCACACGACGTGCGTCGGCGCCGGCCGATCAAGACCGATGCCAGTTACCCGCACCGGTTCAGCCAGGCGCTTCACGAGAGCTACATGGAGCGCCTGTCCAGCAAGCGCCTGATGCAGAACGAGCTGTATCTGACGATGATCTATCGTCCGGTGGTCAGTGGAAAGCGTTTTGCGGCCATTTCAAGAGATGTGGAAGTACTTCGCCGCGAAGAGAAGGCCTATCTCGAAAAGATATACGAACTGGTGGGCAATGTTGAGGCTCTGCTGCAGGACTATTCACCGTACCGACTGGGCTTGTACGAAAGTGTCCACAAACAGGTGTTCTCCGAAAATCTGGAATTTTTCGGATATCTGGTCAACCACGTAGATGAGCCGGTACCGGTGTTGCCAGCTCCGATCTACGACTACTTGCCCACGAGCAAACACATGTTCTCAACCGGCAGTGGTGATTTTGCGATTCGCACGGCCAACGGTGAAAACTACTACGGCGCAATTCTCAATATCAAGGAATATGCAGACAGCTCTTGGCCAGGCATTCTGAATGGCTTGAAGTACCTGGAGTTTGAGTACATCGTCACGCACTCCTTTACCCCAATGAGTCGTTACGGCTCCATGAAGGCGCTGGAGCGGACCAAGGGTGCCATGTTGTCTTCTGAAGACAAAGCGGTGAGCCAGATCGTGGAGCTGGATTATGCGATGGATCAACTGGCTTCCGGGAACTTTGTTCTGGGGCAATACCATTTCAATATGGCTGTCTTTGCATCGGGCCAAGAGGAGTTGTACAACAACATTTCTCAAGCGCGGGCTCAGTTGTCGGGCGCGAGCTTCGTGACAGTAAAGGAAGATGTGGCGATTCCCGCTGCTTTTTATGCCCAGCTTCCCTGTAATTGGCGCTTCCGGCCGAGAATTGCCAACTTGAGTTCGCTCAATTTCCTGGGTTTGTGCCCATTGCACAACTTTGCCACCGGCAAACCCCATTTCAACCCCTGGGGCCCATCCGTCAGCATTTTGCAAACGCTGAACAATCAGGCCTACCATTTCAATTTTCACGCCACCAAGCACCACGAATATTCTCTCGGCGAAAAGGCCATTGCAAACACCATGGTCATTGGCAAGTCGGGCACCGGCAAGACCGCGCTAATCAATTTCCTGCTCGCGCAGGTGCAGAAAATCCAGCCAGAGCCCACGATTTTCTTTTTTGACAAAGATCGTGGCGCGGAGATCTTTATCCGGGCTTGCGGAGGCCGCTACTTCACACTCGAAAAAGGGCGCCCAACCGGGTTCAACCCCCTGCAATGCGAGAACACGCCAGAGAACGAACAGTTCCTGGTTGAACTGGTGCAGACCCTGTGTGGAAAGGACAAGTATTCACCGTCCGAGCAGGAAGACCTGATCCGCGCCGTGCGTGCCATTCTCGATACGCCGCCGCACTTGCGCACCATGACCAATCTGCAGAAGAGCCTGCCCAACATGGGAGAAAACAGTCTCTTCGAATGCATCTCGGTCTGGTGCAAAGGGGGCCCGGCGGCCTGGGTGTTTGACAACCCCAGGGACAACATCGATTTCGCGGGTTCCAACATCATTGGTTTTGACTACACCGAGATCATCGAAGACAGCAAAACCCGCGAACCCATCATCCAGTATCTGCTCCACCGCATGGAGAGCCTGATCGATGGTCGGCCGTTCATCTACGTGATGGACGAGTTCTGGAAAGTGCTGGAAGGCAAGGGCGGGTTGAAAGACTTTGCCAAGAACAAGCAGAAGACCATCCGCAAGCAGAACGGCCTGGGCATCTTTGCAACTCAGAGTCCGCAAGATGCCCTGAACAGCGACATCTCCGCCGCATTGATCGAGCAGACCGCGACGCTCATTCTTCTGCCCAACCCCAATGCAGACGCCAAGGACTACCTCGAAGGTCTCAAACTGACGCAGGCTGAGTTTGAGCTGGTGGTTGGGCTGGACGAGCGCAGCCGCTGCTTCCTGGTCAAACAAGGCCACAACGCCGTGTTGTGCCAGCTCAATCTGAATGGCATGGACGATGAGTTGGCGGTGCTGTCCGGTTCGAGCGACAACGTGGAAATTCTCAGCGAACTGCTGAGTGAGCACCCGACACCCAACCAACCCGACACCTGGTTGCCAGAGTTCCACGCACGGCGCAAAGGTTTGCGAACCCACCGCAAGGCAGCCATGGTCTCCAGCAATGAATTCTTGCGGCACGCGCCGACGGAGTCGGTTCGTTACGAAGTCTGAACGCGGGACATACAGGGAGTCTTGAATGAGGAAAACAAGGTTGTGGATACTGAGTTTGGCGTTGTTGATGGCAGGGTCATCGGCCTTTGCCGCTGCGGGGCAGTCCAAGTGCGGGGGGCTGGCGCCGGCCGGAACGAGCACGGGCAACGCCTACTTCAACAACGACCTGCCTGCTGGACAGGACGTGTTTTCCTTTTGCGCCTACGGATACCCCCCCCATTGCTGGGTGGGTGTCAACCCGATCGCAGGCACCTGGAAGATCGTCAGCAACTATTGCTTCAACCCCGAGTGGACCAGCACGTATGAAAAGGTTTGCCCCCATGGCCTCAAGCCCGGCACCTGGAAAAGCCCCGGGAAGATGCCTTTTGACACCAAAGGATCACCCGGCAGCCCAGACGGGCTGGAGAAATGCCAGCACCTCATGGAGGAGTGATCAGGCATAGCCCCTTCGTCGGCGACGTATTGGGGTTCAGACGTATTTCCAGATCGCCAAAAAATAGATTTCAGAAGCTACCCAGGGAGGGTCTATGCGTTTCTCTTGTTCTGTCCGTCAATGGGCACCTTTGTTCGCCTGTTTGGTGCTGGTGTTGGCAAGTCCAGACGGCTTTACCGGCCTGCCGGACCCGTCCAGCACCCCCCAACCGGGGCAAATGCCCGAAGTCCCGGAGCCGCCAGAGCTGACGGAGCTGCCCGAAGGCGTTGAGCTCAAAATGCCCCAGCCCGGCCAAGCCGCCGTGCCGCAGGTTTCCTGTTTGCAAAAAGGCAACATGGACATCACCCGTCCATCGTTGCCCTTGCTGAGTTGCTGGGAAAGCGCTGCATCGGAGGGTGAAAGTGCTTCGGAGCTTCAAAACGCCTGCCTGGTTCAAATGACCCCCATGAAGGTCGATTCGGCCCTGGTGCCCAGGTGCCCACCCAAGGCGCTGGGTGTTTGCACAGATGCCCGAAGTGGCAAGGGAAGCTTGAGCAACCACTACCACTACACACCGCAACCGTTGTCTGAATGGCGCAAGTCCAAGAAGAACTGTGAAAGAGCCGGCGGCGAATGGCATGGCTTGGGCAATCCGACTTCCTGGTTCTGAGGCGCCAGGCGGCGCTGGGTGAGCGGCTGCGGAACAAGCATCACCGAGTGTGTGCGTCGGCTGCACCGCCAGACCGCAGCGCACGCCAATCGGCTTAGTGCTCTGTACCTAATATTCTATGGAATGAGCTTACAAACTGAGAACAATCCATTGTCAGATCTGACAGTTGATAAGTCTTTTGGATTCAAATATTGACTATGCTTGTCCGGTTTCCAGGCGAGGTAAGCACAGACGAAGCACATACCGTGCTCCGTGCTTGGCCATTCATCAATGTTGCGCTCCGCGCGAACCCTAAGGCAGGAAAAAAACCATGACACACATTTCCCAAGATTCCTTCATTTTGTTGAACCGCCGACGGGTGCTGGAGCGGTTGGCGTTGGGCGGCACGGCTGCTTTGGCGTTGACGGCTTGTGGCGGGGGGGGCGGTGGTGACGATTCTGAAGGCATTGACCTTCGGGCGGCGTACGACAGGGTGGTTGAGGGGATGAGTGTTGCTCAAGTTACCCGCGTTATTGGACGTGAACCCAGTGAAATCAGCACTGTCTCAACTGGTGTTGGTGGGTTGTTTTGGAGCGATGGAAATGGTCAGCAACTACATGTCGGAATCGGGGATGTGACTCAAACGACAACCTATGTGCGTTGGGACAGATTAACTTCCCCAGTCGCAACCCTACGAAAAGACTTCACTTGAAGTTTGGTTGATCTGCCTTTGGAGGATGGTAGTAATGAAAAAATTGATGGTGCTTTTTGTTTTTTTGGCTCCAGGATTCTCAATGGCTCAATGGGCCGTATACGACGAAGCTGTATACAAAGAGTTGTATAAAGTAAATGAAGTCTTGAAACTGGAGAATGGCCATGACAAAATTAATGGTGATTTTAAAAGCACCATCTCCAGCTCGTCTTCCGGCCAAGACATCACTCTTGGCAACGGTTCCAACCAGGCCATCTTAAAAGGCTTGGACACCAAATTTGAAACCATCACGGTAGACAATTCAGACAAGTACATTGGCACCGAGCAGGATTGCGGCTCCAACGATCCAAAATTTCTCAAGCACTACAACGCCTGTGCGGGCTTGAGAAATTTGCGTTTGCAAACGCTCAAACAAAGCCAGGACATGCTCAAGGTGCTGAACAAGCGGCGTGAGCAGATCGTCAGCTTGGTGAATGCGTCGCGTGGTGTCAAAGACAAATCAGGCCAGATGCAGCGCTACCACTTCGAGCTCCAGGCACAACAATCGCTGTTGCAGACCGACGCGATGCAATTGCAGGTTTTGATGGACGGCTACAAGCAGCGTGAAAAGACCTACGAAATGCAGATGGTCGAGGCCAAACGGGAGCGCGACACAGGTCGGTTCGATGCGGGCAAAGGAGTGCTGCGCAAGCCCTCGGTGCCTTTTGTCATGCCTCCTTCTTGATGTTGTCCGAGCAAACGACCGTGACAGTGACATTGTTATTTTCTGGAGGTTTCTGATGCCTGCTTGTTCCGCTGCGGGGGTGTTGGCTGCCGGAGCCACGTTTGGGCTGGGCGGCATCACAGGGGCAGGGGCTGGGGCGGATTTGTTGACGGTGCTCAATGATGCGTTTTTCTATTGCTCCGTGCGTGAATACATCATGGACGACATCATCCAGGGTCCGTACAGGGAGCTGGTCGCACAAAAGCTCGCGATGGCGCTGGGGGTGATGTCAACCGTGATCATGACCATCTGGGTCTCTTATCAGGGGTTTCAGATCATCACGGGTGCGAATCGAAACCCCATCGTGCCCTTGTTCATACAGACGGGCAAGATGGTCTTGATCTTGTCGCTGGTGGGCCTTGTCGCCGCCAATTCGCCGGTGATTGTGGATTGGGTGGGTGATTTCAAAAACCTGATCTCACAAGCCGTGGCCAACGGTACCGACATCACGACGCTCGTGGACCTGAATCTGGGCATCACCTCGCTGCTCAATTCGATCACCGAGTCGATGAAGGTCGTTGACAACGGGAAGGATCCGAATGCCATCACAACGACCGTCGGCTTGATCGGGCAAAGCGGTCCGGCGATGCTGGTGGCGGTGTTGTTGATGTTGACCGAACTGTCGGTCACTTTGGCCATCATGTTGGCGCCGCTGTTCATCTTCTTCCTGCTGTTTCAGCAAACCACGGCACTGTTTTGGTCTTGGGCCAAATTCATTCTTGGTGCCTTGTTCTCGATGGCAACGTTGACCCTGATTGGTGCGTTGGTGTTGAAAGCAACCGCCATTTACGGGGGGGCGGTGGTCATTGCTTATTACGGCGGCATCTTGAGCGGAACCGGCTTGTTCGATATTTCAGGCAGCTCGTTGCGATTGGCGGCTCTGGGAACATTGATGTCGGCCATCATCATGGCAATTCCCCACACCATCATGCAATTTTTCGGCGCAGGCGCCGGCTTTGCCGCCGGGGCGTTCGGGTTTGCAGGCGCTGGCGCTGTGGCGGGCAGTTTGGGTGCCGCCAAGGGGCTGGGTGCTGGAACCGGCGTTGCCGCATTGGCACAAACCCAGCCGCAAAACAGCGGGGCCGGCGGACAAGCAGGTATTGCTGGGGGACAGCCCAATCAAGCGCCGGGTCTGATCGGTGGTTCCCAGTCGCTGATCCAATCGGGATACAGCGGCTCCAGCAATGGGGGCGTTTACAGCGCACAAACGGCCATTGCGCGCCTCAACTCGGAGGCGGGCTCCCCTGGCGATGGGTCCACGGGGTCTCAGAATTTGTCTGGATCGAGAGGGTTGTTGGCCAATGACAGTGGGTCCACTGGCTTTCGGTCTGCTCGCCAAAACCAGTATGCGATGGAGCAGTCGGGCGAGCTGCGTCGCAACGAGTCGATGGGCAACCCGCCAACAGGAAGCCCTGCGGGCCGCCATGCGCAAGACATGACCTTGGACGAAAAGCGGGGTGTGTACACAGCGCCTGGCAACGATGCTGCACTTGCAGGCAGTGCGGGCCGTGGTGGCGATCTTCGTGTATCCGAATCAGACACAGGCGTCCACGGCGCAGACAAGGTGCCCGTGGCCAGAAACGAAGCGCAGCCCGCGCGTCCGCCGCTGCCCTACGGGTAATACGGCATTTCAGGAATCCCTTGATGTCGGGAAAAGGCGTTTTTAAATCCGTGAATACAACATGACCAAGACGAAAACAATGAAAACCAGGGATCGAATGGCTTGCGCGGCGGCAGGCGTGCTCGTGCTGGGCCTCCTCCAGGCGTGTGCGGTGCCCAAGGCCATCGACATCGCCGACAACTGGAAGCCCGTCAACACGCTCGATTCGGAGCCGCAGGAAATCCCGCTCAAAGAAGAGGCGGAGCTCATCAAATTCCAGATGCTGCCGACCGACGCGACGTTGCGCAACATGCTGGAGCGCTGGGCCAAGGAGCACGGCGGTGCGCTGGACTGGCAGTACCCGAGCGACCTGACGCTGGTGAGTGGCCTGGCCTCCATCAAGGACAACAACCTGCAGCGTGCGCTCAACACGGTGCGTCGCAGCTACGCGGCCCAGAAGCTGCGTATCCAGGTATCGGCCAACAAGTCGCTGCTGGTGACCCGGATGCCCTGAGCGGGCCGTCGGAGTCAGGTAAGGCGGGTATGGATCAACAAGGTTTTCAGGGCTGATATGGCATTGTTCAAGCGGGAGCTCTCAGAGGCTTCGCAGGTGATTCTCAAGAAGTCGATGGACTTCGAGTCGAACGTGATTTCCATGGTCAAGCGCAGCGAGCGCCGGGCATGGATCGTGGCGATGGGTTCGATGGCGTTGACGGTCCTCATGGCGGGTGGCATTGCCTACATGCTGCCGCTCAAGGAGAAGGTGCCGTATCTGGTGACGGTGGACTTGAAGCGCAGCACGAGCACGATTTCGCCGCTGCGCGACAACGTGGCCGCGACGGGCATTTACGCGAGCGAGGCGCTGAACCGCAGCCATGTGGCGCGGTTTGTACAAGCCCGCGAGGGGTACGACTACGACACCATCAATGAGCACGACTGGGAGTATGTGGCAGCGATGTCGAACGATCAGGTCAAAGGCCTGTTTGTAAAGCAGTTCGACGGGACGAACAACAGCCCCGAGAAGCGCTGGGGTCGCAACACGGCGATCCGGGTCAAGGTCAACAGCATTGTGTTCAACGGCCTGGACGAAGAGCGTGGTGCGCGGCCGACGGGTGCGACGGTGCGCTTCGAGAAGTGGAAGTTTGACAAGACCACTGGCAAGAGCGACTAGGAGAGGACAAACGCATGAAAACGACGCCAACACACCACTGGCTGAAGGCGCTCTTGATGGGCATGCTCACATGGAATCTGCTCGGGTGTGGAACACCCAGCCAAGCGGTTGCGAGTGGCGCAGAGGCCGCGACAGGGGACGTGCTGCGGGCGCCGTTGAAAATCCCCATGCCGCTGGACCAGGTGTCCGACGGCGAGGTCAAGAACAGTTATGGCTTTGCGCCCAAGGAGCATGGCGCTTCGAGCGGTCCGGGAAAGGGCTATGACACGGATACCGAGGCGTATCAAAGTCCCCACTACTCCCGTACGATGGAGATCACTGCCGAGCAGTACGCCAAGCTCAAGCAGTTCGGTGATGCTGCCATTGAGGAGGACTGGCGCTACTTTCGTGGCGAGTACAACGGCGCGACCAACAGCTGCGTCGATTTCACGTGGGGTGCACTGAAGCATGCGGGCTTCAACATCCATCGCCCTGATGGTGACCACACACGATGGCACTGTGGTTTCGCCCGAGCACAACGGCGCTATCGAGAACCACTTCGAAGGTCGGCTCCAGCCGGCGCGCAACAAGCTGGACATCCAGCAACTGGTTGATCCGGTCCCGGTTAGCCCGCTGAATGCCGAGAAATCGAATCCACCGCCAGATCGCTCGTTTCTGCAGCACCTCATCAGCGACAACGAAACCGGTTCCCCGGCTCAACGCGAGGCGGCCCGGCAGTTCAAGGCGCAGTTGGGGGCGCGACTGGGACAGCTGGGCATGAACGACGCTCAGGTCAACACTTTGGCCGCCGCAGCGGCCAAAGAACACACACGACACGCGGGTCAAGGGGATGTTCAGTCCTATTACCTGAGCAAGGACGGCAACACCATTGCCATGCGGCAGGCCTACCCGCCCCTGCGGGAGTTTGATGTCAACGTGGCCTTGGGTCGCAGTGAGCAGAGTCACTGGAGCGAAGCGGCGGCGCTGGACCGTGGTCAGTCCGGCGATGCGGTGGTTTCCCGCGAAGACCCAGGTGCCCGGTACCACGCGGCGCTGTCGCAGCCGATGGAAGCGCCTGTGCTGTCGCGCGGCTGATTTCATGGGCGATGCAGCTCATACAGGGCCGTCCCGTGCGGCCCCCTAAAATCGAACCCATGACCCGTAAATACTTTGGCACCGACGGCATCCGCGGCACCGTCGGCCAGGCCCCGATCACGCCCGATTTTGTTCTCAAGCTGGCCCACGCCGTGGGCCGCGTGCTCAAGCGCGACGAGGCGCACCCCACGGTGCTGATCGGCAAGGACACGCGCATCTCGGGCTACATGCTGGAAAGCGCGCTGGAGTCCGGCTTCAACTCCGCCGGGGTGGACGTGGTCTTGCTCGGTCCTGTGCCGACACCGGCCGTGGCCTACCTGACCCGCGCACAGCGCGCGAGCCTGGGTGTGGTGATCTCGGCGAGCCACAACCCGTTCGATGACAACGGCATCAAATTCTTCAGCGCGCAGGGCAACAAGCTCCCGGACGACTGGGAGCACGCCGTCGAGGCCGAGCTGGACAAGGACCCGGTCTGGGCCGACTCGCGCAACCTGGGCAAGGCGCGACGCATGGACGACGCGGCGGGCCGCTACATCGAGTTCTGCAAGAGCACCTTCTCCAACGACCTCACGCTCAAGGGCCTGAAGATTGTGGTTGATGCCGCCCACGGCGCGGCCTACCAGATCGCGCCCGCGGTGTTCCACGAGTTGGGCGCCGAGGTGGTGCGCATCGGCTGCGCCCCTGACGGGCTGAACATCAACCACGAAGTGGGTGCGACCCATCCGCAGGCACTGGTCGATGCCGTGCGGGTGAGCGGAGCCCACTATGGCGTGGCCCTCGACGGCGATGCGGACCGGCTGCAACTGGTGGACGCCAGCGGGCGCCTGTACAACGGCGACGAGCTGCTGTACCTGATCGCGGCCGACCGCATCGCGCGCGACGTGGACGTGCCCGGCGTGGTGGGCACGCTGATGACCAACATGGCGGTCGAGGTGGCGTTCCGTAAACGCGGGGTCAGGTTCGTGCGCGCCAAGGTGGGCGACCGGTACGTGCTCGAAGAGCTGGAGCGCCACGGCTGGATCCTCGGCGGTGAAGGCTCGGGGCACTTGCTGGTGCTGGACAAACACACCACCGGCGACGGCCTGGTGTCGGCGCTGCAGGTGTTGCAGGCCTGCGCCGGCAGCGGCAAGACCATGGCGCAGCTGCTGGCCGATGTGACCCTGTTTCCGCAGACCTTGATCAATGTGCGACTGCAGCCCGGGCAGGACTGGAAAACCAACACCCTGCTGGCCGATGAGACGAAAGCGGTCGAGGCCGAGCTGGGGGACACGGGGCGTGTGCTGATCCGCGCCAGCGGCACCGAGCCGCTGCTTCGCGTGATGGTCGAGGCGCGCGATCCCCAGCAGGTGCAAGCCTGCGCCGAGCGGCTGGTGAACGCGGTGAAATCGCAGGTGCCGGCATGAACGCGCCCGGTGTATCCAGCATCAGCGTGCTGCGCGCCGACTACGCCCATCCTGTGCATGCGGCTGCGCTGGTAACCCTGCTCGATGCCTACGCCAGCGATCCAGCGGGCGGCGGTGATGGCCTGAGCGACTTTGCCAAAGCCCACCTGGTCGGCGAACTCGCGGCGCGGCCGCAGGCCTACAGCGTGCTGGCATTCGACGGTGATGCACCGGTGGGCCTGGTCAACTGCATCGAGGGGTTTTCGACGTTCGCATGCAAGCCGCTGGTCAATGTGCACGACGTGACGGTGCTGACCAGCCACCGCGGGCGCGGCATTGCCGAGCAGATGCTGGCGACGGCCGAGATCATCGCCCGCGAACGCGGGGCGGTGAAGATGACGTTGGAGGTGCTGTCGGGCAATGCGCCCGCGGTCAAGCTCTACCAGCGCATCGGCTACGCCGGTTACCAGCTGGACCCGGCCATGGGCACGGCGCAGTTCATGCAGAAGTGGCTGTGAACTGCCCCCCCGCCGCGCTTCGCGCGACCCCCTCAAGGGGGCGATGCGAGCGGCCCGGCACAGCCGGTTCCGCCGCATTCTGGTAGGCAGTTCCTCGTCGCTCAGTAGAGCAGGTGGGGTGTCCGGGTCTCTATCCAGCCCGCTTCGTCCGGTTTGGTGATCGCATCAAGGTCTTCGGGCTTTGACTTCGGATCGTCCACCCATTCGCGCAACGCCGGCCCGCCGTTGATCAGGTCGATGGCCAGGCGATCGTGTTCGTACTCGTAGGCGAAGTCGCGCCACAGCGGGTAGTCGGGCGCCTGCAGCCGCAGGGCTTTGAAGGCCAGTGCCTGCAGTCGCCAGGGCTGGAAGGTGGCGTGGTCGTAATGCGTCGGGTCTTCCACGTGGATCTGCACGCCGGCGCAGAGCTGGCCGGCGTGTTTGTGGAAGGTGGGCTCGAAGAAACACTCGCGCAGCACACAGCCTTTGAGCCACTGCGGTGCGGTGCGGCGCATGTCGGCGATCAGACGCCGCGCGTCGATACCGGGTGCACCGAACAGCTCCAGCGGGCGCGTGGTGCCGCGGCCTTCGCTGAGCGTCGTGCCTTCGAGCATCACGGTGCCGGCGTAGGCACGCGCCATCCAGAGGTTGGCGGCGTTGGGGCTGGGGTTGACCCAGGTGCGTTCGGTGGGCCAGCCGAAACCGGGCGCTGCGTCGGGCGCCCAGCCGGCCATGGTGATCACGCGGTATTCGACGGTCAGGCCCAGCGTGGCAATGAACCAGTGGCCGAGCTCGCCCATGGTCATGCCGTGGCGCATGGGCATGGGGCCGGCGCCGACGAAGCTTTCCCAGCCGGGGCGCAATGTCAGGCCTTCCACCGGGCGGCCCGCGGGGTTGGGGCGGTCGAGCACCCAGATGGCCTTGCCGTGTTGCGCGGCGGCTTCGAGCACGTAACGCAGCGTGGTGATGAAGGTGTAGATGCGGCAACCCAGGTCCTGCAGATCGACCAGCAGCACATCGAACGTGTCCATCATGGCGTCGGTCGGGCGGCGCACTTCGCCGTAAAGGCTGAACACCGGGATGCCGAGACGCGGGTCGAGGTAGTCGGGCGACTCGACCATGTTGTCCTGCTTGTCGCCGCGCAGGCCGTGCTGCGGGCCGAAGGCGGCCGTGAGTTTCACGTCGGGCAGGGCGGCGAGCGCGTCGAGCGAATGGGTGAGGCCGCGGGTGACCGAGGCGGGGTGGGCCAGCAGGGCGATCCGTCGGCCGGCCAGCGGGGCACGCAGGGCGGGGTCTTCCAGAAAACGTTCAATGCCGAATTTCATGCGGGGTGTCAGGCGGGGTTGAGAGGGGCTGTGGGAAACGGTGGCAGGTCGAGCACATGCGCGAAACCGGCGCGGTGGTGAAAGTCGGGGCGTGCGGCGGGGTGGCGCAGGGCCCAGTAGCTGAGCTGGCCGTCGCGGGTCTCCAGGACGGCGCTCAGACCCAGGACCAGGGGCGTGCTGGCCGCGGCTGGCGGCCGCGGCAGCCAGATCTGCAGATCGAGGGACTGCGGTTGTTCCACGAACACCAGCTCGGGCGCGAAGGGCGCTGCGGCCGCTTCGGCGGGCAGATCACGCACCCGTTCGGCGCTGAAGCGGTAGGCCGCCCAATGCCCCGACGGCGAAAAATTGAACTCCTGGTAGGCAGGCTCGCCAGTGCGTGCGACGAAGGCCTCAAAGCAGGTGTGCTGCCACAGGCCATCGGCCGGTCCGGGCGTGTCGGGGGGCGGGATGAGCAGACCCGCGGTGTCGCCCGTGATGCGGTAGTGCAGCAGCCAGCCGGCGCCCGTCTCGGAGCCCGCCGCTGCCAGCGACACGCTCAGCTGCAGGTCGAGCGGGCAGGGCGTGGCGGGGTGGCAGGTCAGCGCCAGCGGCCTCGCGGGCAGTGGCTGGATCGGGGTGGGGGAGGAAGTCACAGCGCCGTATTCTGGCAGGCCGGAGCCGCACCGGCCGTGGTCAGCGCGTCGCGCTCACGGCTGGTAGCAGCGGCCCGACGGGTCGTTGTCGATGCGGATCAGCTGGTTGTTGCCACCGCCCCAGACGGTGCCGCCGGTGAAGGTCAGGCAGCCTTCGCCTTTGTAGTGGGTGATGATGCGGCGGGCATCGCTGCCGAGGTAAAACGGGATCCAGCGCTTGCCGGTGTCGTGGGAGTACATCGCGTCGGCCTCGCCGATGCGCTTTCGGACCGACTGGGCCTCCATGCCGATCCGGAGCTGGGCAAACCGGCTGCCGGGTGCGGCGGTGCCCGTGACCTCGCCTTCAGACTGGCCGTCGATGGACTTCACCTCGCGCACTGGCGGCTCGGTGGGTTCGAGGGAAATGCTGGAGCAACCCCAGAGGGACAGTGACAGCAAGCTGGTCACCAGCAGGGTGCGCGGTGCGTGCATGGGGTTCTCCTGGTTGGACGGTGATCGCAGCGACCGAAGCAGACGGTCATCACCGAAAGGGGCCGCCGGGGCAGGCGGCCACCGGCAGGTCGTTCAAATTGTAGTGAGGATGCTGGTGCAGCGCGATGCTGCTGCTCAGATCGCCTGGGGCTCGAACCAGTGCCGCGTGCGGTTGATCAGCGCCACCAGCGACAGCATCACCGGCACCTCCACCAGCACGCCGACCACCGTGGCCAGCGCGGCGCCCGAGTGCAGGCCGAAGAGCGAGATCGCGACCGCTACCGCCAGCTCGAAGAAGTTCGAGGTGCCGATCAGGCAGGCCGGTGCAGCGATGTTGTGCGGCAATTTGAGCCAGCGCGCGCCCACGTAACCGATGGCAAAGATGCCGTAGGTCTGTATCAGCAGGGGGATGGCGATCAGCCCGATCACCAGCGGCTGGGCCACGATGGTCTCGGCCTGGAAGCCGAACAGCAGCACCACGGTGGCAATCAGGCCCACCACGGACCAGGGCTTGAGCAGTTTCACGAACGCGCTCACGGCCGCCTCGCCACCGCGCGAGCGCAGCCATTGCCGCGTGAGCACGCCGGCCACCAGCGGCAGCACGACATAGAGCACGGTGGACAGCAGCAGCGTCTGCCAGGGTACGGCCAGATCGGTCACGCCGAGCAGGAAAGCGGCAATCGGCGCAAAGGCGAAGACCATGATGAGGTCGTTCACCGACACCTGCACCAGCGTGTAGTTGGGGTCGCCTTTGGTGAGCTGGCTCCAGACGAAGACCATGGCGGTGCAGGGCGCCACACCCAGCAGGATCATGCCGGCGATGTATTCGTTGGCGGACTGCGGGTCCACGAAGGGCGCGAACAGGTACTTGAAGAACAGCACGCCCAGAGCGGCCATGGTGAAGGGCTTGATGAGCCAGTTGATCACCACCGTGAGGATCAGGCCCTGAGGCTTTTTGCCGACGTCGCGCACGGCCGCGAAGTCGATCTGGATCATCATCGGGTAGATCATGATCCAGATCAGCACGGCGACGATCAGGTTGACGTGCGCGAATTCAATCGCCGCGATCGCGGCGAAGCTGGCGGGCGTCAGCAGGCCCAGGCCGACACCCGCGAGGATGCCCAGGCCGACCCAGACGGTGAGGTAGCGTTCGAAGAGTCCCATGCGGTGATTGTGAGGGCTCAGGCCTGGGCCAGGCGCCGGGCTTCGGTCTCCAGCATCAGGCGGTCAAGCTGGGGCAAGGGCAGGTTCATGAGCAGTTCCAGCCGCTGGTGCAGCGCGTGCAAGACCTGCTTGAAGGCATACAGCTGTTCGTCGTGGCTGCAGGTCAGTAGCGTCGGGTCTTCATAGCTCCAGTGCGCGGTGGCGGGGTGGCCTGGCCAGACCGGGCAGACTTCCGCTGCCGCGTCGTCACACAGCGTGATGATCAGGTCCATGTGGGGCGCTTCGGGCAGCGCGAACTGATCCCAGCTTTTGCTGCGCAGACCATCGGTGCGGATGCCGGCCGCTTGCAACACTTCCAATGTCAGCGGGTGCGCAGTACCGTCCGGGCTGGGTTGGCAACCGGCCGAGTGGGCGCGAAAGGTGGGCCCATCCATGTGGTTGAGCACCGCTTCGGCCATCAGGCTGCGGGCGGTGTTGTGGTTGCAGAGAAAGAGAACGTGAACAGGATGCTGGAGGCTCATGGGTTTCAGGCGTGGGCGGTGTCCGTTGCGCGGCCGATGTCAGCCACTTCTTTCTGCAGGGCCAGACGGCTGAGCTTTTCGATGGGCAGGCACATGAAGAGCGAGATGCGGCGCGAGAGCACGCTGAAGGCGTCGCTGAACGCACGCTGGCGCTGATCTTCGGTGCCGGTGACGGCGGCCGGATCCGCCACGCCCCAGTGGGCCGATATCGGCTGGCCCGGCCAGACCGGGCAGACCTCTGCGGCGGCTTTGTCGCAGACCGTGAACACGAAATCCATCACCGGCGCACCCGGTGCGGCGAACTCGTCCCAGTTCTTGCTGCGCAGGCTGTCGGTCTTGTAGTGGTTGCGCTGCAGCAGATCGATGGTCATGGGGTTGACGCTGCCCACGGCCTGGCTGCCCGCGCTGTGGCCGCGGAATCGGCCCGCCGACTGCGCGTTGAGAATGGCTTCGGCCATGATGCTGCGGGCCGAATTGCCGGTGCAGAGGAACAGCACGTTGTAGACCTTGGGGGTGTTCATGGGGGTGTCCTTCGATGGAGGGAATGCAGGAACTAGGGCGTGGGTGAGGGAGATCCGTGGAGCGCCAGGCGTGTGGGCAAACCCAGCGTCAGCAGCCAGCACACCAGCAGCATCAGCGCCGAGCCCACCAGGGCGTAGAGCAGGCCGCCCCACTGGTAGAGCAGGCCCGACATCAGCGTGCCGAAGAAGCGGCCCAGGGCGTTGGCGGCGTAATAGAAGCCCACGTCCTCGGCCGCTTTCTCGCTGCCGGCGTAGGCCAGGATCAGGTAGGAGTGCACCGAAGAGTTGACGGCGAAGGCGAAGCCGAACAGGCCCAGGCCGCCGACCACCCACCACTGCAAATTCGGCGCTTCCAGCAGCACGGCCGCAGCGATGCCCACCGGGATCAGCGCCAGCGCCAGCGACCACCAGCGTGCTGCCGGCACCTCGGCGCTCAGGCCGTCGGCACTGCGCCTGACGATGTTGGGCGCGAGTGCCTGCACCAGGCCGTAGCCGATGGTCCAGAGCGCAAGGAAGCCGCCGACCATGGTGAAGGTCCAGCCCTGCGAATACAGGAACACCGGCACACCGACCACGAACCACACGTCGCGCGCGCCGAACAGCGCCACGCGCGCCGCGGCCAGTGCGTTGATGCCGGCGTTCTTGGCGAACAGCTCCTTGGCCGATTTAGAAGCCTTGCTCTTGCCCATCAGTGGCGGCACGAAGCCCACCACGCCCGCCAGCACCAGCACCAGCAAGCCCGCCATGGCCCAGAGCGCGTGCTGGAAGCCCAGCGCATCGAGCAGCAGGCCGCCGAGGAAAAAGCCGAAGCCCTTCATGGCGTTCTTGCTGCCGGTGAACCAGGCGACCCACTTGAACAACTGGCCCGAGCCCTGGTTCTTCGCCTGGTCGGCGGTGATCTTGATGGCCGACTTGCTGGCGGTCTTGGTCAGGTCCTTCGCCACGCCGCAGATGCCTTGCGCCACCACCACCCAGGCCACCGACATGACCGCCGTCCAGGCCGGGTTCAGCAGCGAGAGCAGGGTGAAGCCGGTGATCTGCGTGACCAGGCCCACGGTCAGCATGCGCTGGATGCCGTAGCGCGTGGCCAGCCAGCCGCCGATCAGGTTGGCCAGCACGCCCGCCGCTTCGTAGAGCAGGAACAGGAAGGCCAGCGTGAACGGCGAATAACCCAGGCGGTAGAAATGCAGCAGCACCAGCATGCGCAACGCGCCGTCGGTGAGCGTGAAACCCCAGTAGGCGGCGGTGACGATGGCGTAGTTGCGGGTGGCGCTGCTGGCGCCCGAAGAGACGGTGGTCATGGTGAGGGCTTCGACAGGCTCAGCCCGAACGGTGTTGATGCTTGGGCCTGCATGGCTTCAGATGCCCTGGGCTTCGAGGTAACAAGCCAGGTCCACCATGCGGGTGGCGTAGCCCATCTCGTTGTCGTACCAGGCATAGACCTTGAGCAAGGTGCCGTCGGTCACCATGGTCGAGAGGCCGTCCACGATGGAGCTGCGCGTGTCGCGCGCGTAATCGGCGCTCACCAGCGGGCGGCTCTCGTAACCCAGGATGCCGGCCAGCGGGCCGTTGGCGGCGGCTTCGAACAGGGCGTTCACTTCGTCGGCCGTGGTCGCGCGGTTGAGCTCGAACACGCAGTCGGTCAGCGAGGCGTTGAGCGCGGGCACACGCACCGCGTGGCCGTTGAGCTTGCCCTTGAGTTCGGGGTAGATCAGCGCGATGGCGGTGGCGCTGCCTGTCGTCGTGGGCGCGAGGTTGACCATGGCGCTGCGGGCTCGGCGCAGGTCTTTGTGGGGCGCGTCCACCACCAGGTTGGTGTTGGTCGGGTTGTGCAGCGTGGTGATCTGGCCGTGCTTGATGCCAATGGCTTCGTGCACCACCTTGACCACCGGGGCCAGACAGTTGGTGGTGCAGCTGGCGGCGGTCACGATGCGGTCGCGCGCCGGGTTGTACAGATGTTCGTTGACGCCGACC
This sequence comes from Hydrogenophaga sp. L310, assembly GCF_055703065.1. Lineage (NCBI taxonomy): Bacteria > Pseudomonadati > Pseudomonadota > Betaproteobacteria > Burkholderiales > Comamonadaceae > Hydrogenophaga > Hydrogenophaga sp. L310. The sequence continues at coordinate 587,321 of NZ_JBVPZA010000001.1, forward strand.
ACGATGTTCAGCACGTCGCCGACCTTCACCGGGGCCGCCACGATCACGCGCTTGGCGCCCCGTTCCAGGTGGCCCTGGATCGTTTCAGGTGTGAGGAACTTGCCGGTGCATTCGAGCACCAGATCCACGCCCAGGTCGCCCCAGGGAATGTCGGCGGCGGTGGCGTGTTCGCTGAACGACAGGCGCCTTTCGTTGATGCGGATGGCATCCCTGCCCTCGGCGGCGATGTCCGCGCGCCATTTGCCTTGCACCGTGTCAAAGGCCAGAAGGTGGGCGGTGGCGGCAGACCCGCCCTTGATTTCGTTCAGGTGCACGACGTCCAGACGGTTGCCGTTGCGCGGGTCGATGGCTTCGCGTTCGATCGCGCCGAAGGCGGCGCGCAGGGCCAGACGGCCCATGCGGCCCATGCCGTTGATACCAACTTTCATGTTGACAGGTCCAGTGAAGGGGAAAAATCGGGAATCGGATCGGGTGTGAACGCTTCAAAAAACGTTGAATTGTCCCGCGTCCATATGACGAATGTGTGACATCGGGTCGGATGTCACACAGCGGCCATTCAGGCCATCAGCGCCCGCAGCAGCCGGCGGCTGACGCCGGAGCCGCGGCCGGGCTGCAGCAGGCGCTGGCCGCGGCCGCTGCGGGTGCTGGCGCGCAGCAGGCCGCTGCCACCACGGCGCCCGCTTCGTTGAACACGGGGATGTTGCCCAGCGTGTGGAACTGCTCCCAGGCCACGCCTTGCGGGTCGGTGATCCAGTATTTGTCGCTGCGCGCGTAGCAGCAGGTGGTGTCGCCTTCGTCGAGCAGGGCCATGTCGGCCGCCTGCGCCTGGGCCTTGAGCGCACCGAGCTCGTCGGCCGACGAAACCTGGATGCCCAGGTGGTCCACGCCGGTGCTGGTGCCGCGGGTGGAGATGGCGAAGTTCACGGGTGGGTCTTCCAGCATCCATTTGGCGTAATCGCCTTCGGTGCGGGTGGGCGGCTGGTTGAACAGGGCGGAATAGAAGCCAATGTTCTTGTCCAGGTCGTTGACGTGCAGGTGGACGTGAAAACGTTTCATCGGAATCTCCAGTCAGGCTTGAAAGGGAAGGGTTTCGGGGAGCGTGGTGGCGGCCGGCAGGACCACCACCGGTGAGAAGCCGCCGCCTTCGGTTCGGAAGTTGGTGGTCTGGCCCGACCAGGTGCGGGCGGCCAGCAGCTGCACCTGGCCGCGGTAGGTGTAGGCGCGCAGGTCCAGCTTGAGCAGCGTGGTCTCGCCGTCAACAGACACCAGCCGTTCGCTGGGCGGTACGGTGGTCTGGGCGACGTAGTCCCCCGCCAGGATCTCGCCCCACACGCGCCGGGTGAGCTTGTCGCCGCGGTAAGCGGCGCGCGCGCCGAAGCCGGCGGCGGGTTTGAAGAACAGCGTGCGCCGCCGGCTCCAGAGGTCATCGGCGTTCTCGGCCGTGACGCGCTGTGTGGCGGGCACCACCTGGCGCAGCACGGAGCGATCGGGTTCACTCACGCCCCAGGCTTCGAGCAGTGCGGCATCGGACAGCGCGATCAGGTTGCGTTTGTCGGCGTACAACGCGTGGGTGCGGGGGTGCGGCGTGACCACGGCCGCGCCCGCGCGGTAGGCCTGCTGCAGCGCGTCGTGGCTGCTGTCCTGCAGGTAGAAGTCGGTCAGGCGGTTGTAGACCAGGTCCACCGGCATGCCGGCCGGCAGGGCCGGGTGCCAGAGCGCGCCATCGCGCCACTGCAGCTCGCGCGCATCGGCCACCACGGCGATCAGGCCCTTCGCGGCCAACAGCGCACGCACCATTTCGAACTCGGGCGCGAGGTACTGCTCGCCGGGTGCGTCGTCCACGATCAGCACGTTGCGCAGCGGTGCGTCGCCGCGCTGCGATTGCCACTCGGCGCGGAACATGGCAACGAACACGTCGTCGAGCCGTTGCAGCGTGTCCGCCGGGTCAAACAAGGGCTCGAAGCCTGTGCAGCAGGCACGGTGCGCCCGCGCCAGCGCAGCGTTGAGCAGGGCGCCGCCGGCGTTGCTGTTGATCTCGATCAGCTTGGGGCCGTCGGATGCCAGGTGGAAGTCGTAACCCATGAAGACGCCGGCCGGGCCCCAGTCCAGCGCCGCGATCGGGTTCGCGCGCGCCAGGGCCTGGGCGTGCCAGGCGGGCAGGGCGATCACACGTTCCAGCGTCTGCACGGCCATCGCGATCTGCTGCTGCACCCTGGGGTCGAGGAACACCGCGCTGGCCGAGAACAGGTGCGGGTGGCTCTCGGCCAGCCGCGCGCTGAGACCGCCGAGCGCCGGGCTGGTTTCCAGCTGCTCGCGCAATCGGTTGGGCTGCAAGGTCTGGCAGGCACAGCCGAGGTTGATCGCGTCGGCCAGGTTCATGGCGCCGTCCCGCAACCGGTGCACCCGGCATCCAGCGGGATTTCGCAGGGTTCACCGGCGCAGCAGTGTTCGGTGAGGTATCCGAGCAGGGCGTTCATGCGGTCGAAGCTGGCGCGGTAGATCAGGTGGCGGCCCTGCGGCTCGGCACTCACCAGATCGGCGTGAGCCAGTTCCTTGAGGTGGAACGAGAGCGCGCTGGGCGACACCCCCAGCTGCTCGGCCAGGACGCCGGGCGTGAGGCCGTCGGGGCCGGCCACGACCAGCGCACGGAAGGCGCGCAGGCGCTGCACCTGGGCGAGCGCGGCCAGCGCGCTCAGGGCCTGGGATTCCAAGGGTGATGTGATTTCCATATTTCAATATTACTTGAAACGTGGAACCGACGCCTGTTTTTTCCATGCCCACACGGGTCAGGGGTTGTCATCAAAACTTCATGCCACTGCCACGAACGGGACATGCGTGATGCCAAGAATGCAGGTTCATGACCACGAGCACACCGACCACAGCGCCTGCGACGGGCGCATCCACCAGGAGCCTGCCATGAGAGAACTGCCCACCCCCACACTGAACCTCTCGCCGGTGAGCCGGCCCCGGGGGTTGCTTCATCCGGGCTCACCTGCTCAGTCTCGGCCCCTGGTGGCCAACCCGTTGGCGGAAATTCCCGCGGCCGGCGGTATCGAAGTCTCGTGGGCCCGCCACCTGGACGAGGTTCGTGAAGCGCAACGACTGAGGCACGCGGTGTTTGCCGTCGAGATGGGGGCCATCCTGTCCAAGGCCGTGCCCGGTCACGACGTGGACCTGTTCGATGACTTTTGCGAACATCTGCTGGTTCGCGACAGCGCGACGCGCCAGGTGATCGGCACCTACCGCGTGCTCACGCCGGCCCAGGCCCGGCGCGTGGGCAGCACCTACAGCGACACCGAATTCGACCTGACCCGACTGCGCAATGTGCGCGAGCGCATGGTGGAGCTGGGCCGCAGCTGCGTGCACCGCGACCACCGACACGGCGGCGTGATCATGGCGCTGTGGGGTGCGCTGGCCGAATTCATGGTGCGCAACCAGCTCGACACCATGATCGGTTGCGCCAGCATCCCCATGCAGCACCAGGGCGAACATGGCATGGTGGGAGGTGGCCACGCGGCGGCCAGCATCTGGCGCCAGGTGAAGGAGAAGCACCTCGCCTCCATCGAATTCCACGTGCGCCCGCGCCTGCCGCTGCCGATCGAACAGCTCGACGACACGCTCGACGTGGAGCCGCCCGCGCTGATCAAAGGTTATCTGCGCCTCGGCGCCAAGGTGCTGGGCGCGCCCGCCTGGGATCCCGACTTCAACGCCGCCGACCTGCCGATGATGATGCGCATCGCCGATCTGCCAGCGCGCTACCGCAAGCACTTCCTGGGCGCTTGAGATGCGCACGGCCTTCGAAGCACTGGGCGGTTGGGGGCAGGTGGGGAATCTGTCTGCAGGCTTCGAAACCAACGACGAGCATCCCAACGATGGCGGAGAACGGCCCCGTTACCGGGCCGTTTTCATTTCCGACCTGCACCTGGGCACGGCGGGCTGTCAGGCCGGCGCCTTGCTGGAGTTCCTGAAGCACCATCCCAGCCACACCCTGTATCTGGTGGGCGACATCATCGACGGCTGGCAGCTGCGCCGCAAATGGTTCTGGCCGCAGGCGCACAACGATGTGGTGCAGAAGCTGCTGCGGCGTGCCCGCAAGGGCTGCCGGGTGGTGTTCGTGCCAGGCAACCACGACGAGTTCGCGCGCCAGTTCCATGGCCACAACTTCGGCGGCATCGAGGTCAGCAACGAGGCCGTTCACACCATGGCCGACGGGCAGCGCCTGTGGGTCGTGCACGGAGACCACTTTGACGGCGTGATCCAGTGCGCCAAGTGGCTGGCTTACGTGGGCGACAACCTCTATGAGTTCACGCTGCGGCTGAACCGCCACCTGAACTCGTTGCGCGCGCGCCTGGGCCTGCCGTACTGGTCGCTCTCGCAATACCTCAAGCACAAGGTCAAGAGCGCGCTGAACTACGTGACCGATTTTGAGCGCGCCGTGGCCGCCGAAGCGCGTCACAAGGGCTACCAGGGCGTGGTCTGCGGGCACATCCACCGCCCGGAAATGCGCCACATCGACGGCACGCTCTACTGCAACGATGGCGACTGGGTGGAAAGCCTCTCGGCGCTGGTCGAGCACCTGGACGGCCGGCTGGAGTTGGTGCACTGGATTCCTTCCATTGCTGAACGGCCATCAGAGCCGCAGCTGCGCCAGACAGCCTGAAAGAGACACCCAGGGAGACAACAATGAAACTGGTTCTTGTGACAGACACCTGGTTGCCCCAGGTCAATGGCGTGGTGAGCACGCTGATGGAGCTGGTGCGCCAGCTCCAGGCGCGTGGCGACGAAGTGGTGGTGATCCAGCCCGGGCAGTTCCGCACCCGACCGTGCCCGGGGTATCAGGGCATAGCGATGGCGCTGTTCCCCGGCCGGCAACTGGCGCGCATGGTGAATGCGGCCAACCCCGACGCCATCCACATCGCCACCGAAGGCCCGCTGGGCTGGGCGGCGCGAAGCCACTGCCTGCGACGCGGACTGCCTTTCACCACCGCCTTCCACACCAAGTTCCCCGAGATATTGCACACGATGCTGCGCGTGCCGCTGTCCTGGAGCTATGCGTTGTTGCGCCGTTTCCACCGGCCCAGCAGCGGCGTCATGGTGCCGACCCGTGGTGTGCTCGACATGCTGGCGCAGCGCGGTTTTCACAACCTGCGTGAATGGACGCACGGGGTCGACACGCGCCTGTTTGCGCTCGCCCCCGAGGCCACCGAATGCCCACCCCTGGGCCATCTGGCGAGGCCGGTGAGCCTGTTCGTGGGGCGCGTGGCCGCGGAAAAGAACATCGAGGCGTTCCTCTCGCTCGACGTGCCGGGCAGCAAGGTGGTGTGTGGCGTGGGGCCGTTGCTGACCGCGCTGCAGGAGCGCTATCCCAATGTGCACTGGCTCGGCGTGTTGCCGCGCCAGGAACTCGCGCAGGTGTACGCCGCGGCCGACGTGTTCGTGTTTCCCTGCCGCAATGAAACCTTCGGGCAGGTGATGCTCGAAGCCATGGCCTGCGGTGTGCCGGTGGCGGCGTATCCGGTGGACGGGCCTCTGCAGGTGTTGGGAGAGGCCGGTGCCGGCGCGATGCGCGACGATCTGCGCGAGGCCTGGTTCGAGGCGCTGAAGGTCAAGCGCCATGCGGCGCGCGCCCGCGCCCAGCAGTTCGGCTGGGGCCGCGCCACGGCCCTGTTTGTCTCTTTTCTGGTGCTGTTCCCGCCGCGGCAGCGCAAACCCCGGCCGTCGCCGCTGAACGCCGCCGCTGCCGCGCGGTCCTTGCCGGGCATCGATGTCGTTCGACTGTCACACAAACGTCATCCAGCTGTTGAATAATCGTCAAGATCAAGTGGCATGGCCACCAGCCAAGACCGGCTGGACCTTGCCGCATCCCCTGATACCCACGGTATTCATGAGCGCCAGCAACCCACAGACCCGCCTGACTTTTCTGGACCGAGACCACAGCATCCTGGCTTTCAACGAGCGGGTGATGGACTGGGCACGCCGGACCGATGTGCCCCTGCTGGAACGCCTTCGCTATCTGAGCATCGTCTCCAGCAACCTCGACGAATTTTTCGAGGTGCGCATGGCGCCCCAGCTCAACGCGCACAAGACCCATGAGCAGCGCGGGCTGTACACCGTTGAAACCTACGAGCAGTTGTCTGCCAAGGTGCACGCCCTCGTGGCGCAGCAGTACGCCATCTACAACGACGAGCTGCTGCCCCTGCTGGAGAAGAAGGGCATCAAGCTGGTGGCCCACGGCGAGCGCAACCCGCGCCAGCGCCGCTGGGTCAAGGAGTTCTTCCAGCGTGAAGTGCAGCCCCTGCTGTTGCCCGTGGGCCTGGACCCGGCTCACCCGTTTCCCCAGGTGGCGAACAAGTCGCTCAACTTCATCGTGCGGCTCACCGGCAAGGACGCCTTTGGCCGCGAAAACGAGATCGCCATCGTCAAGGTTCCGCGCATCCTGCCGCGGTTTTTCCGCATGCCGCCGGTCAAGGGCTCGAAGCAGAGCCACTTTGTCTCCATTTCCAGCCTGATCCGCTCGCACCTGGCCGACCTGTTCCCGGGCCGGCAGGTGACCGAGTTTTCGCAGTTCCGCGTCACGCGCCACTCCGACCTCGCGGTGGACGAGGAAGAGGTGAAAAACCTGCGCACCGCGCTGCGCAAAGGCCTGCAGCAACGTCACTATGGTGAAGCGCTGCGCCTGGAAATATCGGCCGGCTGCTCCGAATACCTCGCCAGTTTTCTGCTGGCGCAGTTCGCCTTGCCGCAGGAGGCGCTGTTCCGGGTGCCTGGCCCGGTGAATCTCGTCCGCCTGAACCAGCTGATCGACCAGGTTGACGCGCCTGCGCTGCGCTTTGAACGCTACAACGCCGGCTGGCCGGCGCAACTGGTGCCGGGCCAGTCGTACTTTGAGCAGCTGCAACAGGGCGATGTGCTGATCCACCAGCCCTACGAGAGTTTTGATGCGGTGCTCGCCTTCCTGCGCGAAGCGGTTGAAGATCCGGACGTGCTGGCGATCAAGCAGACCATCTACCGCACGGGCGCCAAGTCCGAGTTGATGAACCTGCTGCGCGAGGCGGTGCGCCGGGGCAAGGAAGTCACCGCGGTGGTGGAGCTCAAGGCGCGCTTCGACGAAGAGGCCAACATCAACTACGCCGAACGCCTCGAATCCGTGGGCGCGCAGGTGGTGTACGGCGTGGTGGGCCTGAAGACCCACGCCAAGATGATGCTCATCACGCGGCGGGAAGACGGCCGGCTCAAACGCTACGCCCACCTCTCCACCGGCAACTACAACCCCGGCACCGCCCGGCTCTACACCGACCTGAGCTACCTCACCGCCGACGACGCGCTCACCGCCGATCTGGAGCAGGTCTTCCTGCACCTGGCCAGCCAGAACCGGCTGCCCAAGCTGAACAAGGTGCTGATCGCCCCGTTCCACCTGCACAAGTCGATGATCGACAAGGTGGAGGCTGTGGGCGCGGCCGCCAAGGCCGGCAAAGAAGCCCGCATCATCCTGAAGATGAACGCGCTGACCGACGAGCCGCTGGCCCGGGCGCTGGCGCAGGCCTCGCAACTGGGCGCCAGGATCGACCTCATCGTGCGCGGCGCCTGCATCCTGCCCGCACAGGTGCCGGGCGTGACCGACAACGTGCGGGTTCGTTCGGTGATTGGCCGGCTGCTGGAGCATTCGCGGGTGTTCTATTTCCGCACCGACGGGGTCGAAGAACTCTGGCTGTCCAGCGCAGACTGGATGAACCGCAACATGCTGAGGCGGGTGGAGCTGGCCTGGCCCGTGACCGACAGCGCACTGCGCCACCGCGTCATGGACGAGTGCCTCTCGGCCTGCCTGCACGACACCAAAGACGCCTGGCTGCTGCAGCCGGATGGTCGTTACATTCCTGCCATTGCACTCACCGGGGCCAAAGGCCGTGCTGCGGTGCCACTGTCAGCGCAGACCAGCCTGATGACGCGCTACGGCAGCAAGGGTTGAAAGCACAGGAGGGCACAAGGCATGGATCTGATTCTCTGGCGACATGCTGAAGCCCACGAACACCCGGATCTGGTCCATGGCCAGCAGGGAGACAAACTCGATCTCGCTCGCCGCCTGACCCCCAGGGGCGACAAGCAGGCCGCGCGCATGGCCGCCTGGCTTGACCGCCAGCTGCCCGACGGTGCCCGTATCTACTCCAGCCCCGCGGTGCGCGCGGAACAGACCGCGCTTGCGCTGGGGCGCAAGCTCAAACTGCGCAGTGAACTGGCTCCGGACGGCGATCCGCTTGCTTTGCTGGAACTGGTGCAGTGGCCCAGCGGCAAATCGCCGGTGGTGGTGGTGGGTCATCAACCCATGCTGGGCAGCGTGATCGCGCGCCTGCTCGGTTTGCCGGAAGAGTACTGCCCGATGAAAAAAGGGGCGATCTGGTGGCTGCACCACCGCGAGCGCCATGGGACCCTCCAGACGGTCCTGGTCACGGTCCAGACGCCCGAGCTGATCTGAACACTGCGCCTCGACCGAGGCGCAGGCGCATCAGGCGGCGGGAGCGCTGGCCGGCTTGGCCGCAACGGCAGCAGATGGCTGGGCCGGCGAGGCCGTGTTGACCACAGCAGCTGCCTTCGATTTTTGAACCGGGGCCTTGACCGCTGGCTTGCGCGCGGGCGGTGTTGTGGCCTTTTTCGCAGTGGCCTGTTTCGCAGTGGCTTTTTTCGCCGTGGCTTTTTTCACAACCGTTTTGGGCGCAGCCGCTGCAACCGGTGGGCTCTTCGCTGCAGGCTTGGCCACGGGTTTCACCGCGGATTTCGTGGCTGCTTTCACCGGTGCTTTGGCGACCGGTCTGGCTTTGACCAAGGCTTTCACCGGCACGTCAGCCGCCTTGGGCAATGGCGCTTCGGCGCTGGGGCGGCCGGTCTTCAGGGTGGGGACGGCGGCGATGGCGGTCTTGTAGGCCGCATCGCTCATGCCTTTGAGCACCATCAGGCCAGCGCGCAGGAGTTCGCTCTTCTTGACGCTGGTGCCCATGGCAATGGCACGGGTCTTGAGCGCGTCGATGGTGAGGTATTCGGCTTTGGGGATGGTGAAGCTGTCGCGGACCAGTTTGCTGGATTTGCCGGTGTTCTTGGATGCCATGAAATTTCCTTGAAATTGAAACGGTGTATACCGTTTATACCAAAAAAATGACCGATTTTTTTGAGCCCCGGGATCCACCAGCCTCAGCCCGGCGCCAGGTATCCGGCCAGTGCCTGCGCGGCACCGGGGGAGACGGAGTGCAGCTGCTTCAGCGCATGGGCCTGTGGGTCAGCGCAGATCGGCGCTGAACTTCCAGGCCGTTTTCTGCCAGGCCAGCACCTCTTCGCCCAGCAGCCAGGCCGACTGCGGGTAGCGACGCGACCAGCCCGGGTTGGTCGCCAGCTTGAAGGCGCCCGATTTGTAGCTGAGCTTGACCGACTGGTGCTCCGGCATCTGGCGGGCATGGCACAGCAGCACCGCCAGGCGCAGGCTCATGAGCTGCTTGGCGAACAGCTCGTCTTCCAGCGACTGCTCCAGCTTGCGCAATTTGCCGCGCTGACCGAGCACCAGCTGGCTCATGCGGTGCAGTTCGGGAAAGGAAAAACCCGGTGCGTCCACGTTGTCCAGGATGTAGGCGCCGTGGTGGTACGAGCGGTCGTGCGAGATGTGCGTGCCGATCTCGTGCAGGCGGGCTGCCCAGGCGAGCTTTTGCGAATACCGCTCGTTGGGCGTGTCGGCGGCCGCGATCTGGGAAAACAAGGCCGTGCTCACCGTGCTCACGCGCTGCGCCTGCGCTTCGTCGATCGAGAAACGCTCGGCCAGCCAGCGCACCGTGCGCTCGCGCACGTCGCCCTCGTGGGACTCGCGGTCGATCAGGTCGTAGAGCGCACCCTGGCGCAAGGCGCCTTGCGCGGGCAGCATCTGCTGGATGTCGAAGAGGTCGAAGATCGCGCGCAGCACGCTCACGCCGCCACCGAGCACGGCCCGGCGGTCGTCCTTCATGCCCTCGAGGCGCAGGTTGTCGACGTTGCCGGCCTTGATCAGCTTGTCCACCAGCCAGTCCAGACCGGAACGGGTGATCACGCCCGAAGCCCATCCGTTCGCCGCCAGGATGTCGGCGACCGAGCCCACGGTGCCCGAGGACCCGTAGGACACCATCCATTCGGAGGGCGGAAAGGTGTCGAGTGCCTCGTCGAGCACGGCCTTGGCCGCGACTTCGGCGGTCTTGAACGCCACCGCCGTGAGCTGCCCGCGGGGGAAATACTTGGTCGACCAGGCAACGCTGCCCAGCCGGTAGGACTCCATCTTGCGTGCCTCGTAACCCTGACCCAGGATCATCTCGGTCGAGCGCCCGCCGATGTCCACCACCAGGCGTTTTTCTTCGGATTGCGGCAGCAGGCGCGAGACGCCCTGGTAGATCAGGCGCGCTTCTTCGTGCCCCGACACCACCTCGATGGCGAAGCCCAGGATGGACTGGGCCTTGCGCATGAACTCGTCGCGGTTTCTCGCCTCGCGCAGGGTCTGCGTGGCGACGGCCCGGACCTGTTGTTTTTTGAAGCCGTGCAAGCGCTCGGCAAAGCGGGCCAGGCAGTCCCAGCCGCGCTGCATGGCGGCTTCGCTCAACACCTTGTTTTCGTCCAGGCCGCTGCCCTGGCGCACGGTTTCCTTGATGTATTCGACGCGTTCGATGTGGCCGGAGTGGAAACGGCCGATTTCCAGCCGGAAGCTGTTGGAGCCGAGATCGATCGCGGCGAGGAGGGTTCCGTTTTGCATGTTGCGTCAGAGCCGCTCAGGTGGCGGGTCTGGAGGTTCGGGTTCTGTAGAGTTGCCGGGATTGTGACGCATACCGGCGCGACCGCCGACGCCATGGCCAGGGCTTCGACCACCGTTTGAACCCCGCGTCCTTTCCCGGTACCCTAGCGGTTTTACAGCGATGCCATGAAACAACTTGTGTCTGTCTGGACCCGCCACGAGCCCGAACTGCGCGGCTGGTTGCGCGCGCGTTCGCCGGTGGCGAGCGAGGTGGAAGACATCCTCCAGGACAGCTTCATCAAGGCCCTGCGCCAGGGCGATCGCCTGCTGACCGTTGAGCAGCCGCGGGCCTGGCTGTTCGAGATCACCCGCAACACCCTGATCGACCGGCTCAGGGCGCACAAGCCGCTGGCACCCTTGCCTCCGGACTGGGAAGACATATCGGACGAGCCGGCGCAGCTGGAGACGGTCGATGCCCTGGTGGCCTGTTTGCCGCGCGTTCTGTCGGAACTCGATGCCAGGGACCGCGAGGCCATTGAACTGTGCGACCTGCAGGGCTTGTCGCAAGCCGAGTTCGCGCGCCTCAAGGGCTTGTCGTTGCCGGCTGCCAAGTCGCGTGTGCAGCGCGCCCGACAGCGCATGCGCGAGCGGATGGCACAGGGCTGTCAGGTATCGTTCGACCCCAGCGGACGCGTGGACGATTTTGTGCCCCGGGCGCCCTTGATGGGTCCGGTGCCAGTCTCTGCGATCACCGCGTGTGCATCACCCAAACCCTGCGACACCCCATGAAACCTCAAGCCATCGTTCCTTCGACCAGCCCGGTGACCGCGAACAGCCGCTGGACTCGCCGCGATTGGCTGCGCGCCGGTAGCGCCGCCAGCTTGCTCGCCGGCATGAGACTGCCGGCGCTGGCCCAGCCCGTTTCGGCGGCAGCAGAAGAGGCCAAGGCGCCGCCATTGCCCGCGCTGGGGTCGCTTCTGAACCTTCCACGCATCAACCTGCTGGACGGTTCGGTCTATGAACCAGCCGCCAGTGCGGGGAAACCGCTGCTGGTGTACTGGTGGTCCAGCACCTGCCCGTTCTGCGCGCTGCAGAGTCCGAGCATGGACCAGCTCTGGCAGAGCCAGAAGGCCAGGGGGCTGCAGATGGTGGCGCTGTCCATCGACAAAAAACCCGAGGACGCCGTGGCCTATCTGAAGAAAAAAGGTTACAGCTTCCCGACCGCCTGGGCCAGCCCGGACTGGCGCAAGACCTTCCCCAAACCCCGGGGCCTGCCCATCACCTTGCTGCGCGGGCGCGACGGCAAGCTGATTCTGGCCGAGAAGGGCCAGATGTTTGCCGAAGACGTGGAGGCCATCGCCGCGCTGGTCTGAGCGGTTGCGAAAAATTTTTTCCGCATCGGCCTGCATCTTTTGCGCACCCGCCTCGTCTTCCGAGGCATGAGCACCCTCACAAACAACCTGATCCGCTGGCCGAAGAGGCAGCCGCTGGTTTTCCTGCTGATCGCTGCAGCCCTCTGGTGGGGGCTGTACCAGTTGCTGATCCCGTTTTCCGAGGCCATCGTCGCCGCGCTGCCCGTGGACCGGGCCAGCCACCTGGGCAGTGCCCTGCAGTTCTTCTTCTACGACACGCCCAAGGTGCTGTTGCTGCTGACCGGGGTGGTGTTTGTCATGGGCATGGTGAACACGTATTTCACCCCCGAGCGCACCCGTGCGCTGCTGGCCGGGCGCACGCACGGCGTGGCCAACGGCATGGCGTCTGCGCTGGGCGTGGTCACGCCGTTTTGTTCCTGCTCCTCGGTGCCGCTGTTCATCGGTTTCGTGCAGGCCGGTGTGCCGCTGGGGGTGACGTTTTCCTTCCTGATCACCGCGCCCATGGTGGACACCGTGGCGCTGACCATCCTTTTCTCGCTGTTTGGCTGGAAGGTGGCCTTGCTGTACCTGGGTTTCGGCATGGCGCTGGGCATCGTGGCCGGGCTGATCATGGGCGCCATGAAGCTGGAAAGCCACCTGGAAGACTGGGTGCGCGAGATGCCGCATGTGTCTTCTGACGTGGAGGCCCAGCAACTGAGCCTGAGCGACCGCATGGCCGCGGGCCTGGCCTCGGTGCGCGAGATCGTGGGCAAGGTCTGGCCTTATGTGCTCGGCGGTATCGCGGTGGGGGCGGGCATCCATGGCTTCGTGCCGGCCGAGTTCCTGGCCTCGTTCATGGGCAAGGACGCTTCGTGGTGGTCGGTGCCGCTGGCGGTGGTGATGGGCGTGCCCATGTACGCCAACACCGCCGGCATCCTGCCCGTGATCGAGGCCCTCACCGCCAAAGGTGCCGCCATGGGCACCGCGCTGGCCTTCATGATGAGCGTGGTGGCGCTGTCGCTGCCCGAGATGATCATCCTGCGCAAGGTGCTCAAGCTGCGCCTGATCGCGATCTTTGTGGGCACCGTGTCCACCGGCATCCTGGCCGTGGGCTTCATTTTCAATGCCATCCTGTGAAACTGCTTTCATCAACCCGACGGAGACAAAACGACATGCACCACACCGTATCCCACCACTTCAAGCGCTCGCTGCTGACCGGCCTCGCGGCCACCCTGGCCTGGTCGGCCCATGCGGTCGAGGTGATTTTCAAACCGGTCGCACCGGGCGTGTACGCTCACGTGGGCGACATCGAGGGCCGCACCTACGAAAACGAAGCGCTCAACGCCAACATCGGTCTGGTGGTCACGCCAGCCGGGGCTCTGCTGATCGACAGCGGCGCGAGCTTCCAGAGCGCGAAGCAGATCGCCGAAGCCGCGAAGAAGGTCACGGCGCAGCCCATCCAATGGGTCATCAACACCGGCGGGCAGGACCACCGCTGGCTGGGCAACGGCTACTTCAAGGCGCAGGGCGCGAACATCATGGCGCATGCCGACGCTGAGGCCGACATGAAGGCGCGCGGCCCCGAGCACCTGAAGGCCAATGCGCCGGTGCTGAAAGAAAAGATGGACGGCACCGAGCTGGTCCTGCCCACGCGCTGGCTGAAGGACGCCAACACGAAGCTGGAACTCGGTGGGATCACCATTGAAGTCGTGCACCGCAAGGGCGGCCACACGCCGGGCGACAGCATGGTCTGGCTGCCGCAAAGCGGTGTGGTGTTCACCGGCGACGTGGTCTATGTGGACCGCATCCTGGGCCTGCACCCGGTGAGCAAGACCAAAACCTGGGTGGAATCGTTCGAAGCGCTGGAGGCGCTGAACCCGAAGGTGGTGGTGCCGGGCCACGGCAGCGTGACCACGCTGGCCCAGGCGCAGAAGGACACCGGCCACCTGCTCAAGGCCCTGCGGGCCCACATGGGCCAGGCGGTGGAGGCGGGCACCGATATGAGCGCGGCGATCAAGAGCTTCGACGCTGCGCCCTACAAGCACCTCAAGCACGTGGAGGTCTGGTTGCCCCAGATCGCGAACCTCACCTATCTCGAAATGGAACAGGAGTGAATCATGGACATCAAGGTACTCGGAACCGGCTGCGCCAACTGCAGGAACACCATCGCGCTGATCGATCAGGTGGCGAAAGCCAAGGGCGTTGAAGTCCAGCTGGAGAAGGTCGAAGAGCTGCGTGACATCATGGGCTACGGCGTCATGAGCACGCCCGGCGTGGTGATCAATGGCCAGGTGGTGCACGCCGGTGGCGTGCCCAGCCGCGAGAAGATCGAGCAGTGGTTCAGCGCCTGAGGGTGTCGAACCCGCTGGACGAAGCCAGCCGCAGGGGCGCGCGGCGCCGCCTTGCGGGCGAATGCCGGGAGCTTCGCCAGGACTTGTCGCGGTGCTCCCTTGCCAAGCCCACGCGCGGTGGCATTCTTCTGTGGATGCAAAAAGGGTACCCTCTGAAAAGGGCGGCGCTTTGAAGCCAGGTCGTTGTCCGACCCATCCACGGCATTGTGCTCACCAGGAGGCATGACTTGACCGAAACCTCCAACAAGATGACGTTTCACGTGACCTCGCGCCGCGTGGATGCCCACGGCAGCCTTTCGCACTGCAAGAACGCCGAAATTGCACTGGACACCGACATGGCCGGCAATCCGGATGCCTTCAATCCCGCCGAGCTGCTGCTGGCCGCGCTGTCGGCCTGCATGATCAAGGGCATCGAGCGTGTTGTGCCGATCCTCAAGTTCGAGCTGCGCGGCGTGCAGGTGATCGTTGACGGGGTTCGGCAGGACGTGCCGCCCAGGATGGAAAGCATCCGCTATGAAATCGTGGTGGACACCGATGAATCTGACAGGCGCATTGATTTGCTGCATGACAACGTCAAAAAGTTCGGGACGGTGTTCAACACGGTGGCGCCGGGTACCGATCTGAGCGGCGTGATGCGCCGCGCTTGAAAAAACAAAAAACTTGCAAGCAAAACCCCATGAGCGCCGGACACGACCACAGCCACGCCCCCGCCAATTTCAATAAAGCCTTTGCCATCGGCATCGGCCTCAACATCGTCTTTGTGGCGATCGAGGCGTTTTATGGCTGGAAAATCAACTCGCTGGCCTTGCTGGCGGATGCCGGACACAATCTGAGCGATGTCGCCGGACTGGTGCTGGCCTGGGGCGGTGCGCTGGCCGGCAAGCTGCGACCCAACCCCCGCCACACCTATGGATGGAAGCGCGGCAGCATCCTGGCGGCTTTTGCCAATGCTCTGCTGCTGCTCGTGGCCATGGGCGCGCTGGTCTGGGAAGCTGCGGGGCGCCTGATGTCACCCGACCCGCTGGTCGGCAATCAGGGCGTGACCATCATGGTGGTGGCGGGCGTGGGCATCGTGGTCAACACCGCGACCGCCTTGCTGTTCATGCGGGGACGCGAGAGCGACCTGAACATCCGGGGCGCTTTCCTGCACATGGCGGCCGATGCCCTGGTGTCTGCCGGCGTGGTGGTGGCTGGCGCGCTCACCTTGTGGATGGGCTGGGTGTGGCTCGACCCAGTGGTCAGCCTGCTGATCGCCGCCGTGATTCTCATCGGCACCTGGAATCTGTTCCGGCAATCTTTGCATCTGCTGTTTGACGGCGTGCCGGACAGCGTGGACCCGCAGGCGGTGCACGACTACCTGGCGGCCCTGCCGGGCATCAACCACGTGCACGACCTGCACATCTGGGCCATGGACACCTCGCAGGTGGCCATGACGGCCCATCTGGTGATGCCGCATGGGCATGCCGATGACGGGTTTCTGAAGGAGGCCACGGAGCAGCTGCATGAACGCTTCGAGATCACCCATGCCACCTTGCAGGTGGTGAACGTGCCGTTCACGGAGCCCTGTGGCGACTGGCATGCGGCGTCGGACACGTCCCCTGCGCAGCAGGGACCTGTGAGCCACGTCCACCGTCATTGAGGGGCTGGAGTCACCGCAAAGTCAGGCGGACAACCACTTCTGGACTTCCGCCACCGTGGGAATGCGGCCGCTGCTGACCAGCTTTTCATTGACCACCAGACCCGGCGTGGACAGCAGGTCGTAGGCCATGATCTGCTGCATGTCGGTGACCTTGAGGAACTCGGCCTCGATGTGGCTGGCGGTGGCGGCTTCGCGGGCCACGGCTTCGAGCTTCTTGCAGTTGGCACAGCCGGAACCCAGGATCTTGACGGTCAACATGGTGTTTCTCCTTTGAAAACATGAAAGGGATCAGGTGGCGACAACCATGCGCTGCCGCCGACGCAACCAGCCCAGTGCCACGGCCAGGCCGGCCAGACACGCGCCCATCACGAGCGCCAGTGACGTCCAGGCCGCACCGTCGATCCAGGCGCCAAAGATCAGGCCCGCGCAAACACTGAACAAGGCCACCCAGCCCACGTAGGCCGCTGTCTTGGTCCGCCCGATCACCGCGGCCACCATCAGCATGCTCTGCAGGCTGAGTTCCGGGTCGGCCATCAGGTAGGCCAGCAGCGGGCCGGGGTGCATGCCCAGGTCCAGGAACATGCGGGCCACCGGCACCTCGACCAGCGTGGGGAAGTACATGAAGACGCCGAAACCCACCGCCACCATGTTGGCCATCAGGGTGTTGCTGCCGGCCAGCGATTCGATCCATTCGGGGCGAATGAGCTGCCGCACCATGCCGACCACGAAGACGCCGATCACCAGCACGAGGAAGATCTGCTTGACGAAGCGCCAGGCTTCCCACAACCAGCTGCGCCAGTCGTCGGCGGGCAATTGCCGGGCGTAAAACCACACCGTCCAGAGCGTCAGCGCGACGCCCAGGGCGCGGCCGGTGAGGGCGATCTCCAGACCTTCCGGCGTGGGGGTCAGCCGCAGCGCCGCCACCAGCAGGGTGGTGGCGGCCAGGCCCAGCGCGACCCAGGTCCAGTGGTTGGCGCCTTCGATGATGTCTTCCATGCCTTTCCAGGCGGTGGCCGAGATCAGCAGCAGCAAGCCGATCAATACCGAACCCTGGAAGCTCACACCTTCTTCGCCTTTGGCGGCGTCAAAGGGCACCCAGCCGAACAGGGTTTCCTGCCATGGGAGGGCCCAGGGCAGAGGCAAAGTGAAGGTGCCCACAGTGGTGGTCAGCGGCCACAGCTTCAAGGTGCCTGCAACCAGCAGGGCCACCAGCGACAGCAGCACCCCCAGCGCCGCGGGGGCGATGCTGGCCTGGGCCGCAAAGAGCGTGTCGGTCTGTGCGTCGTGGCTCGCATCGTCGCGCCAGAACACCAGCGCCATCAGGATGCCGATGCCGATGCCGAACATCAGGCAGAACACCACACGTGCAACGGCAAACTCGGGCCCGAGGATGCTGCCGGTGTAGGCCAGCGCCATGATGTTGCCGGCCGGCGCAAAGAAGAGAAAGGTCATGGCCGGGCCGATGCCGGCGCCCTTGCGGTAAATGCCCGCGAACAGCGGCACGATGGTGCAGGAGCACACCGCCAGCAACGAGCCAGCCGCTGCAGCAGCGGGGTAGGAAACGTAGGCAGGCGTGCTGCGCCCCAGCCAGCGCGTGATGCTGGCCTTGGGGATCAGGGCTGCCATGGCGCCCGCGATGAAGAACGCGGGCAGCAGGCACAGCAACACGTGAGCGGCAAGGTAGGCCGCCAGGCTGCCGGCGCCACCGGTCAACAGTTTCAACACGAGTTCCATAGGCTTCTTTCGTGTGGGTTCCCGATTCATTATCGACATCTGGCACCGCACGGTCACCCGCCATTGAGCCTGGTTTGAGGCGGATCAACGGCTTTGACACCCCCCGTCGTGACGCTGCCCATGCTCGGCTCCTGTCGGGATGGGCCGTTCAGCGGTGGCGTGGCGCGGCAAGGTGCTGTTTCCAAAACGGTTTTGTGACTGTCACAGGCTTGTCACATTGCCTCCCTAGAGTCCCGGTTGTGGATTTTCTTTCCCCAACCCTGAGGACACACATGAACACGAAACGCACCCTTCTCAAGACCGTCGCAGCAGCCGCTCTGGCCACCATGGCCATGGGCAACGCCTTTGCTGCCGACATCACCGGCGCTGGCGCTACGTTCCCGTTCCCGATCTACGCCAAGTGGGCCGAAGCCTACAAGAAAGAAACCGGTACCGGCCTGAACTACCAGTCGATCGGCTCCTCGGGCGGTCTGAAGCAGATCCGCGCCAAGACCGTGACCTTCGGTGCCTCGGATGCACCGGTCAAGGGTGAAGAGCTGGACAAGGACGGCATGATCCAGTTCCCGGCCATCATCGGTGGTACCGTGCCCGTGATCAACCTGGAAGGCTTCAAGCCGGGCGAACTGCGCGTGACCGGCCCCGTGCTGGCCGACATGTTCCTGGGCAACATCACCAAGTGGAACGACGCCAAGCTGGTGGCCCTGAACCCCGGCAAGGCCCTGCCTGACGCCTCCATCACCATCGTCCACCGCGCCGACGGTTCGGGCACCACCTTCAACTGGACCGACTACCTGACCGCTGTTAGCAAGGACTGGGCCGACAAGGTGGGCAAGGGTGCCGCGGTCAAGTGGCCTGCCGCTTCTTCCGTGGGTGGCAAGGGCAACGAAGGCGTGGCCGCCAACGTGAACCGCGTCAAGGGCGCGCTGGGCTATGTGGAATACGCCTACGTGAAGAAGAACAAGATGAACTTCATGCAGCTGCAGAACGCCGATGGCAAGTACGTCAGCCCCGACGAAAATGCCTTTGCCGCCGCCGCTGCCAGCGCCGACTGGTTCAGCGTGCCAGGCATGGGCGTCTCCATGGTGAACGCCAAGGGTGCCGAGAGCTGGCCTGTGTCGACTGCTTCGTTCATCCTGATGTACAAGCAGCCCGCTGACAAGGCGGCTTCGGCCGAAGCGCTCAAGTTCTTTGACTGGGCGTTCAAGAGCGGCAAACAGATGGCTTCCGACCTCGACTACGTGGCACTGCCCGACACCCTGACAGCCCAGATCCGCAGCAAGGTCTGGAGCCAGATCGCCAAGTAAGCGCTTCTGATTCGCTGCATTCGCCGGCTGGCGCTGTGCCCGCCGGCGAATGCTGCATTGAAGGTGTCCAGAGTATCCTGACGGGAGTCAACATGAGCGTGGGAACTACCATGAGTCCGCAACCTGTGTCCCATGAAACGGGCAGTGCCAGCATGGTGTCGATTGCCCGGCGGCAACGGCTCCAGGACGTCTTTTTTCATCGCATCACGCAGTCTTTTTCGCTGCTGGTGCTGATCGCCCTGATGGGCATCATCGTTTCCCTGTTCATCAATGCCTGGCCTGCGTTCCAGAAGTTCGGTGCGAACTTCATCTGGTACGTGGAATGGGACATCATCAACGAAGAATTTGGTGCCGCGATCGCGATCGTCGGCACCCTAGCCAGTGCGGGCATCGCCATGTTGATCGCCGTACCGCTGGCCTTTGGCATTGCCCTGTTTCTGACCGAAACCTGCCCGACCTGGCTGCGCCGCCCACTGGGCACGGCGGTCGAGTTGCTGGCGGCGGTGCCGTCCATCATCTACGGCATGTTCGGTCTGTTCGTTTTTGCGCCGCTGTTTGCCGACTACGCCCAGGTGCCCATGCAGCAGGTATTGGGTGGCATGCCCCTGATCGGCTTCCTGTTTGGTGGCAGCACCAACGGCTTCGGCATCCTGGCCGCGGGCATCGTGCTGGCCTTCATGGTGTTGCCCTTCGTGGCCGCGGTCATGCGCGATGTGTTCGAGATCGTGCCACCCATCCTGCGCGAATCGGCCTACGGGCTGGGCTGCACCACCTGGGAAGTGGTGCGCAAGGTGGTGCTGCCGTACACCCAGAAGGGTGTGATCGGTGGCGTCATGCTGGGCCTGGGGCGCGCGCTGGGCGAGACCATGGCCGTCACCTTCGTGATCGGCAACGCCAACCGCATGCCCACCTCGCTGTTCTCACCCGGCACCTCGATCGCCTCGACGCTGGCCAACGAGTTCGGTGAAGCCGCCGATTTCCACATCTCTGCGCTGTTCGCGCTGGGCTTCCTGCTGTTTGTCATCACCTTCATCGTGCTCGGCCTGGCCAAGTGGATGCTGGTGCGGGCCGAGAAGGCCAAGGGCCTCTGAACCCCACACCGAAAGCCAAAACCATGGACTTCAACCAATCCCTGTATCGCCAGCGCCGCTGGTCCAACAACGTGGGCCTCGCCCTTTCGATGGGGTCGATGGCCCTGGGCCTGACGGTGCTGCTGTGGATCCTGTTCGTGCTGTTCAGCAACGGCTTTGCAGCGCTGGACTGGAACATGTTCACCCAGTCCACGCCCGCACCGGGCACCGAAGGTGGCGGTCTGGCCAACGCCATCGTGGGCAGCCTGTTGATGGTGGGTTTCTCGGTACTGGTCTCCACGCCCATCGGCGTCTTTGCCGGCGTGTACCTGGCCGAATACGGCGACACCAGCAAGACCGCCGAGGTGACCCGCTTCGTGACCGACATCATGCTGTCGGCCCCTTCCATCGTGCTGGGCCTGTTCGTGTACGCCATCGCGGTGGCCACCTTGGGCACCTTTTCGGGCTGGGCGGGCAGCCTCGCGCTGTCGTTGATCGCGGTGCCGGTGGTCGTTCGCACCACCGAGAACATGCTGCGCCTGGTGCCTGGCAGTCTGCGGGAAGCGGCCTTTGCCCTGGGCGCGCCGCGCTGGAAAGTGGCCACATTGGTCACGCTGCGCGCCGCCAAGAGTGGTGTCCTGACCGGCCTGCTGCTGGCTGTGGCCCGCATCAGTGGCGAAACGGCACCGCTGCTGTTCACCGCTCTCAACAACCAGTTCTTCAGCACCGACATGAGCCGGCCCATGGCCAACCTGCCGGTGGTGATCTTCCAGTTCGCCATGAGCCCGTACGACAACTGGATCCGCCTCGCCTGGGGTGGGGCGCTGTTGATCACGCTCTCGGTGCTGCTGCTCAACATCGTGGCGCGCGTCTTCCTGCGGGAAAAGACCCCCACCTGAGGCGCTGCCTCGCCTGACGCCACATTCCATCTATTCCGGATCTGACCCATGACGAACACCGCTTCATCTGCAAAGAATGCGCTCGAACTGCGCAACCTGAACTTCTTCTACGGCAAGTTCCAGGGCCTCAAGGGGGTCAACATGAACATTGAAGAACGCAAGGTCACGGCCTTCATTGGCCCCTCGGGCTGCGGCAAGTCCACGCTGCTGCGCACCTTGAACCGCATGTACAGCCTCTACCCCGGCCAGCGCGCCGAGGGCGAGATCAACTTCTACGGCCAGAACATCCTTGACGACAAGCAGGACATCAACCTGCTGCGCGCGCGCATCGGCATGGTGTTCCAGAAGCCCACGCCGTTCCCGATGTCGATCTACGACAACATCGCCTTCGGCGTGAAGCTCTACGAAAATCTCAGCAAGAGCGAGATGGACGACCGCGTCGAATGGGCACTGTCCAAGGCCGCGCTGTGGGGTGAGGTGAAAGACAAGCTCAACCAGAGCGGCCTGTCGCTCTCCGGCGGGCAGCAGCAGCGCCTGTGCATCGCGCGCAGCGTGGCGGTGAAGCCCTCGGTGCTGCTGCTCGACGAGCCCACCTCGGCACTCGACCCGATCTCGACCGGCAAGGTCGAGGAACTGGTGCACGAACTCAAGCAGGACTACACCATCGCCATCGTGACCCACAACATGCAGCAGGCCGCGCGCTGCAGCGACTACACCGCCTACATGTACCTCGGCGAGCTGATCGAATTCGGCTCCACCGAACAGATCTTCTTCAAGCCGACCAAGACCGAGACCGAGGACTACATCACCGGCCGGTTCGGTTGATCAACGTCCCGCTTTTTTCTCTCATTCATTGCCCCTGCGGGGGTGCAGGCTGGCCGCAAGGCCGCCTTTCAGGAGACCTACATGGGCGACAAACACATCTCCAGCCAGTTCGACGCCGAGCTGAATTCCATCTCCACCCACGTGCTGGAAATGGGCGGTCTGGTCGAGTCCCAGCTGCACCAGGCGGTGTACGCGCTGATCCACATGAGCCTGGAGACGGCCGAGCAGGTGCTCGAAGCCGAAAACCGCATCAACCAGATGGAAGTGAACATCGATCACGAGATCATCTCCACCATCGGTCGACGCCAGCCCACGGCGCGCGACCTGCGTTTCCTGGTGGCGATCTCGCGCACGACGCAGAATCTGGAGCGTGCGGGTGATGAAGTGGCCCGCATCGCGCGCATGGTCAAATTGATCATCGAAAGCGGCTCGCCGCGCTCCCTGCCCGTGTCGGAACTGCGCCTGGCGGCCGATCTTGCCGCCGGCATGCTGCGCAAGACGCTGGACTCTTTCGCCCGTCTGGATACGGCCATGGCCCTGTCCATCATGAAGGACGACAATGCCATCGACCTGGAGTACGACGGCTTTCTGCGCAAACTGATCACCTACATGATGGAAGACCCCCGCACCATCTCACCGAGCCTGAACCTGCTGTTCCTGGCCAAGTCGCTGGAGCGCGTGGGCGACCATGCGAAGAACATCGCCGAACAGATCATCTTCGTTGTCATGGGCGAGGACGTGCGCCACACCCCCATGGACAAAGTGGAGTCGGTGGTCGGATGAACACGAGAGCTTCAGCATGAGAAAACTGCCACGCGTTCTGGTCGTGGAAGACGAACCGGCGATCGCCGAGCTGATCGCCGTCAACCTGCGCCACAACGGTTTTGCGCCCACGGTTGTGTTCGACGGCGCGGCGGCGCAGCGTGAGGTCGACGCCGTGTTGCCCGATGTGATCCTGCTCGACTGGATGCTGCCTGGCGAGAGCGGCGCCACGCTGGCACGCCAGTGGCGCAAGCATGAGCGAACCAAGACGGTCCCGATCCTGATGCTCACCGCGCGCAGCGACGAGTCAGACAAGGTGCAGGGTCTCGACGCGGGCGCGGACGATTACATCACCAAGCCTTTCTCCACGCAGGAACTGCTCGCGCGCATCCGTGCCGTGCTGCGCCGCCGCGCGCCCGAGATCGTCAACGACTCGGTGCAGGTGGGCGAACTCGCGCTGGACGCCGGCACCTACCGCATCACCTTCCGGGGCCAGGAGCTCAAGGTCGGACCGACCGAGTTCAAGCTGTTGCACTACCTCATGAAACACGCGGAACGGGTGCACACGCGTGGTACGCTGCTCGACAAGATATGGGGGGACCATGTCTTTATCGAGGAGCGAACCGTGGACGTGCATGTCAAGCGTTTGAGGGAATCACTGGGTGAGGCCGCCGGCATGGTGGAGACGGTGCGTGGCGCCGGTTACCGCCTCACGGCCATCAACAACACCGGACGTCCGGCGCAAGGCACCTCCATTTCCGCCGCATGATCCGGCGCTCCGTCGAACTGCTGCTCCTGGTGGCGCTGGGGGCGGTCTGGGGCTGGACGCAGGACGCCGCGGGCTGGTCGTTCGTGGGCGCCTTGCTCGGTGCGTTGGGCTGGAGCGTGTTCGATGGCCTGCGTGCACGCCGTCTGCTCAACTGGCTCAACAAGGCCGACGTGGCCCGCACACCGGGCCTCTCGGGCCTCTGGGGCGAATTGCTGGACCGCAACCGCAAATTGATCAAGAAGCTGGAGAAGAAGGCCAGCAACAGCGATGCCCGGCTGGAGGATTTTCTCGCTGCCATCCAGGCATCTCCCAACGGGGTGGTGCTGCTCGATTCAGCGGGCCGCATCGAATGGTCCAACCTCACGGCCGCCAACCACCTCGGCTTCGATCCGCAGCGCGACCTGGGCCAGTATGTGCGCAACATGGTGCGTGCACCGGCCTTCATGTCGTACCTCGCCGAGGGTGATTTCGGCCACGAAATCCAGATCGACGGCCCGGGCCCCCGGCCGTCACAGCCCACCCGGATTTCGCTGCAGATTCACCCCTACGGCAAAAAACGCAAGCTCATGATCACGCGCGATGTGACCGCGGTGCAGCTGGCCGAAGCCATGCGCCGCGACTTTGTGGCCAACGTCTCGCACGAGATCCGCACCCCCCTGACGGTGCTCAGCGGTTTCGTCGAGACCATGCAGAGCCTGTCGCTGGAAGAGTCCGAGCGCATCACCTACCTCGGGCTGATGAGCCAGCAGGCGCACCGCATGCAGACGCTGGTGAGCGATCTGCTGACACTGTCGCGCCTGGAGGGCAGCCCGGCGCCCGGGCCAGGTGAATGGATCGATGGCGACGAGTTGCTGGGCCACGTGCTGCAGGAAGCGCGTGGGCTGACGGCGGTCATTTCCGCCCCCCCCCATGAGATCGTTCAGGCAACGGCGACCAATTTGTGGGTGTCTGGCGCCAAGACCGAACTGCTGAGCGCGATGTCCAACCTGCTGAGCAATGCGGTGCGCTACACGCCGGGTGGCGGGCGGATCGAGGCGGGCTGGCGCTTGCGCGAAGATGGCTGGGGCGAGTTCTTTGTGACCGATACCGGCCCCGGCATCGCTGCCGAGCACATCCCGCGCCTGACCGAGCGTTTTTACCGCGTGGACCGCAGCCGCTCGCGCGAGACGGGAGGCACCGGTCTGGGTCTGGCCATCGTGAAACATGTGGCCCAGCGCCACGGCGGGCAGATCGACGTGCACAGTGTTGTGGGCCAGGGCTCCACCTTTGTCATTGCCCTGCCGCCGGTGCGCGTTCGCGAGCACGCGGTCAACTGAACCCACCCGTTCAGTCGGCCACGCGTCGATAGACCAGCAGGCGTTCTTTGCGGTCGTTCAGGCGGCTGACGCTGGCCCTGAACGCCCAATGGGTCAGTTGCACACGCTGGTCCAGCGTGGGTTGGCTCTCCGGCGACACCACCATGCTGCGGCAGCGAGCGGGGCGGCTGCTGTCCTCGGTGCTGCGCACCAGCTGGAGGCCCCCCTGGTACTGCAGCGCGGCGATCTGTGCCTGGGACAGCCCATCCGCCAGCACGCAGCTGCCGGTGGGTACCAGGCGTGCGATGCTGCGCGAAACGGGTCCGTAGCTGCGTGCAAAGTCCAGCAGTGGCAGCCACAGCGACATCAGCAACAACCAGCACAGGGTGGCGCCCGCCGCGGGCAGCACCAGGCTCTTCCAGATCGCCTGCCGGTTTCTGCCGACCCGCCACACCACCAGCCAGACCCACGCCACCGTGGCCAGCAGGCCCGCCAGAAAAAGCAGCAGGGAAAACTCGGGCACGAAGCCGGGCGCGAGACGCGCCACGTTCGCGGCGGGTTTTGCCGGCATGCCGGTTTGCATGGCCAGCCAGATCACCCAGATCGCCAGGGCACAGATGGTGAAGAAGATCAGGGTGAACCAGTCGATCAGCGCTGAAACGCTGCGCCGCAGCGTGGGGAGGGCGAAGGCGGCCAGTGCGGCCATGGCGGGCAGTGCCAGCAGCAAGGCGCGATCAAAATCGGCGTTGATCGCGCTGTTGACCACGCTCACCAGCATCGCCCACAGGGGCAGCGCCACATGCGGACTGAGCAGTTGGCGTCGCCAGCCCCACAGGGTCCACAACACCAGGGGCCATGCCGGCCAGGTGAACCACACGAGCAGGCGTCCCCAGCGGCGCCAGTCGTCGAAACCCACCGGCAGGCCCAGTGCGGGCCAGTTCATCTGGCCTGTGAGCGCCCCCAGCCCGACGGCCATGATCAGCAAAGCCGCAGCCGAGGGCAGCAGCGGGTGAAGGGCTTCGCCGGGTCGGCTGCCCATGACCAGCAAGGCCAGCAGCAAACCAGAACCCAGGCTCAGCGCCACCCAGGGTGCACCGCTGAGCACCAGTGCCAGCGCAGAGAGGCTCCAGAGCAACATGCTGCGCCAGGGGTGACGGTCATCCGCATGGGCCAGCCGCGCAGCGGCCATCAGCAGCGCACTGACCATGGCCAGTCGGGCCAGATCGGGTGTGGTTTCATGGGACATCTGGGCCAGACCCAGACAGGCCACGAGAGCCAGCAAGCCGGCATCGGCCAGTGAGCGGGCATAGTCGACCGGGTTGGCCTCACCCCCGAAGGCAAAGGCAATCGGCTGAGCCGACTTCTGGCGCGCCAGGTGATACACCGCGTACCAGGTGCAGACCAGGGTGAGGGCCAGGAGCAGGGCGAACGGGATGCGGGCTGCGCTGTCGGCGTTCAGGAAGGGCAGGAACCGGATGAACACCGCGCCGAGCCAGTAAGGCAGGGGGCCGGCCACATCGGCGGCCACACCCAGCACCTGAGGTTGCCACCAACTGCTGTTTCCAGAAGCCATCTCCAGCATGGCGCCCAGCGCGGAAACGTCGGCATTTTTCCAGGGCTCACGTCCCAGAAACCCCGGCAGCACATAGGCGAGGCAGAACAGGATGAGTGCGAGCCTGGGCAGACGACGCACGGCCGACTGGGTGACAATGGCAGGGGTTGTTGGATTCACTGCGGGGAATATACAGGGCCGTCAGGGCAGAGGGCTTGTCGCAACAGGGTCACGTATCGAAAGATCCGGGGCAAAAAAAAGCAGCCGGTTCACCGGCTGCTTTTTTTGCAGAATCTGAGGCAGGGGCCGGACACCTTGAGGTCCGGTCCATAGCCAGCTTTACTTGGCAGCGGGCTTGGCGTAACGGTTGCGGAAGCGCTCGACGCGGCCACCCATGTTGTCCACGCTCTTTTGCGTTCCGGTGTAGAAGGGGTGCGACTCGCTGGAGGTATCGAGCTTGAACAGCGGCAGTTCGCGGCCGTCTTCCAGCTTGATCATTTCCTTCGTGTTGGCGCAGGAGCGCGTCACGAACTGGAAGTTGTTGGACAGGTCCACGAAACAGATTTCGCGGTAGTTGGGGTGAATGCCGTCTTTCATGACGTTTCCTTGAGTTCAGGTGCGGCAGCCGCGGGAAAACCATTTCCCCGTACTTGCCAGCAAGTTGCAAAGCCTGCGATTATAGCCGGGAAAGCCAACCAATCCGCCGGCGCGAAGTGCCTTAAGCCAGGAACACCGAGGAACCGGCTTTGCCGAGCCTCTGGTGTTGTCCCCTCCTCGAAGCGCCGAAGGCGCGCAACAGAGGGGGGAAGCCGCGTCAGCGGCGCAGGGGGGTGTTATCCACCCCGTCGCATCATGTCAAAGAACTCCGAGTTGTTCTTCGTCGCCTTCATGCTCTTCAAGACCATTTCCATGGCTTCGATCTCGTCCATGTTGTACATGAACTGGCGCAGGATGCGGGTCTTCTGCAGGATCTCCGGCGCCAGCAGCAGCTCCTCGCGACGGGTGCCGCTGCGGTTGAGCTGGATCGAGGGGAACACGCGCTTTTCGTACAGGCGGCGATCCAGGTGGATTTCGCAGTTGCCGGTGCCCTTGAATTCTTCAAAGATCACCTCGTCCATGCGGCTGCCGGTGTCCACCAGGGCGGTGGCGATGATGGTCAGCGAGCCACCTTCTTCGATCTTGCGCGCCGCGCCGAAGAAACGCTTGGGGCGTTGCAGGGCGTTGGAGTCCACGCCGCCGCTCAACACCTTGCCCGAGGAGGGCAGCACGTTGTTGTAGGCGCGGGCCAGGCGGGTGATCGAGTCGAGCAGGATCACCACGTCTTTTTTCAGCTCGACCAGGCGCTTGGCGCGTTCGATCACCATCTCGGCCACGTGCACGTGGCGCGCGGCCGGTTCGTCGAACGTCGAAGCGATCACGTCGCCGCGCACCGTGCGCTGCATTTCGGTCACTTCTTCCGGTCGCTCGTCCACCAGCAGCACCAGCAGCTCCACCTCGGGGTGGTTGGCGGTGATGGCGTGGCAGATGTGCTGCATCATCACCGTCTTGCCGCTCTTGGGCGGCGCCACGATCAGCGCGCGCTGGCCGCGGCCGATGGGGGCGATGATGTCGATGACACGGCCGGTGATGTTCTCTTCGGTCTTGATGTCGCGTTCCAGGCGCATCTGTTCCTTGGGGAACAGCGGCGTCAGGTTCTCGAACATGATCTTGTGCTTGTTGTCCTCGGGAGGCAGGCCGTTGATCTTGTCGAGCTTGTTCAGCGCGAAGTAGCGCTCGCCATCCTTGGGGATGCGGACCTCGCCCTCGATCATGTCGCCGGTGTGCAGGTTGAAGCGGCGGATCTGGCTCGGCGAGATGTAGATGTCGTCGGTGGACGCGGTGAAGCTCGTGTCCATGTTGCGCAGGAAGCCGAAGCCGTCGGGCAGGACTTCGAGCACGCCGTCCGCGTTCACCAGTTCGCCGCCCTTGGCGCGCTTCTTGATGATGGCGAACATCAGCTCCTGCTTGCGCATGCGGCCGGTGTTTTCGATCTCAAGCGCTTCGGCCTGCTTGAGGACTTCAGACACATGCAGTGCCTTGAGTTCGTTGAGGTGCATGGAATTCACTCCGGGAGGGAGTCGAGTCAAAAACCGGGGGAGGGGGCGCTGGCGTCCGGATTCGGACTGGCGCTGTCGAGAGGGGCTGGGCTGTGTCGGGCCTGCTGTTGGGCCGGATTATGACAGGAAAAAAAGCCGCTTGAGAACAGGGCCCGGGCGTTGCACCCGGGCCGGTCCTTCCGGCTGACCGATCAGGCGAGTTGCTGGTCGATGAAGGCGGTGAGCTGGGCCTTGCTCATGGCACCGACTTTGGTGGCGGCCAGCTGGCCATCCTTGAACAGCATCAGCGTGGGGATGCCACGGATGCCGAACTTGGCGGGCACGTCGCGGTTGTCGTCGACGTTCATCTTGGCGACCTTGAGCTTGCCGTCGTAGGAGCCTGCGACTTCGTCCAGGATCGGGGCGATCATCTTGCAGGGGCCGCACCATTCGGCCCAGAAATCCACCAGCACCGGTGCCTGGGCTTCAAGCACATCGGCCTGGAAAGTTGCGTCAGAAACGTGTTTGATCAGGTCACTGGCCATGGTCCATCCTAAGGAACGTTGAACGGGGGAGTTAAAGTCAAAGCGCTGGCGCACTGGCCGTCAGCTGCAAGCATTCAATTGTGACAGAAACGCCCCCGACCCGATGCCATCGAACCGAACACCACCACCAGCGCCTGCCCGACTGGCGCAAGGGGCGCAGCCGGGGCCGGGTCCACAGGAGCCCACAGGTGCAGGCGAACACCCGACCCGCCACCAATGGCGGGTCTGGATCGATGGCATCGATGCCCTGATCCGCCAGACGGGTATCGACCCGTCACGGGCACTGGTCCTGGTGCCCTACGCGCAGCTCATGGACGCAGGGCGACGCGCCTGGGCCGAGGCCTGTCCCAGTGGTTTTTCGCCGCGCTTTGAATCCACCCGCAACTGGGCCGCGTCGTTGCAACCATTCTTGCCCGGCCCCACCGATCTGAGCCTGGACATGGCCCGCGACAGCCTGGTGGCCGCCGCGTTCATCGACCGGGTGGCGCAGGGACGGCCCGATGCCTCGATGCGAGCCGTGATGGTGGCGCGGCTGGTGGAGGCGGCGCGCCAGCTGGCACCCCTCGCCGCTGCGGTGCCACCAGACCAGCGCGCGGCCTGGGCCGAACCTTTGCGCGAAGCGCTGGCAACCGGTGTGCAGACGCTGCACTGGGAGTCAATGCTGGGTTCGCTGGCCCTGGTCTGGGCCAGCACGTCCGCCTACGCCACCGACGTGCTGTGGAGCCCGCTGGCCCGCTCGGTGTCGGGTGCGCAGATGTTGATCGTGCTGCAGGGTTTTCAGCAGGACCCACTGGCCTCGGCGCTGGCGCGGCACTGGGGTGCTCAGGGCGCCGAACTGCCATTGCCCCTGGGCGAAGCGGACCCGGCCATGCCGTCCGCGGTCCTGCACGCCTGCGGCGATGCCGAAGACGAAGCCCAGCGCGCGGCCGCCTGCGTGATCGCGCGGGTCAACGCCGCGCAGCGGCCGGTGGCCTTGGTGGCCAACGACCGCCTGATCACCCGCCGCGTGAGCGCCATGCTCTACCACGCCGGCCTGGGCGTGCGCGACGAAACCGGCTGGAAGCTCTCCACCACGCACGCCGCCGCCCGGCTCATGAGCCTGCTGCGCGCGGCCGATGCACGTGCCCGCATGGACGATGTGCTCGACCTGCTCAAACAATGTCCGGCCTGGCCCGAAGCCCAGGTGCAGGCGCTGGAGCAGCTGGCGCGCGAAGCCGGTGTGTCGCTCTGGCGCTCGGCGCTGCAGTCGCCGCGCCTGATGCCCGCCTTGCCCGAGGGCCTGCCGGCCCTGCTCGAAGGGCTTCAGCCGGCGCGCCCGCTGGTGGCCTGGCTGGAGGGTCTGGCGCTTGCGCTGGCGCAATGTGGTCTGTGGGACAGCCTCACCAGCGACCCGGCGGGGCAGCAGATGATCCAGGCCTTGCGGCTGGGCGAAGGTGCCGCGCAGGAACTGGTGCGGGTGACCGATGCGCTGGCCGCGACCGCAGCAGCAGATGACGCCACCCCGGCCCGGACCGCCGCGCGCTCTGGCAGCAAGCTGTCGTTGTCGGGGTTCACCGCCTGGGTGCGCGATGTGCTCGAGGGCGCGAGCTTCATGTCGCGCGGGGAGGGCGAGCCGGATGTGGTCATCCTGCCCATGGCGCAGCTGCTGGGCCGCGCTTTCGCCGCCACCGTCGTGCCCGGTTGCGACGAACTGCATCTCAACCCCAGTCCGGATCCGCCTGGCCAGTGGGCGGCCGCTCAGCGCGAGGCCCTGGGTTTGCCCACGCGCGAAGTCCTGGCCTTGGCCGCCGCACAGGCCTGGCAGGCCACGCTGGCGCTGCCGCAACTCGACCTGATGTGGCGCACGCAGGAGCGCGGCGAAACCCTGCAGGCCAGCCCCTGGGTGCAGGCGCTGCCCGGCTTCGGGGCGGACGCCGGCGCCGATCCGCGCCGCCAGCGCACGCTCCAGCCGCTGGTGCAACAACGGCCCCAGCCGGCCGCGGGCGACGTGCTGCCCGAGTCGCTCTCGGCCAGCGCCTACCAGGACCTGCGCGACTGCCCCTACCGTTTCTTTGCATTGCGCCAGCTGCGGCTGGTGGATGCGCCCGAGCTGGAAGCCGAACCCGACCAGCGCGACATGGGCAACTGGCTGCACGCCGTGTTGCGGGCCTTTCACGAACAGCGCGGCGACAGCCGGCCCGGCCGCGAGACCGACCGCGCCGAACTGAACCGACTGGGCGACGCCACGGCCGATAGCATGGGCCTCAACGCGGGCGAAGGCGGCGCCGGGTTCCTGCCCTACCAGGCGGTCTGGCCAGCGCTGCGCGAGGGATACCTGGACTGGCTGGCCGGCTTTGAAGGAACGCCTGATCGCGCAGGGCCGCGCTTCCAGCAAGCCGAGGCCGCGCTGACCGCCCAGGCCGGGCCCTGGAAGCTCTACGGCAAGCTCGACCGTGTCGATGTGCAGGACAGCCCCGAAGGCGCGATTCCCTTCGTGATCGACTACAAGACCGAGGGCCGCCCCGGCACGCTGGAGCGTGTGAAAGAGCCGCTGGAAGACACCCAGCTCGCGTTCTATGCCGCGCTGCTGCCCGACGAAAACCTGCGTGCCGCCTACCTCAGCATCACCGACAAACGCGGCGATACGGCCAGGGACGCACCCACCATGCTGATTGAGCAGCCCGAGGTGCTGATGGCGCGCGAGCAGCTGCGCGAAGGCCTGGCGCACGACATGGCGCGCGTGGCCGCCGGCCAGCCCATGCCCGCGCTGGGAGAGGGCCGGGTGTGCGACTTCTGCGCTGTGCGCGGCCTGTGCCGCAAGGACTTCTGGAGCGCTGCATGACCGAAGCCGCCTACCGCATCAACGGCAGCCAGGTGGCGCGCGAGGCCTTCTACGCGCTGGCCTGCGACCCCGCGCGCAGCATCGCGGTGGAAGCCTGTGCCGGCGCCGGCAAGACCTGGATGCTGGTCTCGCGCATCCTGCGCGCGCTGCTCGACGGCTGCGCACCGCAGGACATCCTCGCCATCACCTTCACCAAGAAAGCCGCCGGTGAAATGCGCGACCGGCTCAACGCCGAGCTGCGCCGCTGGAGCCGCCTGCCCGACGGCGAACTGGCCGGCGAACTGCGCGCGCGCGGGCTGTCGGACACCGAAGCGTTGCGCCGCCTGCCCGAGGCACGGAGCCTGCACGCGCGGATGACGGCGCTGGGCCGGCCGGTGCAGGTGCGCACCTTTCACAGCTGGTTCGCGGCGCTGCTGCGCGGCGCGCCGCTGGCGGTGCTGCAGGAACTGCAGCTGCCGGCCCAGTACGAGCTGCTGGAAGACGATGCGCCCGCCGTGGCCCTGGTCTGGCCGCGCTTTTACGCCGCGCTGGCCGCCAGCGCCGAGGACAAACAGGACTTCCTCGACGCGGTGGCCGAACACGGCCGCCACCAGACCCTCAAGGCGCTGGAAAAGGCGTTGCAGAAACGTGTGGAGTTCAAGCTGGCGGACGCTGCAGGGGTGGTCGAAGCATCGGTGCAGCCGTTTGCGGCCCTGTACCCCGGCTGGACCGGCTTGGCTGTCCCCGAACTGGCCCTGCTGCAGCCCGGCACCCGCGAGCGCTGGCTGGCTTGGGCGAAGCTGCTCGGCGGCGAGGCCAACAAGACGCCCAAGACGGCGGCCAACGCGGTGGTGGATGCGTTTGAACTCGCCGACGAACCAGCGCTGATGGCCCGCCGCCTGGCCCTGCTGCGCAAGGGCTTTTTCGTCGCCAGCGAAGACCGACTCAACACCAACCTCACCAAGTTCGCCGCCGCACAGGAAGCCGAGCCCGAGCTGCAGGACCTGTGCAATGCACGCCGCCAGCACGCTGCGTGGTTGCACCACCAGCGCCTGGCGCGCCTCAACCGCGTGCTGCTGGCCGCGTACGCCGATCTCAAGCGCGAGCGCGGCTGGGTCGACATGAACGACGTCGAAGGCGCCGCGCAGCGCCTGCTGGGCGACGCCGAGCTCTCGGGCTGGCTGCAGCAGCGGCTCGACGCCCGCGTGCGCCACGTGCTGATCGACGAATTCCAGGACACCAACCCGCTGCAATGGCAGGCGCTCTACGGCTGGCTTTCGGCCTACGCCGGCGCCGGGTCGGGCGAGGCGCCCTGCGTGTTCCTGGTCGGCGACCCCAAACAGTCGATCTACCGCTTCCGCCGCGCCGAGCCGCAGGTGTTCAAGGCGGCGCAGGCTTTTGTGGTGCAGGGCCTCGCGGGTGCGCTGCTCAGTTGCGATCACACGCGCCGCTGTGCGCAGGGCGTGGTGCAGGCGCTCAACAGCGCCATGCTGTCGGCCGTGCAAGCCGGTGAATACGGCAGCGACTACCGCGCCCACACCACCGAAAGCCACGAGGCGGGCGCCGTGCTGGCGCTGCCCCAGCTGCCACGCAGTCTGCGCGAGCGCGACGCCGCAGGGGGCAACGAGCCGGCCTGGCGCGACAGCCTCACCACGCCGCGTGTCTTGCCCGAAGACACCATGTCCGCGCTGGAAGCGCGCCAGGCGGCTGACTGGGTGGTGGCTGAGATTGAAGCGGGGCATCTGAAACCCGAACAGGTGATGGTGCTCTCGCGCCGGCGCGAGCGCCTGGCCTGGATGTTCGAGGCGCTGCGCGAGCGCGGCATCGCCAGCGAGCAGCCCGAAAAGCTCGACCTGTGCGAAGCGCCCGCGGTGCAGGACGTGGTGGCGCTGCTGGACGCGCTGGTCTCGCCGCGCCACGACCTGAGCCTGGCGCGCGCCCTCAAGTCACCGCTGTTCGGCTGGAGCGACGACGCGCTGGCCCAGCTGGCGCGTCTGCGCCAGCGCTGGACGCTGCGGGCCGACACCTCCACCGATGCCGCGACCGCGCCGGTGCGCCCCTCGTGGTGGGACGTGCTCCAGCGCCTCGCCGGCCTGCCGTCGGCCGAACAGGTTGATCTGCTGCAGTTGCCCGGGCAGGCGCCCGCGCCGGAACAGGCGGGCCTGCTGCGCGACACCGCCGCGCGCTTGGCGCTGTACCAGGGCTGGGTGCGAAGCCTGCCGCCGCACGACGCGCTCTCGGCCCTCTACGACCACGGCGACGTGCTGGCGCGTTTCGCGCAGGCGGTGCCCGCCAGCCAGCGCAGC
Source organism: Hydrogenophaga sp. L310 (assembly GCF_055703065.1). NCBI lineage: Bacteria > Pseudomonadati > Pseudomonadota > Betaproteobacteria > Burkholderiales > Comamonadaceae > Hydrogenophaga > Hydrogenophaga sp. L310. Next base: position 621,328 of record NZ_JBVPZA010000001.1, read on the forward strand.
GGCGTGCTGGCGCAGCTGCGCGATCTGCTCGCGCAGTCGCTGGCGCAGGACGGCGGGCGTTTCCTCACGCCTTACCGCCTGGTGCGCGCGCTCAAGGCCGGCGGCATCAAGGCCACGCCGGTCAATACGAAAGGCGCCGTGCGCCTGCTCACCATCCACGGCGCCAAAGGGCTGGAGGCCCACACCGTGCTCATGCTCGACACCGACGCACCGCCCAGCCGCCCCGAGAGCATGGGCGTGCTGATCGACTGGCCCGGGGAAGCCTCCGCGCCGCGCCGCTTCGTCTTCCTGGCGAGCGAAAAATCGCCGCCCGCCTGTGCCGTGGCCGTGCTGCAGGTGGAGCAACAGGCGCGCGCGCTCGAAGAGCTCAACGCGCTCTACGTGGCGCTGACGCGGGCCGAAGAGCGCCTGGTGCTGTCCAGCTTCGAGCCGCGCCAGCGCGGCAGCAGCGCCAGCTGGTACCAGCGCCTGCAGCCCCTGGCCATGCCCATCGATGCCCCCGAACCGGCCAGCGCCGTGGCCGCGCCCGCCGCTGCGGCCGACTTCGCGCTGGCCCAGTTGCCGGCCTGCACCGCGACGCCCAGCAGTGCGGTGCCGAGCGTCCCGGCAGAGCAAGCAGGGGCCGACGCAGACGACGAACACACCCGCATCGGCCTCGCGCTGCACCGCCTGCTGCAGTGGTTTCCCACGCCGGCCGACGGCTTCGACTGGACCACGACCCACACGCAGGCCGCCGCGCGCGAGTTCGGCCTGAGCCCGGCCCAGGCCGCCGAAGCGCTGGCGATGGCGCGCCGCATCGTGGCCGGCAAGGCCGCCTGGGCCTGGGACGCCACGCAGCTCGACCACTGGGGCAACGAGGTCGAGCTGTTCCACCAGGGCGAGCTGCTGCGGCTGGACCGCCTGGTGCGCCAGCGCGGCGAGGCCGGTGCGGCCGGCACCTGGTGGGTGCTCGACTTCAAGAGCCACGAACACCCCGAGCGCCAGCCCGAGTACCTGGCGCAGATGCAGCGCTACCGCCAGGCCATGGCGCTGGCCCGACCGGGCGAGCCGGTGCGGCTGGCCTTCATCAACCCCCTGGGCCAGCTCATCCCGCTTTCACCCGAACAACTGGCTTCATGACCGATTCCGAACCCTTGAACACTCCCGAGTCTGCGCTGAAGGTGGACGTCGCCGTCATCGGCGGCGGCCCGGCCGGCCTGATGGCCGCCGAGGTGCTGTCGTGTGCCGGTGTGGCGGTGCACCTGTTCGACGCCATGCCCTCGGTGGGCCGCAAGTTCCTGCTGGCCGGCAAGGGCGGCATGAACCTGACCCACGCCGAGCCGCTGGACGCTTTCATCGGCCGCTACGCCGAACGCGCCGACGCACTGCGCCCGCTGCTCGAAGCCTTCGGGCCGCACGAAGTGCGCGAATGGGCGGCTGGCCTGGGCATCGACACCTTCGTCGGCAGCTCCAGCCGGGTCTTCCCGACCGACATGAAGGCCGCGCCGCTGCTGCGCGCCTGGCTGCAGCGCTTGCGGCATCCGGCAGAGGGCGGCGAGCCGGTGCGTTTCCACATGCGCCACCGCTGGACCGGTTGGGCCGACGACAGCGACGCGCTGCTGTTTCAGACGCCCGAGGGCGAGAAGCGGGTGCAGGCCCGCGCCACGGTGCTCGCGCTCGGCGGCGCCAGCTGGGCGCGGCTGGGCTCCGACGGTGCCTGGTGGCCCGTGCTTCAGACCGCAGGCGTGGACCTGGCCCCCTTGCAGCCCAGCAACTGCGGCTTCGACGTGGCCGGCTCGACGGTGCACGGCGTGAGCGCTGGCTGGAGCCGCTTCTTCAGCGAACGCTTCGCCGGGCAACCCTTCAAGTCCGTGTCGCTGCATTTCGCCGACAGCCGGGGCCACCGCTTCGATCGCCGGGGCGAATTTGTGGCCACCGCCACCGGCGTCGAAGGCAGCCTGATCTACGCCGTGTCCAGCCTGTTGCGCGATCAGATCGCTGCCCAGGGATCGGCCACCTTCACGTTGAACCTGCTGCCCGACCACAGCGCGGCGCAGGTGCTGGCCCAAGTGAGCCACCCGCGGGGTTCTCGCAGCCTCTCCAGCCACCTGAAAAGCCGGCTGGGTCTGGACGGCATCAAGCTCGCCCTGCTCAACGAGCTGCTGCCCCGGGACACCCTCAACCAGCCTGCGCTGCTGGCCGCCGCCATCCAGGCCTTGCCGGTCACGGTCGTGGCGGCGCGGCCGCTGGACGAAGCCATCAGCACGGCGGGCGGCGTGCGCTTCGATGCGATGGATGCCGCCCTCATGCTGCGCGAGAAGCCCGGTGTGTTCTGTGCCGGCGAGATGATCGACTGGGAAGCCCCCACCGGGGGCTATCTGCTCACGGCCTGCCTGTCCAGCGGACGGCTGGCGGGGCAGGGCGCGTTGGCTTGGCTCCAGACGCGGTTGCCCGACACGGGGAGCAGCGACGACGCTCTTGGATGAGTGGCCTCCCGTCAGGTGAACCCCGCCCATGCCAGCGCAGCACATTCATGGGTTCAACGCGGGAATGGGCAGCCAGGGCAAGAAAACCCAGAGGGCCAGGGCGATGACATGGATCGATGCCGTTCCCCAGTAAACCGATCGGAAGGCCTGTTTGACCGACTTGTGGCGAAGGATCTGGTGGGCGAACCAGGCGCCCGGCCAACCGCCCAGCAGGCCGAGCCCATGCAGCATGTCCTCTGCGGTTCGCCATTGGCCTTTGGCCGCAGCGTATTTGTCCTTCCAGTAGGCGTAGAACGTACCCAGATTGAGAATGAACGCCGCGGGCAAAAACAGCCAGCTCAGGCGGTCCAGCACAATGCCCCCGATCAAAAGACCCGCCCAGATCAGCATCAGCAACAAGGCTGGCCACGCGGGAGACGCCTGGCGCGACGGTGCAACGCGGCGCAATGGCGCCATCCGCGGTTGCCGGTGCGGGTTCTGCGCTGGTGGGCGAGCAGTGGTTTGGTGCGCTCGAGCCGGAGAGGTAGCGCGATCACTTTCGGGTCGCACATCCATGGCACGAGGACCCTTGCTGCCCACATGGATTTCTTCAAAGCTGACCCGCTGGTTGACAGCGGGGGTGGCGTTGCCGCGCCAGTCTCGAATGTGGAAGAACAACTGGGCGTTGGATTGCGGGCCGTGGATGAAGCCGAATCCTTTGGCTTCGTTCCATCGCACCACGGTGCCTTGCTTTTTCATGACGGGGTGCTCCTCCTGATTTGCCGAGGATTATCTGGGTTGTCTCGAAGCCCAAAATGGCGCAAAATGCGCCAAACAGGAGTTTTTCCATGCCCCACGTTGCCAGCCCGTTTTCTTCCGTGAAACTGCCCACCGCTCTGGTGAAGCAGGCCAGGGAAGCGGCCCAGCCGCAGCGCCGTTCGGTCGCTGGCCAGATCGAATACTGGGCCACCCTGGGTCGCATTGCCGATGAAACCGGCCTCACGGTGCAAGAAGCCCGCGAGGCCATCGCCCGCTACGACGCGCGCCAGCGTGGCGGGGCTCTGGACGAATCGCTGGACGCCATCGAGGCGCGGTTTGTGGACGCCGAAGCCAGCGGTCGGCTGGTGCAGGCGGTGAGAGGCACCGTGAGCACCAACCGCAAGATGGCCGACGCCGCACTGCCGCGCGCCGCCTGACACGGCAGAAACCATCCGCGGTTTGGCTGCCCCGGTTTTTTATCTGCTGGCTGGCCCCAACGGGGCGGGCAAGTCCACGTTGTACCGGGGCGCGGTGGCGCAGGGCCTGATTCCCGCGGAGGCCGAGTTCGTCAACGCCGACCTGTACGAAGCGGGTCATCTGCACCATGTGGGCGATCTGGCCGAACGCTCGCGCCAGGCACGCCAGTGGGCCGATGCCCGGCGGGCACAGTGTCTGGCCGAAGGGCGCTCATTCGCCAGCGAAACGGTGTTCTCACACACCTCCAAGCTCGACCTGATGTCCGCCGCCCAGCGCACCGGTTTTGCGGTGGTGCTGATGGTGGTTTGCGTGGACGACCCGCAGCAGTTGCTGGGTCGCGTGAGCCAGCGCGTGGAGGAGGGCGGCCATCCGGTGCCACCCGAACGCATCCTTGCGCGCTATCCGCGCACCGTGCACCATCTGGGCGTGGCCGTGCGGCGTGCCGATCTGGCGCTGCTCTACGACACCTCGCTGCCGCCGGAGCAGGTGTTCCAGCCGCCACGGCTGGTGGCGCGCTTGCGCAGTGGTGAGTTGGGCTGGCAGGCCGATCCGCTGCCCGGCTGGGCGCGGCAGGTGATCAACCCCGAGCCCGGGCGCTGAGCGTTCAATCCGCGTAGTCCAGCGGCAAGGCGGTGGTGAATTTCAGCTCTTCCATCGCGAAACTGCTGCTCACGTCCGAGAGATCGACCGAGCGGATCAGCCGCTTGTAGACCAGATCGTAGGCAGCGATGTCGGGCACCACCACGCGCAACAGGTAGTCCACGTCGCCGCTCATCCGGTAGAACTCAACGATTTCGGGAATGTCACGCACAGCGTCGCGAAAGCTCTCAAACCAGGTCTGGCTGTGTTGGTTGGTGCGCACCGCCACAAACACCGTGACGCCAAGGTTGATCTTCAGTGGATCGACCAGGGCCACGTGGCGGGTGATGAAGCCGTTCTCGCGCAGCCGCTGGATGCGCCGCCAGCAGGGCGTGGTGGACAGGTTGACCGCCTGTGCCATGTCGACCAGCGGTGTTTCTGCGTCACGCTGCAGGATCGCAAGAATTTGCCGATCAATCGAATCCAGTTTCTTTTTCATATGAATTCATAGAATTTTCTTCTCCATTAAGCCATTTACAAAGCCAAAAACGCAAGCCTGTTCTGCGGCCGTCCCCGCACACTCCTTGCATTCACCACGAAGCTTTGGAGCACACATGAAAACCATTGGCCTGATCGGCGGCATGAGCTGGGAGTCGACCATCCTCTATTACCAGTTGATCAACCGCGAGGTTGCCCTGCGACTGGGTGGACTGAGCAGCGCTCGCCTGAACCTGGTGAGCCTGGACTTTCAGGACATTGCCCAGCGCCAGCGCGCGGGCGACTGGGCGGGCATGTCCGCCATCCTGCGCCAGGCCGCGCGCCGCCTGCAGGACACGGGTGCGCAGTGCCTGCTGATCGGCACCAACACCATGCACAAGCTCGCGCCCGAGGTGCAGGCCGATGTGAACGTGCCGCTGATCCACATCGTCGACGTGACGGCAGATGCGATCCTTGCGCAGGGGCTGGATACCGTGGGCCTGATGGGCACGCGCTTCACCATGGAAGAGGCGTTCTATGTGGATCGGCTGCGGGAGCGCGGCATCCGCTGCGTGCTGCCCGACGAAGCCCAACGCACCGAGATCCACCGCATCATCTTTGAGGAGCTGTGCCAGGGCGAAGTCAGCGAGAGCTCGCGCGCCTGGCTGAGCGGCTGCATCACCGACCTGAAGTCGCGCGGCGCGCAGGGCGTGGTGCTGGGTTGCACCGAGCTGCCGCTGATCGTGGGCCCGCAGGACAGTTGCCTGCCCACTTTCGACACCACCGCACTGCACGCCATGGCGGCGGTGGATTTCGCGCTGGCGGTGTGAAAGCGTTCAGGCCGCCAGCGTGTGCAGCGGGATGTCTTTCTCGATGGCCAGCTTGTCGAGCTGCGGGCGCGTCTTGCCCGCGAGGAAGCGGGCCATGGCGGCGTGGGTGTCCGGCTTGAACATCGTGCCCATGCCCTCGAACACCACGTCACCGGCGGCGCAGAGCGAGGCCGCAAAGTGCGGCTCCAGCGCCGCCACGGCCACGCGACCACCCTTGCAGGGGTAGACGCGGTAGCCCGCGTGCGCGCCACCGACGGCGCCCTGAGGTTGCGTCAGGCCCCAGGTGCGGGGGAGCGCGAGCCAGGCCGCGGCATCGCTCAGCGCCACTTCCTGGAACGATCCCTTGCCGCTGGTTTTCTGCACCAGCACCGCCTGGAGCACCGCCTCGCTGGCCATCAGGGCGCCGCCCATGTCGGCGAACAGCGTGGCGGGCAGGTCCAGCCCCGTGATCAGCCCCGCGTCGGCCAGGTAGGTGAGATCGTGACCGGGTTCCTCAGCGCGCACGCCGGGTGCGCCGACGATGGCCACCACCGAGAGCTGCGGATACGACTTGTGCAGCGCCTTCCAGCCCAGGCCCAGTTTGACCAGCGCCGAAGGGCGGAACGAGGTGAGCAGCAGGTCGGTGCGGGCCAGTTCCTTGTGCAGCCGCGCCTGACCCTTGTCGGACTTGAGGTCGATGGTGATGACCTTGATGCGGTCGTGCAGCGCGGCGTAGGCGGTCGGGTTGTACTGGCCCATCGGGTCGCCGCTGGTGCCGGCGGGCGCACCCTTGGGTCCGGGCGGCTCGGCCTTGAGGCAGTTGGCGCCCATGGCCTTGAGGCGCATCAGCGCGGCCGGGCCGGGCAGGTTCAGCGCCAGACTGAGCACGCGCACACCGCGCAATGGTTTGAGGGGGGCCGCGGTTGCCGCGGCGAATGAGGTAGCAGTTGCAGGAATCTGGGCCATGGCGTCCATTGGTGGTCAGCGCATCACGGCCAGCGGACGCTGGCCTGGCCCGGTTGTAACCCGGAAGCCGGCCTCTCGGCCAGCCTGCGGGTGACAGCATCGGTCTCCGTGGTTCAGAACGGCAGGCCCACGTAGTTTTCCGCCAGCGAGCCCTGCGCCTTCTCGGACGAGAACAGGTACTCCAGCTCGGTCTGCTGCAGCTTCTGGTCGTAGGCGATGCTGTCCGGGAAGGTGTGCAGCATCGTGGTCATCCACCACGAGAAGCGCTGCGCTTTCCAGACCCGCGCCAGCGCCTTGGCCGAATAGTTCTCCAGGCCGGCATCGTCGCCGTCCTTGTAGTGCGCAACCAGAGCGTGATAGAGGTAATAGATGTCGGACGCCGCGCTGTTCAGGCCGCGCGCACCGGTGGGCGGCACGATGTGGGCCGCGTCACCGGCCAGGAACAGGTTGCCGTATCGCATGGGTTCGGCCACGAACGAACGCAGCGGCGCGATCGACTTTTCGATCGATGGTCCGGTGACCAGCTGTGCGGCCACGTCGGCTGGCAGGCGGCGCTTGAGCTCTTCCCAGAATTTGTCGTCGGACCAGTCCTCGACGGTGTCGGTCAGCGGCACCTGGATGTAGTAGCGGCTGAGCACCTGCGAGCGCAGCGAACACAGCGCAAAACCGCGCTCGTGCTTGGCATAGATCAGCTCCGGCGACACCGGCTTGGTGCGCGAGAGCACGCCCAGCCAGCCGAACGGGTACACCTTTTCGTATTCCTTGAGCACGTCGCGCGGAATCGACTTGCGGCTCACGCCGTGGAAGCCGTCGGCACCGATGACGTAGTCGCAGTCAATGCGCACCACCTCGTCGCCCGCCCGGTAGGTCACGTAGGGCTTGTCACTCTTCAGGTCGTGCGGCTGCACATCCTCGGCGTTGTGGATCACCACGCCGTTTATCTTGTCGCGCGCTTCGTACAGGTCGCGGGTCAGTTCGGTCTGGCCGTACACCACCACGGAACTGCCGCCGCTGTACTTGTGCAGGTCCACGCGGCTCATCTTGCCGTTGTCGGAAATGAGGAAGCCGTCATGGATCTCGCCTTCGCGGTCCATGCGCTCGCCGCACTGGGCCTCGCGCATGAGCGCGGCGAAACCGTGCTCCAGCACACCGGCCCGGATGCGTGAGAGCACGTATTCCCGGCTCTGGCGTTCCAGCACGATGGTGTCGATGCCCTTGAGGTGCAAGAGCTGGGAAAGCATGAGGCCGGAAGGGCCGCCGCCGATGATGGCTACCTGGGTGCGCATGGATGTCTCCAGTGTTGTGGGGAAGGGGATATGTGCACTGTAGGTTCCCGAGCCGCATATGAACATACCCGTCTATCGACACTGCGCGATCACTGGTTGTGATGTGCGATGATCGCGCAGGACTTTTTCGGGAGCAACTGCATGAGCATCGCCAAAGCCGATTTCATCGAGGGCATGGCCAAAGGCATGGCCGTGCTCGAGAGCTTCGACACCGAGCGCCAGCGCCTGAACGCCACGCAGGCGGCCGAACGCGCGGGCCTCACGCGCGCCGCCGCACGGCGCCACCTGCTCACGCTGGCCCACCTGGGCTACCTCGACAGCGACGGCACTCACTACTGGCTCTCGGCCAAGGTATTGCGCTTCTCGGGCAGCTACCTCGCTTCGGCCCGGCTGCCGCGCCTGCTTCAGCCCACGCTCAACCGGCTGGCGGCGCAGACGCGCGAATCGTTCTCCGCCGTGGTGCTGGACGGTGACGAGGTGGTGATCGTGGCGCGCAGCGCCTCGGTCGGCGGCCAGCGTCTGATGGCCTACGGCCTGCACCTGGGTGCGCGCCTGCCGGTGCACGCCACCTCCACCGGCCGCGTGTTGCTGGCCGCGCTGCCGCGCGCCGAATTCAGCGCCTGGCTCAAGGGCCACGAACTGCCACGCCTGACCCCCAAAACAACCATCGACCACAAGGCCTTCCGCGCCATCGTGGCCCGGGTGCGGGCCGACGACTTCGCGGTTGCCAGCGAGGAACACGAGTTGGGCGTGCACGCGCTGGCCGTGCCGCTGCGAAACATGAAAGGCCAGACCGTGGCGGCGCTCAATGTGGTGGCTTCGCCCGAGCGGCTGGCGCCCGATGTGATGCGCGGTGATCTGCTGCCTTTGCTGCTGGACGCGGCGCGCGAACTGCGGCCGCTGCTCTGAGGTTCAGACCCCGAGGTATTGCTCCAGCAACTCAGGCTTTGAAAGCAGTTCGTCTGAGCTCCCTTCGAACACCACCTCGCCCTTGACGAGGATGACGTTGCGGTCGGTGATCTGGGTCACGTGTTTCCAGTTCTTGTCCACGATCACGCTGCTGATGCCGCTTTCGCGGATCAGGCCGCAGATGCGCCAGATCTCGCGCGCGATCAGCGGCGCCAGGCCTTCGGTGGCTTCGTCGAGGATGAGCACGTCGGGGTTGGTCATGAGCGCGCGGCCGATGGTCAGCATCTGCTGCTCGCCGCCGCTGAGCTGCTGGCCGCCGTGGTTCAGGCGCTCGGCCAGGCGCGGGAAGGTTTCCAGCACGCGGTCGTAGGTCCAGTCGCGCTGGCCTTTGGTGCCGGCGCAGGCCGACATGACCAGGTTTTCCTTCACGCTCAGGTTGCCGAAGATACCGCGGCCTTCGGGCACATAAGCAATACCTTGACGCGCGATCTCGAAAGTCGGGGCACCCGTCATGGGCCGGCCCTTGATCAGCACGCCGCCGCCGCTGGGTTTGACGATGCCCATGAGCGACTTGAGCAGGGTGGTCTTGCCCATGCCGTTGCGGCCCATCAGACCGATGGTCTGGCCCTGGCCGACGGTGAAGTCCACGCCGCGCAGGATGTGGCTGGCGCCGTAGTGGGTGTGCAGGCCGGTGGCTTGAATCAGCGCATTGCTCATGTTCAGTGTTCCTCGCCCAGATAGGCGGCTTGCACCAGCGGATCGCTGCGCACCTCGGCCGGTGTGCCGCTGGCGATCACCTGGCCGTTGACCATCACGGTGAGCTGGTCGGCCAGCGAAAACACGGCGTCCATGTCGTGCTCCACCAGCATCATGGCGTGGTCTTTCTTCAGCTTCTGCAGCAGGGCGATCATGCTTTCGGCCTCGGCCTGACCCATGCCGGCCAGGGGTTCGTCAAGCAGCAGCACAGTGGGCTCGGTCGCCAGCGTCATGGCGATCTCGAGCTGGCGCTGTTCACCGTGGCTGATGGTGGCGGCCACGGTCTGGCTGCGTTGCGTCAGGCCCGCGAGCTCGATGGCGCGCTCGCAACGCTGGTTCACCTGGGTCATGCCGGCGGCGGCGCTGAGCCAGCGCAGCGGATTCCAGGGCGCATGGCGTTCGCGCGACTGTGCGGCGAGGCGCACGTTGTCCCACACGGTGAAGGGCAGGAAGATGTTGGTCTTCTGGTAGCTGCGGCCCAGCCCCAGGCGGGAGATACTCTCCGGGCTGTGGCCGGCGGTTTCCGCGCCGTTGAGCGTGATGCGGCCCGAGGTCGGGGGCAGGTCGCCCGAGAGCAGGTTGGTCAGGGTGGACTTGCCCGCGCCGTTGGGGCCGATCACGGCGTGGATACGGTCGCGGAACAGGTCCACGGAAACCTCGTTCACGGCGGCGAGGCCGCCAAACCGCTTGACGAGCTTCTGGGCTGAAAGCAGCAACTCGCTCATGCCGCGTCCTTCTTTTTCATGAAGCGCTCACCCAGGCCCAGCAGACCACGTGGCGCGAACACCACCACCAGCACGATGAAGCTGCCCATGAGCAACTGCCAGTGTTTGGTCAGGTCCTTGAAGAAATGCATCACATATTCGAAGGCGAAGGCGCCGACGATGGCCCCCGCGAAGTTGCCCATACCGCCGAGGATGACCATCATGATGGCGTGTGCGCTCATGTGAAAGCCCATCAGTTCGGGGTTCACGAAACCGGTCTGCGCGGCCCACAGGTAGCCCGCCACGCCAGCCAATGTGCCGGCCAGGCCGAAGGCCGCGAGCTTGTAGCCGAAGGTGCCGTAGCCCACAGCGCGCATGCGGTGCTCGTTGACGCGGATGCCCGCCAGCACGCGGCCAAAGGGTGAAAACAGCAGGCGGCGCAGGAAGGCGTAGATGCCCACGAGCATGGCCAGCGTGAAGTAGAAAAACGTGGTCTTGTTTTCCAGGTCGATGCCGGTCCAGCCGAAGAGGCTGGCGTCGGGCCGGAAGTTCACGTACAGGCCATCCGAGCCACCCAGTTCCTTGTTGTCAAAGAACAGGAAGAACACCATCTGCGCGAACGCCATGGTGACCATGATGAAGTAGATACCGTGGGTGCGCACCACAAAGAAGCCGATCACCAGGGCGGCCAGTCCGGCACCCAGCGCAGCCACGGGCAGCGACCACCACAGGCTCACGGGCACGTCGGCCGGTGTCAGGAAGGCGAGGGCATAACCCGCCAGGCCGAAATAGGCCGCGTGGCCGAGCGAGACCAGGCCGGTCACGCCCTGCAACAGGTCCAGGCTCATGGCGAAGATGGCCAGGATCATCATCTGCGAGAGCATCTGCAGGTAGAAGTCCGAGCTGTCCGACGGGATCAGCGGGAAGGCCGCCAGCGCGATCGCGCCCAGCGCCAGCAGCGCCTGCACGCCCTTGGGCAGGATTTCCAGAGTGGCTTTGGGGGAGCTCATGCGAGGGTGCCCGTGTTCATTGTTTGAACAAGCCTTCCGGCTTGTAGAGCAGCACGCCGGCCATCAGCATGTAGACGGCCATGCCGGCGATCTGCGGCATCAGCACCTTGCCGAAGGTGTCCACCAGGCCCACCATGAGCGCGGCCACCAGCGCGCCACGCACCGAACCGATGCCGCCGATGACCACCACCACGAAACACATGATCAGCACCGAGCTGCCCATGCCGGGGTAGACGCTGGAGATCGGCGAGGCGATCATGCCGGCGATGGCGGCCAGCGCCACGCCGAGTGCGAACACCACGCCGTGGATCAGGCGGATGTTGATGCCCAGGGCCTCGGTCATTTCGCGGTTGAAGGCACCGGCACGGATCTTCATGCCCAGCCGGGTTTTGGAGATCAGAAAATACAGGCCCAGCGCCAGCGCCACGCACACCGCCGAGATCACCAGCCGGTAGACCGGGTAAGACAGGTTCTCGGTCAGCGGAATGGACCAGTTCACGAGTTCGGGCACCTGCACCGAGTGCACGTCGTCGCCCCAGAGGATGGAGCGCACCTCTTCAAAGATGTAGATCAGCCCGAAGGTGAGCAGCACCTGGTCGAGGTGGTCGCGCTGGTAGAAGTGGCGGAACAGCAGCCATTCCAGCGCCCAGCCCAGCGCCACGGCGATCAGCGTGCCGACCACGATGGCCAGCACCAGGCTGTTGAACTGCGAAGCCAGAAACCAGGCCAGGTAAGCGCCCAGCATGTAGAAACTGCCGTGCGCCAGGTTGACCACGCCCATGATGCCGAAGATCAGCGTCAGGCCGGCGGCCAGCATGAACAGCAACAGGCCGTATTGCAGGCTGTTGAGCAACTGGATCAGGAAGTTGGCGAAGTCCATCGGTTCGGGGCGTGGGCGCAAAGAGGGTCCGCGCCCCGAAAGGCGCGGACCGAAGACAGGAACACCGGGCCGGAATCAGCCCATGCGGCAACCGGTGGCGGGGTCGGCCACAGCTTTTTGTGCGATGCCGATGACCTTGTTTTCCTTGTTTTCCACCTTGCGCAGGTACATGTCCTGGATGGGGTTGTGGGCCTTGCTCATGGTCCACTGGCCACGCGGGCTGTCGATGGTCGCGCCTTCCATGGCGGCGTACAGCGCCTTCTTGTTGGACAGGTCGCCCTTGACCGCGTTGGCGCCCTTGACCAGCAGCAGACCGGTGTCGTAACCCTGCACGGCGTACACGTCGGGCTGGGTCTTGAAGGTCTTGGCGTAGTCGAGGCGGAATTTTTTGTTGCGCGGCGTGTCCAGCGCATCGCTGTAGTGCATGGTGGTCAGCACGCCGTCGGCGGCCGGGCCGGCGGCTTCGAGCACACCTTCGGTCAGGAAGCCCGAACCGTAGAGCTGGATGTTCTTGGAAAGGCCGGCCGCATGGAAGTCGCGCAGGAACTTGGCGGCGCCACCGCCGGCGAAGAAGCAGGCCACGGCGTCGGGCTTGAGCGAGGCGATCTCGGTCAGCAGGGCCTGGAATTCGACGTTGGGGAAGGGCAGGCCGAGCTTCTTGACGATGGTGCCGCCCGCGGCGGTGTAACTTTGTTCGAAGCCTTCGTAGGCTTCTTCGCCGGCCGCGTAGTTCCAGGTGATCCAGACCGCTTTCTTGTGGCCACGATCCACCATGGCCTTGCCCAGCGCCAGCGTGGGTTGGGAGTTGGTGAACGAGGTGCGGAACACATTGGGTGCGCACTGGGCGCGGGTGGCCACGTGCACACCGGCGTTGGGGATCAGGCTGAGCACGCCACTGTCGCGCGCCACCTTGTGGATGCCCATCTGCACGCCCGAGTGCACCGTGCCCACCAGCACGTCGACCTTGTCGCGCTGCACCAGACGGTTGGCGTTTTCGATGCCCTTGGCCGGGTTGGACTCATCGTCCACCTTGAAAAATTCCACTTCGCGGCCACCCAGCTTGCCGCCCTGTTCGTCAAGTGCCATGCGGAAGCCGTTTTCGATCGCCACGCCGAGCTGCGCAAACGTGCCCGTGTAAGGCAGCATGAAGCCCACGCGCACCTTGTCGGATTGCGCCAGGGCGATCTGGGGCAACAGCAGGCCGGTGGATGCGGCGCCAATCACGGCGGCGCTGCGGGTGAGGATCAGTCGGCGGGTGGTCATGGTTTGTCTCCTGTGGGTGGTGTGTATGGACCGGCTCAATGTATGCGGGTGCTGCGGCCGTGTGGATAGTGAATTACCCGTACTTGATGTCTAAACTATTTAGTCTTGAAGACTGATGCAGCCGACCTTCACCCTGTGCGGGGCGCCTGCCCCCACCACTCGGAAGGGGTTTGGTGGTAGAAGACTGGAATTAAAGTGCCTAAAAAAGCCGCACTTTCGCGGCTTGTTGACAGGCAATATACTGCACATCGGCAATCCGGTAGCTAGCAGAAACCCTTGGTATTCAAGTGTGACGACACGATGCCAACGCTTGTGGCGCTGGGAGTTGAGAGCAAGCGGTGTCGTTCAGACCGGGCTCGCCTGGCCCGGTCGCGTCCGGTAAAACTTCAATGGACTGGTCTGCCCGGCTTTCAGCACCGAGGGCCGCATCTTGCCCACCACGTGCATCTCGCAGGGTTTGCAGTCGAAGCGCAGGGTGAGTTTCTCGTTGCCGTTGATGAGCTGCATGGGCTCGGCCTTCACCGTCCCTTGCACGCCGGTCACGCCCTTGGCCTGTTTGGGACACAGGCTCAGGCTGAAACGCACGCAGTGTTTGGTGATCATCAGGCTCACTTCGCCGGCTTCTTCGTGGCTTTCGTAGGCCGCAGCGATCACCTTCACGCCGTGTTTCGCATAGAAGTCACGCGCCTTGTGGTTGAACACGTTGGCGAGGTAGGTGAGCGTGTCTTCCGGGTAGGCCACGGGCGGCTCCACCGGCTGGGTGCGGGGCAGGCGGGTCCATGCGGCAGCGCGCGCGGCTTCCAGGGCTTCAATGGCTTCGCGGCGCAGCGGGTTGAGCAGCGAGGCGGGCACGAAGCGCGGGCCTGAGAGGTTCAACGTCACATTGATGGGTTCGAAGATGGTCTCACCCAGGCGGGCCAGACCCTCGCGCAGCCTGGCATCGGCCTGGGCCGGGTCTTTGGCGGGCGCCAGTGTGCAGGGCAGGGTGGCGGTGGCACTGTGGCCGTCTTCGTCGGTGGCGGTGAGGCTGAGGCCTTCGGGTGTTTGATCCAGCTTCAGCCAGGCGCCGATGCGCCGCTCGGCCGATTTTTTCTCCAGCCCGCGCACCCAGTCCATGTCGCGGTTGCGGTTGACCTGCACACCCTTGCGCAGGTCCTTGAAGCTGTCCATGGCGTCTTTGGGGAAAACGCGCCAGAGGCCCGGTTTGCCAGCCGACTCCGCCCGGTTGATCTGCAGGCCGGTCAGTTCCTTCTGCAGATCCAGGTAACACAGGCCGTCGCCGTTGTGGATCACCGTGGCCGGGTCGTCGGTCTCGAGTTCCACGAAGTTGGGGCCAACCTGGGTCACATAGCCGATCGGGCGGCCCGGGTTCTTGGGCGTGTCGAAGGCGCCGATGTCTTCCTGCCGGCCTTGCACGAAGTAGTCGGTGAACTCGCGGTTGAAGTTCTGGTCCGGGTCGGGCTGGAAGCTGAAAGTGCACTCGCCGCTGGACGCGCGCGCCAGCTCGGGTCGTTCTTCCAGGATCTGATCGAACAGTACCCGGTAGTGCGCGGTGATGTTCTTCACATAGGCCATGTCCTTGTAGCGGCCTTCGATCTTGAAGCTGCGCGCGCCGGCGTCGATCAGGGCGCGCAGGTTGTCGCTCTGGTTGTTGTCTTTCATCGAGAGCACATGTTTGTCGTGCGCGACGATGCGGCCCTGGCTGTCTTTCACTTCGTAGGGCAGGCGGCAGGCCTGCGAGCAGTCGCCGCGGTTGGCGCTGCGCCCGGTGTGGGCGTGGCTGATGAAACACTGGCCGCTGTAGGCCACGCAGAGGGCGCCGTGGATGAAAAACTCCAGCGTGCAGCGCTCCGGGTCGGTGGCGGCGCGGATGTGTGCGATCTGCTGCAGCGTGAGTTCACGCGCCAGCACGATCTGGGAGAGGCCCACGTCCTGCAGAAAACGCGCTTTCTCGGGCGTGCGGATGTCGGTCTGCGTGCTCGCGTGCAGCTGGATCGGCGGCAGGTCGATTTCCAGCAGGCCCATGTCCTGGATGATCAGCGCGTCGACACCCGCGTCGTACAACTGCCAGGCCAGCTTGCGCGCCGGCTCCAGTTCGTCGTCGTGCAGGATGGTGTTCATCGTCGTGAAGATGCGGCTGCCGAAGCGGTGCGCGTATTTCGCCAGGCGGGCGATCTCTTTCACCGAGTTGTCGGCACTGGTGCGCGCGCCGAACGACGGCCCGCCGATGTAGACCGCGTCGGCCCCGTGGTTCACCGCCTCGATGCCGATGTGTGCGTCGCGGGCGGGGGAGAGCAGTTCGAGTTGGTGCGGCAGCATGATGAATCGACAAGAAGGCAGTGCAGAATCGGGCGGAAATAGAACCCGATATTGTCCTGGAGAACGACCATGAATGCACCTGCTGCCTCCGCAAGCTCCGCTTTCGTTCTGGTGCATGGCGCCTGGCACGGCGCCTGGTGCTGGCGCCGTGTCCTGCCCCTGCTGCGGGCTGCCGGCGTTGAAGCCCATGCGGTCACGCTCACCGGCGTGGGCGAACGCGCGCACCTCATGGGCCCCGGCATCGACCTCAACACCCACATCCAGGACGTGATCGGACTGATCGAGGCCGAAGAGCTGCAGCGCGTGGTGCTCGTGGGCCACAGCTACGGCGGCATCGTCATCACCGGGGTGGCACACCGGCTGCAGCGCGAGCGCCCCGGTCTGCTCGTGCATCTGGTGTACCTGGACGCCGTGACCCCACACCCCGGCGAGAGCTGGAGCAGCCAGCACACGCCCGAAACGCGGCAGGCGCGCATCGATGCGGCCGCGCCAAGCGGCGGCATCAGCTTTCCGCCGCCCGACGCCAGCGTGTTTGGCCTGACCGGCGCGGACCGCGACTGGGTCAACCGCCGCCAGAGGCCCCAGCCGCTGGCCGTCTACCTGCAGCCGCTGGACTTCGACGCCGCGCGTGTGGCGGCATTGCCGAGGACCTTCATCGATTGCACATCGCCCGCGCTGCCGACGATCGCCGTGATGCGCCAGCGTGTGCGCAGCGAACCGGGCTGGTCGGTGATCGAGATGGCGACCGGACACGATCCGATGGTCAGCGAGCCTGCCGCACTGGCGGCTTTGCTCCGGGGTGTTCAGGGCCAGCCGGTCTGAGCGCGTCGCCGATGGTTTTTCCGCCCACGCTCCCCAGGCGCCTCGACCGCATCGATCTGCTGCGCGCAGCGGCCATGTTGTGGATGACCGCCTACCACTTCTGTTTCGACCTGGACCACTTCGGGCTGATCCACGAGAACTTCGCCCGCGATCCGTTCTGGACCTGGCAGCGCAGCGCCATCGTGAGCGGCTTCCTGTTCACCGCCGGGCTGTCGCAGGCGGTGGCGCTGTCACAGGGCCAGGGCTGGCCGCGCTTCTGGAAACGCTGGGGGCAGGTGGCGGGCGCGGCACTGCTGGTGTCGGCCGGTTCGGCGCTGATGTTCCCCAACACCTTCATCTACTTCGGTGTGCTGCACGGCATCGCGGTGATGCTGATCGTGGTACGGCTCACGGCAGGGTGGGGCGGCTGGCTCTGGCCGGCCGGTGCGTTGGCCATCGCGGCCAAGTTCATCGCGCCGACGGCGATCGCGGCGATGCCGGTGCTGGAATTTCTCAACGCCCCGGGCTGGAACGCCCTGGGTTTCATCAGCCGCCTGCCCGTGACCGAGGACTATGTACCGTTGCTGCCCTGGCTGGGGGTGATGTGGTGGGGCGTGGCGGCGGGGCGCTGGGCGCTGGCGCACAGGCCGCACTGGCTGGGCGCGGACGACGCGCCGGCCTCGGGCGCCAAGCGCGGGCTCGTGCTGCTCGGACGCTGGAGCCTCCGTTATTACCTGCTGCACCAGCCGGTGCTGATGGGCTTGCTGGCGGCTGTGGTCTGGTTGCGCGGCTGATCAGCCTGCGCAAAACGGCCGCAGGAACTGCCCGGCCACGAACAGATCCTTCTCGATGGCGCGGCGCACGCCCGCGCTGTCCTTCAGGCGCAACGCCATCACCGCGTCGCCGTGCGCTTCGTTGATCACGCGCAACGAAGCAGGCACCTCGAACAGTTTGTTGGACAACGGCCCGACCTTGAGCCAGACAGTCTCGATCAGCGAGAGCAGGGTGGGCGAGGCGGCCGCCTGGTAGAGGCGCAGATGGAACAGCTCGTTGGCGTCCAGATAACCCTTGGCGTGATTGACCTTGAGCGCGTCGCGCATCTGCTGCTCCAGGGCCAGCAGCTCGGCCAGGCCGGCGGCATCGAGCCGGTGCGCGCCGCGCTCGGCGGCTTCGCCTTCGAGCAGCAGCCGCGTCTGCAGCACGTCGTCGAACTCGGCCAGCGAGAGTCTGGGCACCAGCATGCCGCTGTGCGGCACGTTGACCAGGGCGCCTTCGGCCGCGAGACGCTGCAGCGCGGCGCGCACGGGCATGACACCGACGCCGAGTTGCTCGGCGATGGCGTGGATCTTCAGCCGCTCGCCGGGCAGGAACTGGCCCACCGTGACCCACTGGCGCAGGCGCGCGTAGGTCTGGTCCTGCTGGGTGGGTGGGATGGATTTCATGCCAGTGTGATCTGGCCCAGCACCTCGTCGAGCGCGCCGATCAGTTGCGCGACATCGTTGGTCTTGGTCTGCGGGCAGACCAGCATCATGTTGTGGAAGGGCGTGATCATCACGCCGCGGTTGAGCAGGCCGAGGTGGATCAGGTGCTCCAGCTCGGGGTCGAGCACGCCCTCGGCTTCGCCACCGCTCCTGGGCGGGGCCGGGCAGAACTGGAACTCGGTGCGTGCGCCGACCTGGGTCACGCACCAGGGCAGGCCGTGGCGCGCGATGAGGCCGCGCAGACCGTCCGCCAGCCGTTCGGCCAGCGAGAGCATGTGCGCATAGGCGGCGGGCGTCATCACCTCGGCGAGCGTGGCGCGCATCGCGGCCATGGCCAGCATGTTGCCGGTGAGCGTGGTGCCGATGCCGCTGTGGCCGGGTGGCGCGTCCTGCTTGGCTTTCACGGCACGGGCGGCGAGATCGGCGCTCATGCCGTAGACAGCGCAGGGCACGCCGCCACCCACCGGCTTGCCGAGCACGAGCGCGTCGGCCTCGATACCGTGGGCGCGGGCGTAGCCGCCGGGGCCGGTGCTGATGGTGTGGGTCTCGTCCATCACGAGCAGTGCGCCGTGGCGGCGGATGAGGGCCTGTGCCTCGTCCCAGAATCCCGGCTCGGGCAGCACCATGCCGATGTTGGTCATCACCGGCTCGGCCAGCACGCAGGCCACGTCGCCCTGCGCCAGTGCCGCCTCCAGACCGGCCAGGTCGTTGAACTCGACCACCACCGTGTGTTGTGTCAGGTCGTGCACCTGGCCGAGCAGGCTGTCGCGTTGCACGGGCTGGCCGTTGACGAGATCGACGAACACGTCTTCGATGGTGCCGTGGTAACAGCCGTTGAACACCAGCAGCTTCTGGCGCCCGGTGGCGGCGCGGATCCAGCGCACGATGTAGCGGTTGGCGTCGGTCGCGCTCATGGCGAACTGCCAGAACGGGAGGCCGAAGCGCTCGGCCAGCAGGGCGCCGACGGCGGCGGCGTCGGCCGTGGCGAGCATGGTGGTGTAACCGCGCGTGGCCTGCTTCACCAGAGCGGCGGCGACCGGCGCAGGCGCGTGGCCGAACATGGCGCCCGTATCGCCCAGGCAGAAATCGACCAGGCGGTGGCTGTCCACGTCGGTGACCTCGGCGCCGCTGGCCTGGCAGACGTGCAGGGCGAAGGGTGTGCCCCAGTCGTTCATCCAGTGCAGTGGCACGCCGAACAGCAGGTGTTCGCTGGCCTGGGCGGCCAGGGCGGCTGACGCCGGGTTGCGCTCCGCAAACGACTGGCGCTCGCGGGCGAGGAAGGCGAGGGCGCGGGTCCAGTCGAGGCCATTGCGGCTGGCCCGTTGAAGGGGGTGAGTGTTCATGGGCGCCACCTCAAACCAGCAGGAGAAGGTGCTCGCGTTCCCAGGAACTGATCACGCGGTTGTAGGTGGCGTATTCCAGCTCCTTCACCGCCAGAAAGGCGTCGATGAAGGCGCCGCCGAACACGTCGCGCACCGGCTCGCATTCGCGCATGCGGCGGATCGAGTCTTCCATGTGGCTGGGCAGCTCGAAGTCCATGTCCCAGGCGCTGGTGTTCATGGGTTCGCTGGGCTGGCGCTTTTCCACCATGCCGAGGTAGCCGGCGCCGAGCGTGGCGGCCATCGCCAGGTAGGGGTTCACGTCCACGCCGGGCACGCGGTTTTCCACCCGCCGGTTGGCGGCGTCCGACTCGGGCACGCGGATGCCGCAGGTGCGGTTGTCGTAGCCCCACTGCACGTTGATCGGTGCCGACATGAAGCGCGAGAGCCGGCGGTAGGAGTTCACGTAGGGCGCCAGCATGGGCATGATCTGCGGCACGTAGCGCTGCAGGCCGGCGATGTAGTGGTGGAAAGCAGGCGTGGCCGAGCCGTCTGGCAGGCTGAAGATGTTCTGCTTCGTCTCGGCGTCCAGGATGCTCTGGTGGATGTGCATCGCGCTGCCGGGCTCGGCTTCCATGGGCTTGGCCATGAAGGTGGCGAAGATGCCGTGGCGCAGCGCGGTCTCGCGCACCGTGCGCTTGAACAGGAACACGCGGTCGGCCAGGTCCATGGGCTCGCCGTGGGTGAAGTTGATCTCCATCTGGCCGGCACCGGCTTCGTGGATCAGCGTTTCCACGCCCAGGCGGTGCACTTCGCAGAAGCGTGACAGCTCCAGGAAGAAGGGGTCGAAGTCGTTGACCGCGTCAATGGAATACGACTGCCGGCCAGCCTCGGGCTTGCCGGTGCGGCCCAGCGGCGGCTGCAGCGGTTCGTGCGGGTTCTGGTGGCGCGCCACCAGGTAGAACTCCATTTCGGGCGCCACCACCGGCTGCCAGCCCTGCGCTTCGTAGAGCGCCAGCACACGCCTCAGCACGCTGCGGGGCGCGAGCGCCACCGGTGTGCCGTCGAACTCTTCGCAGTCGTGGATGATCACCGCCACCTGCTCGGCCGCCCAGGGCACCATGCGCGCGGTGGCGAGGTCGGGCACACAGACCATGTCCGGGTCGGTGTCGCCGACGAAGGCGGTGTTGTCGGGTTGCTGGCCGTTGACCGTGTTGAGCAAGACGCTCTTGGGCAGGCGCATGTGGCCGGAGTTGAGGAACAGGTCCTTGGGCAGGATCTTTCCGCGGGCGATGCCTGTCATGTCGGGGATGACGCATTCCACCTCGTGGATGCGGTGCTGGGCGAGAAACTCGCGCAAGCTGTCGGTTGAAACGCTCATATGCAGCCTGATTTGATCAAAAGTGACCACAATTCTGTCACTTATCTGAGTTGCCGAGAATATTTGATCAAATATGGCGATTGGACGAAAAAAAGCGCGACCCGGAGGTCGCGCCTGGGTAAGCCAGCGTCTGCTGCTTACTCCACCTTGGCCTTTTCCCGCAGGCTGGCCTGGAACGCTGCCACTTTCTGCTGTTTCATCTGCTGGGCGATCTGGTCCTTGATGTCTTCGAGCTTGGGCAGCTGGGCCTGGCGCACATCGTCCACGCGGATGATGTGCCAGCCAAACTGGCTCTTCACCGGTTCCTGTGTCATCTGGCCCTTTTCCAGCTTGACCATGGCTTCGGAGAACTCGGCCACGTAGCTGGACGCGTTGGCCCAGTCGAGGTCGCCGCCGTTGGCGCCGGAGCCCGGATCCTTCGACTGCTTCTTGGCGATGTCTTCGAATTTGGCGCCGCCCTTGATGGACGCGATGACCGCTTTGGCTTCGTCTTCCTTCTCCACCAGGATGTGGCGGGCGCGGTATTCCTTGCCACCATTGCTGGCTGCGAACTTGTCGTATTCGGCCTGGATTTCAGCGTCCGTCACCGGGTTCTTCTTTTCATAGTCCGCGAACAGCGCGCGGATCAGGATGGTCTGGCGGGCCAGTTCCATCTGGTCCTTGTATTCGGGCAACGCGGCCACACCGCGTTTTTGTGCTTCCTGCATGAAGATTTCACGCAGCACGACTTCTTCTTTCAGCTGGGCACGCACCTCGTCGGTCACCGGACGGCCCGATGCCTCGATCTGCTTGGCCAGCACCTCAACCCGCGCGGTCGGTACGGCTTTGCCGTTGACAATGGCCACGTTTTGCGCAGCGGCCCAGGGAGCGGCTGCAAGAAGGACGGCCGCGGTCAGGGCCGACAGGGAAAATTTCATGGTGTTCCTCGGGTGAAAAAAACGGGGGGCCAACGGGCAGGGAGGGGTGCGAGGCCCGTGTGCTGGCTGGTCAGGTCTGGATTTCAATCGCCAGCGCGTGCAGGCCCGCGTCGGTGAATTTTTGCAGCGCATCATACACAAGCCGGTGTTGCGCCACGCGGCTTTTGCCAGCGAAGGCCGCCCCGCCGATGCGCACCCGGAAGTGCGTGCCGTGGCCCAGACCGTTGGCGCCCGCATGGCCGGCGTGGGCCGCACTTTCGTCGATCACTTCCAGCACCTCGGGCGCCAGGGCCTCGCGCAGCGTTGCTTCCAGAGCGGGGGCGGTGGTGATCACGGGGGTGGGTGTTGCGTTCATGGTTTCTGGGCTCCGTCGCCGGGGGTGTCGCCGTCTTTCAGGTAGCGCGCGATGTACAGGCCCTGACCGACGATGAAGACAATCGGGAACACATAACCCCAGAGCTTGAAGTTGACCCAGTCTTCGGTGGAGTAGTAGGCCGCCACATAGGCGTTGATGCCGGCCATGAAAAGGAAATAACCGATCCAGATCACGGTGAGCCGCGCCCACACCGCGGTGGGCAGCGTGAGCTGGCTGCCGAGCAGGATCTGCAGGAAATTCTTCTTCCAGATCCAGAGCGCCGCACCCAGCACGATCGCCATGCTCGCGTACAGCACGGTGGGTTTCCACTTGATGAAGCGTTCGTCGTGCAGCGCCAGGGTGAGGATGCCGAACACGATCACCAGCACCAGCGTGACCTTCTGCAGGGTCTGCAGCCGGCGGTCGATGGCGTAGATGAGGCCCGTCTGCACCAGCGTGGCGACCATGAGCACCGCGGTGGCGGTGTAGATGTCGTGCAGCTTGTAGGCTGCGACAAAGAGGCCGATGGGAAAGAAGTCGATGAGAAAACGCATGATCCGATTATCGGGCTTGTGTGCCGGGTGCCGTGCGACAGGGGTTTCGCCCTGTACCCGGGTCGGCGCCGGAACTTCAAACACCATCGGTGCTCTACAGTGCTCCTTTGGCCACAACGAAGCTTCACCAACCATGCTCGCCACCGAACAACAGTCCATCCTGACCATCACCCTGCTGGCCGCGTTTGCGGACGGCCACAAGGCCGACACCGAACGTGAGGCCATCCGCAGACTGGCCGAGACGCTGGGACACGAAAGCGGCGGCGCCGGGCTGGCCCAGCTGTACCAGGACGTGCTGCTGAAACGGGTCTCGCTGGGCGACGCTGTGGCTGGCCTGGTGGACGCCGGACAACGCCAGCTCGCTTACGAGATGGCCGTGTGTGTCTGTGATGCCGACGGGCGCCAGAGTCCCGCGGAAACGGCCTTCCTGGCCGACCTGAAAGCCCGTTTGCAACTCGACGCGGCAGAGGCCTCGGCGTTCGAACGCGACGAAGAGGCGGTTCTCGATGCAGCCGACAAAGCGGCACCGATGGCCGTGCCAGCGGTCGCAACCGCCTCGACGGCGCCACCTGCGTCACAGAACGCGCCGCGGGATGCCGCCCTTGACGCCCAGCTTGACAAGACCATCCTGAACGCAGCGATGCTCAACGGTGCGCTCGAATTGCTGCCGCAATCCTGGGCCTCGATGGCCATCATTCCGCTGCAGGTGCGCATGGTCTACAACATCGGCAAGTCCCATGGCGTGGAGCTGGACCAGGGGCACATCCGCGAGTTCATCGCAGCGGCGGGCGTGGGTGCGACCTCGCAGTACATCGAGCAGTTCGGTCGCAAGCTGCTCGGGGGCCTGCTGGGCAAGGTGGCCGGCCGCGCCGTGGGCGGTCTGGGCCGCGCCGCCACCGGCATGGCGTTTTCGTTTGCCACCACCTACGCCCTGGGTCAGGTGGCCAAACGTTACTACGCCGGTGGCCGGGTGATGAGCACGGCGCTGCTGCAGGAGACTTTCCAGAATCTGCTCACGCCGGCCAAACAGCTGCAGGCGCAGTACCTGCCGCAGATCCAGGCACAGGCCCAGTCGCTGGACATGGGCAAGGTGCTGGCGATGGTGCGTGGTGGCTGAAGTCAACGGCGGATTTTGTTACAAGCGCAGACACGCCGCCCTCCTGATGTCTGGCGGTTTTGCCCCAGAATCGGCAAGGGGTTTCTGTTCGCTTCCGCACGGTGGCCGAGCCACTCCCTTGTTATTGTTCGACGCACCCCATTTCACTTCAGGACACATCCTATGACGACGCACATCCGACGTGGTTTCAAACTGATCGGGCTGAGCCTGGCCATCGCCGCACTCACCGCCTGCGGCGGCAACGACGATCCCTTGCCGGGTGACACCTCGGGCGATCTGGTGGCCAAGTACATCGGCTCCTGGGAAAGCGGGTGTTATGAAGACAGTGGCGCTTCGGCCCATCTGCGCGCCGACTTCACCAAGGCTTCTGCCACCGGCTTCACCGGTGAGGTGGTGGCCTACGCCTACATCGGCACCTCGTGTTCCGGCCCGAGCGTCAAGAATGAGAAGGTGTTCACCAACATGGTCATGTCGCACGACGGCACCAAGGTGGTCGGCGGCGTGACCGCCGACAAGTTCGCCGGCACGGCCGACCAGGGTTCGGCCAAGGTGCTGCTGACCGTGAGCGGCAACACCCTTCGGATCGGCGACCCTGACGCCAGCAAGGACGCTCAGGGCTACCCCAACGCGTTTTACGACAAGTCCATGTCGCGCATCTGATTCGTTTCTGAAGAAGAGGCATCGGCGCCCGTCACCCACCCGTCAGGTGGGTGACGGGCTTTTCATTTCACGGGCACCAGCTTGCGCCTGAAGATGCCGGTCACCATCAGGGCGCCGAAAGGGACGAACGCGGCACCCAGCAGCTGCAGCGTCTCGGTCGTGGTGAGCGAGCCCTTGTTCCGGGCATTCAGCACCAGCAACGAGTACACGATGAACGCCCCGCCGTGGATCGGTCCCATGACCGACACCGCTTCGGGTAGACCAGCCAGGCGTTTGAGCGGCACGGCCACGCCCAGCAGCAGCAAAAGGGTGGCACCCTCGGCGAGGGAGGCCCAGCGCAACTGGCGCAGGCGGGAGACAGCAAGGTTCATGACGTGATAAAAAAAATGGGGCGCCAAAGCACCCCAGAAAATGAGAAACAAGATCAGTGTCGCAAGCATTGCGGCGTTGCACCTTGCTTTCCGTCAAGCGCCAGGACCCCTTTTCACATCGCCGCTTCCAGCATGGCGCGGTATTCCTCCGCGCTGGCGATGCGCGGGTTGGTCTTGTGGCAGTGGTCGGCCAGCGCGCCCTCGATCACCTTGTGAAACAGGTCGGGCGTGACACCCATCGCGGCCAGGCCGCTGGGCAGACCCAGGCGGGCGTTCATGTCCTTGATCGCTTCGCCGATGTCGCTGCCGCTGGCCAGACCCATGGCGTGGGCCATGCGCTGCAGGCGGTTTTCTTTCCGGATGGATTCGGCCCCGGCGTTGAATGCGATCACCGCGGGCAGGAACATGGCGTTGAGCGTGCCGTGGTGCAGGCGCGGGTTGACGCCGCCCAGGCTGTGACTGAGTGAATGCACGCAGCCCAGCCCCTTCTGGAACGCCAGAGCGCCCTGCATGGACGCGCTCATCATGTTCAGCCGCGCCTCGCGGTCCTGTCCGTTGGTGGTGGCGCGCTCGATGTGCGCCCAGCCGCGCTCCAGGCCGTCCAGGCCAATGCCATCGGCCGGTGGGTTGAAGGCCGGCGCCATGAAGGTTTCCATGCAGTGGGCGATCGCGTCCATGCCGGTGGCCGCGGTCAACATGGGCGGCAGGCCCAGCGTGAGTTCCGGGTCGAGCAGGGCGGTCTTGGGTACCAGGTGCCAGCTGTGGAAACCGAGCTTGCGGCCATCGTCCACGATCACGATGGCGCCGCGCGCCACCTCGCTGCCGGTGCCGGCGGTGGTGGGCACGGCGATCAGCGGCGGCACGCGGTCGGTGATCTTGGGCGAGCCACCTTCGATGGTGGCGTAGGTCTTGAGCGGGCCTTCGTGCACCGCGGCAATCGCCACGCCCTTGGCGCAGTCGATGGAGCTGCCGCCGCCGAGCGCGATCAGGCCGTCGCAGCCCTCGGCTTTGTAGACCGCCACCGCCGCGCGAACGGCGGCTTCGGTCGGGTTCGACGGCGTCTGGTCGAACACGGCGAGCTTCAGGCCGGGCAGGGCGGCGAGCGCCTTGTCCAGCAGACCCGCGGCCCTCACACCCGCGTCGGTCACGATCAGCGGGCGGTGGATGCCCACCCGTTCGCACTCGGCCTGCAGCTGCGCGAGCGCGCCGAAGTCGATCAGGATGTTGGTCACATAGAGGATCTGGGCCATGTTTGTCTCGTGTGGTTGTGGGAGGCGAAACCAAAACTATACGGCCGCGCTCTTTCGCGGCCAATGCCACCGGGGTGACCGCCGGTCGCGGAAAAGACAGCCACAATCCTGCGCACACCCTTTCCACCCATGTCGCACCACCCCAACCCCCGATCCCTGCTCACGACCGCCATGCGCGGCGTGCTCGACCGCATCGCCCGCGCCGGCCACCCGCCCATGCACGCGCTTTCACCCGCGCAGGCCAAGCAGGCCTACGCCGCGGGCGCCGGGGTGCTCGACATTCCCTCGCACAAGCTGGCGCGAGTTGAAGATCTGAAGATCCCCGCGCGTGACGGCTTTGAGCTGCCTGCCCGGCTGTTCGCACCTGCTTCCGAGCACCCGCTGCCGGTGCTGCTGTACTTTCACGGCGGTGGCTTCACCGTCGGCAGCGTGGCCACCCACGAGCCCCTGTGCCGCCACCTGGCCCACCTCTCCCACTGTGCCGTGGTCTCGGTGGACTACCGGTTGGCGCCCGAATGGCCATTCCCCACCGCCGTGCACGATGCCTGGGACAGCCTGGCCTGGCTGCGGGACAACGCCGCGGCGCTGCGCCTGCACGGCAGCCGGATCGCGGTGGGCGGCGACAGCGCGGGTGGCACGCTCGCTGCCGTGACGGCCATCGGCGCTCGCGACGCCGGCTGGCCGCTGGCCCTGCAACTGCTGTTCTACCCCGGCACCGCCGGCCACCAGAACACACCCAGCCACAAGACCTTCGCCAAAGGTTTTTTGCTCGAAGAGGCCCACATCACCTACTTCTTCAACCACTACCTGCGCTCGCCACAAGACCGCGACGACTGGCGCTTCGCCCCGCTGGACGGCGTGGATGCATCCGGCCAGGTGCGCGACCTCGACGGCGTGGCCCCGGTCTGGATCGGCCTGGCCGAATGCGATCCGCTGACGGAAGAGGGCGTGATGTTCGCCGACCGCCTGCGCATGGCGGGTGTGCCGGTCGACCTGGAGATCTACGCCGGTGTGGTGCATGGCTTCATCCAGTTTGGCCGCGCCATCCCGCAGGCGCTGACGGCGCACAACGACGCTACCCGTGCACTGCGCCACGCCTTCGGCACCTGATACCCACAACACGGAGACCGCCCACATGCCCCAGATGAAACGCGCCGACTTCCGTTTCTTCCACCGCCTGCGCGTGCGCTGGGCCGAGGTGGACATGCAGAAGATCGTGTTCAACGCGCACTACCTGATGTATTTCGACACCGCTATCGCCGACTACTGGCGCGCGCTGGCGCTGCCTTACGAAGAGTCGATGCACCAGCTCGACGGCGACCTCTATGTGGTCAAGGCCACGGTGGAGTTCCACGCCTCGGCGCGGGTGGACGACCAGATCGAGGTGGCGATGAAATGCAGCCGCATCGGTACTTCTTCCATGGTATTCACCGGCGCCATCTTCCGCGGCGACGAACACCTGATCTCAGGCGACATCGTCTACGTGTTTGCCGACCCGGTCACGCAAACCTCGCGCCCGGTGCCCCAGGCATTGCGCGACATCGTGCTCGGCTACGAGGCGGGTGAGGCCATGGTGACGATCAAGGTCGGGCGCTGGAGCGAGCTCGGCGACGATGCACGGCGCATCCGCACCGCGGTGTTTGTGGAGGAGCAGCGCATTCCCAAAGACCTGGAAAGCGACGCGGCCGACCTGACGGCGGTGCACGCCGTGGCCTACAACCGCCTGGGCCGGCCGGTGGCGACCGGGCGCTTCGTGCCACACGAGCCCGGCGTGGTGAAGGTCGGACGCCTGGCGGTGCACCGCGTGCTGCGCGGCGGCCAGCTGGGGCGCCAGGTGTTGCAGGCGCTGATGGACGCAGCCCGCGACGGCGGACAAACCGAGGTGATGCTGCATGCCCAGCGCAGCGCCGTGGGCTTTTACGAGCGTCTGGGCTACCAGGCCCGGGGAGTGGTGTTCGAGGAGGCGGGCATCGAGCACCAGGAGATGTTCAAGTCGCTCGTCTGAATCACCAGAACAGGGTCTCGCTGCGCCGGTGGTGAGGGTTCCAGCGGTGTTCGCCGCCGGGTGCGGGCACGTGGTTCCATTCGTCCACCGCCACCCGCCAGGCCGCTGGCACCGCGCTGGTTTCGAACCTCTGCACGCTCAGGACCAGGCTGCTGCGGGTGCCATAGCCGCGCTCGGGCATGCTCACAAAGGGGCTGGACAGGCCGTGCTCCATCTCAAGCGGTACACCGGTCTGCGGCAGCTCGTGTGAGGGCATGCGCCGGGCATCGGCCAGCGCCGCGGTGAGGCTGGCGATCGGCAAGGGTGAAGAAGCGGGCTGCGCCAGACAATCACCGAGTGCCTGTTTCAGCCGTTCGCTCTTGGGCCAGGGGGTATCGAGCGCTGCATTGGACAGGCCGTAGACACCCGCCTCCAGGCGGCGGCTGTGCAGGCCGGTGGGGTGTTCGTCGTGCGGACGCTCTGGGTCGCGGTTGCCGGCCCAGGCCCAGAATTTGTTGTGGAAATCACCGACCACCAGATTGAAGCCACCGTACGCGGCCGGATCGAGGTCGTCCAGCAACGCTTGCCAGGACAACCCGCCATTCAGCCAGCGTGTGGCCAGTTCGCCCCGGCTGCGCTGGCCCGGCCCGGCGTGGGCGCTGCGCACATTGGTGATCATGGCCACGCGGCCGGTGTCGCTGACACCGAGCCAGGTGCCGCCGTCCCGCAGGTCGCGCCCGGCCACCACCCCCGTGCCGTCGGGCAGGGTCCAGCGGTGCAGGGCTTCGGTCGGGCGGTCCAGGAATTCGTCGCGGTTGGCCGCGATCAGCAACGGACAGGCCGGGCTGGCATCGATGGCAAAGGCGATCAGGCACATGGGCGTCGACGCCAGATGAGCGCTGGACTGCTCAGACGTCTTCGAGCAGCGGGTAGGGCAGGGGCAGCAACTGCAGCGCGGGGCCGCTGACGCTGCCCGCGTGCAGGCTGCCGCTGGTGGCCGCGCTGGTCTGCATGGACACGGTGGCGCTCCAGCCGCCAGCAGGGTTGGCGGCAGCAGCGGCCACCGTCCCGCAGGGCTGTTCGGCGTCGCTGCTGTGGAACACGTCTTGCCCCACGGTCAAGGGTTCATCGGACTGCACCAGAAACGCGCGGCGCTTGAGCGTGCCGCGGAACTGGCTGCGCGCCACCACTTCCTGGCCGGGGTAACAACCCTTCTTGAAGTTCACGCCGCCCACCGATTCGTAGTTCAGCATCTGCGGCACAAAGGCTTCCACGATCGGCTGGGTGAGGGTGACCACGCCGGCCATCACATCCAGCCAGGCCCAGTGGGCTTCGGGCAGGGCGTCGCCCGCGGGAGGTGGGTGGCCGGCCGGTGCCACCCACAGCGCGCGGGGCAGGCCTTGCGACGGATACAGCGCGATGGTTTGAGCGGTGCCCGGTTCTCCGGACTTGCTCCAGGGTTGGGCGTCTGCGGGCGCGGCGGACCCGCTGAGCCCCCAGACCTGAAATTCCGCGCTCGCGTCACTCAGCCGGGCCTTGGCCCGCAGCACGAACATGGACAGGCGCTTGAGCGTGGCCGGCAGCAGGTCACGGCTGCAGACCAGCAGCAGGTCGTCGTGCGCGAGCTTGAAGCCCACAAAACTCGCCAGCATGCGGCCCTTGGCCGAACAGAACGCCGCCAGCCGCGCTTCGGACAGGCCGAGCAGTGAAAAATCCTGCGTCAGCTGGCCATGCAGGAACTTCGCCGCGTCTTCACCCTGCACGCGGATGACCCCCAGTTGGGGCAACAGGGTCGCGCCTTGGAGCGCGGGCGGGGAAACGCTGGGCGGGGAGGGCGGGTTCATGGAGCTTCGGGTTGGTGGCGTGGCGGGTGGGGGTGACAGCGGTCGATTATCATCTTTGGCCCGGTTCCCTGCCGGCGACGCCACCCATCTCCTCGCACCATTCCGATTCGTGAAACGCCTCCTGTTCCTGCTGTTCTGGCTGCCGCTGCTCGCGCTGGGACTGGTTGTGGGCGCTGGCTGGTGGTGGCTGCACCAGCCGCTGGTCTTGCCGGCCGATGCCAGCGCACAGGCGCCGGTGGAGTTGAACATCCCGCCAGGCAGCACCGCGCGGGATGTGGCGCAGGCCGTCAGCAACGCCAGGGTCGCCG
The DNA here is from genome assembly GCF_055703065.1 of Hydrogenophaga sp. L310. Classification (NCBI taxonomy): domain Bacteria; kingdom Pseudomonadati; phylum Pseudomonadota; class Betaproteobacteria; order Burkholderiales; family Comamonadaceae; genus Hydrogenophaga; species Hydrogenophaga sp. L310. The sequence continues at coordinate 651,308 of NZ_JBVPZA010000001.1, forward strand.
TGCCGCCGAGCCTGCTCTACGCCTGGTTTCGTGCCTCCGGACAGGGCCGGTCGATCAAGGCGGGGGTCTACGAAATCAAACCCGGCGCCACGCCGAGCAGTCTGCTGAGCCAGCTGGTGCGCGGGGAGCAGGCGCTGCGCAGCCTCACCTTGCTGGAGGGCTGGAACGTGCGCGAAGTGCTGGCGACAGTGCGCGCTTCTCCAGATTTGAACCAGGATCTCGAGGGCCTGGACCCGGCCGAGATCATGGCCCGCATCGGCTACGCCGGGCGGCACCCCGAAGGCCGCTTTTTCCCAGACACCTACCGCATGGTCAAACACGCCACCGCGTCCAGCGTGTTGCGCCAGGCGGCCCAGGCCATGGACCAGCGCCTGGCCCAGGCCTGGGCCCAGCGCGCGCCCAGTTCGCCGCTGCGCACACCCGAAGAAGCGCTGATCCTCGCCAGCATTGTCGAAAAGGAAACCGGCACTGAAAGCGACAGGGGCTTGGTCGCCGGCGTGTTCAGCAACCGGCTGCGCATCGGCATGCGCCTGCAGACCGATCCCACCGTGATCTACGGCCTGGGTGAACGGTTCGACGGCAATCTGCGCCGGGTGCACCTTGAGACAGACAATCCCTACAACACCTACACCCGCGCCGGGCTGCCGCCCACACCGATTGCCATGCCCGGCTGGAACTCGTTGCTCGCGGCGGTACAACCGGCGGCCACGCCCGCGATGTATTTCGTGGCGCGCGGCGACGGCAGCAGCCAGTTCAGCAGCACGCTGGACGAACACAATGCCGCGGTGCGCCGTTACCAGATCAAATGACCCCCATGACCGCTCGTTCGTCTGGCCTGTTCATCTCCTTTGAAGGCATCGACGGTGCGGGCAAGTCCACCCATATCGCGGGTCTGGCCGACGCCTTCAGGGGCCAGGGCCTCACCGTGACCCTGACGCGCGAACCCGGCGGCACACCGCTGGCCGAGAAGCTGCGTGCCATGGTGCTCGGCGACGCCATGGACCCGCTCACCGAATCGCTGCTGGTGTTCGCGGCACGGCGCGACCACCTGCTCACCGTGATCGAACCGGCACTGGCGCGCGGTGAAGTGGTGCTGTGCGACCGCTTCACCGACGCCACCTTTGCCTACCAGGGCGGTGGGCGCGGTTTTGACACGCAGATCCTGGGCACACTGGAGCGCTGGGTGCAGGCCACGCCCGCCATGCGGGGCAAAAGCATCCGCCAGCCCGATCTGACCGTCTGGTTCGATCTGCCGGCCGAAACCGCCGCCGCCCGCCTGGCCGACGCCCGCACGCCCGACCGTTTTGAGGCCCAGCCGGTGGCGTTTTTCCGCGCAGTGGCCGCTGGCTATGCGGCGCGTGCAGAAGCCGAGCCGCGGCGCTTTGCGCGCATCAACGCCGACCAGGCGCGCGAGCAGGTCTGGGCGGCGATCGCGGCGGTGTTTGTCCAGCGGGGCTGGTTGCCCGCACCGGCAGCGTCCAGCCCTTCCGCCTCCTGACAAAGCACCCATGGCCACCCGCTCAACACCTCCTGACGCCGTCACACAACCCACAGCCACCCGCTCCCCCTGGGTTCAGCGCCAGTTGCAGGCGCTGCTCGCGCAACGGGGTCATGCCTGGCTGCTGCAGGGACCATCGGGTCTGGGGCAGTACGAGCTCGGTCTGGCGCTGGCGCAGACCTGGCTGTGCGAACAGCCCACGGCGTCCGGGCCTTGCGGGGTCTGCGGCAGCTGCCATCTGGTGAATACCCACGCCCACCCCGATTTTGTGGTACTCATGCCCGAGACGGTCATGCTCGAACTCGGCTGGCCCCTGTCCGAGACCGCGCAGAAAGAGATCGACGAAAAGAAGCGCAAGCCCAGCAAGGAAATCCGCGTCGAGGCCATGCGCGACACCGTGGCCTTTGCCCAGCGCACCAGTGCACGCGGGCGGGGTCTGGCGGTGCTGGTGTACCCGGCCGAGCGCATGAACCATGTGGCGGCCAACGCCTTGCTCAAGACCCTGGAAGAGCCGCCCGGGGACGCCCGCTTCGTGCTCGCCAGCGAGGCCACCCACCAGTTGCTGCCCACCATCCGCAGCCGCTGCCAGACCCACGCCATGGAGTGGCCCCCGGAGCCGGAAGCCTTGCAGTGGCTCCAGGACAACGCGGCCGCTCAGAGCCGTCCCACACCAGAGCAGGCCCAGGTCTGGCTGCGCGCGGCCGGTGGGCGCCCGGTGGATGCCCTGGCCTGGGCCGGCACCGGCCTGAACGCCAAGGCCTGGGCCGAGCTGCCTGCCGCGCTGGCCCGAGGCGACTGGAGCACGCTGGCCGGCTGGCCCGCCGCGCAGCAGCTCGAGCTGCTGCAGAAGCTCTGCCACGACCTGATGGCGCAGGCGGCCGGCGGCACGCCACGCTTCTTCAGCGCTGCGAACCTGCCGGTGGCGCCGCGCTGGGGCGTGCTGGCCAAGTGGTCGCGCGAACTGCTGGACGCGGCGCGCTCGGTGGAACATCCGTACAACCCCGGCTTGATGCAGGAAGCCTGGGCCGCGCGCACGCGGCAGGCGCTGGTTTCCCGCTAAACTTGTTGCTCATGAGTACCAGCCCCTCCGCATCCAACGCCTCTGCACGTCCGAGCGTGATCCAGCTCTCCATCAAGGAGAAAGCGGCGCTGTACGCAGCCTACATTCCGCTGTTTGCCGACGGGGGCATCTTCATTCCGTCTTCGCGCGAGTACCGCATCGGCGACGACGTCTATGTGCTGCTCAGCCTGCCCGACGACCCACAGCGCTACCCCGTGGCCGGCAAGGTCGCCTGGGTCACACCCGCCAAGGCGCAGGGTGGGCGCACGCAAGGCGTGGGCATCCGCTTCCCGGCTGACGAAAAATCGCGCCTGCTCAAGCTCAAGATTGAAGAAATCCTGGGCACCAGCCTCGGCTCGGACCGCCCCACCCAGACCCTCTGAACCGAGGCGGTTCAAACCGCTTCCGGCGGGGCGCCCGTCTTCTCGCCGCAACCAGCCCCGTATGTTCACCGACTCCCATTGCCACCTGAATTTTCCGGAACTGCGCGGGAACCTGCCTGCGATCCTGGCCGCCATGAGCCAGGCTCAGGTGGATCGCGCCCTCTGCATCTGCACGACGCTCGAAGAGTTTGACGACGTGCACGGGCTGGCGCGTGACCACGCCAACCTCTGGGCCACGGTGGGCGTGCACCCCGACAACGAAGGCGTGCAGGAGCCCACGCTGGACGACCTGCTCCAGCGCGCAGCGCTCCCGCGGGTGGTGGGCGTGGGGGAAACCGGGCTGGACTACTACCGCCTGAACGGCCGCAGCGTGGCCGACATGGCCTGGCAGCGCGATCGCTACCGCACCCACATCCGGGCCGGCCGCCAGACCGACCTGCCCCTGGTGATCCACACCCGGAGCGCGTCGGAAGACACGCTGGCGATCCTGCGCGAAGAGGGCGGCTTTGACAGCACGGCCCCTTCAGAGTGGCCCAGATCGCGGGGGGTTTTTCACTGTTTCACCGAAACCGAGGCGGTGGCCCGCGCCGCGCTGGACCTGGATTTCTACATCTCTTTCTCCGGCATCCTGACCTTTCGCAATGCCGGCGATCTGCGCGAGATCGCTCGGTTCGTGCCGCTTGACCGCATGCTGATCGAAACCGACAGCCCGTATCTGGCACCGGTACCCCACCGCGGCAAAACCAACAACCCGGCCTTCGTGCCCTTTGTGGCTCAGCAGATTGCAGAGGTCAGGGGCATGGCTGTGGAAGCCGTGGCCGACGCCACCAGCCGCAATTTTGAGCAGCTTTTCAATCGCGTTGTGGTCTGAAAATATTCATGAAACACTTTAAGTTCATTGAAAAGTTTATTGTTTTTGCATATTTTTTTGCATTTACTTCAGGAGCCTCCGCGGGCGCCTTCGAAGATTTTTTCAGCGCCGCCAAACTGGACAACGAGCCCGTGATGGTCGGGCTCACCCTGCGTGGGTTTGATCTCAACACCGTTGACCAACGCGGTGAAGGCGCGCTGCTGATCGCCGTGCGCGAGGGTTCGCGCAAGGTGGCCCTGTTCCTGCTGGAACAACCCTCGGTCAAGGTTGAGGCACGCAACCCCAACGGTGAAAGCCCGTTGATGCTGGCGGCTCTGAAGGGCGATCTGGACATGGCCAGACGCCTGATCCAGCGCAAAGCCGAGGTCAACAAACCGGGATGGACGGCCCTGCACTACGCTGCCTCCAACGCCACAGAGGCCAGCGAAGACATGGTTCGCTTGCTGCTGGAGCACCACGCCTACATCGACGCCGAATCACCCAACCGGAGCACGCCTCTGATGATGGCGGCGCACTACGGCCACCCGGCCGTGGTGAAGCTGTTGCTGGAAGAGGGGGCCGATCCCCTGCTGCGCAACGAACAGGGCCTGACAGCGATTGATTTCGCGCGGCGGGGCGCGCGTCAGGAGGCCGCCGACCTCATCGCGTCCTTTGTGCGCAGGAAACGCCCCGCCGGCACCTGGTGACCTGCATCCCGGCGGAACGCTTCCGCTCCCGGTGAACGGCGGGAACACCTGTCGGGCAAGACTAGGTGTAATCCCTCGGTAGGTGAAACCCACAACGATTTCCTGTTGGCAGTCCTCCAGAATGCCCCACATTCCAAACAAGAGGAGATGCATCGTGGCCCTGGCCAGTCAGAAGGACTTTTTTTCGGGACTCATGTTCACCACGGTGGGTGGGTCGTTTGCCTGGGGCGCCACGGAATACACCGTGGGAGAGGGCGCCCGCATGGGCCCGGGTTACTTCCCGCTCATGCTGGGCATTCTGCTGGCGATTCTCGGCATCATCATCACGTTTCAGTCGTTCACCAAGGGCCATCCCGGCGGTGACAAGATCGGTGCGTTTGCCTGGCGCCCGCTGGGTTTCGTGCTGGGGGCCAACCTGGCCTTCGGTGCCTTGCTGGTGGGTCTGCCGTCAATCGGCTTCCCGGCCATGGGCCTGATCGTGGCGATCTATGCGCTGGTGCTCATCTCCAGCCTGGCGCAACCGGGCGCCAAGCTGAAGCCGACGCTCATTCTGGCGACGATCCTGGCAATTGGCAGCTACGGTGCTTTTGTCAAACTTTTGAGCTTGCAGTTCCCGGTGTGGCCTGCGTTCCTGACGAACTGATCACAAGGCACCACCATGGAATTGTTTGACAACCTCGCGCTGGGTTTTGGCGTCGCCTTCACCTTCCAGAACCTCATCTATGCCTTCGTGGGCTGCCTGCTGGGCACGCTCATCGGGGTGTTGCCCGGCATCGGGCCGCTTGCCACCATCGCGATGCTGCTGCCCGCCACCTACGGCTTGCCGCCGGTGGCTGCGCTCATCATGCTGGCCGGCATTTATTACGGCGCGCAATACGGCGGCTCCACCACCGCCATCCTGGTCAATCTGCCGGGCGAGGCATCATCGGTGGTGACTGTCATCGATGGTTACCAGATGGCGCGCAAGGGCAGGGCAGGCCCCGCTCTGGCGGCCGCTGGTCTGGGTTCTTTTTTCGCCGGATGCGTCGGCACACTGATCCTGGCTGCATTTGCGCCACCGCTGACCGAGGTGGCGCTCCAGTTCGGCCCCGCCGAATACTTCTCGCTCATGATCGTCGGCCTGATCGGCGCCGTGGTGCTGGCATCGGGCTCGCTGATCAAGGCCTTGGCCATGATCGTGCTGGGTCTTCTGCTGGGACTGGTGGGGACCGACGTGAACTCTGGCGTGGCGCGCTACAGCTTCGACATTCCTGAACTCACCGACGGCATCAGCTTCCTGGCCATCGCCATGGGTTTGTTCGGCTACGGCGAGATCATCAGCAACCTGTCGCGCCCCGAAGAACACCGGGAAGTTTTCACCGGCAAGGTCGAAGGCATCATGCCCACCAAGGAAGACTTCAAGAACATGTTGCCCGCCGTGCTGCGCGGCACCGCCCTGGGCTCGGCCCTGGGTATCCTGCCCGGTGGCGGTGCGCTGCTGTCGGCCTTCACGGCCTACACCCTCGAAAAGAAGATCAAGCTCAAGCCCGGTGAAGTGCCCTTTGGACAAGGCAACATCCGCGGCGTGGCAGGGCCCGAAGCGGCCAACAACGCGGGTGCGCAAACCTCGTTCATCCCGCTGCTGACGCTGGGCATTCCACCCAACGCCGTGATGGCGCTGATGGTCGGCGCCATGACCATCCACAACATCCAGCCGGGCCCGCAGGTCATGACCAGCAACCCCGAGCTGTTCTGGGGCCTGATCGCCTCGATGTGGATCGGCAACGCGATGCTGATCATCCTGAACCTGCCACTGATTGGCATCTGGATCAAGCTGCTGACCGTGCCCTACCGCTGGCTGTTCCCGGCCATCGTGCTGTTCTGCGCCATCGGCGTGTACTCGACCAACAACAACAGCTTTGACATCTGGATGGTTGCTATCTTCGGTTTCATCGGCTACCTGTTCATCAAGCTCGGCTGCGAACCGGCGCCTCTGCTGCTGGGCCTGATCCTGGGCCCCATGATGGAAGAGTACCTGCGCCGCGCCATGCTGATCTCCCGCGGAGACTGGTCGGTGTTCGTGACCCGGCCGCTGTCCGCCAGCTTGTTGGCCATCGCCGCGATCCTGCTCACGGTGGTGCTGCTGCCTTCGATCAAGAAGAAACGCGAAGAGGCCTTTGTCGAGGACTGAGGTTGATCTATTGACCTGGCGGACACGCCTGGGAAGCCCGATCAGAGACATCTGATCGGGCTTTTTTGTTGGAAACGCAAGTCTTTTTGTGCGCCGATGGCCGCCACGATGAAGCTCACAGCCAGCATCGCGTTGACGTAGACCATGACCAAAAAAACGAGGGAAAATATTGCGACTGTTCCGGGTCTCTGGCGGTGTTGATCCGCCGAGCCTTGATATTCCACGATGTATATTATAGGTCTACTATTTGCGATTAATTAATTCAATAGTAGAGCAATAAGTACTCATATCTGAAATTGGTTTGATAAAAAAGTGCTGATCACGCCTGAACAGGTTTAACCCAGTTCAGCGAGGATCGAATGCTCACTCTTTCAGTAGTTGCCACCAAAGGCGGCGTAGGAAAAACCACACTCTGTGCCAACATTGGTGGTTTGTTGGCGGACATGGGATACCGTGTCCTTCTTATCGATGCCGACATCCAACCGGCATTGACGCGCCACTTTCAGCTCTCTCATATTGCTGAGCATGGCCTCACGACCATGATCCAGCGCGGAGCACTCGCCGACGACTGCATCAGTCATGTGAGCCTACCTCCCGAAACCTTCCGGGGGGACGTCTCGGTTCTCAACGTCCGAGGCGGGTTCCTACACCTGGTTCGTTCTGATACCCAAACATGGGATGAGGAGCGGGGGGTATTCAAGTACGACAGCGCCCTTCAAGACTGGCTAGCAAACCGCTTCGACCGTCTGGTTCGAATTCGGATGGCCATTAAAAACGATGCTGTGTCGTCCAAATATGACGTGGTGATTATCGACACGCAGGGAGCCGTAGGTCACCTGCAGGATGCCGCGGTGAATGCTGCCGACATGCTGCTGATACCGGCCAAGCCGGACATCGTTTCAGCACGGGAATTCATTTCAGGCTCACTCTTGTTGATCGACCGACATGAGTCCGCCGGGAACATGGGCTACTCGGTCCCTCCAATGAAAGCGGTGATCAACCACTACCAGAACACGGTAGACAGCCGCACGATCACCACGCTAATTCGTGAGCAGTTCATCGAGCTGCGAGGCAAGGTGACCGTGATGGACACCATGGTTCCAGCTATCGCTGCTTTTCCGAAAGCCTCGACTGCTCAGGTCCCTGTGCATTGGATAGATCCCGGCAAAGCAGGAGACATCATGCACCGGTTGATGTGGGAGCTCATTCCCTCTCTGGAGGGCAAGTTCACACCTAACCACAAGGGCGATTTGATCGTTCTACCGCGAGCCGTTGCTGCCCAAGAGCCTGACACAGACCTCGAAACGGAGGAGTGAGATGGCCATCCGGAAAACTCCCGAAACGCTGACGGCTGTAGAGCGCGCAGCGACGCTGGCTCGCAATGGTGCGCCAATGCCTCGTTTGAGCCTCACACCCAGACCCCAGACCACATCGAGAACGGAAGCCAGAAATGCGGCCGTGGCCGATCAAGCGCGCGCAAACCTGGGTCAGATTGGTCGGCCGAGCAGGCTCATGGCACAGAGCCCATCACTGGACCCTCAGGCCGACGCAGACGATTCGTTTTCAATCTTGCCCATCGGTGAGGTTGAAACCTATGAGCACAACCCTCGAACGGGCAACAACCCGAGGTATGACGACATCCGCGCAAGTATCGTTGCGGATGGCATCACGAACCCGATTACCGTCACGAGGCGGCCCGACTCGTCGAAGTACCACCCCTATGGCGGTGGCAACACTCGACTGGCGATTGCCAAGGAGTTGCAGGCCAATGGTGACTCCCGATTCAACACCCTCAAGGTAATCGTCAAGGCGTGGCCAGGTGATGCCAACGTCATCTCGGCACACCTCGCTGAAAACGAAAATCGAGGGGACATTTCATTCTGGGAAAAAGCCCAGGGCGTAGCTACTTTCAAGAAGGCGCACGAAAAGGAACACGGTGTGATTCTCAGCACCGGTGACTTGGGCCGCGAACTGAAATCCCATGGGATTAATTTCGGGGTCCGGGTTATCCAGAACTTTGCCTTCGCTGTAGAACACCTGTCACCCATTGGTCCCTGGCTCAAGGCAACTGAGGTCAACGAAATCCTCCGACCGGGTATCTCTGGCGCGATGACCGTGGCGGCCAAGTTCGACGTGCCAAGGTCGATCTTTGAGCCCGTTCTTCTACAGCACCGGGATCAAGTGCTGACCGGCAGCAACCAGGGCCGTGAGACCGAGCCAGCGCCTGTGGATTCCGAGGTCAAGCGTGCCAACCGGCAGCGCCTGCTCGAACTGAAGGCTGCGTTCACAACGTCACGTGACGGTCGGTGATGAAGTCGCACGTAAACATCGTTCGAGAACAAGTAGCGCAAAACGCGCAACACCGCACGCCGTGCCAAGTGGCGCAAAACGCGCAACGTGGCACCCGGCGCTGAGTAGACGAAAACGGGTCACTTTTTTTAGGGAGATGAACCATGGACAGTAAAGCGCTCTTCAACGAATTGCTCCATCGTTTGCGCAAATACGAGGACGGCAAGTACAGCGATGCAATGTTGTTGCACTACCTACTTCGTCAAGGTGCGGATGACTCGGAGTTCAAGTCAACAGCCGTCAAGGTAGCCCTAGACGCACTTTCAGGGTGTCTGAATAGGTGGGAGGTACAGCGGTCGATTGACCGGTTGAGCCAACTGGGCTTGATTTCGACGCGTGTTCACGCCAACACGCGAACCCACTTCACGGTCAACCGCGAGGCTGTGCTTGCGTTGCTGGCCAAGCCTTTGCCCAGGAACCTGTCTTTACAGACAAAGGAGCCGTGCACGTGGCAGGCGCGGATGTGCAACTGCAGCATGACCGGCGTGTGGCTGGCTTCGGAGAGCTCAAAGCTCTTCTCAACCGCCTCGACGATGGAGGTCAGGTTGGGCCGGGGGTCCATCAGCCACATCTGCGACTTCATGGCGAACGCGTGCCTTCACCATGAAATTTTTCTCCAGCGCCCAGCGACAGGCGTGAGAACTCTTCAGCGAACGAACGCTCCATGTTTGTCTCCTGTCGGAGGTGTCTAGACACCTCGACTTGTTGTGTTTTCCAGCCGTTCGGTGGCTGGGTTTTGACTGTTAGCGCGAGCTTAGGTGTCTTGTGAAAGTTGTCCTATCAATGCAAACGTTGTTGCATATCGATGGATTAAATTTTTTCTCGAAACCGCGCCGAGCCGACACCACAGGTGTGGGCATGAAGCTCAGGGTTCCGCTTGCAGCAGGCGGTGCACCCGGTGCCAGTCAATGCCCACCTCGTCGTTGCGGGCGGCCCGGAGCAGCACCTTCTCGCGGTACAGGCGGGCGACCACTCGGCTGGCGGTCACGTGGTTGATGTCCAGCGTGTCGGCTATGTCTTGGCGGCTCGGTAGCCAGAGGGGCGTGGCTTCTCTGGGGTGGGCTTTTCTGAGCTGCTCCAGCAGCAACAGCACTCGGCGCCTGGCGCTTGAGCGGTGCAGCTCCACCCGAAAGTTTGTAATGTCCCGTAGCAGGTGTGATACGGCCATACCGGACCCTGACTGGATGCCCGCGTGGCGACCCGGGTCCGACCTGGCCTGGCTGCCGAATGGCTCCAACACGATATCTGTGCAGGCACGGGCATCGAAATACCGTGGCTCGCCCAGACAGGCTTCGTGGCCAATGAGCGCCCCCGGGCCAAGGAAATGAACGATGCAGCGCTCGCCCCTGTGATTGACGCTCTCCAGGCAGGCAATGCCCGATCGGATCACGAACGCGGTCGAGGAAGGTTCGCCCTGCTGATAGATGTAGCTTTTAGCCGGGAATCTGGCCAGCTTCGGGACCAGCTGGATGAGGGGGCGCGGTGTGTTGGATGCGCGCAGGCCCACGCTTCGAAACCTATCGCGGTACGATGAAGGTCGAAGGCTCGCGCACCGGCTCGCGCGACGGGTGGGCCGGATCGCTCACCTCGAAGTGGATGTCGATAATCTCTCCTGCCTTTGAGGCTGCGACCTGGTAGGACATGCGCGCCGTCACCGTGAAGGTGTGGGCCTGCGCGGGTTGTAAGACCACGGTGGAATGGTTGAGCAGGCGCAGCTCGGCGGCCGGTTGCACCGCGATGCTCAACGACTGCACACGGTCAGATGCGTTCATCAGTTGCAGGGTGTACACGTTTTCCACCGCGCCCTGGTCCACTGTGCGCGCCATCACGCTGCGGTCGCGCACGACGTTGAGCCGCACCTCCGAACGCGTCAGGAACGCGTTGGTCATGGCCGCCATGGCTATCAGGAGCAGCGTTCCGTAGACCACGACACGGGGTCGCCAGAACCGCTGCAGGGTCACCCCTGGCGCCGACGTTCTACCACCCAGCTCCCGCAGCGAGGCCATGCGGATCAGGCCCCGAGGTGCCTCGATCTTGTCCATCACCTGGTTGCATGCGTCGATGCACAGCCCACACCCGATGCAGGCCGCCTGCAGCCCCTGGCGGATGTCGATGCCCGTCGGGCAGACCTGAACGCAGAGCGTGCAGTCGATGCAGTGCCCGGCGGATTTGGCGCGGGTGTCGCTGTCGGCACCCGCCCGGCGCGGCTCGCCCCGGCGGTGGTCGTACGCGACATTCAGCGTGCGCTGATCCATCAGCGACCCCTGAAAGCGGCCGTAAGGGCACATGTGCAGGCACACGCTCTCGCGCAGGTAACCGGCGTTGCCGTAGGTGGCCAGGCCGTAGAAGCCGATCCAGAAACCCTCCCAGGGGCCCAACTCGTACGGCACGGCCAGGGCCAGTTCGCGGATAGGCGTGAAGTAGCCCACCAGCGTGAAGCCGGTCCACAGGGCGAGCAGCGCCCAGACCAGGTGTTTGCCGCCGCGCCGCGTGATCTTGTGGGCGTTCCAGGGGCTGCGGTCCAGCCGCAGGCGGGCCTGGCGGTCGCCCTCCGTGCAGTGCTCGATCCACTGGAACAGCTCGGTGTACACCGTCTGCGGGCAGGCGAAGCCGCACCACACGCGACCCGCCACGGTGGTCGCGAAAAACAGCAGCAGGGCGCTGATCACCAGCAGGCCGGCGAGGTAGATCAGGTCCTGCGGGTAGAGCACCGCACCGAACAGGAAAAATCGGCTCGCCTCCAGGTCGAACAGCACGGCCTGGCGGTCGTTCCAGGAGAGCCAAGGCAGGCCGTAGTACACCAGCTGCGTGATCCACACCATGGCCCAGCGCCAGCGGGTGAACACGCCGGTGATCGAGCGCACCTGGATCTTGTCTTCAGCGGACCGGTTGTTGAACGGGACGATGGGGATGGTGCGATGGGTCATGGGATTCAAGTGTTCAAGGCGGCAGCGCTTGGCCGGCACGACGCCAGAGCCTCAGCCGCAGGGGTCAGGAGGGTCGCCAGGTCGCGTTCGCCCAGCCATTCGTCTTCGCGGAAGAAGACGCGATTCAGGTGGATCGAGGCATGGGACGATTCGTGTCCATGCGGGTGGGCTTCAGGTGCGGCATGAACCGACAGACCGTCTTCCTCGCTGCGCAGCAGCACCCAGCCCGCGTTGCCGTCACCGAGGAGCACCGGTGCGACCAGCGAGAAGCCCTCCCAGGGCAGGTTGGGCACCCCGTGCAATCGCCCGCTCAGCAGCCAGCCCCGGCCCGTGTCTTCAGCGGTGAGTTCACGGCAGCCTGGGGCCAGCGTGGCCGCCCGTGTGCCACTCAGGAATTCGGGCAGCCAGAGCTCACGCAGCCCCACGTTGAAGGTCTGCACCAGCGCCTCGATGGCCAGGCGCTGCGCCCACAGCACCGCCGCAGCCTCGGGGTCCTGTTGTTGCAGAAGCATCGCGGAATGCACCAGATCGTCGAGGCCGCCTTTGCCGCCCAGCGAGCGCGGGACGGCACAGCGCAGCAGGCCTGAGTCCACCACCCGCTGCAGGGGAGACGGTGAAGCGTGAAGCGCGTTCACAACGGGAGCGGTGCCAGGGAGTCCGGTGTCGGTGAGCATGGCCACGATGGTCGCCGGGGATCATCTGGTTGCACAGATTCAGTTGAAAAAAAATCGAACCAGATCAGATCCCGATGTTTATGGCATCTGATGCGCTGTTTCGGAAAAAGAGCCGTTTCTGAGCCGGGCCGGCAGGAGCGGCGCGCGGATGCTCGTTCCATGCCTGATTCACACACCCGCCGGTGGCCCCGGATCGCACGCCCCGCCAAAGCGCTGCTGGCCATGGCGGGTCTGGTGGCGCTGCAGTGGCTGGGTGATGCCCTGGTAGCGCGAACCGGCTGGCCGGTACCCAGTTCACTGGTGGGCTTGCTGCTACTCCTGGCGAGCCTGGTGCTGCGGGGCCACGTACCCCAGGCGCTGGACGATGTGAGCGCGCCCCTGCTGCGCCACCTGATGCTGCTGCTCATCCCGTCGGTGGCGGCGGTGGGCCTGTACGCTGGGCTGCTGGCGCAACACGCGGTGGCGTTCCTGCTGGTGTCTGTGGGGGGCACGGCCCTGACCATTGTGGTCACCGCCTGGACCCTGCAGCGCCTCCTGAAGCGGGCGCGGCGTTGATGCTTTGGTCGCTCATCACGCTCGCCGCCTACCTGGCCGCGCTGTGGCTGTACCGTCGCAGTGGCCACCACCTGCTGTGCCTGCCCGTGCTCACCGGCACGGGCTTGGTGCTCGCCGCGCTGGCGCTGGCCGGCACCGGTTACCCGGTGTACGCCGAGGCTACCCGGGTGCTGCGCTGGCTGTCGGGGCCGGCTGTCATCGCACTGGCCGTGCCCCTGTACCGGCAGGCGGCCTTGCTGGCGGCGCTGGCCGCGGGTTGCCTGGTGTCGGTGTTGGGCACGGTGGCGCTGTGCTGGCTTCTCGACACGCCCATGTCATTCGCCCTGTCGCTGGCGCCCAAGGCCGCGACCATGCCCATGGCCTTGCTGGCGGCCGAGCGCGCGGGCGGCGTGCCTGCGGTGGCGCCCATGGCGGTGGTGGCCACGAGCGTGCTGGGCCCCTTGCTGGCGGGGCCGCTACTGCGCTGGTTGTGGGTGGCGGAAGGAACCGAGGGCGGCGCGGACGGCGAGGTCGTGCGCAGTTTCACGCTCGGCCTGGTGGCACACGCCATCGGCGTCGCGCGGGTCTTGCAGACGCACCCCGGCAGCGTGGCCTTCGCGGCCTTGGCCATGGGCCTTAACGGCGTGGCCACCTCGCTGGTGCTGGTGCTGCTGTCGCGTTGGGTGTGACGGTGCCGGTTCACTCGCCGAGTGTGTTGGAGCAGGATGGGCTTCCGGCCACGGCGTCCACCATCTGAGCTGTAATATACCCAGAAAATTGGACCTATGAAGATCAGATGATCGGCACCCGCCTGACCCGATACCAACAGCTGGCCGAAGACATGGCCGACGCGATCCGCGCCGGCCTGCTGCGCCCGGGTGAACGACTGCCTTCAGTGCGCGTCACCTGCGAGCAGCGGCGCGTGAGCCCGTCCACCGTGTTCCAGGCCTACGGCCACCTGGAGTCGCAGGGGCTGATCGAGGCGCGCCCCCGTTCAGGCTACTTCGTGCGCGCCACGCGCCGCCCGCTGCGGGCCGGCCCCGAGCCGGCGCCCCCGCGCAGCGAGGCCACGCCGGTGGCCATCAGCGAGCTGGTGTTCGACCTGCTGGGCTCCACCCGCGACGCCGACGTGGTGCCGCTGGGCTCGGCCTTTCCGGCGCCGCACCTGTTCCCGTTCGACGAGCTGGCGCGCAGCGGCGCGCGCGCCATGCGCCGCCTGAAGGCCAGCCAGATCACCGGCGCACTGACCGCGGGCGACGAAGGCCTGCGCCTGGCGCTGCGCAAGCGCTACGCGCTGCAGGGCGTGCCGCTGGCCGACAACGAACTCATCATCACCAACGGCGCCATGGAAGCGCTCAACCTGTGCCTGCAGGCGGTCACGAAGCCCGGCGACGTGGTGGTGGTGGAGTCGCCCACGTTTTATGCCGCGCTGCAGGCGCTCGAGCGCTTGCACCTGAAGGCGGTGGAGGTGGCGACCGATCCGAAGGAGGGCGTGGACCTGGCCGCGCTGGGCGAGCTTCTGGCGCGGCAGACGGTGGCGGCCTGCTGGTTCATGCCCAGCTTCCAGAACCCGCTGGGCGCGCTCATGCCGGTGGCGCGGAGGCAGGCCCTGGTGGCGCTGCTGGCGCAGCACGGCGTGCCGTTGATCGAGGACGACGTGTACGGCGAGCTGCACGCCGGCGTGCGGCGCCCGCCACCGGCCAAGACCTTTGACCAGCAGGGCGGGGTGCTGCACTGCTCGTCGTTCTCCAAGTGCCTGGCGCCGGGCTACCGCGTGGGCTGGGCGGCGGCCGGGCGCTACGCGCCACAGGTGGAGCGGCTGAAGATGATGACCTCGCTGGCCACGGCCATTCCCCCGCAGCTGGCGGTGGCCGACTACCTGGCCCAGGGTGGGTATGCCCGCCACCTGCGCCGCCTGCGCGAGGCCCTGGCCGCGCAGCAGGCGCACGCGCTGAAGCTGGTGGAGCGGCACTTCCCGGCCGGTACCCGCGTCACCCGGCCCGAAGGCGGCTATTTCCTCTGGCTGGAACTGCCGCCCGAGGTGGACGCGCTGGCGCTGCACCAGCGGGGCAGGGCCTGCGCCATCAGCACCGCGCCGGGCGTGCTGTTCTCGGCCGACCACCGCTTCATCCACCACATGCGGCTGAACGTAGGGCACCCAGGCGACGCGCGGTTCGACGGCGCGATCAAGACGTTGGGGCGGCTGGCGGTGGATTTGATGGCGAGCCGCTGAGGCGCATGCTTCCGTGGCGTGATTCACGCCATGCGCTGAGGTCCCATCAAGGAAGCTGGACGGGCTCCGCGACCGGACGATCTGCCTGCGGGCACACCTCACGCAGAAAGCCCAGCAGCAGCGCGTTTAAGGCCTGCGGGTTGTCGCGGTGCACACCATGGCCGCTGTCGCCACTTCCGCCTGGCGCCCGTGTGATAGGTCGTGGGAGAGGGCCGGCGCGGTCGATCGGTGAACCTCCTGTGTGCAGTCGCCGTAGATGAGCAGCGCGGGAATCGTCAGTGCCTTGAGCGCGCTCCGGTCGAGCGCTGGATTGTCGCGCCACTGGGTGACCTGGACGCCTTCGAGCTGGCGATGCCTTGTGCAGCGTCAAACCACGGTGCCTTGTGGCTCATGGGTTGATCAGGCAGCAGGTTTTCCATGTACTGCGCGCCCGCTGATTACCTTTTCTTCCAGGTGCGAATCTCGTGATCCTCGCGGGACATCACCGTGTTGCCCAACATGGCTGCAGTTGTCTAGGTGGGGCACCAAAGAGGAACGCTTGTATCGGCCTGCTTGGCGTTTGCACATTGGACGACCAGTTTCTTGCTAGCTAAGCTCTGAGCCTCGACATCCCTGGCGCTTGGATGACAGCAATGTGGCCGTGATCGTGAATCGCGGGCGCGACCCTCAACGACCGAGGTCACTGCGAAGCCGCACGCCAAATTGCGAAGGTCGCTCCAGGCTGTACTGAGTCGTTCGATGTTGAGTCCTGATCAGCGGCGACGTTCATCACTGGCCGTTCGATGGTCCGGGAAAGGAACGACCGCACTTCCGCCGAAAGGGAACATAGGTTAGCGTCGATACTTGCCATTTGTCTCTCCGTCTCTGCACTGTGTTTGTCCTTCGCTGCACACAAAAGCTCCTTGACCGGCTGAGTTCAAAGCCTGATCCAGAGATCGCACCGCCGGACACAGTCCTCGGCGACTGGTACGCCAATCTGATCCGCGTTGGCCGAATCCAGGTTGTGCTCGCTGTCAGCGAGCGAAGCTTGCTGCCCGTAGTGGTGCCAGCACGGGATAGTCGAACCCTCGTTCAGCGACTGTGCGAGGCCCTGGAGCCGATCCTCACCGAAATCGGCGTTTCAGCGGACGAAGCCGCTGCCGAGCGCGGTGCGATGCAACGTTGGGCAGTTGGAAAGACGGCAAATCGCAGAGTCCTCGGATCGCTCAACGACTTGGCATTTCAGCTTCACGTCGGACTGCTCAACTTCCCGGATCGAACGCTGACGGCGCAATCGCTCTGGTTGGCCAAGACGCCCCTGAAAGTCATCGACTACGGTGCACCCGACCAAGCCACACTCGCTGCGTTCGCTGCTCACCGGGCGCTGCAGGCGGCCATCGGCCGGTGACCGCTTCACTCTGACGCGAGCTTCAAGTTTCGACCCTAAGCAGTCATGCGACCCTATAGGCCGACCTGTGATCGGGGTCCGTTTCTTCCACCTCACTATCGTTTTCAGGTTGATTTCATGGCGCGCAGAAAGCGTTGACTATTTTGTATTGATCGACGGACAACCTTTGTCGTTGTGGCACTTCCGTGCAGAACCTGGCCCATAATGCTTTCTTCTATTCAAGGTAAAAGATTGCACCATCAAAACTTGCGATCAAACAACTAGCCTATAGTCGTTGATGGCCCCACAACCAATTAGGAGAAATTCATGAGCGACGACACCAAAAAGTGCCCCGTAACCCACATGACTACTGACTTCGGCGCCCCCGTGGTCACTAACCGCGACAGCCTCACTGCAGGTCCTCGCGGCCCCTTATTGGCTCAGGATGTCTGGCTGAATGAAAAGCTGGCCGGTTTTGTGCGCGAGGTCATCCCAGAGCGCCGCATGCACGCCAAGGGATCGGGTGCCTTCGGCACATTCACGGTCACGCACGACATCACCAAGTACACCCGCGCTAAGATTTTCAGCGAGGTAGGAAAGAAGACGGAGATGTTTGCCCGCTTCACTACGGTAGCTGGGGAGCGCGGTGCGGCCGATGCCGAGCGCGATATCCGTGGTTTTGCTCTGAAGTTCTATACCGAAGAGGGAAACTGGGACATGGTGGGCAATAACACTCCGGTGTTCTTCATCCGCGATCCTCGCCAGTTCCCTGATCTGAATAAGGCCGTCAAACGCGACCCTCGCACAAACTTGCGCAGCGCCACCAACAATTGGGATTACTGGACGCTTCTGCCCGAAGCTCTGCACCAAGTCACTGTCGTCATGAGCGATCGCGGCATCCCTGCCAGCTACCGTCATATGCACGGTTTCAGCTCGCACACCTACAGCCTCTGGAACCAGGCCGGCGAGCGTTTCTGGGTCAAGATGCATTTCCGGACCCAGCAGGGCATCAAGAACCTTACCGATGCAGAGGCCGGCGAATTGGTCGCCCAGGATCGTGAAACCCATCAGCGCGATCTGTATGAAGCCATCGAACGTGGCGAATATCCCAAGTGGACGATGTTTATTCAGGTCATGCCAGAGGCTGATGCGGAGAAGTACGCCTTGCATCCGTTCGATCTGACCAAGGTCTGGTACAAGGGCGACTATCCGCTCATCGAAGTTGGTGAGTTCGAGCTGAACAAAAACTCCGAGAACTTTTTCGCCGACGTTGAACAGGTGGCCTTTTCCCCTAGCAATCTGGTACCTGGTATCGGTGTCAGTCCGGACCGTATGCTGCAAGCACGCCTTTTCAACTACGCCGATGCTCAGCGCTATCGACTGGGCGTAAATTACCACCAGATCCCTGTCAATCAGGCTCGCTGCCCAGTGCACAGCAACCACCGCGATGGTCAGGGGCGGGTCGATGGCAACTATGGTGCTTTGCCGCACTACGAACCCAACAGCTTTGGCCAATGGCAGGGCCAGCCGCAGTTCTCGGAGCCGCCGCTCAAGCTCACCGGCAATGCAGCCCACTGGAGCTACGACAAAGATGACCACAACTACTTCGAGCAACCTGGCAAGTTGTTCCGTCTAATGAACGACGGTCAGAAGGAAGCGCTTTTTGGCAACACCGGCAGAGCCATGGGCGACGCTCCAGAGTTCATCAAGTTCCGTCACATCCGCAATTGCCACGCCGCAGACCCTGCATACGGTGCAGGCGTAGCCAAGGCCCTGGGCATCAACCTTGAAAAGGCACTGGCCTCAAAAAAGGATGACCCTATGTACGGAAACCCACTGGTCGCCCTGCCTGCGTAGTAAAAGCGCCGGAAATATGAAAAAGAGCCTTGGTAGACGCCAAGGCTCTTTTCTCACACCGTCAACTAAGTCAGGTTCTTCAGTCATTGGCAAGCAACCTCATCTGGTCAGATCGATGTCGACTTGCTAGGGAGTCACGTAGTCTTGTAGCCCCTTCAACAGTGCATCAAATGTCACCTTGCAGCTCGGGTTATTGCGCAGATCTTCGTGCATGGTGAGCCAGGTCTCCAGGCTCAGCGGAATGCTGCCAGGCAATATGTTCACCAGATTCAGGTCGCGCGCCGCTATATGCATTTGGCACACGCCAATACCGCAGCCAGCTCGGATCAGCGCAATCTGTGCCATGTCGTTGTCGGTACGCACCGCAAAGTTTTCGCGGTTCCAGATTGGGAATGCCTTGCGTGCGGCACGCACGAACGGCGTCTCTTCATCAAAGCCAATCAGCGCGTGCTGAGCCAGATCAGCCAGAGAGCTGGGAGTCCCGTGCTTGTCCAGATAGCGTTTGTGCGCATGAAAGTATCCGTCCGGGCACCCCATATTGACCGCCGCTGGCGGTCATGGCTGAGAATCAGATGGCAGCGCTCTGCCACCGATGCGGCAGCAGTTCTGCACCACTACGACACGGCTCCTGCGCCCGCCAGGCCAAGGCGCCCAAAGGACAAGTCCAAAGCTGAGGTGGGCGTGCAGATCGCGCAGCGCTGGATACTGTTCAAACTGCGCGATCGGGTGTTCTTCAGCATCGACGAGCTCAACAAGGAGCTGCGCCGGTTGAACCACGAGCTCAACGATCATCCGTTCAAGAAGCTGCCAGGCTGTCGGCGCAGCAGGTTTGAAAGCGATGAACGCGCCACGCTCAAGCCGCTTGTGCAAAAGCGCTTCGAGTTGTGCGACTGGCGCTATCAAGTCCGCGTGGGCAATGACCACCACGTAGAGCACCTGCGCTGCTTCTACTCCGTTCCCTCTCAGCTGGCTGGCGAACGCGTCGACCTGCGCATCACCGCATCCATGGTGGAGGTGTTTCGAGGTGGCCGCCGGGTAGCGTTGCACGCGCTGCTCACTGAGCCGGGCAACAGCACCACGCTGCCTGAACACCGGCCTGTTGCCCACCAACGGGTTCTGGAAGGCGAGCCCAAGGCGCTGATGCAATGGGCCACTGCGGTGGGCGTCAGTGCTCAGGAAATGATCGGCTACCACCTCAACGAGCGGCGCGATCCCGCAAATGGCATGCGCGCTGCCCGACGCATGCGAGATCTGGCGCGGGACCATGGCGAGGATCGCTTCGAGTCCGTCTGCCGCTACGCACTCCCGCTGAACATCACTTCGCTGCGCAGCATCACTTCGATCCTGACCAACCAGGCCGACCTGCGGCCCCGTCCAGCCACGCCACCGCCCCGCATGGAGCACGACAACCTGCGCGGCGCCCAATACTTCGGAGATTAAACATGAGCACCCATACCCAGAACTTGAGCAAGTTGCGCGAACTGCGCCTGAGCGCCATGGCGACAGCCTACGAACTCCAGCAAGAGCAGGCCAAGCTGCAACATCTTGCGTTTGACGATCGCTTTGGTTTGCTTCTTGAGTCGGAAGTCTCCACGAGGAACTCCCGCAAGCTCAATCGCCTCGTGAAATCGGCCGGCTTTCCGGAAATTGCCGCATTTGAAGACTATGACGCGCGTGCAAGTCGAGGGCTGGACACGGCGCTGATGTCAACGTTGGCCAATTGCAGCTGGATCACGCGAAAGCAGAACCTCATGATCCTCGGGCCCACGGGTGTGGGTAAAACCTGGCTAGCGTCGGCGTTCGGCCACCAGGCCTGTCGGCTGGGCATGACCGTGGCCTTCTACGTGGCCAACGACCTCTTCACCAGCATCGGTCAAGCGGTGCTCGATGCCTCGCTGCCAAAACTCAAAACGTCCCTCTACAAACCCAACCTGCTGATCCTTGATGACTTTGGAATCGGGGAAATGTCCCCAACCGCAGCGCAGGTCTTGCTCGATGTTGCCGACCGGCGCATGCGCACGGGATCTCTGCTTCTGACCAGTCAGTACCCTGCGGACACTTGGCACGGTTTCTTCCCAGATCCAACCGTCGCGGATGCGGTTCTTGATCGCGTGGTGCATCAAGCTCATCGGGTCCAGCTGAAGGGCGAATCGATGCGCAAGATCAGAGGGCGAGCTGCTCTGAATCCTGGCTGATAAGGTCGAGCTTTCCTGGTCGTTACCTTGCAATGGGGCGGCCTGTTCCTACAGCTGCAGAGCGGCTGCAACCATCGCAAAACTGAGCCAAGCTGGCGTTCCCATATTGATAGGTAGCCGATCGTCAGCTCCAAGGCTAGACTTAAGGAATCGGCCAGAAGCGGCAGTTCACTCGCTCGTGACCAAGGTCAAGTGAAGCTGGTGTCAGACATTCGCGGCCGAGGCATTTTAAACTGTAAGGTCGCAGCAACGGCTTCAAAACAAGCACTACTTGAAGGCCTGCAGCACTCTCCAAACCTGTCTACCCCGTGCGGCAGGTTGGAGAGTGCCGTGCGAGTTTCTCCGCTCTATGGCTGCTTACCTTTAATGCTTTGCTTCAGCGCCTCGAAACTGCTGTTCACGGCAGGGGCCATCAGCAACCCAGACTTGTCTTGCTTCGTTACCCCTTCGACCTCGAACCGGTCGGCCAGTTCGGTGTACGAAATCATGCCGTTGAGCTTGCCACCGCTCTGGGCAATGTTCTCGCCGCCGAACCAGACGATCGGCGCCTTGGTGCCGGCTGGCATGAAAGACACCGGGTAGATGAGGATGGGCACCTTGTAGGTGTTGGCGAGTTCGGCAGCAACCTGAATGTTGTTGTTGCAGCGCAGGCCAGGTGGATCGTTGCTGACCAGGGTCAGCACTTTTCGGCCGTCGATCTCCAAAGGCCCAGGGGCAGTCTGAGCCCAGGAGAGCGCACTGGTGTTCACCAGGGCGGAAATCAATGCGAATGTACGGATATTCATGATGCAAAAACCTCAGCTCTTTTTTGCGGCACGTGCCTGGGCGTTCATGCCGCCGGCGGCCTTCCATTCGTTATAGCCACCGTGCAGCAGGCGCACGTTCTCATAGCCATCCATGCGCAGCGCCATGGCGACCTGGCCAGCGAACGAGCTCGTGTTGCAGTAGACAAGGATGGTCTTGTCCTTGGGCAGTTTGGCGCGCTGCGCGAACACCTGACGCCATTCGATGTTCATGGCACCCGGGATGTGGTCCTTGGCGAACTGCCCCGCATCGCGCACGTCGAGCACGAGCAACTTTTTGTAGTCCTCGGCAGCCAGTTGCTCGGCCATGATGGTGCCGCTGTTGGCGTCCGCAAAATCGAAGTACCCCTCCAATGCGTTGATGGTGGCTTTGTCGGCCTCGGCGTATACCGCCAGCGGCAGGCAGGTAGCAGCTGCAAGTGCCAGGGTCAAGGTGAGTCGGCGCGTGTTCATGGTTGTCTCCAGGGTGGTTGTGGGAAATCAGGTGGCGGGATTGAGCCGGGGGTGGGTTTCTTCCCCCCAGCGGAACAGGATGGCGCCGGACACCAACATGGCCACGGCAACGAACCAGAATGCGCTCTCGATGCGGCCACCCAGCGCAGCGGCTGCGCCCAGCCCGAGTGCACCGATGCCATAGCCGAGGTCGCGCCAGAAGCGGTAGATACCGATGGCCGATGCACGCCAGTTGGGGTGGGCGATGTCGGCCACGGCAGCACTCAGGTTCGGGTAGAGCATGGCCATGCCAAGGCCGGCTATGGCGGCGGATGCGCTCCACCACAGCGAACCCGTGCCCAGCGGCATCAGGGCCACGCCCGCGCCACAGACCCACATGCCCCAAGAGTTCAGCAGATGCCTTCCCACGCGGTCGGACATCCGGCCGGTGAAGAACTGCATGGCACCCCAAGTGAAGCCGTAAATGCCGACTATCCAGCCGATGCCCGGCAGGCTCACGCCCTGTTGGTGCAAATAGACAGGCCAAAAAACCCAGACCAACGCATCGACAAACTTCTCGACAAGCCCTGCCTGGCAGAGTGCTGCCATGCGACGGTCACGCCAGCTCATCAGGGCGAACACCTCCGACGTGGAGGGTCTGTCGCTGACCGCATGGGGGTAACGAGGCTTCAGCAGTGTGGCGTTGGGGCTTGCATGGCGTTTCACCTCGTCACGCGCCCAAGGCAGCGTCTCGGAAATGGAGAGCCAGGACAGCGCCGTGGCCAGCCCGATCACGACCATGCCGAACCACAGCAGTCCCTCC
Source organism: Hydrogenophaga sp. L310 (assembly GCF_055703065.1). NCBI lineage: Bacteria > Pseudomonadati > Pseudomonadota > Betaproteobacteria > Burkholderiales > Comamonadaceae > Hydrogenophaga > Hydrogenophaga sp. L310. Next base: position 674,169 of record NZ_JBVPZA010000001.1, read on the forward strand.
CTCGGGCCGAGCATGGATGCGAGGTAGCCCGTGATGACACCAGCGATGGCCAGGCCGACATAGCCCGAGAATTCGTTCAGTCCGATGACCAGACCACGCTGGTCGGCGCGTGTGATGTCCAGCTTCGCCGTCTGCGTCATCGACCAGGTGAGGCCCTGGTTGATGCCCAGAAGTACGGTGGCAAAGACGACCCAGGCCCAGCTGGTGGCGAAATAGATGAGCAAGGGGATGGGCAAGGCGACCAGCCAGCCCAGCAGCAACACCCGCTTGCGCCCCATTTCCTCGGCCAGGCGTCCTGCCACGAAGTTCATCGTGCCCTTGACGAACCCAAAAGCAACGACGAAGGCCGCGAGCAGCATGAACGAGCCGCGCGGCACGCCGAATTCGGACTCCGCCAGCGCCGGCACGACGTTGCGCATCATCCCGATGGTCATGCCCACGAGCAGCACCTGCAGCAGCTGCTGCAGGAACTGGCCCAGGTTGGCGCGAATGCCGAACTGCATGGACAGTTCAGGCGGTGGCTGGCGCCACGCCGCGCAAGTTGGCCTCGACGATGCGAGCCATGTCCGCAGGCTGGGGCGGAATTTCTGAGGTCAGCGCGGCAACAAATTCATCCCGCGACATCGACAACATCGGGTTGAAGCGCTTCTCAAAACCAATGGTGGACGCCGGTTTGCCCGAGAGCCCGGCGCCGCAGGCGCTGCCGGCCTGGTGGCCCGGATAAATTTCAAGCTCGGGTGGTAACGACAGCAGCCGCGACTGCAGCGTGTCGTAGAGCTGCCCGGCCATCTCGCGCTCCTGTCCTGCCAGGTCGGGGCGGCCAACGGCGCCCACGAACAAGGTATCGCCGGTGATGACGAACCACGGCTCGTCGCCCCGGCGCAGGTCTCGCACCGCCAGGCAGACGCTGTCCGGGGTGTGCCCAGGCGTGTGAATGACGTCGACCACGACGTTACCGGCTTCCAAGCGCTGACCGTCGCGCAGCGGGGAGAAATCAAAGCCCACGCGTCCGATGTTGCTCTCGTGGAGGTGGTACGCCGCCCCGACGCGACGCGCGAGCTCGGGGCCACCCGAGTAGTGATCGGCGTGCACATGGGTGTCGATGACGTGGACGATAGGTGCGCCTGCTCTTTGCGCCTCCTCGATGAACCAGCCCTCGTCGCCGGCGACGACGTCCACCGCAACGGCCTTCTGCAGACCGACGCAACCGAAAAGATAGGAAAGCGTGGCGTTGGCGGCCGGGCGCTGGCGGAAAAACATGGTCGTCTCCTGGGTCAGAACACCAAGGCCTTGTCGGCCCAGGCTGTCCATTGGGTCAATTCGTCGAGGGTGCTGCGGTGCGCACCCGCAATGAGGTCTTCCGCGGCGATGCCGCGTGCGTCCATGCAAGTGCCGCAGACACCGATGACGCCGCCGTGCTTCACCACAGCGCCCAGCATCACCTCAAGGTTGTAAAAACCAGAAGGCACTTTCTGCTTGTTGTGGGCAGCTGCTGCGGCGTCACCGATGAGAAAGACCTTGACCTCGTGGTCGTCCTGCATGGCCAATGCACCCGCCAGTCGGGCTCCGTTGTAGGTGCGCTCACTGCCGTAGGGCGCATCGTTCAGGATCAGCAATGTCTTCATGGGGGTTCTCTGCTCAGTCGGTCACCGGGAGGCCACGCGCGCGCCATTCGGCCACCCCGTCGGTGAGGTGAAAGGCCTGATAGCCCTTCTTGCGCAGCAACTCGACCGCATCCTTGGCCATCAAGCAGAACGGACCGCGGCAATAGGCCACCACCGGGACGTCCTTGGGTAGCTCGGCGATGCGTTTTTTCAATTCATCCACGGGGAGCGAGCGCGCGTGAGGCAGGTGAGCCACGGCATACTCGTCTTCAGGCCGCACATCCAGCACGAGCACTTCTCCCGCAGCGGCGCGACGCAAGATGTCCGCACGGCTGACGCCCTGCAAGTCTTCCCCGTGCTCGACGATGGAGGCAAGCGCCATCTGCAGTTCCACCAGGCGCTCCTCGGCCTCCGAGCGCAAGTTGACCCAGAGGTCGGCTACGCTGGTGCTTGCCAGTCGGTAAACCACGTACTTGCCTTCCTTGCGCGTATCCACCAGGCGCGCCACGCGCAGCTCCTTGAGATGGGCGCTGGCGAGCTTCACGCTGATTTCTGACTGGGCAGCCAACATTTCGACCGTTTTCTCGCCCTGGCACAGCAGCTCAATGAGCTCCAGGCGTTTCGGGCTGGCGACGGCTTTGCCGATACGAGCGACCTGCTCGTAAAGGTGGTTCTTGAGTTCTCTCATGTAAACATTCTAACGAACTTTAGAGTGTTTGCAAAATTGAGTGGGTAGACAAGTGAACCAAGCGGCCCGGTCGGGTGGACTACCTGGTCCATCCCACTAAGCTGCGGAGTAGCAATGCTTGCGAACTGAAGACGATGCCATTACCGATAAAACAGTGAGAACGGTTCTCCGTTGTCGCATGCCATCTGAAGACTGAACTGAGCCATTCGAGGCCCGTGTCACGAATGGCAGCGGCGCTCAACACTGGCCGCTCCAAATTCAGCAATCGCATAACCGCTGTGTCGTCAAGACCAGGTACTCGAAGACAGCGAATCCAGCCACTCCAGGAGCTTGTGTGCGTCGGAAGACGGCTGGCCCCCCTTTTTACAACCGTGAGGCATGTCCAGAGATACGCACCAACTCAAGGCAGCCGGATGCGCGAACGATCACACCACTTTTCTCAAGCGCTGCTACCGCCCGGTAAAGCGCCTCATGGCTTACAGCCAGTTCAGTGGCCAGAGACTTCAGTCCCGATTCGATTGACAGGCATCCATTTACACCCTCGGTCTCAAACATGTGCAGCAACCGTTCACCCACCCCCTTGAGTGACATGCGTTCGCACTGTGCGCGCAGGCGACGCACCTCTGCATTGAGCATGCCGATCCAGCGAAGTGCAAAGGCGCGGTCTGTTGCCAGTTCTGCCTTGAGGGGTTCAATGGGAACGGCGACCGCCCAACCTGCCGATGTCACCACCGCGTCGCAGTGGTAGCTCCCAGACTGCAGACTCGCCTCGGCCACGAAGCCTTGGCGAACCCGCTGCAGCACGACAGGATCACCGCCTTCACCGGTGCGCTCCAGAACAATCTCGCCCCCGACCACGAAGTGCATGTACTTGGGCCGCTGGCGCTGGCGGAACAGCGAATCACCCTTGCGCAGTTCCAAGCCTGACGACGCCGCCATGAGTACGGGCGTGAGGAGCTTGCGCAGCGTGTCAGGTAAGGTGATCGGCAGGCTCATTTGAATGGAGATTCGTATGATTCAAATCATATGCCTTCGTTCGTCGGATACCGACAATCACTTCATTCATCCACACACGCTGAATCGGGATTACGACATGCTCAAGACCACCTTTGCCTCGCTTGCGCTGTTGATGGCAGCGGGAAGTGCGAGTGCACAAACCATGGATCACTCGCGGATGGACCACGGCGCTCACATGGGAACCATGCACTCCGGACAGCGGCAAGCGGACGTGGCGCAGCGGGGGAAGGAGGTCATGCCTTTCAGCTTGGCCGCGACCACCCACGTCTTCACCAAGACGGCGCAAGGCGGCGTTCAACAGGTTGTGGTCAGGAAGCGTGATGACACAGAGCAAGTGAGCCTGACCCGGCTGCATCTGCAAGAGATTCGCGAGCAGTTTCTCAAGGGCGACTTCTCAGGCCCGACGCGCATTCACGGACAGAACATGCCCGGTCTGGCCGAGCTGAAGGCAGCAGCCCCCGGGCAGGTCGCCATCACCTACAAGGACATCGAAGGTGGCGCTGAGCTGAGCTACACGACGGCGAACGCGGCACTGGTTGCAGCGCTTCACCGGTGGTTCAACGCACAGCTTTCAGACCACGGCAAGGACGCGATGGCGGGACATATGGGACATGCGGGCCACTCGGGTCATGGCGAGATGAGGAAGCCCTGACGTAACCTCAAATTCGCATCACATTCGCTCTCAAGCCTGCTTCCAGAACAACGCCCACGATCACACCCACGCCTGCGTTCCACACCGACACGGCGGCCGTGGTGAGCAGCACGGCGCGAGCTTGCTTGTCTCGGGCACTGCCCGCGGTGCCGATGGTGAGCGAGAAGCCGGCCACGAACAGCATGGCGCCCAGGGTGCCGGCGGGCAGCAGGCTCAGCAGGGCGGTGAGCTGACCGCTGGCGAACAAGCCTGAGAGCAGCAGCACGCTGCCCAGAAAGAGGGGCGCGCGGCCGCTGCGGGCGCCGCAAGCCACCTGTGCGGCCATGCCCCCTGCGCCAAAGCACATGGGCGGTGCGCCCAGACTACCGGCCAACAGGTTCATGAGGCCCGTGCCCCGTGCTGCTCGGATTTCGTCCAGCGCCACGGCGGGAAACAGACGACGGGTTTCGGCCACGATGCCAAGAATGGCGTTGCCGAAGGTCAGCGGTATCTGTGCCGCAGCCAGGCCGATGGCAGCGAGCCACACGCCGGGTTGGTCGAACGCTGGCCACTGGATTTCGGGCAAGTGCAGCGCCCATGGTGTGTCGGCCAGCGCTTGCGCAAGTTCGGGCTGACGCCAAGCGCCCACCGCCCAACCAGCTGCCATGAGCACCGGCATGGTGAGCCAGCCACCGCGGCCCAGCAACACCAGCGCCAGTACCACTGAAGCCGCGCCCAGCACCGCGTCTCCTTCGATGCGGCGCAGCCCGGCGACGATGAGCGCGATGCCCAGTCCAAGCACCACGCCGTGAATCACGTCGCGCGACACAAAGCGGGCCAACCAGCGCGCCAAGCCACTCCAGGCGGCTACCAACCAGAATACGCCCGTGATCAGCGAGGCCAGAGCGAGCACGGCAGGCATGTTTTGCCCACCCACCACGGCGCCGGCCAAGGCCGCTGCGCCCACTGCCTTCATGGGTTGGACCGGGAATGGAACGCCAAAGCGCCATCCAACGACGATCATGCTCAACCCAAATGCCAGCAGGATCGAGGTGGGGTGCACACCTGCGACGACGATGAAGCCGACCAAAAAGGGCAGCAACGTGCCCATGTCACCGAGCGCGCCGCCGAGGTCACCACGCCAGGTAGCGCCTGAGAGTTCGTGCTGGGCACGCAGGACTTCGCTGGTTTCGGGGGACGTTTTCATGCGGGAGATTCTGCGTCATTGCACCTGTGCGCCTCCATGTCCAGGATCACTCCGAAGGACAGCATCACTCTCTGCACTGGACATTCGTCTCGCATAGCCCCATCAGCCACAGATGACAAAGGTGGGCGAAGACATACGATATTGTTTCGCTCGCCACCGGTAGCTCCTGATGCAAACTGACCACCGGCCGAGCCTCGCCAGAGGACTGCAACGGGCCCATTGATGCCGTTCAATTATCGAGTCCAAATGACTGGTCATCAGCAGTTAGCGAACGTTGACGTGACTCATTCCTGAATGACAAGCGCATGCCTCGCCGTGCGCCGCCGACACCAGCTCGTTCAGAATGCCGCAGTGCCCTTCGTGCGTGCCTGAGCAGCGCGCCCGCAGCTGCAGCAACTGCCTCTCCAGCGCCCGCATGCTCTTTAGCCTGGCTCGCACGCGGGCCAACTGTTCGTCCACCAGCAGGTCCACGTCGTTGCAATCGGCGCCGGGCTCGTCCACAAAACCCAGCAGCCGGTTCACATCTGCCAGCGGCATGTCCAGCGCGCGGCAGTGGCGGATGAAGGACAGCCGCTCCAGGTGCTCGGCCGCGTAGTCGCGGTAGCCGTTGTCGCGCCGCGCCGGCTCGGGCAGCAGGCCCTGCTTTTCGTAGTAGCGGATGGTTTCCACATCGACGCCCGTGGCCCGGGCCAGTTCCTTGATCTGCATGGCACAGCCCTTTGTTCAAACCAGTGGTTGACACTGTAGCGGCTCCAGGGTTTCCAATGCATTGAAAGGAAAAACCATGTCCGCCCATTGCTGTGACCACGACACCCCCAAAGCCGAGACCCTCGTCAACCTGCCGCGCTACCGCAAGATTCTCTGGATCGCCCTAATCGTCAACGCCGCCATGTTCCTCATCGAGATCGGCGCGGGTGTGCAGGCCGGGTCGCTCTCGCTGCTGGCCGACGCGGTCGACTTCGCGGGCGACGCGCTCAACTACGCTGTGTCGCTCGCCGTGCTGGCCTCGGCGCTGGCCTGGCGGGCGCGTGCGGCCATGCTCAAGGCGGTGAGCATGATGGGCTTTGGCCTCTATGTGCTGGGGGCGGCTGTGTGGTCGGTGTGGCACGGCGGAGTGCCGCAGGCCGTGACCATGGGCGCGGTGGCGTTGCTGGCGCTGCTGGCCAACGTGGCCGTGGCGTGGATGCTCTACGCGTTTCGCGAGGGCGACGCCAACATGCGAAGCGTGTGGCTGTGCTCGCGCAACGACGCCATCGGCAACGTGGCAGTATTCATGGCCGCGCTCGGCGTGTTCGGCACCGGCTCGGGCTGGCCCGATCTGGTGGTGGCCAGCCTGATGGCGGCGCTGGCGCTGCACGGCGGGTGGACGGTGATGCGGCAGGCGCGGGGTGAACTCGGTGATGACAGCGCAAAGGACCACCATGGCCACGTTCACTGACCCACCGTCCGCTCGCTGGTTCGACGAGACAACGCATACCCGATTGATGCAAGAGGCCAAAAAGGCGAGTTCCAGTGAACAAGCCTGGTTGTACCTGGAGGCAGACCATCATGGAAACCTCAGGCAATACCGTTCATCACGAGCCGTGGAACAAAGGCAAGATCGTCGGGCAAAAGGCTCCCTTCAAGGTGAAAGACATCTGGGCCTTGCGAGTACGTCTTCAGATGGAAGGTCGGGTCACACAGCGCTTGCGCCCACCTCGCTGGAGGTACAGCATGGCGGGTTCCTTGTGCTGCTGGGCGCGTCGGGCGCGGGAAAGTCAACGCTGCTGCGCAGCATCAATGGCTTGGTTAGCCCCACAGACGGAGAGGTGTCGGTGGCCGATCTGCCGGGCGGCACCGTCTCAAAACGCAACCTTCTTGAGCATCGGCGCCACTGCGGCATGGTGTTCCAGCAGCACCACCTGATCGGGCGGCAAAGCGTGCTGGCCAATGTGTTGATGGGCAAGCTCGCCACCCGCGGATCTCTGGCGTCGTTGTGGCCTTGGAGCAAGGCTGACAAGCTGGAGGCGCTGGCGGCCATTGACCGCGTAGGCCTGCTTGAGAAAGCCCTAGCACGGGCAGACATGGTGGCCAAGTTCTACGCCGAAGCCATAGAGCACGTGGACCCGAAACCTCTGGAGGCCGCTAAGGCCGCGGGCGCAAGCCGGTTTCAGGTCATCACCCATGCTGTGTTACCGCAGGTTTTGCCCCAGTTGGCGGACATCACCATCTACCGATGGGAATATCACTTTCGCGCATCGGCAGTGATGGGCATCGTGGGTGCGGGCGGCATTGGCTTCGAACTCATGGCAGCTCTGCGCCTGATCAAGTACGACGAGGTCTCCGCCATTTTGCTGTCCATCCTCATATGCGTGCTCGTGGTCGACGGCATTGGGTCGGCGCTTCGCAAACATCTGAAATAGAAAGAGAGAGGAAGGTAATGATGCCGAAAATTGTGGTGACGCAGCCCATCCATGAAGAGGTACTGGCGCGTCTTATGCAGGTTGGTGAAGTGGTGATGAATCCCGGTCCTGAGCCGTGGAGCGAGGCCGAGCTCCACCGTCATCTGAAGGATGCCGACGCAATGATGGCTTTCATGCCTGACCGGGTAGATCAGCGAACCCTGTTGCACGCTCCCAGGCTCAAGACCATCGCTTGCGCCCTGAAGGGGTATGACAACTTTGACCTCAAGGCATGTGCGCAAGCCGGTGTCAGCGTGAGCTTCGTTCCTGACCTGCTCACAGAACCCACGGCAGAACTCGCCATTGGGCTGGCCATCGCCGCCGCGCGCCATGTGCTGGCAGGTGACGTCAGTGTTCGCAAGAGCTACGCAGGATGGCGTCCCCAGCTGTACGGAATGGGGTTGCACGGCTCGATAGTGGCGGTCGTCGGACTTGGCGCCGTTGGGCGGGCCATTGTGGACCGTCTCTGTGGCTTCGGGTGCGCTCAACTGCTGGGCGTGGACCCGCATGGTGATGACGAACGCCTGACCATGGTGAGCCTGGGTGAGGCCCTGTCGCAATCCGACTATGTCATTCTGGCCGTTCCGCTGCTGGACGTAACGCGTCACCTCGTCAATGACACCATGCTTGAAGGTGTTCGGCGGGGGCAGATCCTGGTCAACATTGGGCGAGGCTCGGTTGTGGACGAGGCTGCCGTGGCACGGGCGCTCAAGGACGAGCGCCTGGGTGCCTACGCCGCCGATGTGTACGAGATGGAAGACTGGCTGCTGGCAGACCGTCCACGCCAGATTCATCCGGAACTCTTGCAACACCCCTCCACGGTTTTCACACCCCACATTGGTTCGGCGGTGAAGAAGGTTCGCCGAGCCATCGAGTTGCAGGCTGCTGAAAATTTGCTCGTTGCGTTAAATGGTAATGAGCCGCTTGCACACTACGAGGCATCGCACCGAGCGGCTCATGTGGCAGCTTCGCACTGCTCGGTGCAGCCATGAGGTCACCACACCAGAGAATGCTTTTGGACGTTCTATGGTTCTGGCCGATCTAATTCTTTGAGAAGACCTTGGCTACGTGTTTCGGACCCGCGGGCCAACTGCGGATGCTCTTCGCAATGGTTCCGATAAGCCGTGCCGCCAAGTATCCGGGGTGGGATTCCCCCGGTTTCTCGGACGGTTTTCTGGGATCGTTGCCTACATCAACACCGACCGCAGCGGGTCGGGAGAACCAATTCATCCTTGGTGTGATCAGTTGCTCCTGCTACCTTGCCCGGCTCGCATCAATAGAGTGACCGGTCTGAGCAACAAAGCGGTCGCTTGAGACCCTGCTCGGCCAATGACCAGTTGCGCAACACGCGAACTTTCAGGCGTTAGGTTCGAGTGTCGGAGATCAGCCTTGAAGCGACCTTCGATTTTCCACTTGCGTCATTGCAGCGAGTGCTGCTGGTGGGTGCGCCTAGGTGAGTTCACGCCTTCTGCCTCGAAGCGGCTTTTCGGCGTGGCGACGTACACTGACTCGAACGGCTTCTATAGGAGGGACTGCGGCCACAGGTTTGCGCGACCCGGTCGGCGCCGCCTCACTGTCTGCGCTCCAGGTTCTTTTTCGGGCAGGCTACCAATCCGTAGAGCGTGATCTCTGCTTCCTACGCTCAAAGGATAGGGACAGGTTGTCTATCTGATCAGGGAAGTCCAAAGAACGGGGAATGCTGTTCAAACAACAGGGGCCACCATATGCCAGCTCCACCTAACAGGATTTGCAAATCGTCTGGGACCCCACCCAGTTGCTCAGCGGGCCGCTCAAGTCCATGCCACGCCGCAATGCAGTCATCTCGGCCACGATGCTCATGGCGATTTCGGGAGGCGTGAGGGCCCCGAGGTTCAGCCCCACAGGACCGTGCAGGCGATCGGCTTCTTCTGGGCTAACGTCGAACTCCAGTAGGCGTTCGCGGCGCTTGGCGTTGTTTTGCAGCGAGCCAAGTGCGCCAACGTAAAACGCGGGGGTGCGCAGCGCCTCCATGAGCGCAAGGTCATCGAGCTTGGGGTCGTGGGTGACTGCGACCACGGCGCTGTTGTGGTCCAGGTGCATGGCCAGCACCAGGTCGTCGGGCATCGTGGTGGACAGCGTCACGCCAACCACGGACTCCCAGCCTTCGTGGTATTCCGTGCGCGGCTCGCAGACGGTGACCTGGTAGTCGAGCATGACGGCCATGCTTGCCAGGTAACGCGACAGCTGGCCGCCGCCGATGATGAGCAGGCGTAGGCGCGGACCGTGCACGGTGGTGAGCGTGGCGCCGTCGAAGCCGACGCGGTCACCCTCTAGGGCGGGCTCGTGGCGCACCAGGCCGGTGGCCATGTCGAGCCTGCGCTGCACACGCTTGTGGTTCTGGATGCTGCTCAGCAGTTCGCGCAATTGCGATTGCGGCGAGAGCGGCTCCAGCACGATCTGCACCGTGCCACCGCAGGGCAGGCCGAAGCGGCGCGCCTCCTCGGCCGTCTCGCCGTAGGTGGTGGTTTCGGGCCGGCGCAGTGCCAGATCGCCGCGCGCCACGCGGCCGATCAGGTCGTCTTCGATGCAGCCGCCCGAGACCGATCCAGCCACCTGGCCGTCGTCGCGGATCACCATCAGCGAACCCGGCGGGCGCGGCGCCGAGCCCCAGGTGCGCACCACGGTGCCGAGCACCACGCGGTGGCCACGGCCTTGCCAGTCGAGGGCGGTGCGGATCACGTCGATGTCGATGCTGTTCATGGGGAATCGCTCCGTGCAAGGGGAAGGGGGTGGGGTGGCGTCGGGCGCCAACCGGTCGCGAGCAGCGCGAGAAGGGCAGCGCCGCCGATGAGGCTGTAAGCCAGTTGCTGGGCCCATGGGCCGGTCGTGGGGCTGAGCCAGCCCACGGCGAGCAGCAGCGCCGGTCCACACAAGGACCAACCAGCGACAGCGAGAGGCGAGGGAGGGAACGCTTCGGACCGATGCCGCCCCGCGTGCACCGACCAGGCCAGCGCCAGCAGGCCCATGCCCACCAGCCCATGGGTGGCACCCGTGCCGGCGAGCAACACGCCCGCACCCAATGCCAGCAGCGCGAGCGGCAGGCGCTCGGCCCACGGTGCGCTCAGGTGGCGCGGCACCAGGTCGAGGCGGGTGAGAACTGGCAGCGCCGCCATGGCGCCCAGATGCACCATGACCGCGGTGGCCGGCGACCAGCCTGCGGCGCTGCACCAGGCATTGTTCAGCCACAGCGTGCCCATCATCAGGCCCATCGCCGTGGCCGGCAGGGCGCTGGCAGCGGAGGGAGCGGCGTCTGGCGCGTTGGGCACCGTGGGCGGGCGGCCCAGCGCCGCCGCGAGCAGCAGCACCACCGACGCGGCCCACAGGCTGTGCATCGCTGGCAGTGCGCCGGTGGTGCACAGCGCGGTGAGCGCCGCGGCCAGCAGCGGCGGCCCGCCCGACCAGCTGCGGCGGCACGCGCCGCGCGCCACCGGCACGTCCAGCGAGGCCGACCACGCGGCCCACACGGTGGCGAGCACCAGCAGAGCCACGTGGCCGGTGGCGGCGGGTTGCCATTGGCCCACGAGCAGCGCACCCAGCGCCGTGGTGGCGCCCAGCAGGGGGGCAACCGTTGGCGCGAGCCGCGCGGGCAGGCCGGCCTGGGCGAACAGCAGCCGCAGCGCCCACCACAGCGCCACAGGCAGCACGCCGCTGGCCACCGACCAGCCCAGTCGCTGACCCTGTGCGCCCAGCCACACCCAGCCCATGAGCAGCGCGGTCCAGCGGGCCAGCGCGAGGGCCTCGGGGGGCAAGTGAATCCTAGACATGGCTGTAGCCGTGCAGCTGGTCGGAGCCCGCCACCGCGTGCACGCTGGCATTGAACGAGACGATGATACGGTCGGCTTCGCCGTCGTACGGCATGGCCTGGTGGGGCAGCCACGACGGGAACACCACCAGCTGGCCGGGCACCGGCTCGATGTCGATGTGGGCTGACTGCAGGTAGGCGTTGCCGAAGTCCATGTGGGCGCCGCCCAGGTGGTTGAAGTGTGGGCCGTAGAAGCGCGTCACGCCGTTGGTGGCGCCCAGCAGCGGATGGGCTTGGCGCTGTGTCACTTCGTCAATCTGCACACAGTACACGCCCGACCACGAACAGTTGCCGTGCGTGTGCACGTCGTGGTGGCTACCCCGGTTGGCGATCTGGAACCAGAGGCCGCGCAAGGCGATCTGCAGGCCTGGCGCGGCCTCGGGCCAGGCGCCCTGATTGGCGAGCGCGACGGTCTGGCGCAGGCCATCCACGGTGAATTTCACCAACGCTTCCCATTCGGGGAGCCGGATGCGCTGCAGCAGGTCGTCGCGGCTGGCGTAGAAGGCCGCCGCCGGATCGGCGCGCTCGTCGCTCGCGCGCAGGGCGCGGAACACGCGCACCAGCAGCGGGTTGATGTCGTGTGCCTGCGCGAAGCGATGCACGCCCAGCGGCGTGGACCAGAGCGGGAGCAGCGGATCCGGGGTCATGGACTCAGGTGGCTCAGGCTTCGGTCAGCAGGTCTTTGGGCCACAGGAGCCGGTGACCGGTGCGGGCGGCCAGGGCCTCGATGTCCTCCGGGATGTCCACGTCGGTGCGGTAGCGCTGGTTGCTGCTGGCCCAGCGGTGCACGGCCTGCGGGTTCGCCGACTGCCACTGCCTGCAGCCGACGCTGGCTAGGCCCGCAAGGATCTGCTCTCGCACGCTCTGGCTCAACATCACCGGGTTGCCCGGCAGGCCGTCCACCGTGGGCTGGACCACTTCGGTGCCTTCGGGCCGCTTCTTGTACGCACCGATCAGGTCGTTGATGTCTTGCGAGTTGATCAGCGGCTGGTCGGCCAGCGCGACCAGCACACTGTCGATCTTGCCGGTCAGCGCCTGCAGGCCCAGCCGCAGCGACGATACCTGGCCCGCGTCCGGGTCCAGGTTGCGCACCAGCGTGACCGGGAAGTCGCGCACCTCGGGTTCGATGCGCTCGGCGTGGTGCCCCAGCACCACCACCAGCTCGTCCACGCCCGCGCCCGAGAGCGCGATCAGCTGGCGCCGGATCAGCGGAACGCCGCCCAGCTCCAGCAGGCACTTGGGTTTGTTACCCATGCGCGAGGCCGAACCGGCCGCGAGCAGCACCGCGCCCACCACCACGCGGCTGTACAGACCGCCGCCGCCCTTCAGGATGCATCCCACGTCAGCTACCTCCACAACAAGACTTCGTGGCCACCACCGGCGGGGCCGCTTCGCTGACCGATTCTGCTTCCGCAGGCTTGGCCGCACCGCCGCCGCAGCAGCTGCCCATTTCCATGGGTGGCAGATCGAGCTTGAACTTCGGCGCCGGCTTCGCTGCCTCTGGGGTGGCGGCGGCACGCGCAGGCCGACCGCGCCGCGCCGCGACCACGGTCGCCAGCACCGCCAGCGCGATCTCTTCCGGCGTCTGCGCGCCGATGGGCTCGCCCGCGGGGGCCACGATGGCGGCCACCTGCGCCGGGTCTTCGCCCGCGCTGATCAGGCTCTGGCGCAGCACGTTGGCCTTGCGTTCGCTGGCCACGAACCACAGCGTCGGCGGCTTCAGCGCCAGCGCGGCCCTGAGGGCCTGCAGGTCGCGCCGTCCCTGGGTGGCCACCACCACCAAGCCGCCGTCCGGCAGGGCCTGCACGACCGCGTCGGCGCTGTCGCTGCCGATCACACGCGCCGCGTCGGGGAAGTCGCCAGCCTGCGCGCCCTCGGCCACCAGCACCGTCTGCAGGCCGATGCGCGGCGCCAGCCCGGTCAGCGCGCGCGCCACCGGCGAGTCGCCGAACACCACCAGCTGAGGGGCCGGCAGCACCGGGTCGATGAACAGCTCCAGCGTGCCACCCGAGTGGCAGGCCATACCGAACTCCAGCACGTCACCCAGCGTGCGCTCGGCGGTCTCGTCGGTGGGCGCAATGCGGATGCTCTGCGGCTGGCCGCTGGCCAGGGCCTGGCGCACGGTCTTGACCACCGCCGGTTGCGCGCAGCCGCCGCCGATCCAGCCGTGGATCTGGCCGTCGGCGGTGACCAGTGCCTTGTCGCCCGCCTTGGCTGAGGTGGGCGCCTGCGCGCGCAGCACGGTCACGAGTGCAAACGCGCGGTCTTCGGCCTGCAGCCGGGCGGCGTCGGCGATCCATTGGTTGCGGTTCATGGCGTGTCTCCTGTGGGTGTGTTTCTAGTGCAGCACCGGCCGCGCCGCAACCAGGTCGGCGAGGCTGGCCAGCGGCACGAAGCGGTGGATGTGTTCGCGGGCGTTCCGAACCGCGGCCGCGGCGGGCGCCTGGCGCGTGGGGTGGAACCAGGTGATGCGCGCGCCGTGGCCACGCAGGGCGCGCAGCGCGTCGGCCAGGTGTTCGGGTGCGTCGGTGTCGAAGCCGTCGGACATCACCCACACGCGCGCGCCGCGCCGCAGCTGGGCGCGGGCGTGCACACGGGCGAAGTCCTGCAGGCTGGCGGCGATGCGGGTGCCGGCGCCGAAACCGGCGGTCACGGCGTTGATCTTTTCTTGCACCGTGGCCGAGTCGCGCTGCATCAGCGGCGTGACCTCGGCCAGCCGGGTGTGGAACACGAACACGCGGGCCTGGGCCTCCAGCGCGAAGGCGCGTGCGATGCGCAGGAACAGCGCGGCATGGCTCTCCATCGAGCGGCTCACGTCGGCCAATATGAACAGGCGCGGTGGCTCCACGCGCTTGACCTGCCAGGCCGGCGCCAGCGGCTCGCCGCCCCAGGCCACGCTGCGGCGCAGGGTCTGGCGCAGGTCCAGCCGCTGGCCGGGGTGGGCGTTGCGCCAGCGGCGTGTCGGCAGTGGTCGCAGCTGCGCAGTGATCTGGCGCGCCAGGCGCTGCAGGGCGCCCAGCTCTTGCGGCAGCCACATCTGGCCGTCGCGCTGGTGCAGGGCTTCCAGCTGGGGCTCGCTGCGGCTGGCGCCGCCCATGGCACGCGGCGTGCCGGCCTCGCTGTCGCCCGCGCCCGCGTGTGGCGCATCGGCGGCGGTCTGGGGTGCGGCTTTGGCGGCGGTGGGCGGTGGCTGCGCGGCGTGGTCCATCTGCTCGTGCATCTGCTGCACGGCCTGGCGCAGGTCGCGCTGTGGTCGCGTCTGCCCACTCACGCGCACCTGGCCTCGCAGGCGCTCGGGGTGCCAGTAGCGGGCAAAGAGGTCGGGCCAGAGCCGCCATTCGCGTGCGCTGTGGCAGGCGATGGCGCGCCAGGCCGCGTTCAGGCGCGGGCCGTTCGGTCCACCCAGCACCATTGCCGCCTGCAGCATGGCCTGCTGCTCGGCCACGCCCACGCTCAGCCCGTGGTCGCGCAGCAGTGCCGCGAAACCGGCGAGGGTTTCGCTGGGGGCAAGCGCGGGCGTGGTGTTCATGAGGCGGCCGCGTTGGCCGGGGCTTTTTCGGCCACGCCCACCGTGCGCCGGCCCTCGATCAGTTGGCGCGCGCGATCGGCGCCGAGGCCGAAGCGGTCTTCCCGCGTCTTGAGCAGGCAGCCCAGCGTGGTCAGCAGCACCGCCATGTCCTCGGGCAGCGTGTGGTGGTGCATGCGGTGCAGCGCGTTGACCCAGTCCAGCGTCTCGGCGATACCGGGGATCTTGGACAAATCTTCATTGCGCAGCCGCTGCACGAACTGCACCGCTTCTTCGACCAGCCGGGTGTCGGCCTCGGGCAGGGCGGTTTTCACGATGGCGATCTCGCGCGCCAGCGTGGGGTAGTCGAGGTGGTGGTACAGGCAGCGGCGACGCAGCGCGTCCGAGAGTTCGCGCGTGCCGTTGCTGGTGAGGATGACGCGCGGGATGTGAAGCGCGCGCAGCGTACCGATCTCGGGCACGGTGATCTGGTAGTCGGCCAGCACTTCGAGCAGGAAGGCCTCGAAGGCCTCGTCGGCGCGGTCGATCTCGTCGATCAGCAGCACGCAGGGGCCGTCCTGGCTGATGGCCTTGAGCAGCGGGCGCTCCAGCAGGAACTCGCGGCTGAACACGTCGGCCTCTTTCACCGTGCCGGGCTGGCCGTCGTGCAGGCGGATCGCCATCAGCTGTCGACCATAGTTCCACTCGTAGGCCGCCTGCGCCAGATCCAGGCCCTCGAAACACTGCAGGCGCACGAGCACCGCGCCCTGGGCCTCGGCGAGTGCCGTGGCCAGCGCTGTCTTGCCCACGCCCGCGTCGCCTTCCAGCAGCAAGGGCCGCTGCAACTCGCCCGCTAACCACACCGTGGTGGCGAGGTCGGCGTCAGCGAGGTAACCCACCTGCTGCAGCTGCTCGCGCAGCTGGCGGTCACCCGGTGCAGCCGGCGTTTGCATGCTCAAGCCTTCTTGCCAAAGAGACCCTGCCACCAGTTTTTGATGAGCGCCCAAACGATGGCCAGTCCGTTGATCTCCTGCGCCACCGGCGGGGCGGGACGGGGTGGCGCCGCGGCCACCGTGAGGGGCGTGGCTTGTTCGGGAGCGCCACCGAACGCCACCGCAGCGTCCTCGGCGATCTCCACCGAGGCCGGCGCGGGCAGCGCCAGCGCCGCCTGGCGGAAGTTCTCGACGAACTGCACCAGGATCATCTCGGACACCTGCACCATCATGCGGCCGCCGAACTGAGCGAACTTGCCGTTGACGATGACCGAGGCGTCGCCGTGCAGCACGCTGTGCGCCGGGTTGGCCGGGTCGGCTTCGATCACCGCGATCAGGTCCATCGAGGCGGACGAACCGCCCTTGTCGGCGCCCTTGCCGCGCAGCACCATCTTGCGGTCGGCCTCGCTTTGTTCCAGCACGTCCACCGTGCCGCCGAACTGGGCCACCGCCGGGCCCACCTTCACCTTCACGCCGCCCTTGTACGAGGTGTCGGACAGCTGCTCGGTGAGCTCTGCACCGGGCATGCAGCCGGCCACCGCCTTGAGGTCGGCGAGGATGGCCCAGGCGCGGGCCGGGTCCACGTCGAGGGGGTAGCGTTTGTCGAGTTTGACTTCCATGTCGGAGTACCTATGTTGAATCAGGAATCAGTGGATCGCCACACCGGAGCTCGAGACGCAGCGCCTGAGCACGCGCCAGCCCAGGGCGCCGTGGATCGGGCTTTGCCCGGCCGCCAGCGCCGCCCCCTTGAGGGGGTCGCGCGCAGCGCGGCGGGGGTGGTTCACAGATTCAAACCTCTTGCCTTGAGTTCTTTCCACACCCGGAACGCGTTGTGCGGCATGTCCATGTGCGTCATGCCCTGGTGCGAAAACGCATCCACGATGGCCGAGGTGAAGGTCGGAATGCTCCCCACGTGCGGCGACTCGGCCACGCCCTTGGCACCCAGCGGATGGTGTGGCGAGGGCGTCACCGTGTGGTCGGTTTCCCAGTGCGGCGTTTCCACGAAGGTGGGCAGGAAGTAGTCCATCAGCGTGTTGCCGAGCAGGTTGCCCTGCGCGTCGAACGGCATCTGCTGGCCCATGGCCACCGCGAAACCTTCGGTCAGGCCGCCGTGGATCTGGCCCTCGATGATCATCGGGTTGATGCGGGTGCCGCAGTCGTCGAGCGCGTAGAAGCGGCGGACCTTGGTCTCGCCGGTGGCTCGGTCGATGTCGACCACGCAGAGGTAGATGCCGAACGGGAAGGTGAAGTTCGGCGGGTCGTAGTAGTGCACTGCTTCCAGGCCAGGCTCCAGCCCGGCGGGCGGCTGGTGGTAGGCCTGCCAGGCCACGTCGGCCATGGTCTTGAACTTGCTGTCGTCGCCCTTGACCTTGAAGCGGTCCACTTCCCAGTCGAGGTCGTTCTCGTTCACCTCCAGCATGTGGGCCGCGATCTTGCGCGCCTTCGCGTGGATCTTGCGCGCGGCCAGTGCGATGGCGGCGCCGGCCACCGGCGTGGAGCGTGAGCCGTAGGTGCCCAGGCCGTAGGGCGCGGTACTGGTGTCGCCTTCTTCGACCTGGATCACCTCGCTGGGAATGCCAAGCTCGGTGGCGATGATCTGCGCGTAGGTGGTCTGGTGACCCTGGCCCTGCGTGATCGTGCCCATGCGGGCGATGGCCGAGCCGGTCGGGTGGATGCGGATCTCGCAGGAGTCGAACATGCCCACGCCCAGGATGTCGCACATCTTGCTCGGGCCCGCGCCCACCACCTCGGTGAAGGTGACGAGGCCGATGCCCATCAGCGTGGGGCTGTTCGGGTCGGCGCGCTTGGCGGCCTGCTCTGCGCGCAGGCCCTTGTAGTCCACGGCCGCCAGCACCTTGTCGAGCGCGGTCTGGTAGTCGCCGCTGTCGAACTCAAATCCGAAGGCGCTGGTGTAGGGGAACTGCTCTTTCTTGATGAAGTTCTTGGCGCGGATCTCGGCCTTGTCCATGTTCAGCTTCTGCGCCAGCACATCGACCATGCGCTCGACCAGGTAGACCGCTTCCGTCACGCGGAAGCTGCAGCGGTAGGCCACGCCACCGGGCGCCTTGTTGGTGTAGACACCCTTGACCGAACAGTGCGCGGCCGGGATGTCGTAGCTGCCGGAGACGATGTGGAACATGCCGGCCGGGAACTTGGTCGGATCGGCGCAGGCGTCGAACGCGCCGTGGTCGGCCACCACGTTCACGCGCAGGCCGGTGATCTTGCCGTCGGCGGTGGCGGCGATCTCGCCGTCCATGTGGTAGTCGCGGGCAAAGGCGGTGGACGAGATGTTTTCGATGCGGTCCTCGACCCATTTCACCGGACGGCCGAGCACGATGCTGGAGACGATCGCGCACACATAGCCGGGGTAGATGCCGACCTTGTTGCCGAAGCCGCCGCCGATGTCGGGGCTGACGATGCGCACCTTGCTCTCCGGAATGCCCGAGAGCATGGACACCACCGTGCGCACCACGTGCGGCGCCTGCGAGGTGATGTAGGTGGTGAGCTCACCCTTGATCGGGTCGAAGCTGGCCACGCAGCCGCAGGTTTCCAGCGGGCAGGGGTGCACGCGCGGGTAGTACATGTGCTGGCTCACCTTGACCGCCGCGTTGTCGAACGCCGCGTCGGCCGCGGCCTTGTCGCCCGCGTCCCAGGTGAAGATGTGGTTGTGGTGCTCGCGCGGGCCGTGCGCGCCGCTGGTCTTGCCGGCCAAGTCTTCGCGCAGCACCGGGGCGTCGGGCAACAGCGCGGCGTAGGGGTCGAGCACCACAGGCAGCTCGTCGTATTCGACCTCCACGGCCTCCACCGCGTCGGCGGCGATGTAGCGGTCGTCGGCGATCACGATGGCCACTTCCTGCATCTGGAAGTGCACCTTTTCGTCGGCCAGCACGGCGGCCACGTCGCCCGCGAGTGTGGGCATCCAGTGCAGCTTGAGTGGCTTCAGGTCGTCGGCGGTGAGCACGGCGTGCACACCGGGGATCGCCAGGGCTTTCTCTTTGTTGATCCTGACGATGCGTCCGTGGGCGATCGGTGAGCGCACGATGTCCATGTGCAGCATGCCCGCCATCTTGATGTCGTCGACGTAGTTGCCCTTGCCCTGGATGAATCGGGCGTCTTCCTTGCGCAGGCGCGAGACGCCCATGCCAGCCAGGGCGAGTTCACGGGCTTCGGCGGTTTGTACCGGTGCATTCATGTGGGGTTCTCCTGATCAGGCCGTGACGGGTTCTTGCAGCTTCTTGGCGGCGTATTGCACCGCCTTGACGATGTTCTGGTAACCCGTGCAGCGGCACAGGTTGCCGGCCATGCCGTGGCGGATCTCTTCTTCGTTGGGGTTGGGGTTTTCCTGCAGGAAGCGGTAGGCGCGCATCAGCATGCCGGGAGTGCAGAAGCCGCACTGCAGACCGTGCTCTTTGTAAAAGCCTTCCTGCACGGCGTGCAGCACGCCCTTGTTGGCCAGGCCTTCCACCGTCAGCACTTCGGAGCCGTTGCACTGCACCGCCAGGTGGGTGCAGCTCTTGACGGACTGGCCGTCGATGTCGACCGTGCAGGCGCCGCAGTGACTGGTTTCGCAGCCGATGTGGGCGCCGGTGAGGTTGAGTTCTTCGCGCAGGAAGTGGATCAGCAGGGTGCGCGGCTCGACCGCTTTTTCCTGCGCCTTGCCGTTGACGTGGACGGTGATGAGTTTTTTGGCCATGGGGTTGTCTCCTGTGTTTATGCGCAACGGGCCCAGGCCTTGGCCAGGGCGCGCTTGACCATTTCGCCGGCCATGGCGGTCTTGTATTCGATGTCGCCGCGCAGGTCTTCGGCGGGGTCGCAGATGGCGGTGGCCTCGTCTGCGGCGGCCTGCAGCGTGGCGGCGTTGACCGGCTGGCCGAGCAAGACGGCTTCGGCGGCCTCGGCGCGCAGCGCGGTGGGAGCCACGTTGGTCAGCGCGATGCGCACGTGGCTCACGGTGTTGCCGCTCTTGCGCATGACCACCGCACAGCCGGCCGTGGCCCAGTCGCCGGTCTTGCGCTTGAGTTTTTCGTAAGCGTATCCCGTGCCCTGCGCGAAGGCCGGGGCGTGGATCTCGCACATGACCTCGTTCTCTTCCAGCAGCGTCATGTAGGTGCCGAGGAAAAAGCCGTCGGCGGGCACGGTGCGGCGGCCGCTCGGGCCTTCGAGCACGAAGGACGCTTCGATGGCGATG
This sequence comes from Hydrogenophaga sp. L310, assembly GCF_055703065.1. Classification (NCBI taxonomy): domain Bacteria; kingdom Pseudomonadati; phylum Pseudomonadota; class Betaproteobacteria; order Burkholderiales; family Comamonadaceae; genus Hydrogenophaga; species Hydrogenophaga sp. L310. The sequence goes on from NZ_JBVPZA010000001.1 coordinate 694,284, forward strand.
GAGAGGGCGGGGTGGTCGTTGCCCGGATCGCCGTGGGCGATGTCGCCGCCGATGGTGCCGCGGTTGCGCACCTGCGGGTCGGCGATCAGCTTGGCGGCCTCGGCCAGCAGCGGCAGCTTGGCCTGGATCACTGGGGAATTGATCAGCTCGTTCTCCGTGGTCATGGCGCCGATCACCACGGTGCCGCCGGCTTCGCGGATGCCGCGCAGTTCGGGGATGCGGTTGATGTCGATCAGGTGCGCCGGTTCGGCAAAGCGCAGCTTCATCATGGGCAGCAGGCTGTGGCCGCCGGCCAGCAACTTGGCCTCGGAGCCGAGCTGGCCCAGCAGGGCCACGGCCTCGCCGACCGACTTGGGCGCGTGGTACTCGAAACGCGGTGGAATCATGCTTGTCTCCTCTTGATGGGGTGGCGCGATTGACATTTGTCAACGACAACCCAGTCTGGGGGAGAACCGTATCCCGACAACAAAGTCGGGTTACTAACTCATCGGTTCACAAAATGACTTGTTTTCCGCTCGAACCGCACGCTGCGTTGCACGAAACGCTCAGATCAAGCGCGTCTGGCCTGGCAATCCGGGTAAGTCCCAGGGTGCTGAAACCAGCTTGATTCAGTACCTGGTCAGTAGACCCAGGGCTTCTCGCAGCCGAGCTACCTCGCCGCGCGCCACGGGGATCGGCTCGCGGTGTTTGCCTTTGAGCACGACCTGCGTCTTGCTGCCCTCACGTCCCAGCTCGGCCACTGCCTGCAGGTTGACGATGAAGCAACGGTGCACGCGCATGAACTGCGCCGGGTCCAGGCGCGCTTGCAGGTCGCCGATGCTGAGGTTGCAGAAGTGAAAACCGTCGCGCGCGTGCACGCGGGTGTAGTGCGCCTGCGATTCGAGGCAGAGCACGTCGGCGGTGTCCACAAACGCCACCTTGTGGTTCGCGACCATGGGGATGCGGTTGAGCCGTAGGTTCACGGGCGCCGGCAGCTCGGCCGTGACCGGCGCCTCTTGACTCACGACCTGGGTCACGTCGTAGAACACCAGCACAAAGCCGGTGGTCGCGCCCAGGTGGTCGCCCAGCCGCGTCACCTTGATCAGCAACACCTGTTCGGGGATGTTGATGATCATGGTCATGGGCGTGGAACTGGCGACCGGGCAGCCCGAGGCCTGGTCGAGCAGGAAGTCGACCTTGGGTTTGGATCGTTCGGGGTGGAACGAGGTCACCAGCTTGTCGAACGGCTGCTTCTCCCCCACTGGCAGCACCTTGCGGGCGAAATCGTTCATTGCCACCACGTTGCGTTCGGCGTTGAGGTGGATCACGCCGACTTCAAATCTCTCAAACAGATACAGGGGCGAATTGTTCGCGACCTGGGCTTCCATCAGCAGTCTCCTGGCCACTCGTACTAGAGTCGGCGTGAGCGAAGAGTAACGCAACTCTCGACGCTGGCCTTGAATGATCGCATTCAACGGCTCGGACTTAGTGCCTGGTTCGGTTCCGAGCGGCAATGCAGCCAAGCCTCACGAAAGATAGCAAAGGGTGGCGGAAGTGCCTGGTCGCCTTGAGCCCATCCGGTCGTTCGCTGCCGGTCCGCGGGCATTGATGGGCGAGTACCCGGTCTCCAGCGTGAAGCGGTCATACGTAAGGTCGACCGTCGAATGACCGTTGACGGCCGCCACTGTCGTGCAAGAGGTCAACCGAGAGTGACTCAGTTCAGCCTTGAAGCGACCTTGGAAGTTCCAAGTGCGGGTTTGCCGTCGTAACCTGTCAGATCGGCATCGATTTAGAGCTCGATACCCAGTGGTCTAAAGGTTGTATTGCATTCCATGCACATCACTCGCAAGGATGGCTTTCCCCAGACGTTTTGAGCACAGTCACAAGAGAACTTCATCCGATTGGACTTGTTCACGACCGCCGGTGTGGCCACGGCCGGTCGAACCACCAGGCTGGCCTGGACGTGCAGGGCCTGAGCCGGTGTCGAGCCACCGCCAACAGCCGCACTCAAATGCATGCCTTCGGTGAGCTGGCCAGCAGCGACCAGCTCGGGCGCAGGAAACCTGTCGTACCAGCTCAGTCGGAAAGCCCGGGTGATCAGATCTGCACAGGCGATCAGGAACTGTCCACCCTCTATGGCGAAGTCCGCCATACAGTCACCGGTCCGTTTCCCACCCGGCTTGCCGGTGGAGGAGGGCATAAGGCCGATGGCCTCCATCTTGTCGGCCCACTCACCGTTGTGATACCGGCCCCGGCCGGGCGTGCCGAAGTGGGACTGCCAGAGGTGGGTCATCTCGTGGACCAGGGTCTGCATGGTCTCCACCTGAGGTACCACCGCGAAGTAGGCCGGGTTGAGCGCGATTTCATCGGTGGTGCGGCCATCTAGATCCGCGAAGCGCTGGTGGGAGAAGTAGCCACAGGTGCGCTTTTCCCGCTGCAGGGTGATCAGGCACGTCGGCAGCGTGCCCGCGAACAGTGCCTGGTTGAAGTGGTCGTAGGCTGTCTGCAGTTCGGCGTAGTTCTGGGCGGTTGGGTTGGTGAACGCGGTCATGATCAAATATTGTATTGCGCAATACAAACGGAAATCACGAGAAAAAGATATACTTCGGTACATACCACCGGAGCCGCCCATGGGACAAACCGCCAAAATCTTCAAGACCGGCCGCAGTCAGGCCGTTCGCCTGCCTCTGGCTTACCGCTTTGACACGTCGACAGTGTTTATCCGCAAGGACCAACGCACGGGCGACGTCATTCTCTCCAAGCGTCCAGATACCTGGGACGGGTTCTTGCAGGCCTTATCGGCGACCGAGGTGCCGGCAGACTTCCTCGGCCATGAGGAACGCCAGCAGGGGGAACAGACGCGTGACCCGCTGCAGGGCTTGACTGAATGACCCTCAAGTTCATGCTCGACACCAACATGGTGAGCCAATTGCTCCGCGGTCACTCGAAGGTCCTGCAGCAGGTGACCAGTGCACCGATGGAGTCGCTGTGCATTTCGGCGGTTACCGAGGGTGAGTTGGCCTATGGGTTGGCTAGGCGTCCTGATGCAACCAGGCTGGCCAATACGGTAGGGGAGTTTCTTCGGAGAATCGAGATCTGCGCATGGGACAGCGACGTGGCACAAGCCTACGGCGTTCTGCGTGCGGACATTGAAAAAACAGGGTTGAGTCTGGCGCCGCTGGACATGATGATCGCCGCGCACGCGCAATGCGTTGGGGCAACGCTGGTGACGAACGATGCGGCGTTCGAACGGATACACGCGCTGACGGTCGTGGACTGGACGAAGTAGAAAAGGCGGCAACATGGCACATACGAGCAGCCAGGACGAGTCGTGCACGGACTTGGCACCCACGCCATGGGAAGAAGCTGGCATGGCATGGTGGAATGGACTGACGGAGGCAGATCGGCGATATTGGTGTTTTGCCGCGACGACTGCAGTACCGGCAGAGGCATGGCAGTATTTCAAGAGTGTCACGCGCGACGACGAGAAGAGTAAAGTCGTCGGCATGGAATGAACTGCGATAGGGAAGGAATAACGATGGACATCCCGAATTTCACTTTCAAGCTGCTCAAGCACGGCGGCATCTTCCTGCTGCGGGTGCTTGGCGTTTTGGTGCCGGTGGCGGGTGGTGCAATTGCTGCATCCGTGAGCCGAGGCGGGCACAACACTGATCCCGAACACAGCGAACACGATTGCGCAATGGCAGCTGTAAATGGGAACTTTCCCGATGGAAGCTCTTGTTACTCGGATGCCCGAAGCCTCAAATATTTGGATGAGTAATCTCAGCGACCGCCAGTGCTACTCTTTTGAGCCTTGCTTGCAGTGGAGCTTGCGTTGTCCAGAACATGGGAAAGCTGGTTTCCCATCGATATGCCAATCCAGCTCATCATGCCCGTCCACAACAGCGGCAGACCGATGAACATCGTCATCATGAGCATGGCCATCAGGGTCAGCTTGTAGTCGTTGCCGGTGGAGCGCACCAGCTCGGTGAGCTTGAAGGTGCCCTCGGGGTACATCGCGTCGACCAGGTGAGCGTCCATCCACAGGGTGATGCTCCACAGGATGGCCCAGAACTTCACCGTGAAAACCCCCACCGCGCCGTACAGCATCACCTTCAGGTTGTAGCCCGAGAGGAAAGTGATCAGCGGCAGGAACATGTACATGCCCATCAGGATGATGGCCTGCATCATGAGCAAGCCGTTCATCAACGGATTGATGGTCACGTAGGAAAACAACTGCGTCAGAAACACCCCGATGGTGGAGACGGCGCCGCCCACATTCTGGGCCAGGGAGTTGTCAACACCCAGCGCTCGGGTCGTGTCTACGAAAGCCGGGTGGGCCAAGCTCTCGGCCAGCATGGCGAGCTGGTCCTTGGCCTTGTCTGAGTCGGTGAAAACCAGGGCGAGCTTGTCCGACAGGTTCTTCCAGCGGTCGCTTTGCTTGATCATGGCCTCGCGCACGCCAGCGGCATCTTCCCACCACTCCTTGCAGGTCGGGCGACCCCAGTCGGGGTTCACGTAGCCCTCATAGGGTGGTGGTGCGCCGGCGGACGGGTTGTAGTAGTCCCCGTCGCGCGCGAAGTTGACCGGGAAACCCGGCACGGGGTTGGCCGCGCGCATGTCAGCGTAGAACCCGGGTTCCGTGCGGAACAACTGACTGCCCATCCACCCCACGTCGTTCGGCCCGTAGTCCTTGTTGGTCGACGCGATGATGGCCTGACCCGACGCAGTGATGTCGCTCTTGACGGTGTTGATGTACTTGCTCTGGGCGGGCTTGAAGCACTCGCTGTAGAAGCGCTGCACCGAGTGCAGCAGGGCCGGGTCTTCGATGGTGGCGATCCTGGCCAGCTCCTCGATGGCGCGGATCTCGCTCTCGCTGCTGCTGATGCCGGCGCGCAAGGCGGTGTTCGCGCCGGCCGAAATTGACATGACTGTGAACCACCAGGCGGGCACGTTGGACAACGACCCTCCCGCACCACTCATGCTGCCGTCGATGGCGTCTACCATGGCGGTGTCGAAGGTGGACCCGGTGCCGGAGTCCCGGGTCACCGGTGCCGGGTTCGGATCGGTGGCCGTCGGCCGCGGCTGGTACGACAGGTTGATCGAGTGCAGCGACGTGACCGGCAGGGTGGCAAAACAGACCGAGAACACAAACAGCGCCACGATAAGCTGGGTGCCGATGCGGTCAATGACACCAAAGACCCCAACGGTTTCCGCTCCTTGCTCTTTGGCCTCGCGCCAGGCATTGAAGACGATCAGCATGAAGGGGATCACCACCAGGCCGGTGCCAGTGATGATCTCGCCAAAGATGTTGGCGAAGGCCCAGCCGTACATCGTCGTGAAAATTTCCAGGTAGCTGTCGAGCTGCATATGTGGCTCCGGGAGCGCGAGAGGTGGGGTACGTGGGGTCGGTGCTCAGCCCAGGCCCAGGAGCCTGAACAGCGTCTGTGGACCAATCGGGATGAGCACCAGGTAAGCGCACAGGAAGGCCAGGGCCTTGGGGCGCAGGGCGATCACGCGCTCAAACTCATGGGCTTGCACGATGCCGCGCCGTTGTCCCCAGCTCACCAGCGCGCGCCAGCGCAGGCCGATCAGGGCCACGATCAGCATCTGCAGCACGACACCGAACAGCCGCAGCCTGGAGACGGCCGATTGCAGCTTGAAGATGTCCACCCCACTGGTGACCAGAACGACCACACCCAGGACCATCAGCGCCAGGGTGACGACCCCCACCAGCCCGGTCATCAGCGCGCGATGCCATGAACGACGCGACTGGGTGGCCACGGCTGTGGCGGCGTGCGGCGACGGGGACACCGATGGTTCATCCGGGTGACCCGTCATGGTTTGACCCGTCCGTCTTCCACGGGCGCTGTCTCGCCACGCTGCGTCCGGCTCAGGCGCGCGGCCTGGCTGTCGCGCATGGTGGCGTCCTCCATGATGTTGAGGGCGGTGTTGGAGGTCATGTCCTTGCGGATGCGGTGCTCGAACATCAGGTCTTCGATGTACTGGGTCAAACGCTCGACCTTGACCTGCATGTCCTTGGAGACGTTGCCCGCTGCGGATACCTCGGGCAGGCTCAAGCCGGTGAGTAGCACGTTGCGCGCCACCAGGGCCTTGTCGATCACCCGTTGCATGGCCAGCTCGTGGGCGAGGCGCCCTGCGGCCAGCGCCTGGCTATCCGGTGGCATGGAGCGCAGCACCTGCAGGAGCTGCGGCGTGATCGCAAGGCCAGGTGCCGCGATCTCGTTCAGGGCCACGGCGTTGTTGGTGCCGCTGCCGGCGATCAGGGTGGCGAGTTTGGGCCGGATGATTTCCAGCTCGGCGTCCAGGCGAGGGCCGAGGCCGGAGGCGGTCGACGTGGACGTCGCGGCTGGGCAATTGACGATGCCCTCGCACAGGTAGATCTGCTGGTCACCCAGCACCTTGGTGGTCCACTCGGCCAGGGCCTCGGGCGTGGCAAAGGCGTTGGTCAGGCGCGCGCCGGCAGGGCCACCGGCTCCAGCGCCCGATGTCGTGGGCCGGTTCAGCGTGACGTTGTAGCCCGCCACCGACAAGTCGCGGATCGGGCGCAGCGGCTGGGTGCCCACGCCGCCGGCCTTGAGCCCGCCAAAAATCCACGAGACCCCGTTCCTCTGGGCTTCCTCGTCCTTGTTGATGGCGGTTTTGGCCTCGATCACATCCCCCTGGAGCGAAGCCCGGACGCGCCAGGTCTCCCCCTTGGCGGTATTCACCCAATCCTCATAGGGATTGCCACCGGCCTTGATCTGCGCCTCCATTTCTTCGCAGGTCTTCAGGGAGGCTGCGATCATGGCGTCGGCCTTGGCCGAGTAGGTCTGAAAGAGCTGGTACAGACCGGGCTGGGCGCGCTGGAAGATGTACATTGGCAGCGCGGCAATGCCCGCCTTGAGGGCGTTGGACATCGTCTGACCCAGGTTGCTGATGTTGTTCATCAGCGTGGTCCAGGACAGACCGAGGTCGAACTTGCCGCAGGAGTAGTTCAGGCGCAGGTCGGCCGCCAGGCCGATCTGGATAGGGATCGTGGACTTGTAGTTGCCCAGCCCGCCTGGCGAGCTGCCACCCATCTGGTAGTACAGGGCGGAGCTGCGGGTTTGCGCCTGCACCGTCTGGGATGTGGCCAGCAAGCTGGCCAGGACCAGCACAACCGCGATGGCGGTGGCTTTCAGGGCAGGAGGGGAGGGGGCGCGATGAGGGTGCTTCATGGGTGGCTTCACGTTCAGGGAACGGCGAACAGGAAGATTTCGGTTTTGCGCTTGCAGCATTCGTAGCGGGTCCAGAGGTTCCAGACGTGCCCGTTGGTGGTGGTCGTTCGGCCATCGCCGTAGGAGATCAGGCTCACACTGTCGTTTTCACCGAAAGTCGTGCACCCCGAAGGCAGCGGGTAGACCATGGAAAACTTCGGGTCGGCCACCTGGGCGAACCACACATAGGAGTGCGGGCTCTTGCCCTTCAGGCGCGAGTAAATGTGTGGCTGGGCCGCGTTGAGGATGATGGTGGAGACGCGCTTGGCAAACACCGCCGAGGCCTTCACCGGGTGCTGCTGGACCAGCTGACCCTGGCGGGGATAGATGCTCCCCCAGGTGCTGAGAATGGGCGTCTGGGACACCTCTTTGTAGCCAGGCAGCCAGGAGCCCACGTACAGCAGATCCAGCGGGATCATGCTGCGCCAGAAATAGCTGTCGGCATCACTCTGGAAGTACACCCCGAAGGCATCCGCCGAACTCGGGCACAGCATGTCATTGCCGCCGGCGGCGCTGGCCGCGCCGGACAGCATGGTCTTGAAGTCCTGCAGCTGCCCCTGGAACGAGGACTGATTGCCAGTGCTGCTCGCCGTGGGCGCCATCGAGCCGATGTCGGGCATCATGCCGCCGACCAGGTTGCTCGCGCCCGTGACGGTGTTGAGCAAATTGCTCGGATTGGTCATCCACCCCACCACGTCGCTGGGCACATTGGTGATCAGGGACGCGGGTGCGGTGGCCCACTCGGCCATGATCTGCGGCAGTGTCGAGGGGAAGTTCATCAACTCGGTGACACCTGGCACCACCAGGTTTGTGCCGACGTTGTTCACCAGCACCACCGGATTGCCGATGGCGTCGGCGCTCTTGTTGGTGGTGGGCTCGGCCGTGGACTGCTTGGCCTCACCCGTGTTGCCCGAGGCATCGAGCGGCGTGCTGAGCAGCGAACTGCCCACCTTGTCACCGATGTTCGAGACGGCGCCTCCCACGTCCTTCCACGGATGGATGTACTGGTCGTTGAAGCTGCTGAGCACTACATCGGGCATGTAGTGGCTCACGCGAATGCTGGTCTCCACGCTGCAGCCAAACGGCGTGCAGCGCAGGAAGAAACACACGCCGGTCACCTTGTAGGAGATGCAGCTCGGCGCGGAGGCCAGTGTTGCCGAGACCACGCCCATGGTGTTGGTCTGGGCGCTGGCCAGGCCCATGGTCCCCGTCAGCACGAAAGCGGCACAGAACCTGGCCAGGCGGCGGGCTCCCCTGGTCATTTCCGCGCGCCCCTGTGCGTCTGCACCATTGCTATGGCCTGATCGACGTTGGTCACCCCGTAGATCACAGCGGCGCCGTCGACCACGATGGCCGGAATGCGGTCGAGCTTGTAGTGCCGCGCCAGCGCGATGCCGTTGGCGCCATTGATCACAGCCGGCGTGATCTGCTTCTTGATGTCGGCCTGGTTCTTCAGGAAATAGGCGCGCGCCGCGGCCTCGGTCTTGGGGATGTTCTGGTTGATGGCCGTCTCGACGTTCTTGAGGGCGTCCAGGCGGTAGATCACAAGCTGGTAGCGGTCGGCCTGGATCGGCGTGATCACCATGGCAGAGTTCGCAAACACCTCCACCTTGGTGATGCCGTGGTACAGATCCTGGGCCAGGGCCGGCAGCGCAACGGTGATCAGGCCCAGCAGCAGGCAACGCCTGTGAAATGACGAATTGATCATGGGAAGCACCATTCGCTTGTTACTGGTCACCGCAGCCCACCGGGCAACAAGCCCGGTCCAGGCCATGCGAGCAATACCCACCGTCGGCCAGTTCCTGCTGCACCTTGGCGCGCCCCTCGGCGCTGAGGTAGTCCCACCGTTCTGCCCGTGCGATGGCCCGGGCACGGATGTCTGCCGGCAACCCGCCGACTTTCAAGTCGACGAGTTCGCTGAACAGCTGGACGTAAAAGTCGTATGACTGGCCGCAGCGGCGGGTCGCCTCAGCGGCCATGGAGACGCACATGTCCCCCCAGCGGCTTTCCTGGAATCCCTCATGCTCGACGTTCATCGCGCCGACTCCTTTTTCTCGTTCTTCCTGGAGCGGCTGGCGTTGAGCTCGTTGGCCACCAACTGCGCGGCCTGCATTTCGGTGCAGCCGTGCTGGTCCATCAAGCGACGGCGGTGGGCCTTCTCGTGGCCCTCGGTCATGGCCAGGGCAATGGGCAGCGCCGGCGGAACGTTGCGAAACAGCATCTGGTCGGACGCGGAAATCAGCACGCCCTCGGTGTACTGGCCGGGGGACTTGCGGGCCGACTCCATCATGGCGCGCTGCTCGGGCGTGAGACTCCGAAAACGCGCCACCTCCTCGATCTCGGATCGGTCCATGGTCAGCAGCATCCAGTATTCGCACATGGACAGCACGCGGCTCATGGAGTCCGGGAAGTCCTTCAGGTTCTGGGTGGCCAGCCAGAACCAGATGTTGAGCTTGCGCCACATCTTGGTGCCCTTGGCAATCTTGGGGCCCAGCAGTTCGTTGGTGGTGATCAAGTGGCCTTCATCGGTCAGCATGATCAGCGGGCGGTCCTCTGCCTGGAAGCGTTCGCCGCGCGACTGCACCGAGTCGATCAGGCTGGTGTAGGCGACGGCCAGCGCATCGCCGTAGCCATCCTGCGTCAGCGTGCCCATCTCCACCAGGGTCACGTCGGCATCGGGCCAGTCCACGCCCTCGCGGTTGAACAGCTTGCCGCGCAGGCCCTGGCAGAAAGTCATCATCGACTGCCCCATCTCTTCGGCCCGTGCCTGGCGGGCAGGGGAGAGCGTGCCTTCGCTGTGCATGCCCATCAGCTCGATGGCCACGTCGTGGGTCAGCGGGTGCTTGCGGCCCTCGGCCATGGACTTGGTGGCCGCGCGGATGATGGCGTTGGTGACCAGGTAGCGGTCGGCGCGCGACATGCGCTGCACTTCCTGATCCTCACCGCCCGTGATCATCATGACGGCCGCAATCAACATTTCACCCAGCAGATCGCGCTTGTCGGTGCTGTCCTCATCGTCCAACTCCGCGCTATCTGTCGGCGCGCCGTCGGCTCCTGGCTGGCGGGCACGGTCAGTGGCGGCCTCGCCACCGAGCAAGGCGTCTAGACTGCTGTCCTCGGGCAAGCCTGCATTCAGCCGTGCCTGCCGTTCCGCCGCACGGTAGGAGGACATCACGTCCTCGTCCTGCAGCAGCCGGTGGGCATGAAAAAATGGAGGCAGCGACACGTCGGCTTCGGCGGTCAGCGTCACGCTGTACGTGCTCAGTCCCATGGTCTTGAAGAAGTCCAGCAACAGCGCAAACGAGCGCCCCGCATCGGCGATCACCAGGCGCGGCTTGTGCACCGCCATCGAGAGGAGGGCGATATAGTTCAGGGTGGCGCTCTTGCCCGCTCCCGTGGGGCCGAGCACCAGCATGTGGGCGTTCTTCTTGCGGTCGTCCTTGTTCAGCGGATCAAGCCACATCGGTTCGCCGCCTCGGTTCCAGAACCACATGCCCGGGTTGGGGGTGCCACGCGAGCGCCCGTAAGTGGGCAGCAGCGCGGCAATCTGGGAGGCGAAGGTCAGGCGGCTGCGCCGCAGGCTCTTGGCGTCAAAGGCCGGATCGAAGTTGAACGGCAGACCACGCATGAACGCGTCCAGGGGCACCAGATCCTGACGGGGATCGATGAAGCGCAGGCCCGAGGGGACCAGCAGGGCATTGACCTGGGAAATCGACGCATTCAGCTCTTCCCGGTTCGGCGCTGTGACATACAAGGTCATCAGCATCGGGTAGAGCTTGTCGTTGTTCAACATGCGCTTGAGCACCATGTCGCACTCGTTGAACGTTTCGCGGGCTGCCGGCGTGCGCGCCCGCGAAGCATCACGGATGCGCGTGATGTGGTTCTCCAGCTTGTACTGGGACTCCACCGTCATGGTGATGGACAGCATGCAGCCCGCGGGCAGGCGGTCGAACCGGGCGAACGATTCCTTGCCGCTGGTGCGCTCGGCCGAGAAGTGGCCGATGTTGGGCTGGGTGCGCAGGCTCTGCAGGGTCAGCGCCTTGACCGGCACACCGTCGAACTCGAACAGGCCGGCCTCGACGTCGGAGACGGGCGGCGTCACGTTGAGCATGTCCGACATGTCCCAGCCGAACAGCGGCGCGCAGTCGCGCCCATCGGCATCCCGCAGGGGTGATGTGTCCCCCTGGTAGGGCATCTGGTCCAGCAGATCGCCCGAGTGCTTGCTGGCCCAGGGCACGGCGCGATTGAAGAAGGGCAGCATCCACTCGTAGAACTCGACCGACGTGCAGCGCTTGGCGCTGACCCCTGCCTCGTTGAAGGTGGCCATGAGGGTGATGGCCACGGCCTCGATCTGGTCGCGCGCGGGCGCCGAGTTGTCGGCCAGTCCTGCGAATCGCTTGTAGATGGCGCAGCGCACGCGGCGCTGCTGGCCGCGCCACTCCTGACCGCTGACCAGCGTGTCCACGAACAGTCCTTCCGGGCGGGACACGAGGGCCAGGTGTTCCTCGAACTGCTTGAGCACCGCCTGGGTGTAGGGCGAATTCAGGATGGCGTCCCGGCGCTCAGGGTATTTCGCGTGTTGTTTGGCGATGTAGTCCGCCAGGTAGCCGTTGAGGCTGCTGATGTCCCGGTCGTCGGACAGAAAGAACTGCACGATCCAAGGGGAACCTTCGGATTCGGGGATCGCCTGCAGGGCCTCCTGCACCTTGCTGGCCCGCTCGACCAGGTAGGCGGGCGTCTGTGCCTCGGTGGGCACGGGACCGAGTTCAAACAGGGCGCCCAGCATGCTCCCGTCCTTGAGCACGAACACCTTGTCCTCCGGCGCGTAGGCCACATAAGGCAGCATGTCCGTGAACGAGGGCGGGCGCTGCGCCATGCGCTGGCGCTCGCCCACGGTCTGGCCACCCTTCTTGCCCGATTTGGCCGGGCCGCCAGCGCCATCGGGCGCCAGACCCAGCTTTTCGCTCAGAAAGCCCAAGCCCAGTTTGTTCATCCACATGGTGTGATCTCTTGCTCTGCGTCGTTGGAGGTGTTGAGGGGGCGGACGGTCAGCGTGTGGTCGTCTTGTCCGCCGGTGCGGACATGTAGCGCTCGCGCGCTTCGCCGTCTTCCTGCTCCACCTCTCCGGGCAGGGCGTACTGGGTTTGCTCGTACATGGGAAACACCGTCGCATAGCCCGGCACCGGGTACTTACCCTTTGCAAGGTGGGGGTAGACCACCATCACCAGGTCCGGGTTGGGGACACGGGCAAAGCGCTGCTGCATGGGTTGCAGCGGGGTCCAATACGGGCTTTGCTGCGCATCGAGTTGCCCCACTGGACGCGCGCGGCCGCTGGTGTTGAACCGCTCCTTGGCCGGGTTGTTGTCGGTCCGTGCGGCGTCGGTGCCGCGAAAGACATCCGACACCGTGGGACTGCCTGCCGTGACCTCGTTGAGCGGGGACTCGCGCGGACCGCTCACCGAACACGCCGAGAGCAACGCCAGCGAGGCGACCAGCAGCGCACTGCGGGTCAGGACGGTCGGGTGCCGGGGACGGTTGTGCGGGTTATTCAAGGCCATAGAGTGCTCCACGGGTAGACGTTTGAGAGGCTTGCTGACGGTGGGTCAATTTGCGGGCGTTGGCCAGCTTGTCAAGGCGCAGCTCCTGATCCAGGTGCACGACCAGCTCGTGGCCCGATGGCGTGACCACGGCGTCGAAGCTGTTCTTCAGGCGGCTGAGCAGCCAGGTCGTGAACTCGTCGCTGGCGCCCGATACGGCCTGGCCCAGGACGTATTTGTTGGTGTCGGTGATCTGGGTGGTGGTGGAGCCCGTGGTGCTGTTCTGCGTGACCAGCTTGGCCGCGTCGGCAAAGGCGGAGGCGGCCACGCCCAGGGTCTTGGCGCCAACGATGTCGGAGAGGTAGGCCGGGGCGTTGGTCACGAACTTGCCGGCGATGCAGGGGTTGCCGTGCGGGTCGCTGATGAAGCCCAGGTCCCCTGAGATACCGGCACCACCACCCGCGCCGGCTCTGGCACGCGAGGACACGGTGCGGATCGTGCCGTCGTTGAAGACAAAGGTGGCCGAGCGGACCTTGCCCTCCGAGCAGGACAACGCCATGTCGCCGATGGCCACGCCGGTAACGATCATGCCGGCCAGGTCGTCGGGCAGTTCCCAGCCGTTGGCGGCGAGGTTCTCGCGGCCAATCACGGCCTTGAACTGCATCGGATCGGTGACGCGCCCATCAATGGGCACCCGTCCGATGATGCTGGTCATGGCCTTGACGCCCACCAGGGTGGCGTTCTCGGGGATGGTGAAGTACGCCTCGTCCACCGGGCCGCTGGCGCTCTTCTGCGCAGCCGAGCGGCCTGGCCCGGTCTGAGCCGAGCCACCCGCTGAGCCAACCGCGGAGGCCGTCGTGCGAACGTATTGGGTCTGAACCGGTCCCTGACTGCGGTTTCGGGTGTCCTCGAAGGCCGCGAAGCCCAACGGGATCTTCTTCTGGTAGGCGACAGCGCCGGGTAGGCCCTCGCTGGGATCAAGTGCCATGTCGCCCACGATGGGCGCGGCGTTGACCACCCTGCCGACCTGGGAGCCCGGCAGGTTCCTTGAGGTGGGGGATGAGATGGTCGGCAGGCCGTTGAGCAAGGTATCGGCGGCACGCCCTGCGGCATCGAGCGTGGAGCCTCCCGTGCCGGGTTCTGCAACGACCTGGGCGGGCTGCTGCCCGGTACCGGTACGCCCCTTCTCCAGCTCTTCGTTGCGCTTGAGAACCTCCTGAACCTGCTTGCGCAGGGCCTCGTTGCTGGTCACGATGTCGTTGTTGCGGCTGGTGAAGTCCACACCAGTCCCCTCTGCCGCGGTGTCGCTCACGCCGCTCATGGGAGTCAGGTGCACCACGTCCACCTGGGGCACCTGCTCGGCCAGCAGGTTGGCGGTGGTAACCGAGCGCACCCGCAGCATCACCAGGTGGTTGAAGTTGTCCAGAATCTGGCCAGCCTTGGCCTTGTCGCCGACTTTGGCCTCGATGTCGAACATCGACTGGGTGTAGGCCGTGATCCGAAACCCGGAGCCGCCCAGCTTGTTGACCATGGGCACGAACTCGGGGCCGCAGATTTCGTTCACCTCGTCGAAATGGCAGCACACCGTCGGCAAGATGACCTTGCCCTCTGGGTGGTGCGGATCGAGCCCGGACTTGTAGAGCTTGCCGCCCACGGACACCAGGTCGGCCAGCATGCTGTTGCCCACCGCAGAGGACACCACCGCATCGGACAGGGCATCGAGTCCGGCGAGCACAATGCCGCCTTGCCGGATAACCGTCATCCAGTCGAAGATCGGTCGCTTGTCGTTGGGATCGAAGTAGTCGGGCGAAATTAGCTTGCCCGCAGCGCCAGAGGTCAGCTTCTCCAGGAACGGGCCCAGGCTGGCGATGATCTTCTCGTAGAAGCTGCGCTCATAGCTGAATGCTGCGGCCAGGCCCGTCAACACCTTGTCGACGATCCGGGATTCCTTGATGAGCAGGAACATGGCGACCGGCTCGACGGGGCGGTCGGCCAGGCTGCGCGGGACGGGCGCTTTTTTCTTCTCAATCAGGCCGGCGAGGTGCTCCAGCCGGTCCTGGAAGTCGGTGAACTGGCCCTCCGCGGCCTTGGCCCTGAAAACCATCATGGCGTAGTCCATGAACAGGGGGTCGATGCCCGTCACGTCTGCCAGCAGCGTCTCATAGGTGGGCACCCGGCCGAGCGCGACCTGGGCCTGCGCCACGATGTTCGTGAAGCGCCAGGAGAACTCCTTGAAAGCGGCGCTGTTGCCCGACGAGGGCAGGGCGTTGGTGGCGCGGCCGGCCACCTCGGTGATCCGGCTGAAGTTGCCGATGCCGTTGTAGCGCGCAGAGATGTCCGGGTAGCCCAGGTGGAACAGGTAGAACTGATCACCTCGACCGGCGCGCTGCGCCTCGGCGTACAGACGCAGCATCAGGTCGGCGTCCCCCTTGGGGTCGATGACGATGGTCACATGCCCGGCGTGGATGTCCTGCGTGGCCAGCATCTCCAGCATGCGCGTCTTGCCCACCCGCGTGGTGCCCAGCACGATCATGTGTCCGTTGCGCGAGGACTGACGCATGGTGATGGGTTTCTCGGCCAGTGCGCCCACGCCATGCAGGATGGGCGAGCCGCCCAGGTCGGCGTGGGCCTGGAACGGATTGATCCAGCTGTCGTAGTTCGCGATCACGCCCGCAACCTGCTTCACCGACCGCAGCTTCGAAGGAAGCCCAGGTTCTGAGCTGGACCACTCTCGAAGCTTCACCCCCATCTTGCGCAAGGCCAACTCGCGCGGCTGTGGCTTCACATAAGGTTCCGCATCCGTGCGGGTCGCATCGCGCTTGCGCTGCGTGTGCTGCTGGGTCCACTCGAAGCCCTGACCCAGGTAGTACTCGCCCGCACCCACGGGAATCTTGTGGGGGGCCACCTTGGTGACCTTGTAATACTTCATCCCGTGCTGGTAGCGCAGGATCTCGATGGCCTGCCGACAACGGACCCAACCGAAGTAGCCAGCCAGGATAGCAATGGCCCAGCCGAGCATCGGCGGCATCATCAAGGCCCAGGGCGCGGCGATGGCCACCAAAGCCACACCCCATGCCATGGCCGTGCTCCACAGCTCGACCGGGGGGCGCAGGAGCGCTTCGAGGGCGTTGTCGTTCTTCATCGTTCCCCCTTCGTGATAGGGCTCTCAGGGGACTCGGTGATGCGGCCGTCGGGCATGACGACCAGCGGGTAGTTCACGATGCCTGCGGACAGGAGCTTTTGCTCCAGCCAGTTCCCACGCACCGGTGCCAGCGACAAGCCACCGGCAAACGCCTGCAGGTCCTTGAAGACGTACTCTGTGCTGGCCGCGATCACCAGACCGGAGGCTCCCAGCTCGGTCAGCGTCTGGCGGTGCAACTGCAGCCACTGAAAGCTCCCAGGATCGGTGCCCAGCACAAAGATCGGATGCGCCAGCCAGTGGGCGTCAAACAGACCCTGACCCAGGTGGGAATCCATCAGACGGCCTGGCTTTAGCCGGGAGACAAGAGGAAATGTCGTGCCGGGCAACACGCCGGGCTGGTCCACCCCGGCGACCAGGTGGCCGTAGTAGGTGCCCAGCGGCACGCTGCCCACGCCGTCATGGATCACGACCAGATCGGCGCACCGCGCGGCCAAGGGCAGGGCGGCCAGCGTGATGGCCGACAGCAAGTGCAGGGGGTTCATGAACGCAACTCCTGCAAGGTCTGGCGATGCCGGTAGCTGCGGGCCAGCGCCATCACGCGCTGGACGTAGGCCCTCGTCTCGGCGTACGGCGGCACCTTGTTGCCCGCCTTGATCACGGCGCCCGGGCCCGCGTTGTAGGCGGCGATGGCCAGCTCGACGTTGCCGCCGAAACGCACCAGCTGCTCGGCCAGGTATTTGGTGCCCACCACGATGCTGACGCGCGGATCGGTCAGCAGCTGCTCGATGGACGCCGTGGGTTGCGCTGACAGGCCCAGATCGCGCGCCGTACCCGGCAACACCTGCATCAGGCCGATGGCGTTCTTGGGACTGCGGGCACGTGGGTTGAAAGCTGACTCAGCGTGAATCACCGCCTTGATCAGATAGGCATCGACCTGGAACCGCTCAGCCGCCTGAACCAGGGTCTTGAGCATCAATGGGGTGGCCCTGGCCGGACCGGAGTCGGCCCCCCGCCTCGCCACGGGCGATGCCTCGAAAGCCTGAGGCAGCAAGCTGCGGGCAACCGTCGCTTTTTCGCTCTCGCTTAGAACCTTGGGCCAGATGACCTTGGTGTCGGCATCCGCTTCGGAAACCGCTGCTATCACTGGTGTGGGGGTGTGACGCGCCGTGCCGGCCGCAGCGGGGTGGATGGTCTTGGTGAGCTGGCCCGGATCGATCCAGGCAGAACCACCCTCCTGGGCATGAACCGCGCCAGCGAACAGCGTGACCAACGTGCAGGCCAACAGCCGCAGGCGCTGTGACCGGCGGTTTTCTTGAGCGTGCGGCTGGCGCGTCATGGCTCGATCAGCGCTTTTTGGCGTTCGCTGCGCGGCGGGCGGACGATGCGGGGTCCTGCACCAGCGTGCGCGGCACCCCCAGCATGTCGGCCGTGGCGGTCGGCACTGCTACGGGTGGCTGCCCCGAGTAGTCCACCACCACCTGGTTCGGGAACAGGCGTGCCTGAACCTCTTGAAACGTTCGGCTCCATGCCAGGCTGCGTTCCACATCGGCCTGCAGGGCGCGCGCGAACATCTCCGCGTACTTCACACGCTCCTTCTCGTCGCGCGCATGGATGCCCAGCGCCTCGACAGGGGAAAGGTTCTCGACGGAAAACGATGCCCGCGGCCCTTTGAGCAGCACCTTGGCCCGAACCATTTCCTCGTTGCTCAGCCCCCAGATTTGCGCCACCAACAGATCGTTGGCATCCAGTTGGGAGTGGATGCGGGCCACACCTTGCTGTGTCGATTCCCCCGTCTGCGTCTGTTGCTCCCGCGTCTGATTTATCACGCGCGACTGCGCGAGCACGCCACTGCTCAGCGCTACGCTGAGCAGGCTGATCGCCACGGCCCTGGACATGCGAAGGTTCTGGATGAACATGGCCAGCTCAGTTGGAAACATCCAAAGAAATGGAACGCGCACCATCGGTGAAGGTCGCGCGCTGCCCAGCCACATCCACCGAGTTCAGGGTGATGCCGTTGCAGCTGTCGCCCTGCTGGAGAACCTTGACCTGCGGGTTCTCCTGGTCACCATTGCCCACCACCACCGAAGGGCGGCCATCCCACATGTCCACCGACAACAGTTGTTGCCGCGTGACCGCGGGCGCCTTGACCACCGGTGCCTTCGGCGCGGATCTGCGCACGGGCGCAGGTCGCGCGGGTGCTGGTGGCGTGACCTGGTGCGGTGCAAATGCCGTGGGAAGCAACGGCTCCCCATTCGCTCCGGCTTCCCCGATGATGTAGCCCTGCGCGCGCAGTCCTTCTATCACCTGGTTCAACCGGGTTTCCATGTGATCCAGCCGAGCATTGAGCTCGATCTGCTCGGGGATGGGTCCTGCAGGCGGCTCAGGCACCAAGGAC
Source organism: Hydrogenophaga sp. L310 (assembly GCF_055703065.1). Classification (NCBI taxonomy): domain Bacteria; kingdom Pseudomonadati; phylum Pseudomonadota; class Betaproteobacteria; order Burkholderiales; family Comamonadaceae; genus Hydrogenophaga; species Hydrogenophaga sp. L310. The sequence goes on from NZ_JBVPZA010000001.1 coordinate 712,596, forward strand.
TGGATGGGCGCCACCGCAGGCAACGGCAGCGGGGACGAGCCGAGCACCGCAGGCAGAGCAGGCGCGGCTTGCGATGCCACCTCCATCGCGCCCGTGGTCTGCGCAGCCGCTTCGCGCTTCTGCCACATCCGGTAGCCCTGGTAGCCCAGCGCACCGAGCACCAGCAATGCAACGACCCACAGTAGGCCCATGCTGCGCTTCTTGTCCGCTGGCCGTTGCAGCGCAGGGTCCCGGAAAACGGGTGCACCATCCACGCGATCACGTGTTTCCTCACGGAGGTCTTCTTGCACTGGCGTTGATTTCATGGCGGGGGATGCTTCGTCGAAGAAGGTGGAAAGGTCGCGCGAACGTCCGTTCTTCGGACGTGCGGCATCTCGTTGCTTTTCGTCCCAGAACTCGTCTTCTTCCTGGCGACGTTGGTGTTCCAGCAGGTCATCCATCGCGGTGCTCCGGCTCAGTTCGCAGGCATGGCTTGCGCATCGCGGTTCGCCGCGGATTGCTGAGGGGCCACTGGCTGCGCAGGCTGGGCCGACTGCTCGGGAACGGCGGCCACTGGCGTTGCAGGCGCGGTTTGCCTGCCTTCCAGCTCAAACCACACCTGTCGGCTGATCGGGTCCAACCTGAGTGCCCATGCATTGCCCAACAACACCTGCAGGAGGGTCCTGACCGAATACGGTCCCATGCGTCGCTGGGACTCCGGCAGCGGCAGGTTGAGGAAGCTGCGCGCCTGGTCGCTCAGGGCCTCGGGGTCCACCATTCGGTACCCCGTGCGAATCAGCGTGTAGTCCAGCGCCTGGCCGACGGTGGCAACGGTCTGCCGTGGGAAATTGAGCTGCGCGTAGACGGACAATGGCTCGGCCAGTTCGGCGGCGGGCTTTGCCGACTGGGTGGTGTATCGACCGACCTGCACCTGATCCCCTCCCGCCACCAGGCGTGTCTGCGCCCAGGCTGTCGGCACCATCAGCACCACGGCGATCAAGCCGAAGAAGAAGCCCTGTTTCATCGAGACACCTTGCATAAAAGACGCCCTGGGCTTCGTCTTGGCCGACGAGGTTTCGGGCAAAAGTGACGCCTCCAGCGATGCGCCGCCAGTGCATGCAGTGTCAGATTCGGGCTTGCAGAACTCCACCCGAAACCTGCCATTTCTCAGGCAGGTTTCGGCTTGACGGTGTAACTGAAATGGTGTACTCGGCAGAAAAAAGCACGGTCCGCCCGAAACATTCCTACTCAGTTCCTTGCTGCGGCGGAGGAGGGGTAGCCCGGGGGGCCGGGCAACGACGGGGAAACGGCTTTCTACTGGGTAATGGCCTTATCCAAAGGGCGCCCCCTCCAAGGTTCCGGGGGCAAAGGGCCTACTGGAACGGGCCATTCGGGAGATACGGGTAGGAGGCGGGCGCCTCAATGTCGGGGCATTGAGGCGCCCGCAAGGCGCTAGCAAATGAGCAAAGTGGCGTCAAGCAGAAACCTGCCTGATCGAAAACCGGTTTTCGGTTGTGTGAAAGGGTGCGCCTGCCTAGAGTCGCGAGGCTCAACACACCAGGGAGACCCATGTCACATCCGTATCCACCACGGGATCTCCTGCCATCAAGCCTGGAGCTGGCGTATGGCAGGCACATCCTGGACCAGCAGCACGGGCCGTACCTGGTGGCCACCTATTTGGAGCAGCTTGGGCTGGCCGACTGGACTTGTCGTGTGATGGGCTACCTGCGCATGTATGACGGTATCGACTCATGGCTCGAACCTGGCGACATCGAGGCCGTTGATTTCGTTCGGCAACTGCTGTTCAAAGAGGTCCAGCGCAATCCCAAGGATGACGTCAGCGCTCTGCGCTTTCGACTGGCGGTGTCCATGGCCAATGCACCGGTCGCCAGCTATGGCGCGGCCTTCAAAATCCAGCGCAATCTGGAAGACCCGATGAAGTCGATCTGGTGGAACCCGCTGGAGCAGTCCTGGCTGGCCTTTCTTGCACAGCGCGAGTCACTGCCGGACTACACGCGCCTGTACCTCTCCGGGCCATGCGAATACCGCGCCCCCGCGCAGAGCTTGATCGAATACCTGATGGAGCGCTGAGACACCCATGTTCCGCCAGTGCATTCGATGGATCAAACGATGGGATCCCAGATCGCCCCGGCCTGCCCCGCAAGCGGCGCCGACAAGTCCTGCGGCTGTGGCGAATGCGATCGGCTCGCTGGAAGGAGTCAGCAGGAAGCCTGTCGACTTTCGTGGGCATGCCGACGGCTGGTTGCGCATCTTGCGCGCAGGAGAGCTGTTGGAGCTGGTGCAGAGCGCCAGGGCGACGGAAGCGATGTGGCGTCAGTCGCGCCTGTCCTCACTGGTCTGGCGGCGAGATCTGCTGCCGGCATTGCATCGCTACGCTGAATACGTACAACTCATGCCTGCCTCAGAAAGCCATCACCACGCCCACGTGGGCGGACTGCTGGCCCACACAATGGAGATGACGCTCGCGGCCATGACGTGGCGCAACGGTCACTTCTTTCCCGAGGGTGCTGCAGTGGAGGAGATGGACGCGCAGCGCGACGAATGGACCTATGTGGTCTTCTTCGCGGCCCTGCTGCACGACGTTGGCAAGATCATGACCGATCTGCGGGTGTCCTGGTCCTGCTTTGACATGGATACACCGCTGCGGTGGGTGCCCATGTCGGGTCCACTGACCGAGATGGCTCAGCAACGGCCTGGCGGTGAGTATCTGGTGGAGTTCACCCCAAATTCAGCGCGCGATTATCAGGCGCACTCCAAGCTGTCCATGATCCTGCTGCAGCAGATTGCACCGCCTTCTGCCCTGAGTTTCCTGGCACGCCGTCCTCAGGCTTTTGAATCGCTGGCGCAGTACCTGTCCGGCGGGGACAAGTCCAGCCTCCTGGCCACCATCATCCGCAAGGCGGATCAGACCTCGACCCAGCAGGCCCTGACCAATGGAAGCCGTGCACGATTCGCCACATCCACCAGCGTGCCATTGATCGACTTGCTGATGCAGTCCATCAAGGACATGCTCAGAAGCGGCACGGCGCTTCCTTTGAACCGCAGCGGCGCAGCGGGCTGGGTATTCGACAGCGCCATCTGGTTCGTGGCCAAGCGACTGGCCGATGGCGTGCGGCAACACATCAAGCAACACCATCCTGAAGAGGCCATTCCCGGTGAGAACAAGAACGACCGCCTGTTTGACACCTGGCAGGAAAACGGCTGTATCCAGCTCAACCCGCAAACCGGCCAGGCGGTGTGGTACGTGCAGGTGCACGGAGGCGAGTCCACATCTGGCGCAGCTTCTGTTCCTCTGCAGGAACACGACCAGCCTGATCCGGAGAGGCTGGAAGAGGGTGGGGCAACCTACTCCCACACGCTCACCATGCTGCGGTTTCCGTTGGACAAGCTCTTTGGCGACCCGGCGCAGTATCCACCCTCCATGATCGGACGGATCGAGGTCCAGCAAAAGCGTGTCGCAACCTCAGCCGAACCGACTGCTGGCGCAAATCAGCATGCGCAGACGAACGATGGCGCCGCTGCGGCCACCCCGTCCACGCGCGACAGCGATGACAGCAAACCCACAGCGGAGCCTCTCCCCAGCGATCCCAGCGCTGCCGCAGCGCCCACATCAACCGCGGGCACAAGCAAGAGCTTTCGGGAAAAAGCTGCCCCAGCACTTCGGGCTCCCAACTTCAGTCGACCCAGGTCTGCACCATCCACGCCGGTAAAGGCCGCCAAGGTGACCGGTGACAAGAATCCGCCGGACAAGCCCACGGTTGCACCAACCCATTCATCAAAACCTGCGGCCTCAGATGTGGAACCTTTGCAGGTGGGTGGACCCGATGGCTTCGGCAAGTGGCTGGACTTCGAGGATGACGCTGCGCTGTTCGAGGCGCCTCCCAAGGCGGTTCAACGATCCGTGGCCCAGCCCGCGAGCAAGACCCATGCATCCGCTCAAACACCTGCGCCAGTTGCGGCAAAGGCACCCAAAACTGCGACAAAACCATCTCCGGCACCGAGTGCGCCTGCGGATCGCGCGCGAGTCGAACTGCCCGCCATTCCCGAGACACCCGAACGCCGGCCGCTGCTGGTACGAGCAAGACATCCATCCATGGCGCCTAGGAGCGAACCGGCACACACACCGCGCATGCAACATGCACCAGTGGTTCTCACACCGTTTCTGCCCGAACTCCCTCATGAAACGGCGAGCAAACAGGTTGAACCCACTTCCATGGCCATGGCGTTCTTGACCTGGCTGCAGCAGGGTCTGGCCAGCCGTGCCCTGAAGTACAACGAGACTGGCGCCATGATCCACTTCACGGCCGAAGGTATGGCTCTGGTGTCACCGCTGGTGTTCAAGGCCTATGTGGCTGATGAGGAGTCGGTGAACGACGCCGAGGCTGAAGGACAAGCCCTTCAGGTACAACGCGAAGTCATCAAGGCGGGCTGGCACCTCATGGGCCCAGGCAAGACCAACATCCTCAGGTACCAGGTGCTCGGACGTGGTGGCGTGCCGGTCGGAAAGCTCAGCGCCGTCGTCCTGATCCGGCCGGAGCGCTGGGTGATGCCGGTGCCCCCCAGCAACCCGGTTCTCCAGATTGCATGACTTGACAGGGAAAGCGGCACAAAGTTTGACAGCTAGCGGCAGTATGGTTACATTGAAACCGTGCATCAGGCGGGATCGGCATCGGTTGACGGCTTTTGGGTAGATTCGTGGAAAAGTTCTTGCAGGCTTCGGGCCTGCTTTTTTAGAACTGTGTGACATTCCACGATGTGTATTATGTAAAATTAAATACACAGAAGAAGACCCCATCTTTTCGGCCCAGATATTGCATACCAAGCTTCCGGTGTCGCCAATGCGGGGAAACACCTGCCGGCGATGCCCCGAAATTGGACTGCCCAGACCTACAATTGGTGCGCCCGTCAGGAGGCCAATCCTGTCGATCCACACACTTGATGACCAAGGACCTTCATGAAAAACCTGCTTCTTTCCCTGAGCCTGATTGGCGCAGCCACGTTGGTTGGCTGCGGTAAGACCGAAGCGCCAGCGCCTGCTGCGCCGGCACCGGCCGATCCAGCGGCCGCGGCTCCCGCCCCCACCAGTCAATGGCCCGAGTTGCGCGTCGCCATCGACGCGACCTACAAGCCATTCACCTACAAGACCGAAGCCGGCGAACCTGCCGGTTTTGACGTGGACATCGCCAAGGCCTTGTGCGACGAGCTCAAGAGCAAGTGCGTCTTCGTCGAACAGGCCTGGGACGGCATGATCCCCGGCCTGCAGGCCAAGAAGTACGACGCCATCATTTCCTCGATGTCGATCACCGAAGAGCGCAAGCAGGCGGTGGACTTCACGGGCAAGTACTACAACACGCCTTCGTGCGTGGTGGTGAAGTCGGCGCTGAACCTGGGCGCCGAAGCGGCCAACTTCAAGGGCAAGAAGATCGGCGTGCTCAAGGCGTCCACGCAAGAGAAATACGCCATGGGTGAGCTGCAGCCCGCGGGCGCCACGATCGTGCCTTACGACGCGCAGGACCAAGTCTACCTGGACATCAAGTCGGGTCGCCTGGACGGCACCGTGGCCGATGTGGTTGAAGTCAACGGCGGTTTCCTGTCCACACCCGACGGCAAGGACTATGCCTGTGCCGGTGAGCGCGTCCCGGTCGAGTTTGAGAAGTACTTCGGCGCGGGTGTCGGCGTGGCACTCCGCAAGGAAGACACGGCTCTGCGGGATGCGCTGGACGCCGGCATCAAGGCCATTCGCGACAACGGCAAGTGGAAAGAAATCGCCGAGAAGCACGTCCCTGGCGTGGATCTCTGGGGTTCCTGAACCTGAGCGCCCGAAGGGCCTGATCCGATGACGACCTACTTTCTCAACATCCTTCAAGGACTGTTGGTCACCCTCGGTGTGTCCTTGGGCGCGCTCATCGTGGCCGCCCTGCTGGGTCTGGCCGGTGCGGCAGCCAAGCTGTCGCACCACAAAGGGCTCAACTGGGTGGGCGACATCTATTCCACCGTGATCCGGGGTGTCCCGGATCTGGTGTGGATGCTCTTGCTGTACTACGGCGGACAGATTCTGGTCAACGACATCGCGGAAGCGCTGGGCTTTCGCAGCGGTCCGCAGATCAACCCGTTTGTGGCGGGTGTGCTGACCATCGGTTTTGTGTATGGCGCCTACATGACGGAAACCTTCCGTGGCGCGATCATGAGTGTGCCCAAGGGCCAGTCGGAAGCCGGTTGGGCTTTTGGCATGAGCCGGTTCTACACGTTTCGGCGCATGGTGCTCCCGCAAATGGTGCGCTTTGCCCTGCCCAGCTTCACCAACAACTGGCTGGTGCTGTTGAAAGCCACCGCGCTGGTCTCGGTGATTGGACTGGCCGACATCACCAACCTGGCCAAACAGGCGGGCGCCGCGGCGCGTGGCCAGATCCCGGGCGCCGCCATCATCTTCATGGCCTTTGCCGGCCTGCTCTACCTGTTGATTTCCAGCATCAGCCTGCTGCTGCTGCGCCGGGCAGAAAAACGCTATTCGGTCGGCGTCAAGCGGGGAAATTTCTGATGGACAAGTTTGCCATCATCTTCCAGCCGCAAAACCTGCAGCTCTACTGGACCGGCCTGATTGCCACCATGGAGTTGCTCGGGGTCAGCCTGATCGCGGGCGCCCTGCTGACGCTGCCGCTCACGCTGATGCGCGTGTCGCGCAACCGCTGGGTGTCTTGGCCGGTCTGGCTGTTCACCTACGTGGTGCGCGGCACGCCGCTTCTGATCCAGGTCTATTTCATCTACTACGGCATCGCGCAGCTGGAGTGGGTGCAAGGCCTGTGGGACACCCACTGGCCTTTCACCTGGTTCAAGGACCCCTTCTTCTGCGCGGTGCTGGCGTTCACGCTCAACACCTGTGCCTACACCGTAGAAATGCTGGCCGGAGCCATCAAGGAAACCCCGGCGGGCGAAATCGAGGCGGCCCAGGCGGCGGGCTTCGGCAAATGGAACATGATGTTCCGCCTGATCCTGCCCAGCGCCATGCGCCGCACCCTGCCCGGCTATTCCAACGAAGTGGTCATGATGCTGCACGCGACTTCGCTGGCCAGCGTGGTGCCCGCGTTGTACGACCTGACCAATGCGGCTTACGCCATCTACAAGACCTATTACCTGGCGTTCCAGCCGTTCATCTTCGTCGCTGTCCTGTATTTCATGCTGACCTTCGCGCTGGTGTATGTGTTCCGGCTGCTGGAGCGCCGCTTTCTTGCCTATCTGCGCCCCATTGCCCACTGACACGACCACCGTTCCTGGGGTAGCCTCATACCTGTCGTCGGGCATAGCCTGGTCAAGGCCCGCCCCCCGCGTGTTGGTGCTCCAGGAACGTCGCTATGCAACAGATCAACCACCCCCTCCTCTCGCCCGCACTGGGCACCCAGCGCCACCTGAGCAGCTGGCATTTCGGGCAGCCGGGCCTGGGTCCCAAGGTTTATGTGCAGGCGAGCCTGCACGCGGATGAACTGCCAGGCATGCTGGTCGCCCACCATTTGCGCGGACTGCTGGAGACCGCTGAGTGCGACGGACAGCTGCTGGGCGAAGTCGTGCTGGTGCCGTTCGCCAACCCGATCGGCCTGGACCAGACCACCATGCACCACCAGCTCGGGCGCTTCGAGCTGGCCAGTATGGAGAACTTCAACCGCAACTACCCGGACTTTTTCGCCCTGGTGAGGGACGAACTGGGCGACCAACTGGGTTCGAACGACGAGCAGAACAAGCGCCTGATCCGCGATGCCATGCGCCGCGCCCTGGACGCCCAGAAGCCACAAACGGAATTGCAAAGCCTGCGCCAGACATTGATGCAGTTGTCCCACGACGCCGACATCGTGCTCGACCTGCACTGCGATTACGAAGCGGTGCTGCACCTCTACGCGGAGCAGCCCATGCTCGACCAGATCGAACCGCTGGCGCGTTTCCTGGGGGCGCGGGCGCTTCTGTGGGCCAGGGGTTCCGGGCCATCGATCTCGTTTGATGAGGCGCTTTCGGGGCCCTGGTGGCGTCTGCGCGAGCACTTTGCCGACCGGTTTCCAGTGCCTCTGGCCTGCGCCAGCACCACGGTGGAGCTTCGCGGCCAGACCGATGTGTCCGAGCTGCTGGCGCACCAGGACGCGCAGGCGATTTTTCACTACCTGCAACATGTCGGCGTGCTGGGTGGCACCGTACCCGAGCTCCCACCAGCCCTGTGCGACGCCACGCCGCTGGCCGGCACGGAGTCGCTGCATGCGCCTCATCCGGGTGTGATCGCGTTTGTTGCCCAGGTGGGTGACGTGGTCCAGGCCGGGCAGACGTTGGCCCATGTGATCGACCCGCTCACGCCGCGCACCACACCCATCCAGAGTTCGATCGACGGCGTGGTGTACGCCCGCCACAACCTGCGCTGGGCCACCAGCGGCATGGAAATCTGCCGTGTCGCCGGAGCCACCCCGATCCGTTCCGGCAACCTGCTCAGCCCTTGAATCTTTCCTGTGAACCCATGACCACCAAACTCGAAGCCATCGACATCCGCAAGAGCTACGGCAGCAACGAAGTGCTCAAGGGTGTTTCGGTCACCGCCCACGCGGGCGACGTGATCAGCATCATCGGTTCCTCGGGGTCGGGCAAATCGACCTTCTTGCGCTGCATGAACCTGCTGGAGCGCCCCCAGCACGGCCGGATCATCGTGGCCGGGGAAGAGCTCAAGCTGGTGACGGCCAAAGACGGCATGCTCAAGGCAGCGGACGAAAAACAGCTGCAGCGCGCAAGGTCCCGGCTCGCCATGGTGTTCCAGCATTTCAACCTCTGGTCGCACCTGACGGTGCTCGAAAACATCATTGAGGCGCCGATGCATGTGCTCGGCCAGAGCAAGGACGAAGCCGTGACCGCGGCCCGCAAGTACCTGGAAAAGGTGGGGCTGCGCGGCGTGGAAGACAAGTACCCGGCGCACATGTCCGGCGGCCAGCAGCAGCGGGTGGCGATTGCCCGGGCGCTGGCGGTGGAGCCCGAGGTGATGCTGTTCGACGAACCCACCAGCGCACTCGACCCCGAACTGGTCGGCGAAGTGCTGCGTGTGATGAAGCTGCTGGCCGAAGAAGGCCGCACCATGCTGGTGGTGACACACGAGATGGGCTTTGCCCGTGAGGTGTCGAACCACCTGATCTTTCTGCACAAAGGCTGCATCGAGGAACAGGGCGTGCCGGCCGAAGTGCTGGCCCGGCCCAAGAGCGAGCGGCTGGCGCAGTTCCTCTCCGGCAACCTCAAATAAGCCAGGCAAGCGACAAAACAGCGGGGGGCTTTCCCCGCTGTTGACCGGCTACCGGCCAGCCACCTCCTTTTGTTGGAACACAGGCCCAGCCCGATCCTGCAACAGCCGTCAGGGCACGAGTTGCAGGCTGCTGACCCAGCGCTCAGGCTCCATCTGCAAGGGGCGGTATTGCACCGCTCCCCAGGTTTCACTCATGTCACGGTAACGGCCTGAAAACACGTTGCCGCTCTGCCCTGTCTGGTAGACGAACACCGACTTGTCCAGATCGGCCAGGTCGTAGACCGCGCGCAGGCTGGCCGCATGGCGGTTGGCAAAGGGTGCGTCGGCCTTGTCCAGGTGGTATTGGCCCACGTTGAGGGTGAACGGATCGCCCCCGGTGGGCGTGCGGACCTCAAACAGCGGCGCCAGGGCGCCCACGTTGCTGAACGGCCGGTGGATCGAGATCGCCGGGTGTGCGGCTCCCCAGCGCCAGGCCGCCACATCCGGCCCCTGCATTGCCGACAGCCGGTCCAGCGCACGACCGAGGGCGGCGCTGCTGGCCGCTGCACAGCCAGCCGCCCCGCACCAGCCGGCATCGTCGCGCTCCAGCAGATCTTCGACCGCGTTGCGAAACAGCCGTTTGCCGTAAATCGCCTCGAAGCGCTCCTTGCCCAGCCGGCCACCAATGACCCCGCGCGTGAATTCATCGATCCACGCGGTGTAGACCAGCGGCGCCGCCCTGTCGGCGCGCATGCCTCCGTCAAAACCTTTCAGGGCATCCTGCGCCGCAGCGGCCAGCGGGTGGGTGGAAGCGGTTTTCTGCAGGAACGGCAGCAGCCGCAAGGTGGCGGCCGATTGCTGGTCGGCGTGCATGGCCTGGAAACTGGCCATGTCGTGCTTCGGTGTCTGCGCCAGCAAGGTCTCGATGCGTTCCTGGCGGTAGGGCGCGGCCCAGTCCTGGGTGAGAAAGTGCGGGTAGTCCGGGCCGTGGATGCGCTGGTTGGCGGTCGCGATCCAGCCCTTGCCGCCATCGTCCTGTGGCGTCTGCTCATAGGGCAGCCAGCCCGCCCAGTCGTAGCGAGCCTCCCAGCCCGGCGCGGGTGCGACGCCTCGGATATCGTTGCCTGGCTGACGCAGGGGAATCTTGCCCACCGCCTTGAAGGCGATGCGTCCGCTGCGATCGGCCACCACGACGTTCTGCATCGGTGCGTGAAAGTCGCGGTAGGCCTCCAGCAGGTCGGCCACGGAACCCGCGCGGTTCGAAGCCAGTGTGGCCTGCACGTTGAGGTTGTCGGCATCGAGCGCGGTCCAGCGCAGCGCCAGGGCGTAGCGCCCGGTGTCGATCAGCGCCTGGGTACGACCGGGCACATCGCTGATCACTGGGCCGTGGCGCGTGCGGCGCACGGTGTGCAACACGTCGGCCTGACCCTTGACACGGATGGTCTCCACACGGGTCTCAAAATCGGCCCAGGCACTGCCCTGCTCCGCCGGCACGCGGTATTGCGCCGGGTTTCCGGGGTTGATCTGTTCCAGGTACAGGTCCTGCACGTCGGGCCCCGTGTTGGTGAAACCCCAGGCCACCTCGCGCGTGCGGCCCAGCACCACGAAGGGTGTGCCGGGCAGCGTGGCGCCCATGACGTCCATGCCCTTGAGCCCGTTCGCATCGGGCGCCTGCAGCCGCGCGAAATACCAGATGGCCGGTGCGCTCAGGCCGAGATGGGGATCGTTGGCCAGCAGAGGTTGCCCGCTGACGCTGCGCGTTCCAGCCACCACCCAGTTGTTGGAGCCCTTGCCTTCGATGTTGCCGAGTTCGTGGGCCCAGTCGCGCAGGTCCTGCCCGATGCGGGCGGCGAACGTGGTCACGTCGGGTTGTGCCCCGGAGGTCGCCAGTGGCTGGGGCCGGTAGACCCCGAGTTCGCGGTAGAGCCGGGCCAGGTCGGCGCTCGCCGCCGGCGGTTCGCCCGGATAGGGTGGAAACAGTTCCCACAGCTGGGGCGTGTCCAGCACCTGCAAGGCAGTCAGGCGAGCGATTTCGTTGCCCCAGTTGCCCCCCAGGTCCAGCGCCATCATGATCGACCAGGCCACGCTGTCCACCGGCTCCCAGTAGCGACCGGCGGCCGCCTCGTCGCGCGGGTTGACCCCCAGGATCTGGAACTCCGGCGAAAGCGCCTGCTTGCCTTGCGCGTAAAACGCGTTCACCCCGTCGCTGTAGGCCTGCAGGGCCTGGCGGGCCTCGTCGGTCAGACCGGCCAGCTGCGCGCGGGCGGCCGCGTGGATGCCCAGGCTGCGCATGAGTCGGTCGGTGTCCAGCGTGGCGGGGCCAAATGCTTCCGAGAGCGTGCCGCGCATGATGAGGGTCGGCAGGGATTCATGTAAAAAACCGCAGAAACAGGCTTAAGTCCCTGTCACAGTTGGTTTTTTCTCATTCCTCTTCACCGATTTTTCGACCCCTTCAATGGGTCCTTTGCGGCCGCATCAGGACTGGGCACCGTAGCGCTGAAACGCTCCAGCATGCTGGCCACGACCTGCTCTTGCGCCGTGACGGATGACTTGGCTGCTACCAGCGCCAGTTCCAGCTGTTGCTTTGCTGTAGTCAGCTCGTTGAGCCTGGCCTGCAACTGATCATTCGAGGCGTTGAGCTGGTGGATGGCCGCCTCCTGCTCAACCAAGCGCCGACCCAACTCCTCGGTGCGCCGTTGCGCAAACCCAAGTTCATCCTTGAGCGGCCGCAGGCTCCGCACCTCTTCTTGGATCTGGTGCAGATCGCCTTGGGCACGCGACAAATCGCCCAACAAGCGCGCGTTTTCTTGAAGGGTCTGGACGGTTTGCTGCTGCTTGGTTGCCAAGGCTTCGTTCACGGTGCGCAACTCAGCCTGCAGGTACTGCACCTGTTGCTCATGCTTGCGCTGATCCTGATCGCGTTGCTCTTTCGTCGATTCTCGGAAATGCTCCAGCGCCTGGCGGGCATGCTGGTGTTTTTCTTCCAGCGACTGGCGATGGCCTTCTTCGGCCGCGATGCGCTCCTGCAGATCAACCACCTGTTGCGAGAGCTGCGTGCCCTCCAAGGTCTTGCCGCGCAGTGTCTCGCTGGTTTTTGCATGCGCGGATTTTTCATCAGCCAATGCCCGCTGGGTTTGTTCCAGTTGCTGGCGCGTGGCCTGCGCCTCGGTTTTCAGGGTCGACGCGGCTTGTTGATGTGCGGCGAGCTGCTCGGCGTGCCTGGATTGCATCGCGGTGACCCGCTCTTCCGCTTCCTCGTTGACCCGGGCGGCCAGGCGGCCCACCAGATCCTGGATCGCCTCGCTGACGGCCACCCGGGTGCCGGTGGCCCCGCCTTCCTCTTCCTCAATCTCCTTCAGGTAGCGATGGATCGTGCTCTTGGAGCCGGTGCCCAGCTCTTCACGCACCGCATCAATGGATGGATTGCGCCCCGTGGCCAGCAATTTATCGCGGGCGCGTAGCACTTCCGACTTGTAGATCCCGGCCCTGGCCATGGCTCACCTCTTTATTTCGTACTGTAGTATGTACCATGATATTACATACTATTATGGCGGTCAATAAATTCAGAATTTTCCAATATCTCACATTGGGTAATGGTGGATTATTCAATGTGAGGCTGGTTTTAGGCAGGTCATGGGCATTCAACAGGCTCATGCCCCAGAACCCAGGCGCTGAAAAAATGCGCCCGAGGGGTTGGCTGTGCTGCGGGGGATGGCCTCATGGAGCCGTCACAGATAACGGAAAAAAAAGCACGCTAAGGCATGGCCGTCTCTGCTAGACCTGCTCCGTCCTGCAACGATGCAATCAGCGGGCACGAAACGTTCCCCTGCCGCGAATGGCAGGCGCACACCAGGTCAGATAAAACGGCCTCCATGCGCGCCAAATCGGCCATCTTCTCGCGCACGTCTTGGAGCTTGTGTTCGGCCAGACTGCTGGCTTCCTCACAGTGGGTGCCATCGTCGAGCCGCAGCAGTTCGGCGATTTCATCCAGACTGAAGCCCAACCGCTGGGCCGATTTCACGAAGCGCACCCGCGTTACATCCGCCTCGCCATAGCGGCGAATGCTGCCGTAGGGCTTCTCCGGTTCCGGTAGCAGGCCCTTGCGCTGATAGAACCGGATGGTCTCCACATTGACCCCGGCCGCCTTGGCAAAAACGCCGATGGTCAGATTCTCAAAATTGTTTTGCATATCGCTTGACTCCGTACACAACTACGGAAGTAAGCTTAAGCCATACCAACCAAATTTGAAAGAACAAGCGTATGTCTGAAGCACAAAACGGGCGCGGCGCGCTCTTCGCCGGCGGTCTGGCCGCTCTGCTCGCATCCACCTGCTGCCTCGGCCCGCTGGTGTTGATCAGCCTGGGTTTTAGCGGCGCATGGATCGGCAACCTGGCGGTGCTGGAACCCTATCGCCCCTTCTTTATCGGTGCAGCGCTGGTCGCGCTGTACTTTGCTTGGCGGCGCATCTACCGCCCGGCGCAAGCCTGCAAACCGGGTGAGGTCTGCGCGATTCCCCAAGTGCGAGCGACTTACAAGCTCATTTTCTGGGTCGTGGCCGCGCTGGTTCTGGTCGCACTCGGATTTCCCTACGTCATGCCATTTTTCTATTGATCACAGGAGTTCACCATGAAAAAGCTGTTTGCCTCCCTCGCGCTCGCCGCCGTCATTGCCCCCGTGTGGGCCGCTACCCAGACCGTCACGCTGTCTGTGCCGGGTATGACCTGCGCCGCATGCCCGATCACCGTCAAGAAAGCGATTTCCAAGGTCGAAGGCGTCAGCAAGGTTGACGTGACCTTTGAGAAACGAGAGGCCGTCGTCACCTTCGATGACATCAAGACCAGCGTGCAGAAGTTGACCAAGGCTACCGAGGACGCGGGCTACCCATCTTCGGTGAAGAACTGATCATGAAAGATCCCAAGACACTTCTGCGCGTCGGCGTCATTGGCACGGCTCTCGTGGCACTGTGTTGTTTCACACCGGTGCTTTTCATTCTCCTCGGCGTGGTCGGTTTGTCCGCGCTGACCGGCTATCTGGACTATGTGCTGCTGCCTGCGTTGGCGATTTTCATCGGCTTGACCATCTACGCCATCCAGCGAAAACGCCAAGCTGATGCCTGCTGCACCCCGAAATTCAACGGAGTAAAAAAATGACCGAAGTCACCGTGAATGGCATGACCTGCACAACCTGCGCTACCCATGTCCAAGATGCTTTGGAAAAGATACCTGGCGTGAAATCCGCCGTGGTGTCTTATCCCGAAAGCCGAGCACAGGTGATGGCGGACACCGCCGTGAGTCACGACCAAATTCTGGCCACCATCGCCGCATTGGGCTATCAAGGCTTGATCCGGGTTGGTGACTTCAAAGATGAAGAAAAAATCCGTGACGTACTGGCAGGCGCCGGTTTGCATATCGCCATCATTGGCAGCGGCGGAGCCGCCATGGCGGCAGCGCTGAAGGCCGTCGAGCAAGGGGCGCAGGTCACACTGATTGAGCGCGGCACCATCGGCGGCACCTGCGTGAATGTCGGCTGCGTGCCGTCCAAGATCATGATCCGTGCCGCCCACGTCGCCCACTTGCGCCGCGAAAGCCCGTTCGATGGCGGCATGCCGCCCACACCGCCGACGATCTTGCGCGATCGGCTGCTGGCCCAGCAGCAGGCCCGCGTCGATGAACTGCGTCACGCCAAATACGAAGGCATCCTGGAGGGCAACCCGGCCATCACCGTGCTGCACGGCACCGCCCGCTTCAAGGACGGCCACAGCCTGGTCGTGCAGCTCAACGACGGCGGCGAGCGCGTGGTGGCGTTCGACCGCTGCCTGATCGCCACCGGTGCGAGTCCGGCCGTGCCGCCAATTCCCGGCTTGAAAGACACGCCCTACTGGACTTCCACCGAAGCCCTGGTCAGCGAAACGCTCCCCGAGCGCCTGGCCGTGATCGGCTCATCGGTGGTGGCGCTGGAACTGGCGCAAGCCTTCGCCCGACTCGGCAGCAAAGTGACGATCCTGGCGCGCAGCACGCTGTTCTTCCGCGAAGACCCGGCCATCGGCGAAGCCGTCACGGCCGCGTTTCGCATGGAGGGCATCGAGGTACTGGATCACACGCAGGCCAGCCAGGTCACTCATGAAGGCGGCGAATTCGTGCTCACGACGGCACACGGCGAGTTGCGCGCCGACCGGCTTCTGGTCGCCACCGGTCGCGCGCCCAACACGCGCAGCCTGAATCTGGAAGCGGCGGGCATCACGCTCAATCCGCAAGGCGCTATCGTCATCGACTCCGGCATGCGGTCCAGCGTGGAACACATCTACGCCGCTGGCGACTGCACCGACCAGCCGCAGTTCGTCTATGTCGCGGCAGCGGCCGGCACTCGTGCGGCCATCAACATGACCGGCGGCGACGCGGCCCTGAACCTGACGGCGATGCCGGCGGTGGTGTTCACCGACCCGCAAGTGGCCACCGTGGGCTACTGCGAGGCGGAAGCGCACCACGACGGCATCGAAACCGACAGCCGCACGCTGACGCTGGACAACGTGCCGCGCGCGCTGGCCAACTTCGATACGCGCGGCTTCATCAAGCTGGTAGCCGAAGTGGGCAGCGGGCGCTTGATCGGCGTGCAGGCGGTTGCGCCGGAAGCGGGCGAACTGATCCAGACGGCGGCGCTGGCCATTCGCAACCGCATGACGGTGCAGGAACTGGCCGACCAGTTGTTCCCCTACCTTACGATGGTCGAAGGACTGAAACTCACGGCGCAGACCTTCAACAAGGATGTGAAGCAGCTTTCCTGCTGCGCCGGGTGAGAAAAAGGAGGTGTTCGATGAACGCCTACACGGTGTCCCGGCTGGCCCTTGATGCCGGGGTGAGCGTGCATATCGTGCGCGACTACCTGCTGCGCGGACTGCTGCGGCCGGTGGCCTGCACCCCAGGCGGCTACGGCCTGTTCGACGAGGCAGCCTTGCAGCGTCTGTGCTTCGTGCGGGCGGCGTTCGAGGCGGGCATCGGCCTCGATGCGCTGGTTCGGTTGTGCCGGGCACTCGATACGGCGCACGGCGACCAGGCCGCAGCGCAGCTTGCCGTGCTGCGCCAGTTCGTTGAACGCCGGCGCGAGGCGCTGGCCGATCTGGATGTGCAGTTGGCCTCCCTGCCGACCGAGCCAGCACAACACGTGGAGAGTCTGTCATGAACAACCCCGAGCACTTGCCCACCGAAACACCCAAGCCGTTCACCGGCTATCTGTGGGGCGCGCTGGCCGTGCTCACTTGTCCCTGCCATTTACCGATTCTTGCCATTGTGCTGGCCGGCACAACGGCTGGTGCGTTCATCGGGGAGCACTGGGGCATCGCAGCCCTTGCGCTGACTGGCTTGTTCGTCCTTTCCGTCATGCGGCTGCTACGAGCCTTCAGGGAACGATCGTGAAAACCGAGGCTGCGGCACACACGGCACTTGTCTTGTGTGGAGGCGGCGCGCGAGGCGCGATGCAAGTCGGCTTCTATCAAGCAATCGTCGAACTGGGGGTGTCGTTCGATCTGGTAATTGGAAGTTCCGTGGGAGCCTTGAACGGCGCCCTGATCTCAGCCGAGATGCCACCAACTGAGCTGGCGAAACTATGGCGAGGCCTGAAAAAACCCGATGTGCTCGCGTGGAACTGGCGAGCCTTGCGAGGCGAAACAGGGGGGCTATATACATTCACCCCGCTGCGACGTCTTCTCCATGAGGTACTCCCCATCAGATGCTTCGAGGAACTCAAGCATTCGCTGATCATCACGACCACCAATTTGCAGACTGGCCAGTCTTGTTATCACGAGCGGCAAGGCGATCTGATCGACCCAGTGATTGCCAGCATGAGCCTGCCCGGCGCTTTCCCACCCGTCTGGATTGCCGGGCACCAGCATGTGGACGGTGGTGTCGCCGACAACGTGCCGTTCGACAAGGCACTGGATTGCGGTGCGCGAGAGCTACTGATGATCTCTTGCACTTGTTGTCCATGGCGTTCAACTGCACTGGCCTCACCGCTGAAGATACTGCTGCGAAGCTTCATGATTGCCCTGGATACCAAGTACCAGTGCAGCTTGCAACAGCACAGGTCGCGCGACATCCGGATACAGCTTGTACGCCCGAATTTTTCACAATCGGTCGGCTTGCTCGACTTCGATCATGCCGACGCGCTGATCGAAGTGGGATACAGGGAAACTCTTGCCACATTCAGCAACCTGCGTTCGAACTGTATGCACCCTGCATCACCACCTTTACAAGGAGTACCGTCATGAGCGAGCCATCCAACGATCTTGTCTCTTGCTGCGCGTGCTGCAAGGACATCCCTCTCGATGCCGCCTTCACGCCTGAAGGGGCAGAGTATGTGGAGCACTTCTGCGGACTGGAGTGTTATCAGCGATTCCTGGCGCGGGGCAAGGCCGCGACCGAAACCAAAACCGAACCGAGCGCTTGCGATTCTCCGCCGTGTAGTTGGAGTTGACCCGGTTCGGCTGCCACGGTGATCCCTGCACAATGGAGTCATGAGCCGGGTTGACCACTACATTGAGGCCGCTGAACGCGACAACACCCGCCGCAGCTACGCCGCCGCCATTCGCCATTTCGAAGTGGAATGGAAAGGCCTGCTGCCAACAACCGCAGATGCGACCTCTCGTTACTTGGCCGATCATGCGTCCACACTGGCCATCAGCACCCTTCGGCAGCGACTCGCAGCCCTGTCCCGCTGGCACGTCGATCATGGTTTTGCAGACCCGACCAAGGCAATCTTGGTTCGTCAGGTTCTCAAAGGCATCCGCTCCGTCCACTCCGTTGCAGAAAAGCGCGCACGACCCCTTGAGATCGATGTCGTCCAGCAGATCGATCAATGGCTGGAGTTGGCCATCGGCAATGCAGAACGCTGCGATGACCGATCGGCGCTGCTTCGCCACACCCGCAACCGCAGTCTGCTGCTGCTGGGATTTTGGCGGGGGTTCCGATCCGACGAGTTGGTCAACCTGCGAGTGGAGAACGTGGAGGTCTCGCCTGGCGAAGGGCTGTCGTGCTACCTGAGTCGCAGCAAGGGCGATCGGCAGATGCAGGGCCGCGTCTACAAATGTCCGGCGCTGTCCCGCCTCTGTCCGGTGACGGCCTTCAATGCCTGGGTCAGCCTGGCCGGCCTGACACAAGGCCCGGTGTTTCGCAAGATCGACCGCTGGGGGCGAATCGGTCAAGAAGGGCTGCATGCCAACAGCCTGATCCCGTTGTTGCGCAGCCTCTTGACCGAAGCCGGGGTCGCCGCTTCCGAGACCTACAGCAGCCACTCCATGCGCCGCGGATTTGCCGGATGGGCACGTGCCAGCGGTTGGGACGTCAAGGAACTCATGGAGTATGTGGGCTGGAAGGATGTCAAATCGGCCATGCGCTATCTGGATGCCTCTGGCAGCACACTTCAGGCCCGGTTTGAGGAGGGTCTCGCAACACTGGCCCCAGCGGATCGGTCGCCATCGCCTTCGATGCACGCGCCGACCGGGCAGGGCAAGGAACAGGCCCAAGGGCCCCGTCTGCCTGAGCCCTCAACACCATCGGCAATCCTGCGCGTCACTGTGTCGCTGGCCCGGTTCAGCCCACAGTCGCGCGGTCTGGCGAAAGGCCGGCGGCTGATCGAGCAGACCTGCTTCGAGCGCTACGCCATGCAACGCTTGAACACCGAGGGCACACGGTACGAACTGACCGTGCCCTACGAATCCAGGGATTCACTGGAAGAGGAGATTGCCGCTTTACTCGATGACATGTACCGCATCGCTGAAGACAACCAGTGCTTGCTGGAGGCCACGTTTCACGAGCCGGCCACCGATGCGTATTGGGACTGAAGGGACGGGAATCATGGCGGATGGCGCGATGCACCAGCGGAGTAGGCCTCGCAAATGACGACTCTTCACGAGACGGCCTATCCCCATCTGAAGCCTGACCCCACTGAGCGGGAGCTGGCCGACCTCTACACACCCACCGAAGCAGAACGGGTGCTGGTGGCGGGAGTCGGCAAACGGCCGTTGCCTCGCGTGGCAGCATTGATTCATCTGAAGGTTTTCCAGCGCCTGGGGTATTTTCTGGCACTGGCCGATGTGCCGCAGGTGATCAGGGAACACGTTGCACAGCACGCGGGTGTTCCGCGGGCGCCGGCGCTGGCGGACCTCAAGCGCTTTGAGGCCTCGGGCTCGCGCATGGTGGTCTTCACAGCCTTGCGCCGCCACCTGAACGTCAAACCACTCAACCCGGCGGGGTACGCCTGGCTGGAGGTGGTGGCGGACACCGCGGCCGAGACGAAACACGCCGTGGCCGACATCATCAACGTGATGCTGGAGGAGTTGGTCCACCACCGCTACGAATTGCCCGCTTTCTCGACGCTGGATCGGATGGCGTTTCGTGCCCGAGAAAAGAGCAACAACCAGCATTTCTCCGCCATCGCCGGGCAACTGACGGTACAGACCAAGGCCTTGATCGATGGCTTGCTCAAGACGGTCACGGGCGAGTCGGCGTCCCCCTGGCAAATGCTCAAGCGCGAACCCAAGCGGCCCACCAACAAGGAAACGCGCACCTACATCCAGCACATCCGGCGTCTGCAGCACCTGGTCGAACTGCTGCCCAAGCCCGAGGTTCCGGTACCCAAGCTCAAGCAGTTCCGGCTCCTGGCGCGCGCGCTCAATGCCACCGAGATGGCCGAGCTCAAGCCACAAAAGCGATATGCGCTGGCGGTGATCTTCATCCGGGCGCAGCACGCCCAGTCGCTGGACGACGCTGCCGACCTGTTCATCCGCCTGATGCAGAACCTGGAGAACAATGCCCGGCAGAAACTGTTGTCCTTCCAGCAGGAGCGAGTCCACAAGACCGACATGCTGGTCGGGCAGCTCAAGGACATTCTGGGCGCCTACCAGTTGGATGGGACCGACACCCAGCGCGTCGAAGCCATCAGCACGACCCTGGTGGCCGAGGTGGACGAGCTGCTGAACGAATGCGAACAGCACCTGGCCTATGCCGGGCGCAACCACCTGCCGTTCCTGCTGCAGCCGTACAAGATGGTGCGAGCGCAGCTGCTCAACTGCATCGACATCGCGTCGCCCAAGGCCAGCAGCGAGGACCTGGTGGTGGAGCGGCTGATGGAAGCCCTCTCCAAACTGCGCGACAACCGCGCCGACACCGTGCCGCTGGACGTGCTGGGCCTGAGTGAAGACACGGATTTGCGCTGGATGTCGGCCCAGTGGAGAAAGCTTGTGCTGGTCAAACCGGCAGGCAAGGGCCGCGCGGAGTCCGTCCGCCGCCGGTATTTTGAGCTGGCCGTCATGCACGCCGTCAAGGACGATCTGAAGTCCGGAGACCTCTTCATCAAGTTCGGGGAGCGCTACGACGACTACCGCGAGCAGTTGGTCGACGACGAAACCTTTGAACGCGAGCTGGACGACTATGGGCAGGTCACGGGCATCGAGACGGAGCCCGGCGCCTTCGTGTCGAAGCTGAAAACGTCCATGGCGCTGCGAGCCACGGAAATCGATGCCGGTTTCCCGGAAAACGCCCATGCAGAAATCGTCGATGGGCGCCTGATCCTCAGAAAACCACCGCGCTCCGACATCGTCGAGGCGGCCGCGCGCATCGACGGCATGATCACCGAGCGGATGGAGGCGGCCAGCATCGTTGACGTGATGATCGACACCGAGCGGTGGCTGGACCTTCACAAGCTGTTTCGCCCACTCGCGGGGACCGACAGCCGCCTTGAGGACTTGCGCATGCGCGTGATCACGACCTTGTTCTGCTATGGCTGCAACCTGGGACCCGTTCAGACCGCCAAATCGATCAAAGGTCTGAGCCGGCGTCAGATTTCCTGGCTGAACCTGAAGTACGTTAGCGAGGAACTTCTGGACAAGGCCATCGTCAAGGTGATCAACGCCTACAACAAGTTCGAACTGCCCGGTTACTGGGGCACCGGCAAGCATGCGTCGGCCGATGGCACCAAGTGGAACCTGTACGAGCAAAACCTGCTGTCCGAGCACCACATCCGCTATGGCGGCTACGGCGGCATCGGCTACTACCATGTCTCCGACAAGTTCATCGCACTGTTCAGTCACTTCATTTCTTGTGGCACCTATGAGGGCATCCACATCCTGGATGGGCTGATGAGCAACGAGTCCGACATTCGGCCCGACACGATCCACGGTGACACGCAGGCACAGAGCTACCCGGTTTTTGCGCTGGCTCACTTGCTTGGCATCCAGCTCATGCCGCGCATCCGGGGCATTCAGGATCTGAAGTTCCATCGCCCGCAGGCGGGCGCTGTGTACCAGAACATCAATGCGCTGTTCAGCGACGTGATCGACTGGCAGTTGATTGAACTGCATTTGCCGGCGATGCTGCGGGTGGCTGTGTCCATCAAGACCGGGAAGATCACGCCATCGGCCATCCTGCGCCGGCTCGGCACCTACAGCCGCAAGAACAAGCTGTACTTCGCGTTCGTCGAACTCGGCAAAGTCATCCGGACCATGTTCCTGCTGAGCTACATCGGGGACGTCGGACTGCGCAAGGTGATCCACGCCGAAACCAACAAGAGCGAGCAGTTCAACGGCTTTGCCGGCTGGTCGTTTTTCGGGGGAGAGGGGATCATTGCCGAGAACATCCGGCACGAGCAGCGCAAGGTGATCAAGTACAACCACCTCGTGGCCAACATGATCATCCTGCACAACGTGGTGGGCATGACACGTGTACTGCGAGAGCTTCGCGACGAAGGCACCGAGATCACGCCGGAGATCCTGGGTGGCCTCGCGCCGTTCCGCACGGCCCACATCAATCGGTTTGGGGACTACACACTCGACTTCCGGCGGAAGATCGGACGACTGGATTTCGAGGCCACCATTATTCCAATGGAATCATAGGGTTAAGTTCGTTTCTGCGGTTTTTTACATGAATCCCTGCCGACCCTCAACTCCATCGCGACGGTGAGTCCGTTGGTCACGACGTGAAGATGGTGGTGACCTCGCAGCGCTTCCGCGAGGTGTCGGCAGGTGGTCCCACCGTTGACCAGGATGCAATCACCGTCCGACACGGATTGGGCTGCGAGTTCTGCGATGGCTCGTTTCTCGCGGTAGTTTTCCCTCTCCCGCTCCGCGTAGCTCACGCTCTCGTAACGCGCCCAACCCTCCGCATACACCTCGTTGCCGGGAATCGCCCCTCCTCGCGTGCGGGCCAGCACACCCCGCTCCTGCAATTCGATGAGGTCGCGCCGCACGGTGATGGGCGAGGTCTGAAAACGCTCAGCCAGCACGCTGACTTCGACGACGCCCCCTCCTTGCAACAGGGCGACGATTTCTTTCTGGCGAGCTGCTTTGAGCATCTGTTTTCTTGCATCTCAGGACGGTTGACGCGCGAGGTGTGCGCGTGATCGGTGCGGAAACTGTACCGCCCGTATTTGTCACGAGTTTGACTCATCATGTTCGTAACATCCAGTTCATGAACACTAACGATCAAATACGAACAGTCGTCTTTGATGTCGATGGAACCCTTTTCGACACCCTTCCCTCCCTCGCAGCGGCGGCCAATGAGGTACTTGTGCTGGCCGGATTGCAGGCCATCGAGCCGCAGCATCTTCGTCCGGCCTTGAGCCAGGGCATCACCGCCCTCTTCCAGAGCGCGCTCCGGCTTCAGACAGCGTCTGTGCCACTCGCGCTGGCCTCGCGCCTCGAGAAGGCCTTCCAGCAACGCTATGCATCGCACTGGCTGCACAAAGCGGTGGCATACGACGGTGCTCTCGAGCTTCTGTCGATGCTTCGTTCGCAGGGCATCGCCCTGGGGATCTGCACGAACCGCGATCAGGACTCGACACGCACGCTGCTGGACAAGGCAGCACTCACCGGCTTCTTCGATGTGATCGTCGGCCTGGGCGATGCCGAGCATCCCAAGCCGGACGCCGCGCCGTTGCACCTCGCACTCACCCAACTGGGCGCGACGCCGCAGACGGTTCTCTTCGTCGGGGACTCCGGCATCGACGCGGCATGTGCCCAGGCCGCCGGCGTACGGCTGGCGGCTCACCTGGGCGGCTACGCGGCCAACCCCGACGACTTGCGCCCGTACGTCGTCGCGTTTTCGGACTACGCGGAATTCCACAGCTGGATGGCCGCCCGGACATCGACTCAGTCAACGGCGGAGACGACTCACCATGTCTGACATCCAGATCTCGGGCCTGACCAAGCGCTTCGGCAGCGCTGCCGTTCTTCAGGAACTCGACCTGACCGTGCGCGACGGCGAATTCCTCACCCTGCTCGGCGCATCCGGTTGCGGCAAGTCCACCTTGCTGAAGCTGATCGCCGGCCTGGACACGCCCGACACGGGCACGATCCGCATGGGAGACCGCGACCTGCTCGCCCTGTCGCCCAGCGCGCGGGACTGCGCGATGGTGTTCCAGTCCTATGCGCTGTACCCCCACATGACAGTCCGCGAGAACATCTCGATGCCACTGGTGATGCGTGGCCTCGGATTCTGGGGTCGCCTGCCGGGGGCACGCCTGGTGTCCCCCGGGGTGCGGCGACGGCTCGCCGACATCCATGCCAGCGCGCAGGAGGTCGCACGACGACTCGCCATCGACGGATTGCTCGATCGCAAGCCGGCGCATCTCTCAGGCGGCCAGCGCCAACGCGTTGCCCTGGCGCGTGCGATGGTTCGCCACCCTTCCGTTTTCCTGTTCGACGAGCCCCTCTCGAACCTGGACGCCAACCTTCGGCATGCGCTGCGCGCCGAAATCCGCCAGCTTCACGACCAGTTGGGCGTGACGTTCATCTACGTCACCCACGATCAACATGAAGCGATGTCCATGTCGGACCGTGTCGCGGTCATGCGCGAAGGCCGCATCCTTCAGGTCGCGCCACCCGAAGATCTGTACATGCGACCCCGAAGCCTCGAAGTCGCGCGATTCGTCGGCGCGCCGCGGATCAACGTCGTGCCGGGCGAGATCCTCGCCAACGGCGAGATCCATTGCCTGGCGCAACGCATCGCGGCTACCCCGGGGAACAGCGGACCCTGCCATGTCGCCTTCCGGCCCCAGGCGGTCACCTTGGCGAGGGCGCCTGGCCTCACCGTGCGCGGCGTGGTCGGCCATGTGGAATATGCGGGCACCGAATTGATGGCCACGCTGACCCTGCCGAGCCAGGGCGAGGCCTGCATCGTGTGCCTCCCGGCCGGCACGGCTGCGCGCGCAGGGGCCGAGTTCGAGGTCACGGTCCCGTGGGAAGCGCTGCATGTCTTCGACGCAGGCGGTCAGCGCCTGTCGATCGATCGATGCGACGTCCTGGCCCGGGTTGCCTGAAAGCCGACGATGCGCATCCATCCCCTCTCCACAGCGTCGCTTCTCGCACCCGCGGGACTTCTTGCGACGGTTCTGCTGTTCATCCCCGTGCTGGCCGTCGTTCTGATGTCGCTGACCGATTGGCAGTTCGGCGCGACCACGCTGAACTGGGTCGGCCTGCAGAACTACGCCGAACTCTGGTCGGACGCGGTGTTCCGCAAGTCCGTCGCCAACACCCTCGTCTACCTTGTTCTCGTCACCGGGGGCTCGATCGTGCTGGGCCTGAGCCTCGCGCTGTTGATCGAGTCCGATCGGTCGGGACGCGGCTTCTACCGAACCGCCTTCTTCATGCCGGCCGCGTCGACGCTGATCGCCATGGCGGTCGTGTGGGAGTTCCTGCTGCATCCGAGCGCCGGGCTCGTGAATCACCTGCTGATGCAGGTCGGCCTCTCGCCCCAGAACTGGCTCAACGACCGGCGGCTCGCGCTGTACTCGCTCGCCGCGATCGGCATCTGGCAGATGTCGGGGCTGGCATTGGTGTTCTTCCTGGCCGGCTTGCAGGGCATTCCTCGCGACGTGCGCGATGCGGCAGAACTCGACGGCATCGAACGCCCCTTCGATCGCTTCCGCTTCGTCACCTGGCCGTTGCTGGGCCCCACCACCCTGTTCGTCATCACCGTGTGCGCCATCCGCGCCCTGCAGGTCTTCGACACCGTGCATGTGCTCACGAAGGGCGGGCCGAACAAGGCCACCGAGGTGCTGCTCCACACGATCTACACCGAAGGTTTCAGCTTCTTCCGCATGGGCTACGCCAGCGCCATGACGGTCGTCTTCATTGCAGGCATCTTCCTCTTGACCCAGATCCAGCACGCCGCGCTGGAGCGCCGGACGCACTACGCATGAAACGTCCTTCTCCTTCCTTTCGGATCCTTCGCCACGGGGTCCTGATGGCCGTGGCGCTCGTCTTCCTGATGCCCTTCATCTGGATGGTGCTGACCTCGCTCAAGCCCGCCGACGAAATCTTCGGCAGCGAGATCCATCTCTTTCCGACGCGCTTTGCCGCGGTCGAGAACTACACCCTGGCGCTGACCAAGGTCCCCTTGCTGCGCTACCTGTGGAACGGCGTTCTCGTCTGCGCGGGGATCCTGGTGCTTCAGATCCTGGTGGCGCTGCCTGCCGCCTACGCCTTCGCCAAGCTGTCGTTCCGCGGCAAGCCGTGGGCATGGCGCCTGGTGATGCTTGCGCTCATGGTGCCGTACCAGGCCACGGCCATCCCACTCTACGTGATGCTGTACCACGCAGGTCTGCTCGACACGATGGGCGCGCTGATCCTGCCTTTCAGCGTGTCGGCGTTCGGCATCTTCCTGATGCGGCAGTTCTTTCGCACCGTGCCCGACGACCTGATCCATGCCGCGCGGCTGGACGGCATGGGTGAGCTGGAGATCGTCTGGCGCGTGATGCTGCCCACGGCCATGCCTGCCTTGCTGGCGTTCTCGATCTTCTCGGTGGTCTGGCATTGGAACGACTACTTCT